>NZ_CP022603.1:997500-1597500 GCF_002278035.1 Ochrobactrum quorumnocens | reverse complement strand
CGATACCGCGTGAGGAAGCGTCCGACCCCTTGTTGATATCGATGCCTGCAATCAGATCAGGATCAATATAGGAGCGGTTTGAGAGGCCCTGATAACCCTGATAGACTGTCACACTGTTTTCAGCACCATCGATGGTGGTCGCAACTCGGCCCATGCCTTGCATGCCGCGAATGTTGACGTCCACTGAACCTGCGCCATTGCGCGCCTCGCCGGACATTACACCCGGTGTGCCACGGAAGATATCGGCAGGGCTTGAACCGCGAAAACGCTCGATGGTTTCCGAGGAAATATAAGATGTCGGAGCAGCAGTATAATATGGAGCATCGGCTGCCACCGCACCACTTCCGCCCGTAATGGTGATCGTATCAAGCAAGGTTGTGCCATCAGCTGCCAGAGGGGCTTGCACGGCTGCAGTTGGTTCGGAAAGTGCGACCGTATTGCTTCCGGTGAAACGATAGGAAACACCAGATCCCGAAAGAATGCGCGACAAAGCATCTTGTGGCGACATCGTTCCCGATACAGCTGGGGCCTGCTTGGAAGCGGCAATTTGCGGCTGATAAGTGACCTGCATTCCGGCCTGGCGACCAAAGCTTGCCAGTGCCGAGGCCAGAGAACCTGCGGGAATATTGAATGAAACCTGTCGTTGGGTCTGTGCCTGAGAATTTGTTGCCGCCGAAAGTGACAAGGCATAAATGCATGTCGACCCTAAAAGCGCGGCCGTCAGAACTCGCATTCCCAGCCGCCGCACAACACTATTACCGACACGAAGCCCCATCGCTCAACCACTCCATCAATTTGTGAAAAGGCGGTTGCATGGCAGCAGCTAACTTCCGACCCTGATGCTTAAAACGAATGGAGCGGGGCGATTTTCTCCCCCTCACCAAAAAAATCAGGAAAAAATGTAATTCTCAAATTGAAGAGATGACAGTCAACCAACGCGATATATGGCGGACCTTTCCACCATAGGGTTCGACAACCGCTTGAAGTGCAGAAACGGGATTATTGAGATCAAAAACACCACTGATCCTCTGCGCCCCAAATCCTGGTTGAGCGAGAAGCACACGACCCGACTGCCAGCGCGCAATGCGTGCAACGACAGAGGAAATGGTATCGCGTTCAGCAACGATGATACCCTGACGCCAAGCTGCGATTTGCGATATATCGCGATTGCCACGCTCAAAATCATGGTTTCGCTCATTGAAAGTGAGCCAGTCTCCCTCACCAAGTGGGGTCAGCGTGTCGCGCGCACCGGTGGGCCTGATCGCAACCAGCCCATGATCGACGGAAACTGTGAGATAGCCGGCATCACTGCTGATATCAAAGGCAGTCCCCAAAGCCGTCGCAACCAGATTTCCGGTTTCGACACTGAACGGGCGTGCGGGATCGGGCTTTACGTCGAAAAAAGCCATACCTGCCAACAGCTCGACATGACGGGCATTTGCATTGAATTTCAAGCGAATGGCACTATCAGGACCCAGAGTTACCTTGCTGCCATCTGAGAGTGAAACATCCTGCAATTGAGCGGACGCAGTCATATAATCGGCTTGTGCCTGCAAAATGAGCTGTGGTCCGAAAAGCGCTGTGCCAGCAACAACGGCCAGTCCTGCCGCCCCGCCAGTCAAAATCGAGCGACGCGACATCTTCTGGCCACGGCTCGCACGGCGTTGATCCTTCATGACCTTGCCAGTCATGCCATAGATATCCATAGCCTCACGCCACGCTATTTCATGCTCGGGACTACGCGCACGCCATCGACTGACAAGATCATGCGCGACCGGATTGTCCGGGTCATCCTGAATACGGATGACAATATCCAGAGCTTCCTCGAACAGCTTTTCGCTTTCCGATAGTTTGTCATCCATTCAGTGTCGATCCTCGTTATTCAGCCGTTTCACACAGCCAAACAGCTTCTCATAAAACAAGTCTTATTGATTATAACGAATGAAGAGCGAGAATTTTCTCCCTCATATGCTGGAAGAAACCTCCAGCAAACGCGCTCTCAAATGCACGTAGCCGCGTTTGATCAGCGTCCATGTTCGCGACACGGAAAGCCCCAATTCGTTCGCCACCTCTGCAATCGTCTTTTCTTCGAGACGATGAAGCTCAAAAGCCCGGCGTGTCTGATCAGGCAGCTCAAGCAGCGCTTTTTCTATAATTATAAGGCGCTGCCTGTCATAGACGATTGTCTCTGGCGTCGGGGTCGCATCGGCAACGCGGTGCCATTCCTCGTCGGGCATATTGACATATTCGACAATACGCTCACGCCTATAAAGGTCGATGGAGAGATTGCGCGCGATCTGGTGGAGATAGGCACGAGGATTGTTATCCTTGCCCGATGACCCGGATGAGGTCGCCGACATAACCCGAACGAAGGTGTCCTGCGTCAGATCTGCAGCCGTTTCTGCATTATGACCTCTACGCCGGAAAAAGCGGTTCAATTCCCGCGCATGGTTTTGGAAAAGGCGTTGCACATTCCACATCAATCGAAACTCATTCGAAACGCACAAATTTCATCGCATCGGTCCGGCAGGGGGCCGACTACAAAATCCAATAGCAAGCTTGTTACAGCAGCCTTAATTCTTACTGTTATATATGATTAAAATAGTCAACTTAAAATTGCTGTATCTCGTCGTCAAACGCTCGGGACGACCTGTGGCAAGCCCCAAGCAGGTACTGGGCGACCAAAGAGCCACCCCTGCCCCACCGCCTGTGGATGGAGGGCCAGAACGTAATCTGCCTGCTCCTGTGTTTCCACCCCTTCAACGATCAGCTTAAGCTCTAGTCGCCGTGCTATATTGCAGATGTTCTCAACAATTTCGGAACTAACCGCCTCGGTTCCGATGGCTTGTGTGAACATGCGGTCGATTTTGATACCGCTGATCGGCAGCTTTGCCAAATAGGCAAGATTGGAATATCCGGTTCCAAAATCATCGATGAAGAACTCATAGCCTCTTGCCCGAAATGATTTCATGCTCTCAATGAGGCGTTCATGATGGGCAGTCGAGCGTTCAGTGATTTCCAACACGATTTGACGTGATGAAAGACCGTGTCGCTTGACCTCTTTATCCAAAAACTCGAGCGTGGCCGGATCGATCACATCATCGACCGAAAAATTCAAACTGAGATAAAAGTCCGCCTCTGTCCGCAGGCGTGCCTGCATTTCATCGAGCGCCTTGCGCACAACGATGCGCGTAATATCCTTGATGACGCCGTGTTCCTCTGCAATCATAATGAATACATCAGGCGCTATCGGAGTTCCTTGATCGTCCGACAGACGTGCCAGTAC
The DNA here is from genome assembly GCF_002278035.1 of Ochrobactrum quorumnocens. Taxonomy (NCBI): domain Bacteria; kingdom Pseudomonadati; phylum Pseudomonadota; class Alphaproteobacteria; order Hyphomicrobiales; family Brucellaceae; genus Ochrobactrum; species Ochrobactrum quorumnocens. Next base: position 1,594,214 of record NZ_CP022603.1, on the reverse strand, counting down.
CTCCGCACCATTCACATGCCCGTCATGTAACCGCACCAATGGCTGATAAACGACACTCACCCGTCCTTCCGCAATAGACCGTTTAACCTGTTGCGGAAGCGAAGAATGGCCGCGTCGCCATTGGACTGCTGCTACACCCAACCCGCTGCCCGCGAGGCCACCAAACGCAACAAGCGCCAACAAAACACCCGGTGCCTGCTGCAATATGCTGACGCCTGTAAGCGCTGCGATCACACATATATCGAGATCATTGGAGCATCGTGACGCAAGCCGGTGAGAGCGCAAATCGTACCAGGCGAGCTTTTCCGGCCGCTGTGTCGTTAACTGGCTCGCATCACCAAATGTCCGATAGATATACTGACTGTCCTGACTGATAACATGCGCACTCAGATTGGGCTGCGCATGTTCGTATGAGGCAAAAGCAACCGGCGATGTGAAAACCACTGCTGACCCATGTATAACCATATCGACCGCAGTCAGATGGCTACCGATACCTGTGGCCTGTGCCCACAAACGATGGCCACCGTCCACTTCCCTGTCTGCGGTTGGTAGTTGAGCAGGTGGAGACAATCGTCCCCAAAGCGCAGTGCAGACAATATGATTGTTCCGCACCCGACCGATATCGCGCAGGTAATGTGCCTTGAATGTGAGAAGGCGTAACTCTTTCAGATTGTCATCGGAGCACAAAGTTTGGCTCGTATCGTTCACAACGCTCAGAGTATCGCGGCCAGATTTTGCAACATTCACCGAATGGGACAGAAGATTGTCCCGATAGTCGTTAAGCCGGATATATGATAGCCGGACAAGTTCCATCTGTCCTAAGAGAATGGTTACTGCGACGCCGATACACGCCACGAATGCAACAAACCACCGATCCCCGTTGGTACGCAGCTTTATCATCAGGATGAATGTCCCCAAGCAGCAAATCAACGCCCCCGTTGTTTTAGCAAAGCTACACAAGTCATAGCGCGAAGCCAATGCTTAAGGTGCCGAATTTACCAAGAAAATCAAACCAGTTGGCAAGCCTACCGCACGAATGATATCGTCTTAGTTTCAGGATTTCAGTTTAAATCCACGCCTGAGGTTGACGTTGAATGTCCGGGCCGTAGATTAACTCCCCATGACAAATATTTCGATTGATCAAAATTACCTGCTCGAAAAACTGGGCGCTCTGCTGGCAATCCCAAGCCCAACGGGCTTTACAGATGAAGCGGTGCACTATGTTGCCCGCGAACTCGAAAGGCTCGGCCTTGAAGTAATTCTGACGCGGCGTGGTGCTATTCGTGCCCGCCGCAACGGCAATTCCCGCAAACCAGCACGCGGCATCGTTTCCCACCTAGATACACTGGGCGCGCAGGTCAAGTATCTCAAATCAAACGGGCGGCTCGAGCTTGTTTCCATCGGAAACTGGTCGGCACGCTTTGCCGAGGGTGCCCGCGTTTCGATCTTCTCATCCAAAGGCACTTATCGCGGTTCGATCCTGCCGCTGAAAGCCTCTGGCCATACCTTTAACGACGAAGTGGACACGCTTCCTGTTGGCTGGACCTATATCGAATTACGCGTCGATGCTCTGGCTCGCAACAAGGAAGATCTGATCGAGCTGGGGATTGATGTCGGCGATATCGTTGCCGTCGATCCAATGCCGGAATTCATCGATAACGGTTTCATCGTTTCCCGGCATCTCGATGACAAGGCAGGGGTTGCCATCATGCTGGCTTCACTTGAAGCCATGCAACGCCTCAAGGTCGAAACACCGGTCGATACCTACTGGCTTTTCACCATCGGAGAGGAAGTCGGTGTCGGTGCGTCAGCGGTTGTGGTGCCAGACATAGCCTCACTCGTTGCTATCGACAATGGCACCACCGCGCCCGGGCAGAACTCATCGGAGTTTGGCGTAACTCTTGCCATGGCCGACCAGACCGGCCCCTTCGATTATCACCTGACGAAAAAGCTTTACGAGCTCTGCGGTGAGCATGAAATACCGGTACAAAAGGACGTTTTCCGCTATTACCGCTCCGATGCAGCTTCAGCAGTGGAAGCCGGTCACGATGTTCGCACGGCGCTTTTGACATTCGGCGTTGATGCCTCACATGGCTATGAACGCATTCATTTGAGCGCGCTCACATCCATTGCAAAACTTACTGTTCACTATGCGATGAGCGACGTTGAGATCAAGCGCGACGCTGAGGAAACAGCCAAGGGACTCAAGGGTTTCACGCACCAGAAGTCGACAACCGCCGAGCAGGATTTGAAGCCGCACGATACACCAACTGAATAGTCTTTAAGCAGGTCGCAAACGAAGGCGGGGTTAACTCCGCCTTTTCTGTGCGCTCAAATTAATTATGATAATTTATTGATATACGTCGTTTTCTCCCTATAAATTAAAGTCTGACAGATTTGGCCTCAACGAAAGGAACCGCTGATGAAGAGGTTATTTCGCGCCGTTTTAACAGCGGCCACTCTGGTTCTGGGCACAGCGACTTTTCAAGCTGCCGCGCAGACACCGCCCGATGTACTGATTGTCGGGCAGATTGCCGAACCGCAATCGCTTGATCCGCATACGGTCACGGCGACGAACGATTTCCGCATCCTCGTCAACATTTATGATGGCCTGGTTCGCTACAAGGACGGCACGCTCGAAATTGAGCCCTCGCTTGCTGAAAGTTGGACGATTTCTGACGACGGCAAGACTTATACGTTCAAGCTGAGAGAGGGCGTAAAGTTCCATGACGGTTCCGATTTCAACGCCGAAGCAGTCAAGTTCAACTTCGAGCGCATGTTGAACAAGGATCATCCTTTCTACAATACTGGTCCGTTCCCGCTTTCCTTCAATTTTGAATCCATCGAAAGCGTCAATGCCATTGATGCGAGCACGGTTGAATTCAAGCTGAAAGAGCCATTTGCGCCCTTTCTTTCAAACCTTGCCTATCCGACTGGCCTTATCGTTTCGCCAGCAGCTGTCGAACAATATGGCGCTGAATTTGGCCGCCATCCATCAGGCACCGGCCCATTCAAATTCGCCGAATGGCAGTCAGGACAGCGTGTCGTAGTCGAGCGCAATCCAGACTATTGGGATACACCGCCTATATTAAACGCTGTCGTTTTCCGTCCAATCACCGATGCCAACACGCGGGTTGCTGAAATGATGGCAGGCGGCATCGACATTATGGTCGAAGTGCCGCCCGACAACCTCGCAACTTTTAAACAGGATGCGAACTTCGCCGTTGCGGAACAGGCCGGACCACACGTCTGGTTCAGCATTCTCAATACCAAGAGCGGACCATTCGCGGACAAGAAAGTCCGTCAGGCCGCAAATTATGCAGTCAACAAGCAGGGCTTGGTCGATAATGTCTTGCAAGGTTCAGCCACTGTCGCAGCCGGCCCTGTGCCCCCCGCATTCAATTGGGTTGAGGACAAAACAGAGCCTTACGCTTACGATCCTGAAAAAGCCAAAGCACTTCTGCAGGAGGCCGGCGCCACCAACCCAGAACTCACATTCTATGTGACAGAAGGCGGCTCGGGGATGCTGGACCCGATCAATATGGGTGCTGCCATTCAGGCTGATCTTCAGGCGGTTGGTTTCAAGGTGAAAATTGAAACCTATGAGTGGAACACCTTCCTTGGTCGTGTGAACTCGGGCCTCGATGGCAAAGCCGATATGGCCGAAATGGCCTGGATGACCAATGATCCCGACACTGTTCCGTTTCTGACGCTGCGCACCGAAGCGCTGCCGGATAAAGGCGGTTTCAATTCCGGCTATTACTCCAATCCGAAGGTTGATGATTTGCTGAACAAGGCCCGCACATCAACCGATCAGGCGGAACGAGGCAAGCTGTATGGTGAAATCCAATCGATCGTCCACGAGGATGCGCCTTGGCTCTTCGTTGCCAACTGGAAGCAGAATGCGGTCACAACAGCAGCCGTGCAAGGCTTCAAACTCCAGCCGTCATTCCTGCTGAACCTCAAAGAAGTGTCCAAACAATAAAGCATTGCGCCAGCAGTAAAAGCCGCTGGCGCATATTCCGAAAACTGGGAACCGGTTTTTGGAACAAGATGTGCGCAAAAACAAAAAAGGTTAGAGCGCTGATTTGATTCCGTCAGATCGAAACGCGCTCTAAACGAAGCGGAGGAGGCCAATGCCAGCCTATATCTTCAAGAGGCTCGTCGCAGTTATTCCGGTGCTTTTCGGGCTATCCATTATCGTCTTTCTGGTGATGGCCTCTATCCCTGGGGACACCGCTACGGCCCTGCTCGGTTCTTATGCGACGCCGGAAAATGTCGAACGCATCAACCGCGATCTCGGCCTCGACAAGCCACTGGTGCAACAATATTTCATCTGGATCGGCAATCTATTGCACGGAGATTTCGGCCGTTCCTTCGTGCTCAACCGCCCTGTTCTCGATGAGGTGCTGGAACGCTTTCAGGCCACACTCATTCTGGCAGGCGTTGCCCTCGTGCTTTGCTCGATCTTTGGCCTTTTCGCAGGTATCATTTCGGCCGTTCGTCAGTTCGGCTGGGCAGATCGTACAATTACATTCATCGTATTGGCTGGCATTTCGATCCCATCATTCTGGCTTGGTCTTCTACTGATTTATCTTTTCGCCGTTCATTGGCGTATTCTTCCAGCATCAGGCATGTATGCGGTCTATGGCGGCGGTGATCTTAAAGACCTGATCTGGCATCTGATCCTGCCTGCTTCGACGTTGGCGGTGGTTGCGGCCGGTGTAATTGCCAGACTGACGCGCGGCGCAATGCTTGAAGTGCTGCGTCAGGATTATATCCGCACTGCGCGTGCCAAAGGGCTGAACGAGCGTCGCGTGATTTACGGCCACGCCTTCCGCGCAGCCCTTGTCAGCGTCATTCCGGTGATTGGCATACAGGCAGGCTTCGTTCTGGGTGGGGCGGTCTATATTGAAACCGTGTTTCAGTGGCCCGGCATCGGCGCGATGCTGGTGAAGGCCATTTCTACCCGCGATATCCTGCTTGTGCAGGGCGGCGTGCTTATCGTGGCAGCCAGCTATGTATTGTTCAATCTACTCGCCGATGTTCTTCAAACCATGCTTGATCCGAGGATACGCACATGAGCGCCCTTTCGGAAACCTACACGCCCGCAACGCCTACACGCCTTTCTTCATGGCGCCTACTGATGAGCAATCGTCTTGCAGCTTTCGGCTTTTTTCTGCTCGCTTTGATTTGCGTGCTGATTCTCATCGTGCCTATCCTGCCATTGCCAAACCCTGATGCAACGGCACCTGCAAGCAGGCTGCAACCGGTCTTCTCTGCTGGCCATTTGCTTGGAACCGACCAGCTTGGGCGCGATATTCTGAGCCGCCTTCTCTGGGGCGCACGTGTATCGGTCGCTGTCGGCTTCGCAGCCACTCTGATTGCCGCCGTCATCGGCTCGGCCATTGGTCTCGTCGCGGGCTATGTGGGCGGGCGCACGGATAATCTCATGATGCGCGGCATCGATATGCTGATGGCCTTCCCCTATATTCTGCTGGCACTGGCAATCGTCGCGGCGCTAGGACCGGGGCTGATGAATGCACTTTATGCAATTGCCGTGGTCAATATTCCGTTTTTTGCGCGTAATGTGCGCGGTACAGCGCTCGGCCTTGCCAATCGCGAATTTGTCGATGCCGCACGACTTTCTGGCAAAGGACATATTTCAATCCTACTCAGCGAAGTGTTGCCGAATGTTCTACCGGTGATCGTCATCACCATGTCAACGACTGCTGGCTGGATGATCCTTGAAACAGCGGGTCTGAGTTTTCTGGGCCTTGGCGCGCAGCCGCCGCAGGCCGATCTCGGCTCGATGCTGGGCGAAGGCCGTGCTCAGATGTTCACAGCACCCCATGTTTCCATCGTGCCCGGCCTGATGATCTTTCTCATCGTCATCAGCCTCAATGTACTGGGCGATGGTATCCGCGATGTGCTTGACCCCCGTTTGCGCTCCGGCGCTCTGGCCCGCCCCGGTTCTGTAACAGCAATCGCCAGAAACAGAACCACCCCTAAAACCAAGATGCTGGATGCAGCTTTGGCCGTTGAGAAACTTGAGACCGGGTTCGTCAATAATGGCAGCTATACCCCAGCAGTAAGTAATGTCTCTCTTCATCTTAATCGTGGCGAATGCCTTGGGCTGATTGGCGAGAGCGGCTCTGGCAAAAGCGTGACTGCACTGTCCATCATGGGTCTGGTCGCATCTCCGCCCGGGTTGATCCGCAGCGGCGCCATCTATCTTGACGGTAACGACGTGCTCAATATGACTGAAACCGAATTGACCGCAACGCGCGGCAGCAAAGTAGCTTATGTATTTCAGGACCCGTTGACGACGTTGCACCCGATGTACTCGATCGGCAAACAGGTCGAGGAAGCCATTGCCGCGCATAAAACTGTCAGTGCATCGGAACGCCGGGCCGAAGCCGTCGCATTGTTGGAAAAGGTTGGCATTCCGGACGCAAAAGAACGTGCAGATCACTATCCGCATCAGCTTTCCGGCGGCCAGCGCCAGCGCGTCGGCATTGCTATGGCGCTTGCAAATGATCCCGACATCATCATCGCCGACGAACCAACTACAGCGCTTGATGTGACGGTGCAGGCGCGCATTCTGGAGTTGCTGCGCGATCTGCAGCGCGAGCGTGGCATGGCGCTGCTGTTCATCACCCATGACTTTGGCGTGGTCTCTGAAATCTGTGATCGCGTTGCCGTCATGAAAGACGGAGTGATCGTCGAGACCGGAACAGCTAAAGCCGTGCTCGCTAACCCACAACACAGCTATACCAAGAGGCTGATTGCCTGTGTGCCGGAGCTTGGACAGGGCAAGAGCTTCTATGAGCGCGTGTCAAAACTGTTCAGTCGCAATGAGACGGAGGCCGCAACATGAGCGAAGCTGCAATCAGCGTCCGTAACTTGAGCAAAACCTTCGGCGGCGGGCGCACACTTTTCGGCAAACAGCGCCATACTGTTGAAGCGGTCAAATCCGTATCACTCAACCTCGCACGCGGTGAAACACTGGCCATCGTCGGCGAAAGCGGCTCAGGCAAGAGCACTTTAGCGCGGATGCTGGTCGGTCTGACAGAGCCAAGTGATGGCACGATGGAAATTGCCGGTCAGGATGCAAGCGCCCTTCGCCGCTCTGGCCCGCGCGCTTTTGGCAAAATGATCCAATATGTTTTTCAGGACCCTGTGGCCTCGCTCAACCCGCGCAAGACCATCCGGCAAATACTGGAAACACCACTGAAATTGCTCGGCGAACTTGATCGCAACCAGCGTCAGAAACGAATGGAAGAACTGCTCGATGCGGTGCAGATGCCAAAGGATACCTTATTGCGTTATCCGCACGAGTTTTCAGGCGGTCAGGCCCAACGCATCGCCATTGCGCGCACACTTGCAGCAAATGCCGAAATTATCGTGCTGGATGAGCCCGTGAGCGCGCTTGATGTTTCTGTTCAGGCACAAGTGCTTTTGCTGTTAGATGGGCTCAAACGCCAATTCGGCCTCTCTTATCTGTTCATCAGCCATGATCTTGCAGTGGTGGAAGCGATCAGTGACCGTGTCGCCGTCATGTATTATGGGGAAATTGTCGAAGAAGCCACGGCGGAGGCTCTTTTTGCCAACCCGCAACATGCCTATACACGTCAGCTGATAGACAGCGCACCGCGTATGAAAAGAGAGTAACCAGGCATGGCCCGGAACAGCCGCAGCAAACCAGAACGGGCATCGCTGACCAAAGCGAAGCGACGGCCGGAGATCATTGCTGACCGCATCAGGCAAGTCATTCAGACGGACCATTTGCAACCTGGCGACCGGCTGCCACAAGAAAAAGATCTTATTGACCAGTTCAAGGCAGCCAAAGGCACTGTGCGCGAAGCGATGAAGGCACTCGAAACCCAAGGCTTGCTGTTCACGCGTACCGGACCCGGTGGCGGTGTCTTCGTAGCCGAACCATCTGCGCAACATGCGATGGAGATGCTGGGCAATTACTTCTTTTTCGACCAGCCGGGTCTTCAGGAAATTTATGCCATTCGCAAGCTGCTTGAGCCGGAAGTCGCAGCCTCCCTTGCGGGTAAACTGAGCCAAGACGATCTGGAGAAGTTAGACAACACGATGCGGTTTTATGATCGCCCACCGACCAATCTGGATGATCAGTTTCACCAACGCGTGGCAGAGCTGGACTTTCACACACAGCTCGCACGACTCTGCCCGAACCGGCTTCTCGGTTTCATGAGTGGTCTCACGCACAATCTGCTGCGCAACATGCCGGTTGCTCGCTCGATCTATGCCGATCCGACGCCTGCATCCCGTGAAGAAGGTGTGCTCTTTCAGCATCGGCTTTTGACCGCTTTGATGGAGGACCGAGCCGAAGATGCGCGCAAAATCGCGTTGGAACACATGATTTCCGCCGAAAAATATATGCTTTGCAAAGAAAATGAGCTGAAAAAAGCTACAACCGCATAAAAATCAGAAATTTCGGAACCATCCCGGTGCGCATGCATTAGCAAATATGCAGGCCGCCGCCAAAACTCACGCGACGGCCTTGCTTGTTGTGAATGACAATGGAGGTTTCGACCCTTTTTATGTGTGGTATTTGCGGAGAAGTCAGGTTCGATGGCGGTACGCCGTCGGTTACGGCAATCTCGAAAATGGCGGATATTCTTGCCCCCAGAGGTCCAGATGCGTCTGGCATCGTGGTGCGGGGTAATGTCGGCTTCGGACACCGGCGACTGAGAATCCTGGATCTATCTGAAAAATCCCAGCAGCCCATGATTGATGCCGATCTTGGCATCAGCGTTGTCTTTAACGGCTGCATTTATAATTTCCGCGAATTGCGCGCGGAACTCGAAGCCCAAGGTTATCGGTTCTTTTCTGATGGCGACACGGAAGTCATCATCAAGGCCTGGCACGCCTGGGGTGAGGAATGCGTGTCCCGCTTTTACGGCATGTTCGCCTTTGCCATCCATGAGCGCGATACCGGCAGAGTGATCTTTGCCCGCGACCGTTTTGGTATCAAACCGCTCTATCTGACCGAAGTAAGCGGCGCTCTACGCTTTGCCTCGTCATTGCCTGCACTGGTAAAAGCTGGCGGTGTCGATACCTCAATCGACCGCGCCGCACTGCATAATTATATGAGCTTTCATGCCGTGGTACCACCACCGCGCACCATTTATAATGGCGTACGCAAGCTGCCTGCAGCGACTATTCGCGTCTATCAGGCCAATGGCGAATTCAGTGACCGCATCTACTGGCAACCGCCGCATAGTCGACTGGCTGGCGACAGCACCATGAGCCGCGAAGACTGGCAGGAACAGCTTCTCGACATGCTGCGCGTTGCCGTCAAGCGCCGCATGATCTCTGACGTACCGGTTGGCGTTCTGCTATCGGGCGGTGTGGATTCAAGTCTCATCGTTGGTCTTTTGGCAGAAGCCGGGCAGACCGGCCTTATGAGCTTTTCAGTCGGCTTTGAAGAGGCCAACGGCGAAAAAGGCGATGAATTCGTCTATTCTGACCTGATCGCCAAGCATTTCGGCACCGACCATCACAAGATTTTCGTACCATCTTCCGATCTGATGGATGCGCTGCCCGGCACCATTGCTGCCATGTCTGAGCCAATGGTTTCCTATGATAATGTCGGCTTTTATCTGCTGTCGAAGGAAGTTTCCAAGCATATCAAGGTTGTGCAATCCGGTCAGGGTGCCGACGAGGTCTTTGCCGGTTATCACTGGTATCCACCTCTGGTCGATTCCAACGATGTAGTCAGCGACTATGCAAAAGCATTCTGCGATCGCACGCACGAAGTGCTGGGAACTCAGCTTGCACCCGAATGGATGCCAGAGCGCGACTATAGCCGTGAGTTGCTCGAAGAACATTTGCTGCGTGACGGCGCCGATACGCCAGTCGACCGCGCGCTGCGTCTCGACAGCAACATCATGCTGGTCGATGACCCTGTCAAGCGCGTCGATAACATGACCATGGCATGGGGGCTGGAAGCTCGCGTACCGTTCCTTGATCATGAACTGGTGGAATTGGCAGCTCGCATGCCACCTGAAGAAAAGCTGCGCGATGGCGGTAAAGGTATCTTGAAGGATGTGGCGCGCAAGGTCGTGCCAAGCGCCGTGATCGACCGCAAGAAGGGCTACTTCCCGGTTCCGCAGCTCAAATATATCGCCGGGCCCTATCTCGACATGCTGCGCGATGCGCTGTCATCGCAAAAGGCGCGCGAACGAGGACTATTTCAGCGCAATTATCTCGACCGGTTGTTTGCAAATCCTTCCGATCACATCACGCCTCTGCGCGGTTCAGAACTCTGGCAGGCCGGACTTCTGGAAATGTGGCTTCAGACACAGGAAGCCTGAAGTGGAGACGCCTAAAATGAAAAAGACAGGTGAGGTTGAAATGACCCGGCAGAAAGCAAGGGGAAGAAACGCTTTCTCTCACAGGCTGACGAGGCTGCGTACACCCGAAAGCGCTGGCTTTTACCAAGACCATTTGCATGGGGGTAATCAGGAAGACGGTAGCTCCGCCAACCGCAACGTGGTTCTCGATTGTGGTTGGGGGCGGCTGCTTTTCGCGCAAACCTTTGAAAGCAACGAAGCAATCATCGAAGCTTTGCGCGCGGAAGCCCCGGCCAGCCGTGATATCCTGTTCTATGTCAGCGATCCGCATGTGCTGCTCTCACAAGCACCGCAGGAAATCTTCCTTGATCCGTCGCACACATTTCGTCTTGAACTTTCCAACTATCGCGCCGGTGGCCGCCGCACACGCGGCATCAGCATTCGCCGTGCGGTATCCGAAATAGACGCGGACGGCATCAATGCTGTCTACGCCGCCTGCGGTATGGTGCAACTGCGCGCCGACTTCTTTTCTTGCGAGCGCGACAATCGCGCCGTCACCTATTTTGTGGCGCAGGATGATGCGACGGGCGAAATTGTCGGCACAGTTACAGGCATCAACCACCAGCGACTGTTCAACGATCCCGATCAGGGCGGCTCGCTCTGGTGCCTTGCAGTACACCCGCAGGCACGACAACCCGGTATTGGTGAAAAACTCGTGCGCAAGCTCGCCGAACATTTTCAGGCGCGCGGGCTCAATCACGTCGATCTGTCGGTTCTCTATGACAATGACAATGCGATCAGACTTTATGAGAAGCTGAAGTTTCGTCGCGTTCCTCTTTTTGCGATCAAGCGCAAGAATGCGATCAACGAGAAGTTCTTCGCACTCCCAACAAGCTCCGTCGAGGCGCTCAACCCTTATGCGCGCATTATCGTCGATGAAGCACTACGGCGCGGCGTGCATGTGGACATCACCGATGCTAAGGGTGGTTTCTTTCGTCTGTCTCATGGCGGACGGTCGATCCATTGCCGCGAGAGCCTGTCTGAAATGACTTCTGGTGTTGCCATGTCGATCTGCGATGACAAGGCAGTCACACGCCGCACGGTGGCCAAGGCAGGGCTTGTCGTGCCTGAACAAATCCCTGCTGATGGCTCGGACGAAACGCTCGAGACATTCCTTAAAAAGCACGGAAAGCTGGTTGTGAAGCCTGCACGCGGGGAACAGGGGCGCGGAATCTCGGTTGGTATTTCGACTATGAAAGACCTGCGGGCAGCGATCAGGCAAGCGCGAGAGGTCTGCGAAAATGTTCTGCTCGAAGCCTGTTTCGAAGGCGAAGATTTGCGGCTGGTCATCATTGATTACAAGCTGGTTGCAGCCGCCGTGCGCCGCCCACCGCGCGTGATTGGCGATGGAAAGTCGACCATACGCAAGCTCATCGAAACGCAATCGCGTCGCCGCCTTGCCGCAACGGGCGGTGAAAGCCGTATTCCGATAGATGCTGAAACCAAGCGTTGTCTTGAGCAACAAGGTCTGCTACTAGACGACGTGCTAGCAGACCGACGCGAAATTACCGTTCGTAAAGCGGCAAACCTACACACCGGCGGCACGATCCACGATGTCACGACAACCGTGGACAAGACATTGGTTGATGCTGCGTGCAAGGCAGCGCGCGCAATTGAAATTCCAGTCGTCGGCATCGATTTCATGGTGAAATCACCCGAGACGCCGGAATATGTGTTCATCGAAGCCAATGAGCGGCCGGGCCTTGCCAATCATGAACCGCAGCCGACTGCTGCGCGTTTTGTTGAATGTCTGTTCCCACAATTGGGAACAAATATGCCAGCATAAAAGTTTGTTTGGAGCGCATCCGAAAAGCGAGCAACAGTTTTCGGATAGGATGCGTGCCATAACAGAAAATTAGAGCATGTCTCCCAAAAGCGGGAATCGGTTTTGGAATAAAGACGTACGTTAAAACAAATAGATAAAGCATTTCCGACCATTCATCTTAAACTGGAAATGCTCCAAAATGCCGAAAATACCAATCACAATCCGGTAGCACAATCGTGACATCGGATTGTCGCGGATTCGGTCTATATTGCGACCTTCGCCCAAGATTCATCATTCGTGGAGCAAAATATATGCTGGCAGAAGCCAAAGTAGAACAGCTGGGTATTACGATCGATGTATATCAGCGAGAAGCACGTCACTGGATCGCATCCGGTGTATTTGGTGGAAAACACATTGTTGTAGAAAATGTAACTCAGGGAACTGCAGTCAGCGACTGGAGAGACTGCGCTCTGGCTCTTTCAAACCAGGCGGCATAAATACTAGACTCTTTAATTACTAAGCTAGAGCATTTCCTTTTGAAGATGAAACGTTAGAAATTCTATATCTATTTGTTTTTACGCGCATCTTATCCCGAAAACCGTTTCACATTTTTCGGGATGCGCTCTAGGTTATTGGGCGGCTTCTGCGATGATTGGTATCGCAGGGGCCTTTCTCTCGAGCGTCATGGTTTTGAGATTGCCTGAAAAGAGAATGCCGGTGATAGGCAGAACCGGTTCCTCAGGCAGCGCTTCATGATGGATGCTGTCTTTGGAAACATGGAGTTTGTACTCAGTTCCGTCTTCAGCACCAGACATGACAAGTGACACATTCCCGCGCGCTTCCAGAAGTTTCGCTCCATAAAGAAACTCGAAACTCAGCATCGAAACGAGGAATTTATAGGTTCCATCGCGTACGCCCCCCTTCATCATGGCGGCGCGATGGACATCCTCGCCGATCGCGACATCCAGCGGGGGAATGCGCGGATCGCAGACATAGCCAAGCGCAAGCAATTGCCCGTTATCAACCTCAAAACGCATCCTGTCTGAACCAAGGTCAAGCGCCGAAATTGAAAAGCGGCGATTGCTGTATTGGATCGGTACGCGCCCCAGCCGTTTGCAAAGCTGTTCGCCACTTAGCGCACGCGCATTAGCAAAGTGATCTGGATCGATGGCGAATGGCAGCGCCTTTGGTCGATGAGGAACAGACAAAGCCGGTTCGAGAACATCGGCAATCAAATTCGCAACAATCGTCGTCGAAACAGGGCGCGCATAATGCCCCTGATCAAGATAGAAAGCCGGATTGCTGACAACATCGCGGCCGTATTGCTGCATCAGCATTCGCGAGACATCCGCTGAGATCGTGCCGTACCATTGCGAGATATAATTGATGCCAGCGTCAATCGAGGGAACAGAATTCAGGAACGAACCGTTGCGTGCACCAAACACGAGCGTCGCAATCCGCAAGTTCGGATTACGCTCGAGAGCGTAGCGGATAATTCCTTCATAGAACCGTGCCCAATGGCGGAACGGGCGCCGCTCATCGCCATAAACGAAGGCGTCATTGATGGCATATTCGATCAGCAGCAGCTCACAGTCTTCGAGCTGTTCGAACTGTTTGAGCTGATAAAGGCCGAGAGCACTCGTCGTACCACCCACCGCGAGATCAGCGACAACATCCAGCTCCACGCCACGCCGCGCCATCGTCGATAACAGTGTCGGCAGATAACCGGGCAGCATGACGGTATTGGAACCGCCGATAATTACAGTCTTGAGTTTCATTTTGTCCCCGTTGCAGCTTGGGTTGCGGCTTTCCCGGCAGGCGTTAGCGATCCGCAACGCCACACACCGTAAGTGCTTGCATCCCAATCAAAATAATAAGCCGCAGCAATCTGGCCGCTATCCATCATCTGTCGGAAACGGTCGCGTGCCTTCTCGACCAACTGTTCTCGATTATTGTCGTTAGCCGGACAAGCCTTGGACGTATTGGCAAAGCCCCATTCGGTAATCCAGCATGGCTTGCCATCCGCTCCCCCACAGAAAGAAAGCGCGTTGCCTATATGTTTTGCGCGCGCCGCGCGCGTGCCGCTGCTGCCAGGATAGATATGAATGCCATAGCCGTCGGCAGCACTGTCCAGACCATATTTCTTGAGAAGGTCGGTAAAGATGGCCGGATCAACGCTGTCTATTCCGCGTCGGTCGGCATCGATAAAGGGGATATCCGACAGGCCTGCCGACACGACCTTTGCCTTGGCACTGTGTTTGGTTTTTGCCAGTTCCCCACGCACAGTACGCAAAAGTTCGACGTATTTCTCAGCACCTTTTTCAACGAGCGGAAGGTCTTCCATCTCGCTTAAAGAGCGTGCGGTCTTCATCTTTTCCTTGGGCAGAATGGCAAGATCGCCATTATAAGCGCCCCAGTTAATCTCATTGCCGGGTTCAACAGCAACCAGCGGCACGCCCAGCGCATCGACCTTCTGCAAGGCATCCCCTATCGCGTGCTCAAAACGCTCCGGCGATATGTCGGAAAGCCGATACATGTCCCATATACGCCCGCGACCAGAACGGGGTTTAGTCCCTTCGGGATAAAAGTCCGCATTGTTAAGCGAAATTTCGAGCAGGATGGCGAGACCTTTTTCGTGCGCAAGACGCACGGCATCGATGCTCTGATCAATTGGGCGCGTGAGTGACAGCCGAACTGCTACCACGCCATTCTTGACCATTTGATCGAAGATCTGTTCGCGTTCTGCCGGTTTGAGCCAGGCCATGTTGACCCGGTTGACGCCAAAACGGGTATCGGCAAGAGCACTCTGAGGTTGGACCACTAACAACATGCCGCCTAAAAGCGCCATCGCTGCCACCATTCCACCCCCGATGCTCTTGCCGGTTTTCATCATCGGATACCGATATCCTTGAGTGCGCCGTTGAAATTGGCTTCACATTCCGAATAACGATTGATCGCGGCAGGTACATCAATCTTGGAAAGGAAATCGCGCAGAAAAGCCTTCTTCTGCGGCTCTCTGTTCCAGACACTCGCATCAATATGCGGAAAGCCGACAAAGCCCAGCATTTCGCGCATACGGTCATCGACCGCGATCATCAGGCCCGGAATACCCGACTGCATGCCGATGATCGTGCCGTGGAACCGACGGCTCAGGCCGAAATCCTGACTGGAAATCCAGCTGCGCCATTTATGCGTGTCGAAAAACACCAGCAGCTCATTCTTGCGCTGCCATTTTTCCATATGCTTGTAATCAACGGGTGCCGTGATGCGGCTGGCAGCCTGATCATAGGCTTCGGAGTGATCTTCGCCCGCCATGTTCATATTATAAACGATCACTTCGTCCTGAATGACATAGCTTGCAACACTGTCTTTTTCGAGCAGCGCGTGCGCGTCGACAATCGTATCTGCAACGCTACCGAGATAGCCGCCAAACGAGATTTTCTGCGCATCTGCAAGGCTAGGGTCGGCAAGGCGGCTCAGCGAGAGCTTCATCTGATCGGGTGCATAGTAAAGCGATGGGCAGCCCGTCGGGCGAACATATTTCATGCCCGCGTCCTTGAGGAACTCAGCCGTGAAATGACCCCGCGTAAGGAAGAAGCTTTCCTTGCGGCGCAAAATTTCGAGGAAGCGTCGCGTGCCTTCGGGCAGCTCAGCTTTCAGATTTTCCTTCTTCTGGATGCCAATGCCCATGACCACAATCGGCATGTTCAGCTTTTCGAAGACAAAGGATTCAGTCGTTGCTGCATAGCCGGGACGCAGCAGGTTTGCCGAGGCAAACAGGCAGAGATCGAAGCTTTCATTAAGCTTCGCATACGTATCAGGCGAATTGAGACTATTGGCCAGATGCCAGAACGGCACATAGGTCACATCATGGCCGCGCACGGCATTTGCGGCACCTTCGCCAATGAGATAATTGCCGGTATTGGCGATTTTCTTAACCTGATCGATCACATCTTTCTTGGTGCGAATGGGCTCAAAATATGGGCGGTGTTTGACACTCGCCCCTGAAACGCTTTCGACTGTCCGCATCAAATAGGACGGAATGCCGGTGATCATTATGCGCATGGTGATCCATCTTCGCTGGAGTTAAAGCATGTCTCCCAAAAGTGGGAGCCGTTTTGGGAGACATGCGAACAAATAAAAATCTGCGGCCTGCTTCAGAGCGGCTGTCAGACATGGGAGTTATCCGACGCCAATCTCTGAGAGCACGCTTCGGAAATTGCGTTCGCGTGCGGAATATTTTTCGATCACATCGGGAATGTTCATTGCAGCGATATGATCACTGACGAAGGCGCGACGATCATTGGCTGCATTGAGATCGCGCGCATCGATTTTCGGAAGGCCTGAGAAATTCAGCATCTCACGCATACGATCATCAACCGCGACCATCAGGCTTGGCACACCTGCCTGCATGGAGATGATATTCCCATGGAAACGACGGCCAAACGAGAAGTCCATCGTTGAACACCACGCACGCCATTGATTGGTATCAAGGAAAGCATGAATGCTGAGCTTCTTCTTGAGATCACCCGATCCCTTGTAAGTGAGCGGACCAACGAGCTCGCCGGTTGTGGAATCATAAGCGCGACCGTTTGCGTCCTCTTCGATCTGCATGTCGAAGTGCAGAAGCTCGTCTTGAATGACATAGGCTGAACGCCCATCATCAGAACTCAGCGCATTCATATCGCCAATTGTTTCAAGCTCTGCACCCATATAACCGGTGAAAACAGTGCGTCCCTCGCCAACCTTGACGTCCGGCAGACGATGAATGGCCTTGCGCATATTGTCGGGACGGAAATAGAGCGAAGGGCAACCCACGGGCCGAACATAGGAGAACCCCTGATCGCGCAAATATCCGGCTGCATCTTCACCGCGTGTCAGGAAATAATGTTCGCGGGTTTTCAGCACTTCCAGAAGCTTTTTTGTGCCTTCTGGCAAGCCGTCATCCGCTTCGATATCAGGGCGGTTCTGGATACCGATACCGAGCATCACAACCGGCATATTCAACTTCGACAAGACGAGCGCTTCCGCATCTGCTGACAAGCCCTTGCGCAAGAGATTGGCGCAGGTAAAGACGCAGATATCGAACTCCTTGTTAATCTCCTCCATGCCTGTGCCGTTATTGACGCAATTATACAGGTGCCAGAAGGGGACATGCTTCGCCGATGGCAGAAGCGCAGTCATTGCGCCCTCGCCGATCAGATAATTGCCGGTATTGCTGATATTTTTCAGCTCCTGGATAAACTTATCCTTTGGCTCCGAATTCGGCTGCTTTTCGGAATAGTAAATCTGTGCCTTGTCGGCGCGCTGGATAAAACGCGTCAGATAGCTTGGAATACCGGTGACAAGAATACGCGGGCTCTTGCTCATGTGACGGCCTTTCTGAATTTCGATCAAGTGCAATTAGGCGACTGCGCGACCTGGGAGGATGGCGACAGAGCTTGCACCATTCAATGTTTCCGGCTGGGAGGGCCGGGATTGCGGATAAACCGGGTTGATTTCATTGGCCCAGTCCGTGAATTCGGAAAATGCGGAAGACCATGTGCGATGTGCCGCCGAAGCGAGCGCACCCTCCGCAGTTCGCTTCAGTGCCTCACGATCCTGCGCAAGGATGGTCAGGATGCGGGTCATATCAGCAACGATCTGCGCATCATTGCCATTGCGTATGAGAATACCGTCGCGACCATGATTGATGAGTTCATCGACCGCGCCAACTGCAGTCGCTACCGGCACACAGCCGAGTTGCTGCGCTTCAGCGATCATCAAAGGTGCGCCTTCCCAGCGCGACGGCATCAAAAGAACGTCAGCCCATGCGAGATGATTTGCGATGTCTCTGCCGTCGAAAACCGGAGGTGAAACCTTCACGCCTGCATCTTTGAGACGTGTCATCCATGAGGCACTTGGGTCGTCAGAGAGAATTTCACCACCGATGGCCTGCGCCTCAAACGGGATGCCCTGTTCTTTCAGCTTCACAATCGCATCATGCAGGCGATCAATGCCCTTCTGGCGATCAAGGCGACCCATATAAAGCATGCGTATGGGTTTGCCCTTACGCTCTTCCTTGCGTGCTGAAGTGACTTGCGCGCGCAGCTTCGCATCAATGGAGAAGCTCGCACCATTGGGCACCGAAAACACCTTCTCGAACGGAACACCAAAGCTGTGCAGGTAGATTTTGAGCTGGTCCGAACAGGTCAGAAAAGCGTCATAGGCATGTTCAAAGGCTATTGCCGCATAGGGCTGCCCTGCCTGACGGCGGAAAACCGTCTCGTCAACCACATGGAGATAACACGCAGTGCGCGTGCCTTCCGAACGCAACTTACCCATAAGCGGGTGCGCTGCCATGACGTGGTTGTTCACCACAAGATCAAAGCCTGAAAGCTGGCCGCGCAGAATACCCCAATCAAGCGGATGTTCGTCGGTGATAAAATCCTGCCCTAAGAAGCGATTGGTATCGCCCCATGCCGGAATGCCATCTTTCCAAAAATGAAGGTAGTCGAATGCCTGATCAAATTCGTCCAGCACATCCATGCGTTCATTGCCGAGAACGAAGAGATGAGTCTCAAAACCCTGGTTCTTCAACTCGCGTCCAGCAGCGTAAGCGACTTTCTCAGCGCCCCCGAAAGAGGCATTGGGAACCAGAACGGCCGCTGTCTTTTTCTTTGCACTGTTATGGGCAAGCGGCAGCACTGGCCCGCCTCCAAGCTCATCGCGCAGTACCTGATACATTTCGGAAAGGGCTGGCAGACGACGTGGGCGCCATGTCCAGCGCATCGCCGCACTTTGTTTGAGCGGACTTGTGGCAATCGACGTCACCAGATTGAGCATCGACTGCTCAGGCCGTGATAAAGCGCGGCGCTGACGCACGCGTGGAAACGGGAACCGTACTTTCATGCGCGCGGATGTCGGCCACAATTGCTGCGTACCAAGCGAGGCAAACCAGCTCAAAGCATCGTTTTCGATAATCTCGCGCATGAGCCGCGTTGAAACAAAAATCAGATCGGCAGGTGCCTGCCGCGCACCCGACGGCATGATTTCAGTATCAATCCGCCGCTCGTCCTCGACATTGGTCAGTTCCACAAAAACGATATTGGCCTGCTCGGCCAGCTTCTCTAACCGTGATAAAATATTTGGCAACAGCCTTGACCGCGCCAGAAGCTTCAATGTCTCTGTGTTGGATGAGGCCAAAAACGGCGGAAAGTGAAAATTGTCTGGCTCAGACACGCTGCCCCAGAAGGCTCGAATGACGTCGTCAAATTTGAGATCTTTTGTGCCAAGGCTGAGATCGCTGAAAAGACTGACAGTCCCCTCGCCCGCGCGGATCACGCCATAGCGCGGGCACTCCTCGTGCTCAAAACCCACAAGTGTCGGGCGGCGAAACAAAGCTTTGTGCCGTTTGCGCAGGAAGTTGATTGAGCCTGAACGGTCGCGATTGGCTTCCTTGAAACGGCTCTCAGCGCGCAGTCGATATTCAAATCCGGTATCGTGGCATGGCGCGCCGACAAAACCCGCTTCAATCGCTGAAAGCCAGAATTCCCAATCCTCAAATCCGTTTTGCCGATCATCATCAAAGCGTACGCCGCTTCTAAAAACCTCCGCCGAAATCATCGATCCGGTATCGCAGATATTGTCGGTAATGCAGTGGATCAGCCGTGAGTAACTGTCACCATAATGAGCGCGCCAGTTGACCGAGAACGTGTCGATATTTGTGTAGACCCAACCAGCGCCGCTCGATAAAAGCTTGCGGTAGAGCGCGTCGATTGTGTGCGGATGAACCCGATTGTCGGCATCCACGAAATAGACCGCTTTGACATCGGGCATTTCTTCCAGAATGTATTCAACAGCGCGATTGCGTGCGCCACCGGGCCCGGCATTCTCTCCGAAAATGACGTGGATATTCGGATGCGCTGCTGCATAAAGCGCGAGGCTATCAAAAACCTCGCGGCGCGGATCACCGTCCACCGAAACTACGATCTGCGTACGGAATACCGTTTCCGACGCCAGCAGAGTTTCCAGCGCCTCAAGTGCCAGCGCCGCATGGCCGTAGAGCGGCATTGCGACGACAATCAAATCCTTGGATCTATCGTACATTCGCAACCTCTTTGACTATTGTCTGCGCGGGGCGCGCTTCAACATGTTTCACGAGGCGGAAATTGAAGATTTTCAGCCAGGAGAAATCGACAGAATCTCCTGCAGCCTTACTGAGCACGATCAAATCCATCGTTCGATCAATCGGCTCTTCAAGCATGAAGTTGATATCAATCGGACGATTGGGTGCCACTTCCGACCAACCGCTGAACAAAACCTGCTGGCGACGGCGATCAAGGTTGGAAATCGCGTCGATTTCTTCTTTCACATCGGAAGCAAGGTTGACCAGCAACAGCCCGGCCACACAGGGCTGGCCTTCCGGATGATCAATGACCGCACGTGCGGAAATTCGTACTGTTCCGGGAGCTACAACCCTGCGGATCGCTGCTGCGGTAATACCTTCCTCGAGCGGATGGCAACCAATGGCATCTTCGTGCTCCAGAAACCGTACAGTCGGAAAATCTGGTGTGAGCGGGGTAACGGACACATTGGCCACATTGCGCAACAGCTCAATGGGCATGCGATAATCATCGACCTTGCGACCATTGATAAGGGATGTCGGCACGATGGCGTTGGGCAATGATGCAGGCCGAACGCCCGGAAGGCCCGTAAAAATACGAATTGCCAGCGGACGCATATCAAGATCGCCATGCGGGATGCGGGCACGTGCCGCATAGCGTTCATTGGCAATTACATTGCCCAACGAGAGTTCTGGTGGCACACCGCCTGTCGCCGAAATGCGCAGGCGCAAGGTACGGTGGCTACCGTCGCAAGCCTTAGGCAGCGAGAAGAAATTCCATTCCGCATGCAGCGTGGCGTAAGGTACGAGCCATTCAGCGATGCCTTCGCCATTTTCGAGATAGTCGAGTGTTACGATCAGCTGACCGTTGCGATTGGTGGGCAGGTCGCGGAAATGTAGTGCAAAGCCGGAAACCGCATAGCTCGAAACTGGGAACAACTGCTCAATTTCCGATTCGCGCAGCAACTTGGCAAAGCCTTCATCCTTCGGATCAACCAAAGGCGCATGAGAGAAAAGCTCAGTCGAAGAGTCCCAGTTGCGTGCGTGGAATGCATCTTCGATGGCCCGGTAATTCTCGAACATGGTTTCGCGCTCACGCCGCAACATGGCAAGTTCGGTATGAACTTTGCTGACATGGCTGACCAGGCGATCAAGGCTGCTCTCAAGCAATTGCGAAACCAGCAAAGGAATGTTTTCAGGGGATGCCTCATCAACGCGTACGACAGGCACCTCGGGAATGGTGCGCATACGATAGAGCTGCTGCAGGACGGAATTCAGTTCTTTCGCGCCTTCATCGGAGGCCGCGACAGCAACAAGGGGAAACGTGTTCGCCATCCGCAGAGGCTTGCCGTCGTTTTCGACAAAAATAGTCAAAGCGCCAAGAGCAGTGGTTTCCAGCGCTTCACGATCACGCATCGAAGCAATGGCATAACGGCGGGCTTTCCGCGCCGAGATCGCAGGAAGTGGTGTGCTCAACATAGTCATCCATTGTGTAAGAGCCAACTTGGGAGGTTCGGCCTCTAGGCGCAATCAGAAAATACAGACCATGTATTGTCAACAGTAATATAACGAAGGCTATATGATAATATTACGAATATTTGACGCTGTTTTAATTCAAAATTTGAAACAATCTGAATGTATATTGGATATATGCGATAAACACGCAGAAATACGGGCTTTTATATTATATTATTAGGCCTTGAATGCCCGATTGTCGCCACATACTAATTATCTGCCGTTCAATACTGCATCGATCAAGGTTTTTTGCTGCTGTAAACATTCCGACAACCGAAAGCGATTTTCGACGGTTCGGCGCGCCGCTGCGCGCATCTGAAGGCAAGCATCAGGATCTGTGAGGACATTGAGAATGGTTTGTGCCAGCACATCAGTATCGTAGAAAGGAACAAGCAGACCGTTCTGGCCCGACCTAATGACCTCGCGCACTGGCGGCGTGTCCGAGCCGATGATGAGTGCTCCACAGGCCATGGCTTCCACCACCGACCATGACAGAACAAACGGATATGTCAGATAAATATGTGCGGTGGATATCTGGTAAAGCTTGCGCAATTGCGCATGGGAAATTGTGCCGGGAAACACGATACGATCAGCGCGATCAGGTGGCAAATCCATCTTGCTCAGCAGATGTTTTCGCCATGAACCGCCTCCGGGCGGTGGCGTTCCATAGCTTACGCCATCACCACCAACGAAAACAAAGATCGCATCATCATTTTGCCGGATGACCTTTGCCGCAGCTTCAAGCGCTTGCGGGAATCCTCTGTAGGGTTCGAGATCACGAGCGACAAAGGTGATGACGCGTGAAGAACCTGCCTTCAATGTCCGCCCGTCCGGCAACAGGATTGAGGCATGCTTGTCAGGATAAAACAGCTTTGTATCGACGCCTTCATGCACAACGGCAATCCGGTTTTGAACGGCTTTTGGATAAAGGCTCTTTTGCCAGTGTGTCGGGCTGAAGCCACCGTCCATGCCATCAAGCGTCACCAGCTGAGCCATGTTGCGAAGACGAAGCCGCTTGCGCATTTCCGCATCCGGCTTGTCGTCTGGTGCAAAACCTACATCGGCACCGTGAGCGCGATAGAAGAACTCGCAATAGCCCAGCGCGGGCGTTGTGGGCAGTACATCTTTGACGAACATCATACTGCCCCAACCTATGTGACCGATTACGATGTCAGGTGCCTGACCATGGCGTGCCATGGTTTCAAATGTTTCAGCCACCCGATGCCCGATCCTGGTGTGATGATCGGGCACCTCCAGATATCTGGCCATCACACCCTTGGTGCGAGGAGCAGATTCTACTCGGTGGCGGATGACACGGACCGCTGGGAGGCGACGGTCCACTGTCTCGCAAATCAGGCTGACATCATGCCCGCTGGTAGCCAGATGCTCGGCTAACGCAGCAAACTGACCAAAACCGCGTCTGTGCACAAAAGCTATACGCATGTCACAAAAAGTGTCCGGTTATCGGCCAAAAACCTGCCGTTATGCATCAGATGCCATAACGAGCAGCATTGCCCCACACGAGCTCAAGCCTGTGCAAGGTCTGGTAAGCGATCTCAAGATTTCGAAGATCGTCGTCATCACGGGCCAGTACATGGCTGTAAGTTCTGCTCGCATTTCGCAAGCTTGTGCACAGCCGTTCTCCCTTGTCTGTCAGGCGAATTCGGGCCGATCGTTTGTCCCTCTGAGAGGCGACACGATCGACATATCCGCCGTCCGTAAGTTGTTTAAGATAATAGGAAATGTTGGATCCGACATAATGCCCACGATCCAGTAGTTCACCCACAGTGAGTTCGACATCACCAATAGCCATCAGAACCAATGTCTGAGCAGGCCCGATATCTTCCACGCCCAACTTGGTAAGCTCCGTTTTCAGAAGGCTTACAAAGCGGCGGTTCACTCGCTCTATCATCCGCGCCAGTTCGAAATGCGTAATTACGACAGTATGGACTGGATGTCTGCGTTCCTGTTTTTCGGCGGTAACTTCAGGAAAGTTAACGGAAGTAAATCCATCAACTGATGTTTCGACTTCCACTCCCTCGTGCAGAAGTTTTTGCATCTCTTGCTCTCCATTTTTCAATTTTACTTCAAATTTTGAAGAAATTTGCAGTTATATTTATTTGGCTCCTTTCGCATTTCCCCGCCGCAAGAACTTTTTTCTGTCACATTCTCTGCAGTATTACTTTACTGATCTTGAGAACTAGACCACACTTTTTAGGGATATCCGCCACCTGTGACCATTACAAGGCAGATCGCGTATGAATGATACTCGCGAAAACAATCCAATTGGCAAGAGCCCGGCGGATAAAAAAAGGCCAGACGATTCTGTAGTTACGTCCAAAAGCCTTATTTTCAAGGCCCGGCGCGTTTTCCTGTCAGGTCTTCTTTATGCCGTGCTTTTGAGTGCCTGTATCAATTTGCTACAACTCACTGTACCCCTCTATATGTTGCAGGTTCATGATAGGGTGCTGAACAGCCGAAGCATGGACACACTGACCATGCTGACGATTCTTGCGGTCGGCGCCATGCTGGTGTTTGGTGTGCTGGAGTACATCCGGGCCCTGTCATTTCAGGCTATGGGCAGTGCACTTGTTCGCCGGCTAAACCTCGCAGTTCTCACGGCAGCCGTTCAGGCTTCGGTTAATCAGGGACTGCCAAAGGCGACCCAGACACTGCGCGATCTGACGGAACTGCGCAGCTTTCTGACCTCACCTGCGATCAACGCGCCACTCGATGCTGCCTGGTCGCCAATCTTCCTTGGCGTGCTGTTCATGCTGCATCCACTGCTCGGTCTGATCGGCCTTGTTGCAGTGATCATTCTGGTCGCTTGCGGTGTACTGACCGATCTTCTGACCCGCAATCTCATTCAGGAAGCCAATCAGGCGAATGTCGAATCCATTGCCAAAATTGGCAGCAGCCTTCGTCATGCAGAAGCAATCGAAGCCATGGGCATGCTCCCCGCACTGGCCAGACGCTGGCGCACGATGCAGGTACAGGCGCTTGAAGTGCTTGATCTGGGCGGAACACGTGCACGCGCCATGTCGTCTATCGCACGCACCGCACGTTTCATCGTGCAGATCGGTTCGCTGGGCGCTGGCACACTTCTCGCAATGCAGCAGGAAATCACACCGGGCGCGATGATCGCGACCAGCATTATCATCGGGCGTTTGCTGATGCCTTTCGACCGCATCGTCGAAAACTGGCGTCAGTGGGTGAGCGCGATCGCGAGCTGGAAACGGGTTCAATCGCTGCTTTCTGAAAATCTCGCTGTTCGCCAGACCATGCCGACCCCTCGCCCCAATGGTGATTTGGTTATAGACAAGCTGATTTATGCGGCCCCCGGCGTCGATGTACCGATCATCAAGGGGATTTCCTTCGCCATTTCACCTGGCGAGGTTCTGGGGATCGTTGGGCCTTCTGCCGCAGGCAAATCCACCTTGGCACGACTGCTGATAGGCATCGTCAAACCAACGTCAGGCGGCGTCTTTCTGGATGGCAACAACGTCTATCTCTGGGAACGCGGCTCGTTTGGTGAGATTGCGGGTTATCTTCCGCAATCGGTTTCTCTGCTGGACGGAACGATCAAAGACAATATCGCACGCATGGGCGACAGCGATCCGCAACGGGTTCTCGAAGCAGCGCGCCTTGCCGATGTGCATGAAATGATCGGGCGAATGCCGCTCGGTTATGACACCCCGGTTGGCGATGGCCGGTTGACACTCTCCGGCGGACAACGTCAGCGCATCGGACTGGCACGCTGCCTTTACAATCGCCCCCGACTGATCGTTCTCGATGAGCCGAATTCCAATCTCGATGCGGTCGGTGAACGCGCGTTGATGCGCGCCATTGAACATGCGCGCGACGATGGCGCTATCGTCATCATGATTGCACATCGCCCGTCTATCATGCAGGTGGCAGACAAGCTTCTGGTGCTCGACAATGGGCGTATCACGCAGTTCGGTCCAAGAACGGATGTGGTTTCCTCACTCACACCGGCCAGCAACGGCCCTCAAATGGGAGCGGCAAGCGCATGATAGGCAAGTCCATTATTCCGCGTCGTGTTTCCAGTCTGCTCGCGCCACGTGCAGAATCATCCGATCACAAGTCGCTCACCCGATTTGGCTCCGTAAAGCCTGAATGGGCGCACGACATTGAACAGGAAGACTCAAAATCGCCTCTGCGGGGTCTCATCATTGCAGGCCTTGCCACGATAGGCGTTGCATTTGGTGGCTTCTTCGCCTGGGCATATTCAGCAAATCTGGGCAGTGCTGCAGTAGCGCTTGGCACCGTCATTGTTGATTCCAAACGAAAGACCATCAGTCACCTCGAGGGCGGAATTCTTGATCGACTGCTGGTGCAGGAAGGCGATATCGTCACCGTTAACCAGCCACTTCTCAGACTTGATGCAACCAAAGCACGCTCAGAACTACAATCGCTGGAAAGCCGTCGCATCGGATTAATTGCCAAGCTTGCACGTCTTCGTGCTGAACAGTCAGGTGCCAGAGAAATCACCTTTCCGGAGAAGTTTGCCGAGGGTGGGGAAAATGCGGAAAATGCAATTCGTGCCGAGAACATCTTCTTTCAAAAGCGCCTTGCTCAGAAGCTGAGCAGAATCGACATTCAGCAGAAAACCATTGAACAATATACTGAACAGGAGAAAGCCTCGACCTCGCAGATTACAGCCACCGATCGCCAGATTGAGCTTATCAGCGAACAGCGTCGGGCGATTGCTAGCCTCGTTGAAAAAGGTTTCGCTCAGAAGTCGAAGCTCACCGAAATCGACACGCGCTTGAGCCAGCTTGCAGGGGATCGCGGCGAATATGCTGGTGACAAGGCAAAAGCCGGACAGGCAAAAGCCGGTGCGGAATTTGCACTGACTGGCATCGAGAGCGACCTTCAGTCAGAAATAGCAGGCGAAATCACCTCAAGTCAGGTCGAGCTTTCAGACGTGCAAGAGAGGATCGTTGCGGCCAAGGACGTCATGCGCCGCGTCGAAGTTCGCTCTCCACAGCAGGGCTTTGTCGCCAATATCCGGCTTCGTACACCAGGCGGCGTTGTGGCACCGGGTGAACCCATCATGGATATCGTGCCTGAAAACGAACCGATGGTCGTTGAGATGAAGATAAGCCCACGGGATATCGACAGTATCTCGGTAGGCGCAAGCGCGCAGATCCGTCTGACCGCCTATAACCAGCGTTCAATGCCTCCACTTGATGGCAGACTGACCTATATCGCTGCCGATCAATCGCTCGATGAAAAGACAGATACCGCTTATTTCGTGGCGCGAGCCGAGATTACACCTGAAGCGATGACTGCCAATCCGACGGCGAGGCTTTATCCCGGGATGCCTGCCGAAATCATCATCGTTCACAAAGAGCGCCGGGCAATTGACTACCTCGTTTCGCCGATTACCGACAGCCTCAACAGGGCGTTCCGCGAGGATTAACCCCGACCGGACTACTGGTCTGCGCTTCAGATCAGTAGTCCGATAGGAAGAGTATGTCTCAATATAGATCGTCTTTAGGTTGAAATTCTCCAGTGCATTCATTTTGCGCGAGTTACGATGCATCTGCTGCCATGTTATTGAAATATATTAATTATTATTTCCAATAACTGATATTTCAAATTTGGAAATAATTTACAGAGAAATACAATGTAAATAGAAATTATAATGATGGTAAATATACATTATAATTGTGTTTATAAAACTGTAATATAAATTATTCGTAATAATTTGTTACTTACAGCTGTCAAATTTATACCAACTAATAATGTTGCAATTGTAAATGATGCGGCGCAGACTACTACAAGCATAATGGTCGGACCATTTTCCGGCCTTTTTGTAAACCCATACAGGAACACAAGGAGAAGCAGATGGCCACTTTAGAAGGCGGCGCCTACGACGACGTGTTGTTCGGTTCCCGCTTTGACGATTTCATCCGCGCTCATGGCGGTGATGATCTCGTTTTCGGAGGTGATGGCAATGACACCATCTTCGGCGATAACGGGAATGACATCCTCTTCGGCGGAAACGGTGATGACCTCCTTTTCGGCGGAAACGGTAATGACGTTCTGTTCGGTGATGCAGGAAATGACGTCCTAAGCGGCGGCAATGGGAATGATGTGCTGTTTGGCGGTGCTGGAGACGATGTTCTCCAGGGCGGCAACGGCTCGGACCTCCTCTTTGGCGGCGACGGAAACGATGTCCTGCAAGGTGGAAACGGCGACGACATCCTTGATGGCGGTGCCGGAGATGACATCCTTATCGGCGGCGCCGGTAGTGACGTCTTCTTGTTCAATGGCGGCGGCGGAAACGACGTCATCCTTGATTTCAACCCAGGTGAAGACATCCTCCAGATCCAGCAGGGCATTAACGGCCTTGATGTCAATTCGGCGGATGACCTCGCAGATCGCGTCACACAGGTTGGTGGAAATGTTGTTGTCGACCTCGGCAACGGCGACACCGTTACCCTCGTGAATACCAGTGCAGACGACGTACAGGCTCATCCCGACCAGTACTTCACTGTTCACTGATTAAACGATTGAGTTCGTGCCCGACATCCTCCCGTCGGGCACGTTCCTTCCTCAACTGCCTACTGACCTCAATCTTTGGCCTGCCGCATTCTGCCTTAAAAATGCGTCCGGGTTTGCATTTCCAACAAGAATGAAAGGGCGCTCGCATTGAACCTCGACCATTCGGCGGACACTGAAAGCAAAACTGAGAACCTCTCCATTTGCCGTCTTTGCGCCGATGTGGCTGTGGTCATCTGGGATATTCCCGGCCCGGCTCGCTCAACGACCAAATGCACGCTGGACATGCCTGTCCAGCCCGTTCCCCTACTCAGCATTGGCATTCCGCTCGAAAGTGGTGGTGTGCGCATGTTCTGGGCCATGCGGACTGGCACCGAACCAATCGAATTATCGCTGTCGGCAGGCTCACTCGGGCCCACCGCGCAAGCGATCCTTTATCCGGCGAATGAACTTGCAGCTTTCGACGTGCATCACGTCGTCAGCGATCTCACATTGCCCGGCCATATCAAGCTTCTGACCAATGTTCTTACGACATGGCGCAGCACATTCAGGCTCTCACGTAATCAGACATTTGCATCCCTCGTGCGTGATCTGACCTTCGCGCTAACACCAGAACCGCGTGAAGCGCAATATTGCGGCGAACCTGTTCAAGGGCATCATCTGCTGGAGACCGCTGTTGATCCGATGCTCGGCGAAGTTTCAGCTATTTACGGCGTTACAGCGGGCAGTGTGATGGTGATCCCACCGCGCTTTGTCGCGGGTAAGCAAGCGCGCAACGCGTGGCAACCGTGCCATTTGCTGGTGGAAGCTCCCCAGGATCTGCCGTCTTCACTGTTGCTGATTCTGGCGGGACAAAAAGGTGTCGCCGTGCGCAAATTGGCGGCACGCTCAGCTGAACAGACAAACTTCGTCAAATGGTGGAGCAAATGGCAAGGAAATGGCGATTTACGCGAGTTCCTTGTTCGTCAATTGGGAAAACTCAGTGCTGCGGGCACTGCTGTGGCGATTGATTTGCAGACACGTTCTGCGCTCCCTGTTCGTCAAATCGCACAATCAGCAACACATCCGGCAGCCGAAATCGACCTTGCTCTGGCATTGGATGGCGGGCTGATCGTTGGCGGTTGGATGCACGATCCTGCCAATTTGCTTGCTGATATCGAATATCTGCCTGAAAGTGGCAGCGCAGTTTCCTTGAAGCCGCATTTCCATAAATTCGCGGTCAAGATTGCAAAGCGTGAAGATACGCCACAGCAAGATGTAACGGGCTTTGTTGCTTGGTTGCCATCGGCGAAAAATCTCGGGCCGCTTTTGCAGCCGCGCTTTCAGATGCGTCTCTCATCCGGCGCAACCGCACCTCTGGTCCCTGCGCCGCAACCCTTCGAAGCTTCTGCGCAACGCAACAGAATTCTGCGTTCAGTTCCACCACAGCAAGCGCGACCACATGTGTTTGAGCAGATATTGGCTCCTGCCCTGACCGAAGTTGAGAAAAAGCTTGGCGCGACAGTAAGAATTGCTGAAGTCAAAGAGTTTGGAGAGACGCCCGCTTCTCCGCTCGCTTCCATCGTCATCCCACTTTATCGAAATCTCGATTTTCTGCGGTTTCAGTTCTCATCAATGGCAACCGATCCCTGGCTGATGGAAAATGCCGAATTCATTTTCGTACTCGATTCTCCTGAAATTCAGGACGACACAGAACATATGTTGGGTGGCCTGCATATCCTCCATGATATGCCATTCAAGCTTGCTATCATGAACCGCAATAGTGGCTATGCTCGCGCCTGTAATGCGGGCGCAAGCCTTGCAACTGGCACCACCATCGTCATGCTGAACTCCGATGTGGTGCCGTCCGAACATGGCTGGTTGCAGCAGCTGATCCAGCCCTTGTTCGATGAACCCAAGCTCGGCGCAATCGGCCCGCGCTTGCTGTTCGAAGATGGTTCTTTGCAACATGCCGGGCTCTATTTCGCCCGTGATCGTCAGGGCATTTGGCTCAATCATCACTATCACAAGGGTATGCCTGGTAATTACGCACCTGCGCGCCGTGCGCGCGACGTTCCGGGTATCACCGGCGCATGCCTAATTACCCGGAAGGATATCTTCGATCTCGTGGGCGGCTATAGCGAGGATTATGTCATTGGTGACTACGAAGACAGCGATCTGTGTCTGAAAATCCGCCAGCTTGGCTTCCAGATATTCTACGAACCAGGTGTTGCCCTTTACCATTTCGAGCGCCGCTCCATCCGCCGCAGTGTGGACTACATGCGCGGCCTCGCCAGCCAATATAATTCCTGGCTGCACACGCAGCGCTGGGACGAAGAAATCACAGAACTGATGACGCCACCTCAACATGAGAACCCAATGGCGGTTCCTTCGAATGTGATCGTGGCCAAATCTGAAAGGAGCGCCGCTTGACCGAAGTGGTAATGCTGAAACAGCCAGAACCTGAAGCCAAACCAGCAATACCCGGAGAACAGATTGAGTGGCTGATGCAATCTGTTTTGAAGAACCGTTTTCTGCCTTCGCCCGACCCGAACAGCGTTTTTGTTGGCGATGGAGATTATCGTGCGGTTGGCGCCGAGT
This sequence comes from Ochrobactrum quorumnocens, assembly GCF_002278035.1. Taxonomy (NCBI): domain Bacteria; kingdom Pseudomonadati; phylum Pseudomonadota; class Alphaproteobacteria; order Hyphomicrobiales; family Brucellaceae; genus Ochrobactrum; species Ochrobactrum quorumnocens. The sequence continues at coordinate 1,563,331 of NZ_CP022603.1, read as the reverse complement.
TTCTCGGCCATTTCATCCGCAAAGGTGGCTTGAAGCCCAATGCACGGGTGCTTGATATTGGATCGGGCATTGGCCGCATGGCGGTGCCACTGACGCAATATCTCGATATGGCGAAAGCGCGCTATGCCGGTATCGATCCGGTATCAGGCGGCGTCAATTGGTGCCGTCAGAATATCACTTCGCGTTACCCAAACTTCGAGTTCCGTCATATCGATATCGCACATGACCTCTACAACCCGAAAGGCACTGTGAACGGTCTGAGCCTGACACTTCCGTTTGCGGACAGAAGCTTTGACTTTGTTATCATGACGTCTGTGGTCACGCATCTGCCGTCTGATGAAGTGAAGACTTATCTCGAGCAGGTATCACGCGTACTTGCGCCGGGCGGCAAGCTCTTCATGACCGCATTCATCGTTGATGATATCGCCGCACGCGACCGTTTCGGCAAACGCGACAAGCGCCTCGCCTTTGAACGTCATGGAGCGGGCCCATGCTGGTTTGTGCCAGAGCTTCCTCCTCTTGCAGCTGTTGGTTTTGAGAACGGCTTTCTCGACCGCGCTCTTGCAGGTGCCAAGCTGGAACTTGAAACGAAATCCTTCGGGCATTGGCGTGGCATCGATGCCGATCATTATCAGGATGTTTTCATCGCTTCGCGCGGAGGTGCCGCCTGATGGCTCCTCGCGTTCTCATCGCAGCTCACAATCATCCATCGCTTCATCCGGGCGGAACGGAAATTTTCGCCCATGACCTGTTCCGCGCTTATCAGCGTGCAGGATGCGAAGCGATGTTTATGGGTGCCACCAACAAGGTGCATCGTGAAGCACGTCCCGGCACAAGCTTTCAGAGCATCGGCAACGGCGGCGATGAAATTCTGCTGTGGTCGGGGCACTTTGATCGCTTCTACATGAGCCAGATCGATCTTTACGGCATTGTGCCGGATATCGTCGAACTGCTGCGCGATTTCAGGCCGGACGTCGTGCATCTGCATCATTTGTTGCTGCTGGGTGCGGAGTTCCCGCATATCGTGCGCCGCACACTGCCTGATTGCCGCATCGTTCTGACTTTGCATGACTATTATCCCATCTGCCACCATGATGGGTTGATGGTGCGCACCACCGGCAAAGAGCTGTGCCATGGTGCAAGCCCCGACCGTTGCCATGCCTGTTTTAAAGACATTGCGCTCGATAAGTTCGTATTGCGGGAAAGGCACATCAAATCGCTGCTCAGCGCCGTCGATGCCTTCGTCTCACCAAGTGAATTTCTCAAACAGCGCTATGTCGAATGGGGTCTGGCAGAAGATCGCATTGAGGTCATTCCCAATGGCCAGCCCCAACGGCCAGCAGTCGAATTTCGACAGCAGGAACGGACAAAGCCAACCTTCGGCTATTTCGGCAATCTCAATCCATGGAAGGGCACAACAGTCCTGCTGGAGGCAGCTCAACAACTGATTTCCGAAGGCTTTGATTTCGAGCTGCGTGTTCACGGAGCAGCACCCTTCCAGAGCGAAAGCTTTGTCAGCGAAATCGACCAGCTTTTTGCGAAAACATGGCCGGTCGTACAGCGTCGTGGCGCTTATCGCCGCGAAGACATCGCTCAACTCATCCAGTCTGTCGATTGCGCAATCATGCCCTCGATCTGGTGGGAGAATGCGCCGCTCGTCATTCAGGAAGCACAGGGACAGAACCGCCCTGTCATTTGCAGCAATATTGGCGGAATGGCCGAGATGATCACTGATGGCATCAATGGTCTGACAGTCCCGCCCAATGATCCGCTGGCGCTTGCCCAAGCAATGCGACGCATGGCGGAAACCCCGGATCTGCGCCAATCGCTTGGCCAAAATGCGCGGCACCCGGACACCATTGACACCACCGCAACCCGCTATCTCGACATGATCGGGGCATTGCGGGCGGCTCGTGTCGAGGCAGCATGAGAGGTAGATCATGAACATCGCGACCAAAATTCCATCCGAGGGGGCACAAAAGCCGGCTGAAGCACAGAGTGCTTCGCCGACACCTCAAAGGACCGAAGCCATGAAAGGACGCGTTGACGCCATCGAAGAAGGCCGCCTTTACGGCTGGGCGTTCGATCCTTCCTACCCGACCGAGCGGCTCATTATTCGGGTTCTGCTTGATGACAAGCCAATTGCCGAAGCGCCTGCGGACAAGGATAGGCCTGATCTGAAGCGCAATGGCATCGGCGACGGAATGCACGCATTTGAGGTGATGTTGCCTCAGTTTGCAGCAGCCCGTGCAGGTGAACTGGTCGTGATTGCTGCCAATGCAGCAGGCGTAGAACAGAAACTGCGCGTACCAAAGCCCGATGAGCAGGCAGCAGAAGCGCTGATCGCAGCGCCAATGACTCGCATTCTCGACAAGCTCGACATGCTGATGGCAGCCCAGCGCCAGTTGCAAGTGAACCAGCGCTCGCTGCAACGCACAGCCCCCACCATAGACAGCACCGGCAATACTTCGCCCACTGACCTGCTCGACATTGCCGGTTCAGTCGATACCCTGCGTACCGATCTGCACCAGCGCATGACCGAGCTTGATGTGCATATCATGCGCATGGATGGTGTCGTTGCCGGTCTTGAACAGCGTATGGAAGACGTGCGTAAAAGAAGCAGCGGAGACATCAAAGTTCTTTTCGTGCTCGCGGCCGTCTTAACTGGTTTTGTCGCTGGCGCTCTCCTCACACTCGCAGTCATGCCGTGAGGATTGTTGCATGACACAGGATGAAAGGCCGAACATACAATCCGCTGCCAGAAATGGCCGCACGGCCGACCGCCCTCCCATGATGATGGAAGGCGAAATGGTGGTGGGGTGCGTGATTGAGGACACGCTGGTCCTGGTGCTCGGCATTGGAAGTGCGACCACCGATCAGGTTACAGCATTTCTCAATGGCGACCCGGCGATGAGCGTGAAAACGAGCCTCATAACCTGGCCGTTAAAAGAGCCATCGCCCGCCGGAACACATGGCTTTGTCGCAATTGTGCCGACGAATGTGTTGCGTCGCGGTATCCTCAAGACCATCATGTTCCAGCATCGGGCAAAGGTTGCGCGCTATAATTTTGCATCGCGCTCGGCATCTGTTCCAGATTTCGTGGCGATGATCGGAGATTTATCCGGGCAGAACCTTTCAGGCGTCATCGATGAACTCGTTGAGGGATTGATTTCCGGCCCTATCAGCCGAAAAAAATTGTCCGCGATTACCGTTCTACTGCAGGCGGGTGCACGCTCGGACGGATGCATCGAACTGATCGGTGGAAGCGACGAAGGCGATATTTTCGTCCAGGGTTGGGCGCAGGATTTGACACCTGCGGTAACACGCCTTCTGATCAGCGGTAAAAATTCCTCACTCGCCGAATGCTCGATCAGTGTTTTTGCACGCCCTGATCTTGAAGAACAAGCCTCTGGCTTTGCCGGGCTTCTTCTCGCCAATGAGCCAGTGGAAGCCAATGATATCGAGCGTATTTTGTTTCGCGGTCGACGCGGCTGGCGATTTACCGAAGTCTATGATCGCAGACTTCTCTCCGGCTCGCGCGAAACACCGGCACATATCAGAGCCATCCTGCCGCGCGTGCGCAGTTCCACCGACATTCTGTTGCGCCTGCGTTCTGCCGCCAATCGTTTCGATGGTGCAGATACCGTCTCCGGCCTGCCGTTTCCCGTTCGCATGGGCATCGACAATGTCTTTCGGGTTGAAGGAAGTGGCATCCTGATTTCCGGCTGGCTGCTTGATCCCGACAGTCACGTTGAAAGCGTGCGGCTTCGACGTCATCGCGGCGACATCCAGATCGACACGACTTGGACGCGCATCGACCGCTCCGATGTGACACGCGAGTTTGATAATCATCCGCCGTTTAATGCTGGGCTTGACCCAAACCGCCATGCCCATGGTTTTGTGGCCTTTGCACCAGAGCTTGCTGGCGACAGCACGTCCCCCTTCTATCTTGAACTGGCAATCAGCGACGGACGCCGCGCATTCTTTCCGCTGACTCCAACCCGTGTAACGTCGCGCGATGCCATCGTCCGGCAACTGCGTGCCACCGATCCGAATGCATGGGCGTTGCGCCACATCGTCGATCAGCAGCTTGTGCCATTGTTGCGCGGCGTCAACCGTCCTGCCCCGGAAGTCTTTGGCGTGGTTGATCTTGGTCCCTTTGAGGACGCGATCGGGCCAGCAATCATCATTGGTATTGACGAACGCGTCGAAGAAATCGAACCGCTGCTTGCTCTGCTCGCACTTGACCCTGAAACGCGGATCGCACCGATTGTAATTGCAGCTGCGACCGAGATCATCGACCGTATCGGCGTACAGATCAGACGGCTTGCCGATTTTTATCGACTGCGCATCCGATTGGTTTCGGCCAATGGATCAGAAGATCTTTATGATGCGCTTGAAGTCGGCGCGCGAACGGTTTCCACCGATCAGGTCATCTTTCTCGCTGGTTCTTTGTTGCCGCGCCGTTCGGGCTGGCTCAACAAATTGGTCAGTGCCTATGAGACGCATAAGGATTGTGTCCTCTCTCCGACGCTTGCCTATGAGGATGACTCGATCCGCTGGGCGGGAACATGGGTGGCAGGGCCACAGTCAGACCGCGCCCTCATCAGCCGGTATGCCGGCTACCCGATTGACGCCATATCGGGCATGCAATTGACTGAGGTGGCAACAGCAACCTTCGAATGCTGCATCATGCCCCGCGAAGCTTTATTCACCGCTGGTGGTTTTACCCGCGGTTATCTCGGCACCCATGAAAAGGGTCTCGACCTTGGCTTGAAGCTCAAGCAATCCGGTCTGCGTTCCTATTGGCTGCCTTCCGCACAGATGCTCGGCGCGGATGATGTTTCGGTAACGGACAAAGCATCCACCATCGCGCTTATAGAACGTATCGATCGTCAGGTTTTTGATGCTCGCTGGTCTTCAATTCTCGCAGGCAAGCGCAAGGTCGCGATGGAGGAACCCGCATGAGCGAAAAACTCCGTGTTCTCGTCATTTCCCATGCACATCCGTCAATCTCGCTCGGCGGCGGTGAAATCGCGTCCTACAATCTGCACAAGGGATTGAATGCGACACCGGGCGTGCAGTCGGTTTATCTGGCGCGCGCCAGTCACCCAATCCCCCGCCACGGCACCACAGCGCTGATGAGCATGCGACGCGCCAGTGACGAGATTCTGTTTCATGCCGACGAATATGATCACTTTTATCTGTCCAACAAGAATACCGACGAAATCCGCCGCGATCTTTTGCGGTTCGTGCGCGATTTCGATCCCGATATCGTTCACTTTCACCATGTGCTTGGTCTCGGCCTTGAAACGCTTTATGCCATCCGCGAAGCGCTGCCGGATCGCATCATTCTGGTGACGTTCCATGAGTTCCTTTCCATCTGCAACAATGATGGCCAGATGGTGAAGGCTGGCACGTCAAAGCTCTGCAATGAGGCGTCCCCAATTGATTGCCATGCTTGTTTCCCTCAGATCCCGCCTGCCCGTTTTCTGAAACGTGAACGCTTTGTACGCGGCATGCTGGAGCTAGCTGATGCTTTTGTGTCGCCGAGTGAGTTTCTGGCAAATCGCTATCGCGAATGGGGGATCAACCCCGACAAGATGGCGGTTATAGAAAATGGCATCGCGATCACACAAACAACGCCGCCCCGCGAGCTGACGGGACCTGATCCACGCCGCAGCCGCTTTGCCTTCTTCGGACAGATCAATCCATTCAAGGGCATCGATGTGCTTATCGATGCGGTGTCGCGCGTCCCCGAACAGGTCTGGGGCGAGGACTCCCGCCTGATGATCTTTGGCGGCAACCTCGAAAAGCAACCGCCGGCCTTTCAGGAACGCATGCAGAAGCTGATTGAGGAGGCAGGTCCGCGGGTTCGCTTTTATGGCGCTTATCAGAATGCGGAAATGCCACGTCTCATGCAGTCGGTAGATTGGGTAGTCATGCCCTCGATCTGGTGGGAAAACTCCCCCATCGTCATTCAGGAAGCCCTGCACCATCGCCGTCCGGTCATCTGTTCCAACATTGGCGGCATGGCTGAAAAAATCCGTGATGGTGAAGATGGTCTTCATTTTCGTGTTCGAAGCGCAGAAGATCTGGCCGACCGCTTTACAGAAGTGCTGAGCGATCAGAACATCTGGAACCGCTTGCATCAATCCATCCGCAAACCGGTTCACTACATCGACTGTGCGAGCGCACATCTCGATCTTTACAACCAATTGCGCGAGACCAAATCTCGCAGATTGAAACCAGCGGTCACAGAACCCGCACTTTCTCAGGCAAGCTGAGCCTGGCTCGCCTGCATCTGTTTATAAAAGAAGGAATAGCCTATGGCACGCGCCCTCGTCATGATCCCGGCAGGAGAAGTGTACGATCACGACAATGTCCGCTGGTATCGTCATACTGACGTGCAGGGCAGCATCAACCACTATCACAATATTGGCGACGCATTCGTTTTTGAATCTTCTCTGAAACTCATGAATTACGAGAAGGCGTCCGAGCTGCCGATTACCAATTTTTCACCCGAAAAGATCGATCAGCTGCGGGAAGAATATGATTATGTGATCCTGCGCGGCTCTAACTACATCAATAAAGATATGAACTGGCGCGACACGATCCCGGTGCTCCAGCGGTTGAAACTCCCGGTTATTGCATTTGGCGTTGGCGCGCAGGCTCCGATCAGAGGCGAAATCCAGCTTTCTGAAGAAACGAAAGCCGTGTTGCGCATGATCGCCGATTCAACTGTTTCTGTCGGTGTGCGCGGGGCTTATACAGCGCAAGTGCTCAACGATATTGGCATTCAGAATGTGCGTATCATTGGCTGCCCGACAGCGTTTCGCCGCAACAATCAGCATCTGCGCATCAAACTGCCCCCGCTCGAAGAGGTCAAACAAGTGGGCGTTACGGTACGCCGCGAAGTTTCGCCAGCTTATGCGCAGGACATTGAACAATATCTGACCCGCCATCGGGATCTTATCCGCACAATGGCTGGACGTTTCGATGTGACATTGATGGCGCAGGGTGAAATAGAAGAAAAGAAGATGGTGTTCGGCACGCCCGAACAAAAAGAGGAAGCGATAGAAGCTCTCAAAGCACATCGCTGGACGGCTGACTGGTATTTCGATGACGAGATAGAGAACCTTTATCGCCATCGCATGTTCTATTCGGATGTCGTGGCGGATTACGAAAATCTCGTGCGTGAGCAGCAACTAGTCCTTGGCTACCGCCTGCATGGCAACCTGATGGCGCTCGCCAACGGCATTCCATCAATCTATTTTACTTATGACAGCAGAACTGCCGAGTTTGCCGAAACCTACAAAATCCCGAGCTATGATGTCTTCAGTGACAAAGAGTTCCGTTTGGAAGACTATTGGGACCAGTCATTATTCGACAAATATAACCGCGCCTGGTTTGAAACCTATGCCGAAATGAAGCAGTTTCTCGATGAAAACGGTGTCGACAACAAAATGACCGACACCGGCCTGCCAATTGGAGAATTAAAGGTAGCCTGAAGCTTATTGCGGTTTGGCTGGACCACCGGCTTTATGCTCTTCGGGTTCTGGCTTGCTCAGATGCACTTCAAAAGGAGCAATGAGCTTCTTGGGCTTGTCGCTTGTCATATCTGGCGTGAAAGGCGGAAAGGCTGCACCAGCGGTCGGAACTTTCAATGCTGCAGCATCGACGAGATCGTCGCCTGAACTTTCAACGAGCTCGACATCAGAGACGGTTCCATCCGGTGCCAGATAAAAGCTGATCTTCGGTTTGAAAACACCGTCGAGTTCAAGAGGGCGGAGTTCGCGCGACAGAAGAGCCCCATAACGCCGGAGGATGCGGACGACGGCGCTTTGCCATTCAGCCTGATTGGTGATCTGAGGCGCTTCAGCCTCAGATGCTGCGGCTGGCGCCGTAACACGAGGCCCTGTCTGTGCAATAGATGGTAAACTGTAAGATGTCGCGGTCAGCAAAGAACCAAGCATCATGATCAGGCGCAAACTCGTTTGATTTTTCATTCTCATGATCCTCAATGTTTGATCTTTTACCCTAGAGCGCGTTTTTTGATCTGATTGGATCAGATCGGCGCTCTAAGCAGCAATCATTCTTATCCGCTGCGTGATCGGGAAAAACCTTATAACTATCCCTGCAGTCCGAAAACCGCATCAGCAATATCGGATTGGCTCACCTTTTCAAACTTCTCGCCAGCATATTCAGTCAAGAGCACGCCGACTTCTTCGATACCCAGATCATCAAGCTGATCCGGTGTGCCGAAACCATATTCCATATGCCCACGCCCGATGATGCCGACGACGAGCGCTGCTGGCTTTTCTTTGAGATGTGCCGCTATGTTGCAGGCAAAAGCCCGATCCCAGGTTTGCTGCGCACGAACAAAGCGGTCAAACTCGGGTGCGTCGGCAGATTTTCCCTGCATAAACGGCGGCCCGCCATTGGTCAGGCGCAAAAGATGTTCGCGATGCGCAAGGCTCGCAGGACGTGCCGGGGTCAAGCCGTCGCGATCTTCTTCCGCAATTGCTTCCCAGCCTTCTTTGCCGACACGAGTTACAAGGTCACGACGACAATTGAGCGCCAACATTTTGACGTTAAACTCACGGCAGAAATGAAACAGCGGCCAATAGAGATCTGCATCAAAACCCCAGACCTTGCCCCATTCGGCCTTCTCCAAAAACAGCTCGGCCTCAAGTTTGCCTGCCACCCATTCATCAAGCACCGGCTGAATTCTTCGTGGAAACATCTCAAAGCCAACGGCAAGCTCATCGCGAAGAGCAAGAAGCGAGGCAGAAACATTCACCTGCCAACGGTGAATATCGTGTCGATCATGCTGTTCGCCCAAGAGCACCACGCGCTTCTTGGCCATTTCATGCATGACCGATTGATGCGTGCGAGCTTGCGCCGACTTTGGACCAACCCAATGTCCGGCTTGCACCGATAAAGGCTCTATGCTCATCGAAACGCGTCCTTTTTCCCCGACACAACGAGACCCGTTAGCTGACCTGTCCCATTAAGAGCGTGAAAGCGGTATTCGTCTCCTTCTTCAACCTCATGCCACGAAGCGACGTGACCCGCTTTGAGATGCAGATGAAAGTCGGGTTTCATCACATTGATAAAGCCACGGGACAGACGCACCTCCGGCATTTCGCCCGACCATTCCTGCTTGAAGGCTGGCAAATCGAGCGCAATGCGCACCTGTGCCTTATTGCGCTGAGCTGCCGCAAAAGGCTTCAAACCGGGTTCGTCATCACCGACTTCCAGCGCTTCGCCAGTACCGCGATCTTTGTCTTTGGGTGGAAGAGCGGAGAACGCAAAGCCATTCAGAGCCTGATCGAACGGCTCCACACCATCAAAGCCGATCACGCTGCCGATCATACTCTCATCTTCGGCAAGAAGATCAATACGGGGATAGACCTTCTCCTGCATCACACTACTACGATCCGCGATAAGCGACGCAATTGTCGAAAGATCGATGCGCGAATGATGCTCGCTGCTGGAGAAATAAATCCAGCCGTCACGAACCTCAACCTGCTCCACCACACCGATACGCTCGTGTGTCGCGCCGCCACTTTTGGAGTTGATCATAAGCTTGCCCATTGAAGGCAGTGTCTTCAGAATATCAGCCGCATCGGCCAGAAGTTTTACGCGGATTGGTTGTTCGCCCATAATTTCCTCATGCTGTTTGGAGATCAGACATCTCGGACCGCTTTTGCGTAGTGCTAAAAGTTTCAAGGTCGATGACGCTGTCGATGACAAGATTTGCAGGCTCGTGATGAGCCAGAATGACGATGGTTGAAGTGGGCAGTTCTTTCCGCAAAAGCTCCAGCAGCTCGGCCTCGGCAATCTTGTCCAGTGCACTGGTGGCTTCATCGAGAAACAGCCAGTCAGGCTTAATCAGGATTGCACGCGCAAGAGACAGCCTTTGCATCTCACCGCCAGAGAGTGTTCCCGGCGCTATATGTTCGTCTGAACGCGCATGCGGCAACAGTTTCGAAAGCCCGACCTTTGCAAGTGCTGCAGCGATTTGAGTCTGATCAAAATTTTCCGCAAAAAGCGGATAGGCTACAGCATCGTGAAGAGGGGCGTTCGGCATATAGGGCTTTTGTGAAAGCACCAGTATTGTCGCATCAGGCCGGTGGAGCGTTCCGCTCGCAAAATTCCACGCGCCGGCAATGAGCCGAAGCAATGTCGTCTTTCCTAATCCCGAACGACCTCGTAACCAAACAGTTTTGCCGGGTTGGATATCGATATCCGAAATTTTCAGCAGATTCTGCCCATCTGGCGTCTTTAGTTCGACATCACGCAAATGGAGCGATGAATGTGTAGGGTGTGCAACTGATAACTGCCCCTCCCCACCAACAGTTTGAATAGCATTTAAGAATCCAGATAGTCGGGAGACCGCCGACACGAGTTCAGCCAATGTTTTATATTTGAATATGAACCACGAGAGGTTGGTAGAAACATGCGAGAAGGCTTGCCCGAGCTGCATCAGCCCACCAAATGTCACCGTTCCTGCAAAATATGCCGGTAAACCAAGAAAGGTTGGAATTTTGAAAATGCTGTGGCGATAGGGAAATGTGAACACGCCGAGCTGCACCTGACGGAAGACCAATCGGAACCAGTTCTCACGGACAGCAGAAAATTTATCTGCCAGGATCTGCTTCTCGCGCGATTCACCATTCATCACGGCGATATCGCCAGCATGCTGACGCACATGCGCCATAGCAAAGCGAAAGTCTGCTTCTTTTTTCTGTTGCTCAACGAATGTTGCTTTCAGACGCCGCCCAAAGAAATGCGTCATGAATGACGAGATGAACACATACAGGAAGGCTGCCCAGAGCATGTAACGTGGAATGGTGAGATCAATGCCAAAAACACTGAAGCTCAGCGCATAAGTGGAAAGTCCCCAGAGCACGATGATATAGGAAAACAGGGCTATTATTGTCGTGATAAGCCCCACACCTTCCGTCAATGTATGTTTAACAAACAGCTCGCAATCCTCGGCGATACGCTGATCCGGATTATCGGGCTTCTGTCCATCTTTGCGGATCGCCAGATGCCAATAAGCTTTGTTCGCCATCCAAGCAGAAATAACTGTCGCCGTAAGCTTCTCACGCCAGCGGATTTTCAATGTGCCCTGAAGATATTCCCCACTAAGGCCAAGACACGTGTTGATCAGGACGATGAGCCAGAAAACCCCGATTTGATTGATGGCATCTGAAACATTGCGTTGCTCAAGAGCATTATAAAAATCTGCGGTCCATTTGATGAGCCAGAGACCTGTATAGATACCAACCAGTTCCAGGGCGAATATCAAAGCCAGAAGCAGCCAGCCGAGAGCCTTCCCCTCGCCGGAATTGCAATATTTGAGCAACTGCCAAAATTGTTTAAGCACAGTGAGCATAATCAACCGATACTGACATGAGAAAGCCGGAGCAGCTTTAAACCTGCCCCGACATGTTGATCATCAATGGCGATCAGAAACGCATCGTGGCGCCAACCTTGAAGGTGCGGCCCGGCGCAACCTGCATTTCCAGAGGATTGACATTGGCCACCGACGAAGTCTCAGGCGTGTTGGCATAACCTGTCAGCGTATTTGGGAAATAGCGCTTGTCGAAGATGTTCTCGACACCGAAATTCACATCAATATGCTTGGTTGGCGACCATTTCGCATAAGCATCAAACACTGCGTAGCTTGACGGTTTGAAGGCATCTTCGTCAGCACGACGCTTCACACCCGATGCGAAAGTTCCAACAAACTCTGTTTCCAGATTCCAATCGGGGATGATGTAACGCAGGCCCAGAACCGTGGTCAGCGGAACAGCACCATCAAACGGCGTCTTCTCGGAACCGGCGTCGACACGCTGATCACCGCGCATGTAAGAAAGCGCCGCATTGGCGAAAATGTTATTGTAAACTTCGTATTCGCCGCCGAACTCAATACCCCAGACCTTTACGCTCTCGACATTGTCAGAGGTGTATTTATCGGCTTCTCCCGGAACGCGCTGCAGGCCACGGATAAAATCCTTATAATCCGAATAGAATGCGGAAGCGCTGAAATAGCCGCGATTAAATTCGCCACGCAGACCAGCTTCATAGCTACGAACAAATTCCGGCTTCAGGTTCGGGTTTGGAATGACCTCAACCATGCTCGTTGCGCCAATAGAGGTGGACGAAACAAAGAGCTGCTGAGCGGTGGGCATTTTGAAGCCCTCGCCATAGGAGGCGAACACCGAATAGGTATCGTCTAGCTTATAGATTGCACCGAGACGCTTGATCAGACGGGTCTCATCCAACTTTTCAGGCTCAAACCCATCGAGCGAAACATAGCCATCATCCTTGGTCGGATCGATGGAATAGGTTGCCAGACGCAATCCGGGTGTCAGCGTGAGGCGTTCATCCAGCAGCTTGATTTCGTCCTGAACATAAAAGTCCGCTCGGATTGTATCGACTTTGGGGAAATTGAAACCCTGTCGCGGCGTAACCGTCGTTATACCAGTGTTGAGATTGGTGGTGATATTCTCACCATCATAATTGCTTTTGGTGATATCGCCCGCGAAACCATAGATGAATTTATGGCTTGTCTGACCCAGATCAAATGACGATGTCAGCTGAACGTCGGCCTGTAGAAAATCCTCGCTATAATTTCGAATTTGAATGCGCTTTTCGCGTCGCGGCGTTGCCAGAAGCGAGTAATTGCGAATCTGAGTGCTGGTCGTATCGCGCTTTTGCGGTGAATAGGAAATGTTCCATTTCACCTCATCCAGCCATGATGCGCCCACCGTCCAGCGATGATCCAAAGCAAAGCGCGCGCGCTGCATTTTCAGCGAACGATCCCAGCTCTCGTTTTCATAATAGAAACTGTAATAAGCAGGCATGCTTGCATAAAGCGGATTGGCAGCACCGGAATCGTATTTCTGATCGACGTCGGTATTCCGCTCAAACCACTCGCCAGTCAGCTTGAATTCATGATCAGCAGACGGATTCCACTGCAGTTTCATCAAGCCATTATAAGCGTCGGTATCCATTGGAAATGCTTTGTTGCAAGGCCAGATGGCCTCACGCGGACAACCCCAGATGCCACCATCAGCCCGTGCCTTACGCATGTCCGGCTCAGATGAACTCATATGTCCGAAACTGCCAAGGATCTTGAAGTCTCCGGCTTCGGCCGCGCCGGTGATCTGTTTGCGGAACGATTTGTCGAAGCTGTCATAGCTGAACTTGGTTTCGACGGCCCATGGCTTGGTGCCATCCAGAAGATCATCCGCATCAAGCGTCCGGAAAAAAACGACACCGCCCAATGCGTCTGCGCCCCATAGAACGGAGTTCGGCCCGCGCGTGATCTCAACCGATTTCATATTAAACGGATCAACGAAATCACGACTACCATCGGTGGTACGCTCCTGAACGCGCGCACCATCGACCAGAATTTGCACACGGTTGCCGCCAACACCGCGAATATTAAAACTGTTGAGCTGTCCAAAAGGATTGGTGAGCGATGTCTGACGATCAACGCTCACGCCCGGCTCATACCGCACCATATCCTGAATATCGCGCACCTGATGCCGGTCGAGCGTGTCGCGGTCGATCACACTGATCGACATTGGAACATCAAGCACATTCTTGGCAGCGCGCTCGGCAGAAAGTGTAATCGTCTTGAGCTTGATAGGCTCAGAACTTTCGTCTTCTGTGTTCTGGCTTTGCTGAACGGCATTTGTTTTTGGAGCCGTTTGAGCATGGGTCTGCGAAGCGACACAGAGCACCATAGAAGCGGAAAGCATATTCAACCAATGACGATTGACGGATATTTGGAAAGAGGAAGTCCTCAGCATGATGTCCCCGAGATAAGCATTGCATGATCGCTGGCTTGCCTATCGGGACTTGCTGGCTAAAAGTTGAGTAAACCGCTCAATATATTATTTTCAGATTGTTTCAACGATTTCGGCCCGTTGCTAACAAGAGTTGAAATTTTGGAGATGACAGAGAAGCAATTTTGCAACACTTAAAGTAGGCAAACGCCGTGCCGTAAAGGCAAAGCACAAGGGTATTTCTTCCTTTAAAAACGAAAAACACGACCTCGTCTTGTGAGCGCTGTCGTGTTTGAGGCCATGCAATAAGAGGCTAAACTCATCTCTCTACGACACCGGAGTGCACCCCACTGCACTTCACAAGTCGGCTAGTTGGATTTAGCCATTTTAAACTGCGGGGGGAAGCAAATTTAAACGTGGAACGGTGCCGGCCTCATAAAGAATAGCGAAAAATGCTGCCTTAAGTGCTTGTAAAAGCCAACATTGATACGGGCAATCACCATCTCTGCCGCACGACCTGTCTGGGTTACGTTCTTCAGATATCTGGCATCAATGTCGGGAGAAAGGTCTACAGATAGCGTTTTCACAGCAATTTCCCTTTCAGACATTGAAATTATGATGCGATTTTCTCCAAATGTTGGGAACATATTTCTTCGATTTCGGCGATAAGCAGGTTCGTTTGCTGGAGGAGCCAGCGCAAGGCTTCTTCGGTTATATCGAAATGCGGAGAATAGCGGGCCTTCACATAAGCCTCGTTGACGATGTTGAACCAAGCCTTGTAGCGCTGCTGATCCTGCGGCCAGGCCTTGGCGAGCTCATTCCTTTGTCCTTCCGACAATCGCCGCAAGAATTTCAGATTATGCGAGGCTGGCGAGTAATTTGTGGTTACCAGCAGAAAGCTTGAATATGCCTGCTCGATTGCTTGGTGGAGCAGGAACGCAGCTTCTTTTAGGTCTCCCTGATTAATGCCAAACTCTGAGAATCTAGTAAACGCGCGCGCATGCGGCAACCTGTCGTGGAAATACTCTTTCGCAACGCGATAGGCATCCTCCGGATTGAGAGCCCCAGGCTGGGCGAGAGGTTCGGCGTCGAGCTCATAAAGCACAATACCCTCGCGACGAATATCGGTGAAGAAGTACCGTCCTTCCTTAATGCGTGAATTTACCTCCCGCAGCGAATGCACAATGAAGTTCACCGGCGTTTGCACATCGCGCATGCGCATCAGACGATCTTCTGATTTGTGCCAGTAGGTTTCGAAATCCGCGAGTTTACGATTATTGACAATGATCAGCAGATCGAAATCGGAGCGATAACCTTTACCGGTATGCGGCTCATCAACCTGTGTACCGCGAGCGTATGATCCGAACAAAACAATCTTCAAGATACGGCCGCGCTTCTTGAAATCAGCAGAACCTTCCTTCAGCGCATCTTCAAACTCTTCCAGAAGCACCTCTACCACGCGCCGCAGCTCGTGCTGCTTTACATGGGGAAGGTGATCTATACGGTCTTTCATCAGCACGGGCGCACCTGTCAATTTAAAGGAAGGCCGAACAACAGTTCTGTGTTTCGGTCAAGGATGCAAAATTCGAAGCCGGGGATCAACAAAGGCTTTGCAAAGTTTCGGCTAAATTTGCTCCCAAATGAAACCTTCAAAGAAGATACGTGATGAAAGACACCCATTTCCCCGAACATCTTTCAGTGCATTCTTGAAGGAAACTGCAAAGCTCCAAACCTCTCCGAGCCGGTCAAAAAAGCATAGCCGAAGGTTTCGATTCTTGCCACAACTAATTGATTCTGTTAGTTTAGGAGGATCGAATTTGTGACACATGCCAGGGACGAGTTCACAGCCTATGCTGTTTCAAAAGCCACTTGCGGCTTCTCCTAACGTCCGGCTCAAATCAGTTCATCCCCTGCGCCGGACGCAGGAGGAAATGATCGTGTTGCAAATATCGAACGTCAAAGCCGCTCGGGAATTTTTACAAGAAGATGTCATTCTAAAGGGAGCAGATGAAAGTCTGATCGCCGATTCAACGAGACGAATTTATGCCGACACAGCGCCAACCGCTGCGGCACTTTTTGCACTCGACGCGTGGTTTGAGGACGACCAATGGAATTTTCAGTTCTGGACGCGGATTTTTCAACGGCTCATGAACTAGCAATCACGGCCACGGCTCGGCTGATTGATCCAGAGCATACCCCCGTGCGTGAACGGTCCTGATCAGATTAGGGCCATAGTCGGCCAAGGCCCGTCGGAGGTGGCCGATATGAATGTCGACCGTGCGGGGCTCGACGTTGGCCCCGTTTACCCAGACCACGTCGATAAGGTCTTGCCTATTCCAGACAACCTCTGGTTTTTCCATGAGCGTTTCAAGCAGTCGAAATTGCAATGGGGTCAGATCTATATTGTGTCCATTTCGAAAAACCCTGAACTGTGGGCGATGCAGCAAAAGGTCATAATAAGTCAGGATGGTTTGGGTTGATCCAGGTTCATTTTGGGGATTCAAACCTGTGCGCTGCTGCTGGAGAAATCGCAGCAAAACGAGCGGCTCGAATGGCCATTTCAGTATCAGATCAAATCGATCATATATTTCAGTTTCGTTCCTCACGTCTGCTCTCGCCAGAAGGACGCTCGGAATGTCGGGACCGAATTCCTTGAAACGTAGAAATTCTGAAAACCGATCGCCGGCTTTGTCTAACAACAATACGGGCGGTGTTCGCTCACTCTCGGTTTCAGTCGCGATATCCGCATCGATACCTGCCGAAAGCTCTGCTTCAAACCCTTCCACTGCAAGCAAGTGGCGAAGCAGCAGAAACAATTGCGGATCTTCGGTGAATATAAGAACCTTGGGCATCACATTGACCGTCTTTCAGAGCCGTCACAGCGGGACGAATTCCCCCCCATTCACATCGATTGTGGCACCATTGATGAAGCCAGCATCGTCCGACACTAAGAACGCAATCAAATTCGCCACGTCTTCTGGGTTTCCCAATCTTCCGACGGGAATGCGTGAACGCGCATGCTGGTTCACATCAGAATCAATTGGACCAGTCATTCCGGTAACAATATGCCCAGGCGCGACGAGATTAGCCGTCACACCGGTTCCGTTAAGTGTCATGACCAAAGAACGAAGACAGCCCGCCAGCGCCGCCTTCGAGGTTGTGTAAGAAGCTCCTGCCAGTTTCGGTATCGTCCTACCAGCTATAGAGCCGATCAATATAATTCGACCGAACCGCCTTCTCATAAGATCGGGCAACACATACTGACAACAAAGGACCGGTCCCATTAAATTCGTAGAAAGGACCTGATTCCATTCCTTAAGTGGTGTTCCCATAAATGGTGAAGCTTGGCCATCTGCATTTTTTGGCGATATGCCAGCGTTACAGATCAGCGTATCTGGCGACCCCCAGTGGTTCCGCACTGCATCAAAAAAGTCAGCAATTGCTGTCGGCTCGCTTATATCAACACAGCGATGAAAGATCACATCTTTACCAAATTCCGCAGTGAACGTCTCAGCCGCCGCGTCCACGCGGCTAGGAGTTTTTCCAAAGAAAGCTACTCGGTAGCCTTCCATCGCCAGTCGGCGGACCGTCGACAACCCAATTCCTGAACTTCCTCCGGTTACCACTGCTATACGTTGATCGGTTTGAGCAATCATGCCGCCTGGTCCATTGCGGCAAAGAGCGAAAGCGGCGGATGAGCCTCGGGGTCTGTAACGACTTCAATCAAAGATGGAGTGGCGCTTTCAATGCTCAGTCGCAATTGCTCGGCAAAGTCAGCGGCGTTATCTACCGTTGCGGATCGACATCCACATGCCGATGCGATTGCTGAATGCTTTACGGGTGCGAAATGACATGCCGTGGTGTACTGACCGAATTTGACGGTTTCGGCATCTTTTTGGAAGCCAAGGATGCCATTGTTCAGAAGAATGATGGTTACGGGCAGTTGCATGCGCGTCATGGTTTCAAGTTCGGCCCAGCTATGCGCAAACCCGCCATCGCCAACGACCGCTATAACCGGCTTGTCCGGCCGGGCGACTTTTACGCCCATAGCCAGTGGCAGCCCCCAGCCAAGACCGGCCAGCCCGCGTGGTGTGATGAACCTGCTTCCCACTTGTGGGCAGCGCAGCTGGCCAACGACCCACATGGAAGAATAGCTTGCATCCGCCACGACCGTCACGTCGTGATCGAGCCAGGGTTGCAATTCCTTCATGATGCGCTCAGGTCGCATAGCGCCCACACGATCAGCCAGAACCGGCTGGCGTGCCGCATCATATTTCGACCAGAAGCCCGCAATTCTCTCTTCATAGGCCGTGCGCGACGTATTTCGATGCAGGAATTTCTTCTTCGACAAGGCATCGCATAGGGCAGTCAGCGTTTCTCGCGCGTCGCCTTGTAGACGTAACGCCTCGAAATTGCGCCCGATTTCTACAGGATCGATGTCGATATGTATGACCTTCGCTGAGACTGGGATCTGCTGCCAATTGTCGGTCCCGTTTTGATTGGTGCGCGTCCCCACTAGGATAACAAGATCGGCTTCATCCAAGAGCGCGCGGCTGTGGAATCCGAGCGATCGTGGGCCGGTCAATGATCCGAGAACCCCGGCAGATAACGGGTGGAACTCATCAACTGAGCCTTTCCCCATATTGGTCGTGAATACCGGAAGAGAAGCGATTTCCTGTAGTCTAGCCAGTAGTTGAGCGGCACCGCCAGCATGGACACCACCACCGGCCAGCACAACAGGGTTATTTGCCAGCGCGATAGTCTCTGCTGCCGCTTCGATCAATTCATCGGATGGACGAAAGCGGTCAAGTGGCCAGTTGCCAAGACATGATGTTCGTGGGTTGGCGCTCTTTAGAGCCGGACTGCGCAAAAGGTCTGCGGGTAGCAACAGTGCAACCGGACCTGCTCTCCCGCTCGTAGCCGCGGTGAATGCTGCATCAATATAGTCGTCGACCCGCTCCGCAACATTAAGTCTACGGACCCATTTTGTGCAGGATTCAAAAAGCGCTATCTGATCGATATCCTGAAAGGCATTCTTGTCCGTCTGGTTTCGCTCCACATCCTGAACGAGTGCAACCACTGGGATGCTTGCCTTCATGGCCTCGGCTAATGGTGGAACAAGTAATGTTGCAGCAGGGCCGTTCTGCGCCGCCACAACACCGACCTTTCCTGAAACACGTGCATAGCCATCTGCCATCGCCCCGCCCATATTTTCCTGTCGATAGGCGATCTGACGGATGCCTCGCGCTTCGGCGGCGAGAATTACGGCGGACGGCAGACTTTGTGCAAAGATTGCTTCGACGCCGTGTCGGATGAGGGCTTGCGCGATACGATCAGCCACACTTTGTGTAATTAGCGTATGTTTCATGGAAGGTCCTCCCGAACCGGGTTATTTATGAGGAAATCATCGAATAGGGACGCAATAAGATCGACTTCTTTCTCAGTCATTGGGGTCGACAGGCTGGCCGCAGCGCCAAATGGCAACAGCACCCCATTTCTTTCAAAATGCCGCGTTAGTTCCCGCATTCGCAAAGCCTCATCCTTTGACACGATGGCATCGCGGTAAGTGGTTGGCGTCACACGTTTGGGATGAATACGAAAGAGTGAGGCAGCACCTGTCACGCTGTAGGGCGCCTCCCTGGACTGGGCGATCAGTGACAGACGCGCACGCAAGGAAGAACCAAGATTTTCGAGATGCGCGAAGATACTGGGGGTTAATGCACCCATCGCAGCGATACCTGCAGCCATTGAGATTGGATTTGCTGAGAATGTTCCGCCTTGCGGAAGTGCTACATTTCCATCCCGCTTCTGAAAAACAGACATCACTTCGGCGCGCCCGCCGATCGCTCCGATAGGAAAGCCACCACCTATGATCTTGCCCGTGGCTATCAGATCCGGTTTGAACCCGTAACGGTCGGAAGCACCCGCATAACTCTGCCGTATGTTCAAGACTTCATCGGCTATGATCAGAATGCCTTGCTCTTTTGCAAACCCGGTCAGCGTCTCAATAAATCTTTGATCAGGTTCAAAGAAACCAGCTCGGCTGGGCATCGGATCTATCAATATGCCAGCAATCCGCTCTTTGTTTTCTTCAAGACGCGCAACCATGCCCTCAATCTCATTGAATTCAAGCACAATGACGTCGTCGCCGACACTTGCAGGAGCACCATTATAAACAGGGATGGGGACGAACTGACCGGAAGTATTGCTCTTGTAACTACCAGCTTGGCCGACTTCTGCCCAATCGTATGCGCCGTGATAGGCTCCCTCAAAACGCACGATCGCAGGCCGACCAGTAAAGGCTCGCGCCGCCTTGATCGCAAACATTACGGCCTCGGTCCCGCTATTTACGAAGCGTACCATCTCCATCGCCGGAATACGGGAAACAAGTAGTTCAGCAAGAGCAAGCTCGTGCTCGGTCGGATTGGAGAAACATGTTCCGTCCCGCAATAGCTTCGCGACCACTTCAACCACAGGTCGGAAGCCATGTCCGTGAATAAGCGTGGTGAAATTGTTGTTAAGGTCAAGGAGCCTGTTATTGTCCACATCGACCAGATAGGCGCCTTCACCACGCTCGATGTAAATCGGCACTGGATCTATATCAATCGTGGCACGTGACACACCTTGTGGCATGAGATCCAGACCGCGTGCGTAGAGACGCGACGATTGAGCTTTGCGTACTGGATCATCACAACGTTTTACGTGATTGGGTATCATTGTGTGGGCCCTTCAAAAAAGCTTTGGCCAACGCGTTTGCGTCAGCTTTGCATTTTTGTTGCAACAAAATTGCAAAACGTCAAGCCCATACAACAAAATTCTATTTTGAAGCGCTTCGTGCCCGAGCAGCCTGGCGCAATCGGCGATAGCCATCGCGAATGTCGCTTTCAAATGCGGCACGCAACGAAACACCATCCTTTTCCTCTAGGGAATCAATGGCCAACTGATGGTTTCGTACTCCGTATTTTTCCTCCGCAAACTCCGGATAAAGATCATAAAGCGATGGACCGACCCGTAACCAGGCCCCTTCAATCATGGACAAAAGGCGAGGCATTCCGGCCATGTTGTAAATATGAAAATGGAAATCCTTATTATGCCGCAAGACCGTTTCGTAGGCGCGTTCATCAAGTGCATTATTGATTTTATTCTGAATGTTCTTAAGTTTTTCAATATCTTCGTGGGAAACCTTGTTGACTGCCAGCTGCGCAGCCAATCCTTCCAGGGCAAGGCGGATTAAAGTGATCTCCTGCAGATTTTCCTCGCTGAGAACCGGGACAATAACTGTTTTAGGACCTGAATAAACCAATGCCCCCTCGCCAGTAAGCCGGTTTATCGCATCGCGCGCCGGAGTCGAGCTGAATCCAAGATCCTCTGCAACTGCGCGTACGGTGAGCTTTTTACCTGGCTTATAGTCTCCGCGTATTAATCGCTCTTTCATTTCGCGATAGGCGACATCCCCAAGTCCCGAAGCCTGCCCCTCACTGACGGTATCCTGCATTTTTTCTGCACCCATTTAGACCTCTTACACTGTTGACATGCCATTTTTTTGATGCAACAAAATAGCAATGTAAAGTTTTTGCAAAGATTTTGTCGCATCATAACAGATTTTAACAGCGCGCGCTCGTGGAGTCACGCGATGGCTGAGCAAGCATGCATTCGTTTGGGCGAGGCACAGGATATCTGCAATTTAAGCAGACAGCGTGAACGCAGAATTTCGAAGATATCAACTTTGCTTTGGAGGAGGACAGATTGATCGGTCAAAAATTGGTATTAACCGGAATTGAGAAAAGATTTGGGGAAACGTGGGCTGTTCACGATACTTCGATCGACATTCAGGCAGGCGAATTTGTCTCAGTAATTGGGCCGTCAGGATCGGGTAAAACAACTTTGCTCACGATGATCGCAGGGTTTGAACAACCTACGAAAGGTCGCATTATAGTAGGCGGCGAGGACATCACCGCATTACCGCCCAATCGCCGAAATATAGGCATGGTGTTCCAGAAATATGCACTCTTCCCCCATCTGAACGTTCGCCAGAATATTGCCTTTCCTTTGAAAATGCGGCGGCTGGGCTCAAAGATGGAGATCCGCTCTCGCGTTGATGAGATGCTTGAACTGGTTCGCCTCAAAGATTTTGCTGATCGCTATCCAAACCAATTGTCTGGCGGTCAGCAACAACGGGTAGCCGTTGCAAGGGCTCTGGTTTTTTCTCCACCCGTGATCTTGATGGATGAACCCCTTGGCGCCCTCGATAAGAAACTGCGAGAGACGATGCAATTTGAAATCAAACGGATACAGGAGGAACTTGGAGCGACCGTGATCTATGTCACTCACGATCAGGAAGAAGCTCTAACCATGTCTGATCGCATTGTGGTTATGCATGACGGACGCGTGCAGCAGATCGGTACTCCATCTAAACTCTATAAAGAACCAAATGGCACCTTCGTTGCAGATTTTATCGGTTCAATCAATTTCATACCCGCAATCTACCGCGGAAACAAAAGCGGTAAATGCGAACTTGAGATCGCAGAAGGTTTCACCTTGGAAGTAGCTACGCGGTTACATCCGCACTTAACTGAGACAGCCCCCGGCTCCGAAATCCAGCTGGCCACGAGGCCCGAACACGTTCTGATATCACCCAATGTTGAGCAGGGTCAGCTCGCAGGCACGGTGAAAGCGTTTGTTTTCATTGGTTCCAATATGATCGTCTTGATCCGCCTCGACGCTTTCCCAGATATCGAACTGCGTGTTCAATTGCCAGCGCGCGCATCTTCTCCTGACTTCAGCAGAAATAGCCGCGTGGGCGTATCCTTCGACGAAATGTCGCTCCTTACGTTCGGTCGGGAAAAGAGGTGGGCGGCATGAGTTTGGCGATTGCTGATTTCGGCAGGATCCTGCAGGGAAAATCCGCGCACCAATATCCGCCGATAACATCCTGGCTATTGGTGCTTCCATTGCTGCTTTTATTGGCTTTTGGCTTTCTATATCCGATCGGCAGGCTGATCGCTCTAAGCTTTGACGAAGATGCGATTAGTTACTCTCGCATAGTAGAAGGGAGCCTATATCTTGATGTATTGGCTTCTACTGTTGGGGTCGCATTGTCCGTAACCGCTATTGGGTGCGTCCTTGGGTTTCCTGTCGCCCTCGTCATGGCGAGAGCAGGCAAGGTTACAGCTGTCATTGCAGCCATTTGTGTCTTTATTCCCCTCTGGACCTCGGTCCTGGTTCGCTCATATGCTTGGATTGTCCTTCTTCAGCGAAATGGGATCGTGAATGGTCTCCTCAGTTTTGCAGGCATAACCAACGAACCTCTCAAGCTTCTCTACACACAGGGTGCAGTCATTCTGGCGATGGCGCATGTTTTGATGCCATTCGTCGTACTTCCTATATATGCCGCGCTTAAAGCCATACCACGGGACCTTGATCGCGCCGCGCTCAATCTTGGCGCAAGCCCATTGAAAGCCTTTTTTGTCATTACATTTCCCTTGTGCCTGCCGGGAATATTTGCCGGAGCCACATTGTGCTTTGTTCTGGCACTGGGGTTTTATATAACCCCCGCTCTGGTAGGCGGCCCGGATTCCATGTTGATGGCAACGCTTATCGGACAGGAAACCACTGTGACGCTTGACTGGCCATTCGCCGCGGCCCTTTCAACTGTGCTGCTCGCCATGACAATTATCTTTGTCGCCTCGTTTCGACGGGTGCTCGCGCTCAATAGGGGATTTGGCAGTGTTCATTAATCAGCCCTCCACTATCACCCCACATCCGGAGAACTGCACCTCACCAGTTTCCATGAAAGGAGCACGCATGGGTAATCTGACGTTGAAACTTTTCGCGGGATTCCTGGTGAGTGCCATATTGCTGTTTCTCATCCTACCCACTCTGATCATTATGCCAATGTCGTTCAGCCAGACTGAATACCTGCAATTCCCACCTCAAGGATTGTCATTGAAATGGTACGTATCGTATTTCTGTGATCCTGACTGGATGGCTTCAACCTGGTTCAGCCTGAAAATTGCAGTAGCAACGGCGGTAACATCAACCATTATAGGAACGATGGCAGCTCTCGCTATTGTTCGCGGCGACCTGCCCTTCAAGGGGGTATTTCAGGTGCTAACGATCGGACCCATGATCGTCCCGCATATCGTTCTTGGTGTCGCTCTGTATTTGGTTTTTGCGCCGCACCAGCTGACCGGCACTTTTCTGGGATTCCTTGTCGGTCACACGGTCCTGTCTGTTCCATTTGTGATGATTACCGTCGTCGCCGCGTTGCAGCGTTTTGATCCGACATTGGAACTTGCGGCTCTTAATTGTGGCGCCGGACGAGGCAGGGCATTTTTCCACATCACCTTGCCTATCATCACACCCGGCATTGCCTCAGGATTCGTCTTTGCTTTTCTGGCCTCATTTGATGAGGCAACGGTAGCATTCTTCATTTCTGACATAAACGGAAAGACGATCGGTAGAAAAATGTTTGAAGATATAGATTTCAACCTGACCCCAACCATTGCCGCCGCCTCTACCATCATCGTACTGGCGTCGATGTGCCTTATCGCTCTGTCATTCATGCTCTCGCGATCCAGACAACACTAAAAGAAGGCGAAAAACTATGAAAACGAACAATGCCTACAAATCCTTTCGCCGCTCCATGGTTTTTGCAACAGCACTCGGCGCTAGCTTATATGCCGGAACGGCTTGCGCCGAAGAGGTTATCATTGCGTCAACCGGGGGCGCCTACGACCGCGCACTGAAAGAAGCATGGTTCGATCCGTTCACGGAACAGACAGGGATCCGCGTAAAAATTGTCTCCGCAACCAATGCGGAAATGCGCGCTAAGGCTTCCGCCATGGTCAAGGCCGGAAATGTGTCATGGGATTTGTATCTCGATGGAGAAATCCAGTCAGAATCCGATGCGCATCGACAGGTTACCGAGGACTTAAGTGAATTCTGCAAGACATTTGCAAACAGACCCGACCTGACGACGAATGCCTGCTCACGCGGCGGTGCTTTGCTCCAGTCGACAGCAACATTGCTGGTCTATAGAAAGGGCGTTTCGGGCGTGCCGGAACCGCGAACCTGGGCTGACATGTGGGATATCTCCAAATTTCCTGGCGGTCGGGCGTTCCCGAACTTTGACGATCCCTGGCGGGTACTCGCTGCGGCATTACTTGCTGATGGTGTAAAACGCGATGACCTTTTTCCACTTGATGTTGAACGCGCTTTCAAAAAGCTCGACGAAATCCGACCATCTATATCTCTATGGTGGAAAAGCGGAGATCAAAGTGTGCAGGGCTTCCGCAACAACGAATATTCATTGGGGCAGATCTGGCTCACACGCGCGCGCGCCCTGCAGACTGAGGGACTTCCAATCGGCTGGTCTTATGAAGCATCATTTCTTGTCGGTGATCGCATAGCTCTCGTTAAGGGTGCTCCCAATCGCAAAAATGCACTCAAACTGATGGCTTACTGGCTCGACAACCCCAAGGCTCAAGCCAAAGCATGCGATATTCTCGCTTGCACACCACCCAGCACAGATGCGATCGCTATCATGTCCGAAGAAACAAAGCGTTTTATGCCATCAGCTGAGCAAGTACGCGAAAGCGTCGTCGTCCCAGACGCTAAATGGATAAATGAAAATACCCGCATGCTGCTACAAAAATGGAACGTTTGGGTGCGGAGTTGAACTTCATAACAAACCGAAAGATGCCAGAGAATTGCAAGCTTTGGCATCAATACATGTAGCCATCTCGCTCAAGGTGATTGAAAACAGATCTCGTGTTCACGGTATTATCCAGCGCGCGCCCGAATCGGGGTTCTAATCGAGCTCCAACCTTAAAGTATTAATTGTACTTAAATTTAAACTAAAAGATTACGATAATCGCAGCAACAGCGTTTCCAAAGGTATGTATACCCCGTTGTTAGCTGTAGATCGATCAACGCCGTCAGCACCACATTGCGTATAACAACTGAACGTGGAGTTTGAGAAATTTTACGGATACTATTTCAAAATCTCCTTCGTTGGGAACTTGCAGCTCCCTATCCATCCCAAAGCTAATCTCAATAATTTTCTTTGTTGCAACATTATTATGGATTTTTTCTATAATGAAAACATAATATATGAAAAATATTGACGTAATTGAAGTTTTTATTAATATGGCACACGAAAACCTATTATTATGTCGCAACATTATTCCGTGTAGCCGCCACCGGAGAGCTCCGATTGTGAACTGCAGTGTGCCAATATTTACCCAGAATCCTCAAACGTATCTACTTTTAGGTCATATTCTCAGCGTTGCAGGTTATACGCCAAGTCTTATGAAACTGGACAGCCTGACGTGTTCAAAGAATGCGGCCATTCCCTTTGCCGTACTGTTTGACACAGCAGAAGACACGGAGCCGATATTGGAGCTATGCGCTAAGATTAAACACAACCCCGCCACTAAGAATATAATTCTTATAGCATTGCTTCCACCATGTAACACGAGGGATTTTCTACGTTTCCTGCAAGCTGGTATTGATGAATGCTTTGCTAATCCATTCGCGCCGGAGCGAATCTTGTCGTTTCTTCAAAACCGATATCCTCTCAGTATCGATCGTACCTATCCACATCCTCTTCAACGGAATGAAATCCATGTTGGCAACCTCGACATACTCGCCGATAAAAGGATTTTAAGATACGGAGAAGCGGAAATTCAGCTAACGCCTATCGAGTTCAGAATCTTACAGGGACTGATTGATGCTCCAGGTCATGTGTTGAATCGAGAGCAGATCATCAAGGTCGGCTGGCCGCCCCACCATTACGTCCAAAGGCGAACAGTAGATGTCCATGTGGGCAATTTACGAAGGCACTTACGCAAATTAACCGGAAAGAACCTGATAAGAACGGTACACACGACCGGTTATGCATTTGAATATTCTCACTAAAATTGCTCTTTGTTAGATCTTCATATTTATGAAAACATTCTTCTAAAAGAATTCATCGCAGTTTTGTTGATAAGGCGATCGCAAACCGGTGCAATAGCGGCAGCATAATGGAGGACGTGATGCCGCATAATTCATTTGGAAAAACCGAACGCAGATCAACCTTGCGAACACGCAATACCGCAAAGATGATAGCCGCCGCCGACTCGCATTTCGATGCCGCCAACCTTCAGGGGATTATGGCACTGTATGCTACTCCAATGTCAGGTCGCCAAGTCAGGCTATTGACCCAGAATAAGCCAATTGTTGACTTTGTCCGGTGTTCCTATCTCGGATTAGACAACCATCCTAAAATTGTTTCCGGCGCAATCGAAGCTATTCGACAAAACGGTAGCCTACATTGGTCCTGTGCCCGAACCCGGTTGAACTTCGCGCAGCTCGCTGAACTTGAAAAATCCCTTTCCGAACTCTTTGACTCACGCACCATAACCTACACGACAGTTCTTGCGGCGAATATGAGCGCGCTTCCACTGATCGCATCAGGGCATCTGACAAGCGGACTGAAGCCGATTATGGTATTTGACCGTTTCGCTCATGCTACCCTTGCTTATCATAAAGGCAGCGTGGCCAATGAAACGTCCGTCCAGACGATTCCGCACAATGATTTTGAAATGCTTGAGGCCATATGCAAGCAAAACCCATGCGTTGCTTATATCTGCGACGGCGTCTACTCTATGGGCGGCAGCACGCAAATCGATGAACTAAAGAGATTGCAAGAGAAATACGGTCTGTTTCTCTACATCGATGATGCACACGGAGTTTCGATCTTTGGAGACAAAGGACAGGGCTATGCTCGGACACAGTTTCAAGATCTAGGAGACCGTACAATTATCGCTACGTCATTAGGAAAGGGGTTTGGGGCGTCCGGTGGGTTGTTAATGCTGGGAACCGCTACACAGGAAACTCTCTTTCGACGTTTTGCGATTGCACATGCATTCTCGGCATCCATCAATACTGCCGCAATTGGTGCCGTCAAGGCCTCCCTGGAGATTCACAGATCACCAGAACTTTACAACCGGCAGACTTCATTGCGAAGAAACATTGCGCTGTTCGACAGCTTGATGCCGACCGAGCAGCATGGCTCAAAGATGCCAATTCGCACGATCAGGATAGGTAACGAATTGGCGTCCATTTCTTGTGCGCAGCAACTCCTCAAGGACGGGTATTATGCCTCGGCCATATTTTTTCCAACTGTCGCCAAAGGCGAAGCGGGGTTACGGATCTCGCTTACGGCGAGCCATGAAGCTGATCAAATTCGGCGTTTTTGCGAGGCCGTTCAGAACATCGTAAGCCACAATCTCCGGGATGAGATAAGCTAGCAATCACATCGGCAGTTGGTACGGCATAAGTTCCATACGTCGTCATGTGATCGAAAGCACGTTCGCATTCGTGCGCAAAATGAAGCAGTTGTCTGAGCCAACTGCGCGGTTGTCAGTTAGATTTTTGGAAAACACGGTCACTGTCGCAAGCAGTTGAGCTGGCGCAGCGCGTCAAAGCTTTCCGTTCGTTGGAAAACAGGAGGATTTCATTATGACGGATCCAAGATATAAACACGACACCGAAGCGTTCATTCCAATTCCGAATGCTGAGAAAGTCGGCAAGACATTCTGCCTTGAATACCGCGCGTATATTGTATCAGTCGATTTTTCAGGCCATGATAAGCTGATTACATTTGGCGACGGGCGCGCGATCCTCAGTCCTGCTGCAAACGGCCTTCGCCTGCGTGTGGAAGCCTTTGATCTCGCCACGTTCCATGGAATTTGGTCTCTCCTACAAGTAGGGCTCGACCTATGCAAAACAGGGCCTGGAGGCCAACTTGAATGGACCCCGTCGAGAGACGCGTTATTCCCCCCATTCGAAAGAAATACTGGAAGCAAATCGTAGCGTTTTCGCACTATCCTGATCACTGCATGGAGCGTTAAGGCCCTCGATCACAACGCCAGGCGCTTGGCTAAATATCTCGGTAGTGGGCTTCTTAGGCTGGCCGCAATGAGATACTTTCCGTTAATGGCGTTCGCCGTTTTTTCTCCTTAAAACTCAGTGCTGAATACTCTGACCACGTTCCACGACCCGGCGCTGACGCTCTGCTACAATTTGCTCCGTACTTCCCATGCGAACGACCTGTTGCAAAGTTTTAAGTCGCTTTTGCATGGCCTCGAATGCTTGGCGCTGCTGTGGTGGTACGACGTTGACGACCGATTTCTCACCGCGCAAGATCGCATCGCGTCCAAACCTGAGATCGAGCGCCCGGCTTACCCGGGTAAATTCCTGCCAGGTTCTGGCATCGAGTGAGCGTGCGGCAATATCGAGCTTGGTCTCCTTCGTTTTGATCCCCGCTGTAAGCTCACGCAACGCATCTTCAGCCGCTGGCGACATTCCGGGAATTGCAATTCCCATACGCCGACGCTCTTCGACGATGACCTTGAGCTCGCTATCGAGAGCGGTGACATAGGACGCTGCCAGCGATCTGATACGGCTTTCCGCCTCCATAACGGCCTTAACGGCGTTCTTTCGCTCGCGACCGCCTGCCAGTAGTCTGTCGATGATGCGCTCAGAACCGCGCAACGCGCCGTAGGCTTCGGGATGGTTTGCCACAGCCGCAGCGATCCGCTCGCCAGAAATGCCTTTCAGGATCAGACCCTCAATCGTGCTCGCGGCGCCAGCAGGATCACGCCAGATGCTGGACGCTGTTTGGGCCAGGGCTGCGCGATTGTGTCTATAATGGTTTGCTGCGAGCGCCCTCGTTTGAGCCTGGTCTTCAGCGCGCGTTTTGAACTCTGTCACGGCTGCAAGCATCGGAAGACGCAGAGTGCTCTCTTTGCCAGGCTCAACGCTGGCGGCTGCAACCAACTTCCTGTGGTCTTTCCTTTCAGCAATATGCTGTTCGTCTGCAAAGCGGCGCACAGCGCCAAACAGATGTGTCAGTTTCTCTCGACGTTCAGGGGTAAGACCGTCCGGCATGCGCTCAAGCCTATTGCGCTGAACAACCCCATCCACTTTATCCGTAAAAGTGGAGTAGCCGAAGCGCGCCGTCAGCGCCTCATTGACGGCTTTCACTTGCTGAACCAGCAGACGATCCTCGACGGCATAGGCAAAGGCGGTCTTGTAGGCATCAGGCCCGCCGCTCTTGCGGACCGCTTCGATTTCTAAGAGGCGCGCCATTGCCGGTTTCGAAAGCGCCGGGATCGACAATGCCATATGCGCTCGCCGTTGCTTCTCGCGAAGGCCAAAGCCTTCGGCCTGGCGCCGGAATTCTGTCGCATGAGCACGCGCGAGAGGGCTGAGTTCTGACAGTGCAGCGCGTGCTTGTTTATGCTCACCACGGGCAGCACGGCCATCAGCGAGGCGATCCGATCCTAACAGGCGACCAAGACGCTGCGGCGTGGTCGCAAGATCCTCCGCAAGGCGGCGGGGTTCTGTGTGCCTGTTCGACGCAAGCGCATTGAGCCTGGCCAGCGCACGGTCGGGATCGCGATAGATCTTCTCCAATACAGGCCGAAGAATGGCTTCTCGTTCCCTCCAGCGATCCGAGTGAAGCTGAGCACGTCTGGCGTCCTCCTCGAGGCTGCGTGCAAACCGGGTTGTGGGTGCAATAAGATATGGCCCGCCGCCGCCCCGCTCTGATGTTTCAGGTGATCGTGCTGCAAGGTTTTCAAAACGGTCGTCATTATAGGAAACGCTTCTTTCGCGCTCGATCACGATATCAAACGCCACACTGGCCCGCTCCCAGAGTTTCGCCACCTGCCCGCGCTTGTCATCAAGCCACGCCAGCTTTTGTTCGACACGCTGTTTTATTCCCGCCACAGCCCCGGCAAGCGTGTCGATCCCGCGCCTTCTGGCAAAGTCGCGAACATGCGCCTGATAGCCAGCTTCACTCTCAAAATCGAGCGTTGTGGTTTTTGCACCTGAACGGCCAAGACGTTCAACCAGTTGCCCAAACAGTTCCGGACGGTGGCTTTCACGCTCAATCCGCTCACTTCGTATAATGGCAGTTTCGAGCTGTTTTGCCGTCCAAACGTTTCGCTCGACCTCGCGTTCCTCGAAACTCTTCCGTCCGGTTTCCTTATCTATGACAGGGATTTTGACCTTGACGATTTCCACACCATCTTTTTTCAAAAGAACCGTGTCGCCTTTCAACACCCCACCCTCGGACAAGGCCCTGGGCAGACTGACGCCCCACAAACGATGTATAGTCCCCTCATCGGTCTTCACATCGGCATAGGGGCTTTGCTCCGTTTCCTCATCCTGCGGCCGGAACTTTGCCACGCCCGTCTCAACCAGTTCCCCAGTGACACCCATCCTATGGTCGACACGCGATTTCCCGCCCCATTCCGGTTTTGGTTCAAAGTCCTCACGCGCTGCATAAAGATCAGCCCGATCACGATGGCGGGTCATCGACACATAGGTCAGATGCTGATCCATCATGCCGCTGGCAAGTACGAAGGTCCGATCAACGGTCGACCCTTGCGATTTATGGATCGTCGCCGCATAGCCATGGTCAATGTTGCGATAACTGTCCTCACTAAGGACCACATCACTTCCATTGTCGAGACGGATTGAAAGCAGTGGGCCACCGCGCTTGCTACCGGTGGAAACGACCGTGCCGAGCATGCCGTTCTTGACATAGTGTGGACCAGGGCGGGTTGCGCGCTTTTCAACAAACCGAGCATTTTCAAGGAAGATGATCCGATCACCAGAGCCAAATTCGCGGACACCCCGCTCGGTCCGGAATTCTCGAACCTCTGTTAACGCGCCTTCCCTGTTCATCACAGTACGAAGGGAGGAATTGAGCCGCTTTACATCTTCATTGGTATGGGCAAGCACGAGCATCTCATCGCCGCGCAGTCGTCCGCCGTTGCGCGCGGCAACACAGGTCGCAATTGCCTGTTGGCGCGCCTTGCTCCAGTCAGTGACAATACGCTCTATGGCCTCGCTACGCCGCTCAGCTTCGAATATATGCCCGTGTTGCGCATAGGCATCCAACCCCTCCCCGACCTTGCCCTGGGCCAACATTCGTGAGGCATCACGTGCCCATGTTTCTCGCTGACGGCGCACACCGGCAAGCTCAGCGAAGCCAATGCGCTCCGCTATGGCCCGGAAAGCAGCACCCGCCTGGATGGGCTGAAGCTGCATCGCGTCACCGACCAAAACCACCTTCGCACCAGCATTCTCTGCCGCCTTCAACACCCGCGCCATTTGTTGCGAGGACACCATACCGGCTTCATCAACGATCAACACGTCGCCCTGTTTGAGCAGATCACGACCATTTTCCCAGGCAAGTTCGCACGCCGCAAGGGTTCGCGATTTGATACCAGAACTCTCCTCCAGTCCTTCCGCAGCCTTTCCTGCAAGAGCTGCTCCGAAGACACGACGATGCTCATGTTCCCAGGCAACACGGGCAGCGGCAAGAAGCGTCGACTTGCCGGCACCTGCCAGTCCAACAACAGCAGCAATGGCACTGTCACCAGCAATATGACGGACGGCTTCAACCTGTTCACGATCAAGCACCAAAGACTTGTTCGGATCAGCCGTTTCAAAACTCCGGACAGCCCTCGCAATCTTCGCGTCCGCAATCCCAAACCCCTTGCGCTGTGACAAAACTTCCGCCGAGCGCGCCATGTCATATTCGATGCGCAAAATTTCGCGCGTGGTGAATATTGCGGGTTCAGTCACCTTGCCAGTTTGCCAATCCACTTGCTGCGCCTTCAACAAGACAAGATTGTCCGATGCCATTAACCGCGCACGGATATTGGCAAAATCGGATGGATCGTCGACATAGCGGTGCAGCGCTCTCGCCATATCCTTTTCATCAAAGGTCGAGCGCTCGTTGCCAAGTTGTTTCAGCAGCAAGCCGGGATCGGCCAGGAGCCGATCAGCCATCTCCTGTCGATGGGCAAGGGCCGCCGGTGCAAAATACATCTCAATACCCTTGCGTGCCAACGCCGCCTTTTTCGGCCCAAGATGTTTCTGGGCAATTCCATCAAGGCCCTGCTCAGCATAGGAGCGTCCATCAAGACGAATGTCATGGCCAGCAAGCGTCAGATGCCGATTGGCTGTTTGCGCCCAGGCGATCTTCCAGGCTTTCATCGTCTCCTTGTCGCCAGCCCACAGCTTGTAAACGATCTTTCCATTCGGTCGATCCGGCGTGATCACACGGAGCGGCTCACCATCACCCCCAAGCACCGGCACGTTCTTTCCCCCAAACCCCTCTCCAGTCAGCGGCCGCAAGGCCGTCATCAGATGGATGTGAGGATTGCCGTCCTTGTCGTGATAAACCCAGTCAGCAATCATCCCCTTTGAAGTCAGATTGTCCCGAACAAATTCCTGGACAAGGGCTATGTTCTCCCCCCGCGTCAGTTCCTCCGGCAGTGCGATGATGAGTTCACGCGCAAGCTGTGCATCCGCCCGCGTCTCGAACGCGTCGACCGCGTTCCACAAAGCCTCACTTGCTGCAGCGACACTTCTGCCGTCTATTGCGGACCTCAGCCACGCTGGGACCTGGTCCGGAAGCGCCAATTCTTCATGCTTGAGTTCACTGGCGCCACCACGATAGCTGAAAGAGGTCCCAGCCTGTTCGTCCAACATCCGGGCGCGATGACGATAAGCGGCCGCCGAAACGACGCTACGCCCCGCGCTTCTGCTGATTACCTGCGCTCTGATGAACATGATCGCCACGACCGATCTCCTCGCCTTCCAGGAAACGTCGCGCGAGCGACGTATATTGCGCCCTCAAATCATTCGGACCCAAGGGCCGATGCCGCCTTTCCCAAAGATGATCCATGACGAAATAGCCGCAGTGACGTTCAGGAGGCCTATGCAGGCTAGCTTATTTGACTGTCGTTTTCTAGTCAGTTAAGCTTCCAACTACTTTGCCCTACAGAAGGAAGCCGACTGATGGCCGCCAAAGTTTCGATAGCCGATATCGACACACAAATCGAAAAGCTGCGTGAACGTCGAAAACTCTTGATAGTCAAATCGGCTGACCGCTTTGCGCGTGCTGCAACAAAGGCAGGATTAGCAGAAATGGAACTGAGCGATGAGGACATCGATCGCATCGTCGAAGAGATCGCCGCGCGATTTCCTAAAGCGCCAACAAAGAAGACCAATGGGGAAACAGCTTGGCCGCATAAACAGACAAATGGCGAGATTGGAGCGGCGGCGGAGGCTCCTCATGGCAACTGATCGCAAAAAAGTGGCCCGAGAGAAAATCCTGCTCGGTAGTATCGTCATTCGTGCGGGTTTATCAAATGTCGATCGGGCATTCCTGCTGGGCGGACTTCTGGAACTGGCGAGATTGTCACCCGCAACAACAGAATATCAACGCTTGCAGGATTTGGGCGAGATCGCTTTCCGATCCCCTGTGTCTGAGCACGGAGATGCTACAGATGCAGTTTCAGATGCAGCCCAATGACGGCACGAGGAAAACGCTGTTTGAGTGTATTACTCATTCTCGTTCCAATCGTCCTCTCCTGCTTTTTCTTTTATGTTGCAAACTGGCGTTGGTCTGAACTGGCCAATGGCATGTCAGGCAGAGTGCAATACTGGTTCCTGCGCGCGTCCCCCATGCCAGCGCTTGTGTTTGGATCACTCACCGGCCTCTTGATCGTCTGGGTGCTCCCGCTGCACCGACGCAGACCCATTGCCCTGGCAAACGTCCTTTGCTTTTTGCTCGTGGCTGGCTTTTACGCACTGCGCGAGTTCACTCGTCTCTCCCCCTTTGTGAAGAGTGGAGCGGTGAGATGGGAAGAAGCACTATCCTTCCTCGATATGATTGCAGTCATAAGTGCGGCAATGGGCTTTCTCGCAGTCGCGGTATCAGCCCGCATCGCAAACGTGGTACCTGAACCGGTCAGACGCGCAAGGCGTGCAGTCTTTGGGAATGCAGGCTGGCTCACCCTGTCGGCGGCAGCACGGCTTTTTCCCCAAGATGGCGAAATCGTCATCGGTGAACGCTATCGCGTCGACAAGCAACTCGTCCATGGACTGCCGTTTGATCCCAATGACCGCTCCACATGGGGACATGGCGGAAAAGCCCCTCTCCTCACCTACAAGCAGGACTTCGATTCAACGCATATGCTTTTTTTCGCAGGGTCAGGTGGGTACAAAACGACCAGTAACGTCGTGCCGACAGCGCTGCGCTACACCGGACCGGTCATCTGCCTTGACCCCTCAACCGAAGTGGCACCTATCGTCATCAAACATCGCGAGAAAATGCTCCGGCGCCAAGTCATCGTGCTCGATCCGATCAATCCGATCATGGGCTTCAATGTCCTTGACGCAATTGAGACATCAAAGAACAAAGAGGAAGACATTGTTGGCATTGCCCATATGCTGTTGTCGGAAAGCGCGCGCTTTGAAAGTTCAACCGCCTCCTACTTCCAGAACCAGGCACATAATCTTCTAACTGGGCTTCTGGCCCATGTGATGTTGTCACCAGAATTTTCTGGCCAGCGTAATCTGCGCAGCCTGCGTCAGATCGTTTCTCAACCTGAGCCATCGGTGCTTGCCATGCTCCGAGAGGTTCAAGAGCATTCAGGCTCGGCCTTCATTCGCGAAACGCTTGGCGTGTTCGTTAATATGACAGAGCAGACATTCTCAGGCGTCTATTCCACCGCATCCAAGGACACCCAGTGGCTCTCGCTCGACAATTACGCAGCCCTCGTCTGTGGCGACAGCTTCAAATCCAGGGAAATCGCTGAAGGCAAAAAAGATGTCTTCCTCAATATTTCCGCATCCATCCTTCGGTCTTATCCGGGAATTGGACGCGTGATCATCGGTTCACTGATGAATGCAATGATCGAAGCGGATGGGACATTCCAGCGTCGCGCTTTGTTCATGCTCGATGAAGTGGACTTGCTTGGCTATATGCGCGTTCTGGAAGAAGCACGCGATCGCGGTCGCAAATACGGGATCAGCATGATGCTGATGTACCAGTCAGTCGGCCAGCTGGAACGCCACTTCGGCAAGGACGGAGCCGTGTCATGGATCGACGGCTGTGCATTCGTGTCTTATGCCGCGATCAAGGCGCTCGACACCGCGCGCAACGTCTCCGCACAATGCGGGGACATGACGGTCGAAGTAAAGGCAAGCTCGCGTCGTCTTGGCTGGGATACAAACAATGGCGCGTCGCGAAAATCTGAAAACATCAGTTTCCAGCGTCGCCCCTTAATCATGCCACACGAAATCACCCAATCAATGCGCAAAGACGAGCAGATCATCATTGTACAAGGACACAGTCCGATCCGGTGTGGTCGTGCGATCTATTTCCGGCGAAAGGAAATGGACGAGGCCGCAGAAGTCAACCGGTTCGTCAAAGCGGGGAAACATAAGTCATGAAACACCCGGCGCCGATGGGAACGACAACAGCGTGTAGCGAAACCTTCAGCGGTGAGTTGCGCAAATAAACCCAATACCATGAGTAGTTTCCAAATCTGTCCGGCAGATGAGGACAATTTCTTATCGGAATGAACTGCTGGATTGTTATTGTTTCACAATGTCGTCGGATGCTGTTTCCCGATACTGCAATTCAAGACGTCATGCTGAAACAACCCTATCCGCTTTATGTCGAACTCCCCCAACCAGCCAGAGCCCCCACCCAAAGCAAATCATTCAGAAGATGGATAATTCGCATCGCTGCTTCCACCTGTTACGAGAAAAACAGTGCAAGGTCACAAGACTTAACAGAACGAGCCGGCAGGCTCCATCCTCATGGTAGCGTCCATAGTCAATAAAGAGAAAGTAGGTTCGACACCTGCTCTCGCTCCACTGTCAGCGCAGATGCAGCCGGACCTTACATAGAAAAGCCGGCCCCGAAATTCGGGACCGGCTCCATTCGTGGTTCAGTTCTGGTTATTCCAGAGGATGACTTTCCTATCCGGATCACCGCCCGGGGCTTGCGCGAGGTTGCCGAAGAGCACGCCAATTTCCGGGGCTTCCAGCTTTATGGAGACGTACTCTTCACCGGTCTGACGGGCGATACGGTTCCATCCGGCGCCAATCTCGAAACCGCTTAGGCGATGAATAACCAGGAAATCGGGGGCTTCTTCACTGACCTTGGTAGTGTTCGGGACGATGGCGATCGGGGCATTGACCCGGATGGTGGCGAAAACGCCCTCGAAAGTACCGTCAGTCTTCTGCGTCAGGGTTGCGATTGTGGTGGCCATGGTTCTGTTTCCTTCGGTTGCTCGGGACCATTCCCGATGGCGCACGAAGAGACGATGGATCTGCTGCGGTCAGCTCACCCGCATTTTTTGCAAAATTCTATTTGCCATATTTAAGTGATGGCGCACTTTTGCCGCTTGCGGGTGAAAGTGCCTGCCCTCGCATGGAAAAACTAAATCGAATTTTGCAAAAAATGCGGGCGAGTCTTACCCCGTCAGGGGTTGGCCGCAAAAGCTGACCCTCGTCTATACGAGCGACATAAAACGGGAATGGTGTGGAGTAACCGATGAAGCGGCTAATCATTTCTGGCCACCCAATCCGCAACCTCGCGCTTGCCGGGCCACGACTGGGCGCTTTGCCCACATCCGGCCAGCATTTCACCTCCATTCGTTGCAGACAGCGTCAGGCGTATAGCCCTCCTCGATACCCATTGTGCATCGTCGACTCGCAAATGAAGTGCAGTCGTGACGTCATCACTTGCCAACGTGAATGTAGCGCTTAGTAAAGCCGTTCATGTCGCAGGCAGATCGCGATCTTTGCACAATCCGTTCTCCCGGAACTGCGTCCCGATAATAGATTTCAGTCGCTCTGAATGTTCCATCGATGCGTTTGCATTGCACGACGATATCGATGGCAATCCGCAACGACGAAAGCACGTCTGAACGTTCAAGGTCACGTCCTGCTTCCGATTCCTTCACCAGTGTTGCCAGCTGCTCGAATGCCAATTCTGCCGATCCGGCGTGAACGGTGGTTATCGAACCGGGATGCCCGGAATTGACGTTTCGAATGTAGTAAAAGGCGGTTCCGTCACGAAGCTCCTGCAAAAGGATGCGATCTGGTCGCATGCGCAGGCACGATTCCAGAAGTTCGCGCGGCCCGGCGCCCGAAAGACCCTGACCACCCTTGGAATAGTAAAGCCGCACATGATTGGGCTGTGGGATAACCAGTTCCGGCGTATCCTCGATTGAGATTACCCGTTCATTTTGGGGAATATGCTTGATGAGGGCTTTGGAAAGCGTGGTTTTGGCAGAGCCCGTCGCCCCTGAGATAACGATGTTCCTTCGTGCAATGACTGCCTCTCGCAGGAACTGCATGTAGGCGCCGTCATGATATAGCTCAACCAGTTTCATATCCTGTGTGGATAATCTGACGCCTGTGCGCCTCGCGTCACAAAAGAATCCCTTTTCCTCAAGGTCTGTTAGCGCCAGATCCACCGATGATGGTTTACGGATCGTGATACTGACGGTGTTATCGGTGGTGGCTGGAGGTATGACGATCTGAATGCGCTCGTTGTCTGGAAGTGTTGCCGAAAGAATGGGGCGTTTTTCATCAATGGACTGGTTGGAAAAGGTTGCAACGGCCCGCGCAAGGCGCATCAGCTTTTCGAATGTCAGGTCCGGGGCATCATGGACCTGCCACCCATTTGGTCCTTCGGTAAGTATTTCACCGGGCCGATTGATAATCACCTCATAAAGCGATTTGTCTGCAAGGAAGATCGCAAGTGGCGATAACAGTTCGCGAACGACGGCTGCATCGGTTTCCTCCGTCATCAAGCACTCCTACTTCGTCACGATCGTCGAATCCGGGATAAAGTCACCCTGCACCGCCCTGTCGAAGATGCGGTTCCTCGGTTCGGTTACACGCAGACGGTAGACGCTAGAGAAGTCGAGATCACGAGCCACGAAGATCGAGACGAGTTCTCCCTGGTGTTTGTTCAAGGTCGGGGGAATGTTAATCGACTGCTCAACGGCAATTGCCGCCGCCTGCTGGCCAGCACTCGCGGTCTTTTGCGCATCAAATTCACTGTCCTGCAAACGGCTGTTGGTATAGCTCGTTGCATCGCCGACGATGGACAAAAGCAACGCACTTCCAAACCTCTCCCACCAATGCGTGTCGACATGGCCGTCAACGCCGGCACGGCCGAGCAGATCCGTTGCGGGAGAAGCGAGCGTGACAATCACGCCTTTGGGTGTTTTTGCACTGTTCCATAGCACAAACAGCCTCTTTTGGCCGCGCTGAAGGCCGCCACGATATTCCCCAACAACCTGCGTCCCCTTTTCCATCAGAACAACCCGGCCATTGTCGGAAAGAACATCGCGATTGATCACACAGCTCGTAAAACCTGGCTGATCAGAGGCCAGCGCCGTTTCCAGCACGCAAGGAATGGAAGTACCCATCGCGACGATGAAATCACGATTGCCAAGCGTACCGGCACGCGAGCCTTCAAGCTTCGTCGGCCGCAGGAAACTATCGAAGCGTTGCCGATCACTATTTGCCTGGTTCTGACCTGACATGTCGCTGGTAAGAGGCACAAAGTTACTATCCATCGATGCAAGTTGATCACTGGCTGCCTGACGTGACGGCGCACTATTTTGTCCCCGGCTATAGGCAATGACTGGTGCGCGCCGCGCGGAATCAAGCAATTCGTCCTTTTCTGGCGCAACAGGCTGAAGCGCAGGTGTGGGCAATGCCACCTTTGTCTCTGGAACGGGCAGAACCGGCTCCGCTTTTTCCTTTACCGGCTCAAAATCATTGGTCTGGCGAATGACAACACGCTCAGGTCGTGTCTGGTCGTCCTTGTCCTTTTTTTCCGAGGTGGACCAGATGGAAAAGCCCACGAACGCCACAACGGCCAGCGCGACCGCGCCGCGTTTGAGAACCGGATTATTGTCTATGCGCCGACCGACAGTCGTCTCGGCGCGCTCACCGGGAATATGGGTTTCTTCTTCCTGTGCCATGACTATATCCCTCCCCTATTGCGCCGCAGGATCAGTTTTCACGACGCGTTCGACCGACGGCGACGTCGTACTGGTATCGGGATTGATGCCGACGCTGTTATAAGCTTCGTTGAAAACGCAAATGACATCCTTGCCCCGACGCAGAATAAACTTGCGGCTGATCGCGTGGACCATGACCAGATTGCCATCGACAGATTTCGGCACCAGGCTTTCCGAACCATCGGAATTTTCCATATAGATTGCGGGCATTTCCTGATTGCCGACAAAGACAAATGTCGTGATCTTGCCATTGTCATAGACGCTCTGCGGTTCAAGCCACCGAGCGCCTTGCGCTGAATAGTGCCAGTTCCGCGGACCATAAGCCTCATGAAGCGCGAGAACATCGCCGGCGGCCTTCGCCTGCGCTTCGCGGGCGCGAGATTGAGCCTGTAGGCGTCGGGCCTCTGCTTCATCACCGGGATATCGGAACTTCACATAGAAGTAAGTGTTTTGACCAGCTTCGACAGGTCCGTCGCGCACGGTCAGTTCCATCTGATAGCTGCGCGTCGAACCATCACGCCTTGTCGTCACAACGGAAATATTCGTAACCGGCTGCTTTTCACGCGGCTTTAAAAACAGGATATTGCCAGCAGGAGCAACTTCCCACGCCACGCTGTTGCCGAGTGCTACATGCGCGATCTCCTCGTCGGTCGCAAATTCCACCTGCACGGAAGAACGCAGCGAGCCGACAATCTTCGTGATGTTATAGGGCTGGTAATTGACGAAGCGGACGCGGCTATCTTGTGGACCCCCGCGTGGAATATCGAGCGCATGCGCGCTGGAAATGGTTCCGGCAGTGAGAGCTGTGAAAATGAGGATTTTTCGTATCAATTGATTGCCTCCGGATCGGAGCGATATTCGCTGACCACGAAACCAAGCGGATTGACCAGCCGGTCTGTCGAAGACATCGGCGCGTTGGCGTAGGAAAAAGTGAGCGTCGCAACCCAATGGGTCGCACGCACGTCTTCGCCGCGGGTCACGGTGCGCATATAGCGAACGGAAATGACGTTCTGGTTGATTAGCGATATGGAGGCAATGCTGATCCTCGCTGTCGCCGCGCGACCATAGGTGACCTGCGGCGATTCAGGATTGCTGCCGCGATAATGGCCCGCAAAACGATCCTGCTCAGCCTGCACTGACAAAAGTGCAATCGTCCTGAAATTCTCTTGCGCCTCGCTCCAGACATATCCCTCGCGGGCACGAACATATTTTGCAGCAAAATATTTGGTCACCGCTTCATCATAGGTGCCAGCCGTCGATGTCAGTGCGGAAACCACATCAACAATACCGGTTGAATTATCGACCCGGACAACAAAGGGTTCTACGGTCTTGAGCGGTGTCAGTCCGGCAATCGCACAGACCGAAACGACAGCAACAAGGCTTGCAGCTATCGCGATCGACCAGGCAATACGGTTCGATCGCTCAATCTGGATCAACCGGTCCTGGTCGAAACGGCGCGCTTTTTCAAAATAGCTCTTGAGATTATCTGCAGGGACCATGACTTCACTCCGCGCAAGGACCATAGGAGCCGTCAATGTCGAGATGGTCGAAGGCAGATGCTCCCTTCGATTGCTCCATATAAGGCATGACCGGAACCGACGACCCCGCGTTCGATTGCTGCGATTTCAGGTTCCGGTTGCCTTCCCATTGCCACATCGAACTATTGAGCGGACGGCGGGAATAGCCATTACACTTCGGCAAGGGATAGCTCAGCGAAGCGCAGCCACTCAGAATGAGCGCTATCGCAAGCAGCAGGGAAAGCCTGATCATTGGGGAGGACCCTTTCTGATTTTATGAGAGCGTTATCGAGCCAAAAATGTGGAACGGCCTTGCGTCATGCTCCCGTTTCTCTGGAGCCGACCGTTCGTCCGACCAGACGAGCGGTGCGCATAACAAGACGCCCTGTGCTCCTGGTGCCACGCGCAAGCATGCCTTCATGCGCATCACGCGCGGTGCTGTGGCCGTAGGCAAGCGACGCTCCTCCGGAAGCAAGTGCCGATGCAATGCCAGGGAGCTGATAAAAGACGTAAAGTGCAGCAATTCCGATGGCGCAAAGTGCAATCGGGCGCATGAGGACATCGGAATAGCCATCAATTGTCGTGAAGGTTGAATCAATACACGAGATCAGTAGCGAACCCACCGCGACAACAAGGACCTGCAGGATAACGAAATTGGCAAGTTGTCCGATCCAGGCCTCGGTAAAACGTCTGGTCGATTGGAACATGGCAAGTGCGATGAAGATCGGACCAATCGCCAGCACGATGGCAAGCGCAAGGCGCGCATATAGTGAAACCACATAGCCGATGCCGGCGACAAGGAAACTCACCGCAATCACCATCATCCCGGCAACGCCGGTGACGATATCGATCGGCCAGGCGGCGCGTGACCAGATATCTGTTGCTGATGCCTGGCCCTTGTCGAGAAGGCTGTCAAAGGTGCTGGCGCTTGGTGATGCGCCAGAATTCAGCGCCTGCGCGATTTCATGCGGCAGCACATTAAAGAAGATGTTCGTGACATAGGTCTGGTATTCGCCTGCATTTCTGACCAGCATGACGATGATCGCGAGCTTGATGGCCCGGAAGACAAATTCGACGATCGGATCACTAACCGAACCACGCAGCACCAGATAGCCATAAAGCACGATATAGAGGGTTACTGCAGCAGTGAGTGGGCCTGTCACCCATTCGGCTATGTTTGATGTACCATCGGAAACGAACGTCTCCAATGGTCGCTGGAACTGACTGTCGATGAAGTCGAATACCTGATACATGGCATCAGTTCCTGAGCGCTTCGCGCATGTTCTGGAGCCGCAGCTTGCCATCCGCAGCTTCGGCATTCACACAATTACTGGCACCACCAAGATCGCCTGGATTGTTACGGCATTCGGTGAGAATACGGCTCAGCAAACTTTCATCTCGGATGAGCTCTTCGACGGTATAGGTCGGGCCAATATCATCGGAACAACCGGCAAGAAGGCCAAGCACTGTCATGGTAACAAGCGCCCTCATTTAAGCGCCGCCTTCATGCTGTCCATGCGCTGGCGCCAGTCTTCCGCCTTGCGCTGTTCATCGACCTCGGTTTGCGCGCGCTGCACCATTTGCAGTCCCTCCATTCG
Organism: Ochrobactrum quorumnocens; assembly: GCF_002278035.1. NCBI lineage: Bacteria > Pseudomonadati > Pseudomonadota > Alphaproteobacteria > Hyphomicrobiales > Brucellaceae > Ochrobactrum > Ochrobactrum quorumnocens. The sequence goes on along the minus strand of NZ_CP022603.1, from coordinate 1,520,489 downwards.
CAGGACATCCGTCTGGAGAAAAGCCTGTTCCGCCTGAAGCCGGGCTTGCAAGTCAGCGATACCTTTGGCGTCACCTGTCGATGAGATTTTCTCACGCAATTCGTCAATCCCGTCGATACGTTTCGTTGCAGCATCATAGATCTGCTGACCGAGGCTCATCTGACCGGCATTCTTGTTCTGAATACGCGATAGCTCCTTCGCATAAAAATCATCAGCGCCCGTTTGATAGCTCGAATTGCTTTCGAGAAATTTTGATGCGGATTGCCCGATGCTGCCTGATCCGCTGCCTTTGAACAGACCTTCAATGGAAACGAAATCTGAAGGCAGTGCCTTTCGTATCTCCGGATCGTTCAAGACGTTGGCGACATTCGCCATATCAGTCAGCTTGTTGAGCGAGCCATAAAGTTGCTGTGCCTGATCAATCTGCTGATGAAGCGCATCGAGTTGGGATTTCAGCTGGGTGATGCTCTCTATCTGTTTTAGAATAGAGGTCTGGTCAACGACCGGAATGCCCTGCGCACCAGCTGCCTTGAGTGATAAGATCATCGCAGTAGCAACTACTGCTCCACACGGTCTGTTTATCGCCATCAGCTTGCACTCCTTCGTTGCTGGAAAATCGGAAGCCAATCTTCGGGCCTGTCCCCAACCTCCGTGCGGATGCTATCTGCAAGTTCGACACTGGCGGTGCGTCCGGAAAGAATGGCGAGCTCGTCGTCAAAGCCATGGAGGTTTAGCTCCGCCACGACGCTTTTGTGTCCCTGTTTAAGGACAAAACGTCGGCTTTCGACGGAAAGTTCGCGCGCGATCAGTTCATATTCACGCTCTGTCAGTTTAAAGCCGTCGACATAATCCGCATGGCTGCCCCGTGAATTTGGCAAAAAGATTTGCGTGGGGCACTGTTCGATGATGGTGTGGGCGATCGGCGAATTGATTGCGTCACGCGGGCTTTGCGTTGCAAACAGCATGAGGCCATTTTGCTTGCGGATTGTCTTCAGCTTGTTTTGCGCCAGATCCCGAAAATCCTCATCCTGCAACGCTTTCCAGAATTCATCGATGACGATGATGATACGCCGTCCATCGATCAGCTGCTCGACGCGGTGGAACAGATAGGCCATCAAGGGTGTGCGGATTTCCTCATTATCCAGAAAATCGGTCATGTCGTAACCGACCATGATTCCGCCAACACCGAATGTCCCCAATCCGATATTCTCGCTTGGATTGTCGAAGACCCAGCCAAGCGGGCCTCCCCGCTCCCATCGACGCAACCGGGCTGCGATCCCTTCGGGGTTCGTATTGTCAAGAAAAGTTCGAAGCGCACCGATCGTGCGTTGTTCCACGGACAAATCGGCAAGTGCGTCAATTGCAGCGGCGATATCTCGCAATTCGGTGACAGATAATTCCCGCGTCCGCGATCCGACGAGCTTTCCAACCCAGTTCGCCAGGAAGACCTTGTTTTCCGGTGTCAGATCGAGCGCCTTCAGCGGCGCACAGCCGGTCGGCTTGCCATTTCTAAGCGAATGATAGACGCCGCCCGCCGCGCGCACATAAAGTTCCGCGCCACGGTCCTTGTCAAAAAATACGACATGCGGATCATGTTTTTCGAGTTGCGACAGCATGAAATTCAAAAGCACCGTCTTGCCGGCACCAGATGGGCCGCAAATGAACGTGTTGCCAAGATCACTGTCATGGAAATTGAAATAGTAGGGAGAGCCGGATGCAGTTTTCAAAAGGGCTACTGCAGCGCCCCATTCATTGCCGTCTTTCTGACCGACCGGATAAGAATGGAACGGCGAGAGCGCTGCAAAATTGCGTGAGGTAATTGCACCGGACCGAGCTCGATATCTGAAATTGCCTGGAAGCTGCGCCCACCAGGCAGCTTCCAGGCCGAGATCCTCCCGCGCTACGACAGCACCGCCATTGGTCAAACTGGCGCGTGCCTTGGCAAGATGATCAGTCAGGTCTTTCACTGTTGGAGCGAAGACCGCAAGAGACAGATGATGTTCACCAAGAACGAACCGGTTTGATTCCAGATCGTCCATCGCGTCATCGAGTTCTTCGATCTGCGAAGCTGCCTTATCTCCACTGCTCAGCATTTGGTTTTGCTTGCGGCCCATGATGGTACGGGCATCAGCCTTGGAGACAAAGGCAAAGGACTGTGACAGGATCAGTTCAAAAGGACTGGTTAGAACGCCAGCCAGCATTCCGGGCCTTGTGGCGGCGGGATAATCCTTGAAACTCAGCATTCCCGCAAAACGGCTCTCAGCCTCATGCCGAATTTCTATTGTCTCGCGACCGACGATGACGCGGTCGGAATAGATCGCAGATGCAATACGCCCCTCGGTGAGCGGAACCGGTTCCGATCGTCCGCCGACGAGCTGGTGCAAGACTTCGCTCGGCTCAGAAAATAGCAGATCATCCTGTTCGTAGAGCGAGAGGACCCGCGGCTCGAACCGCTTCAGGCCCGCCGTAAGGTCGATAACCTTGTCACGGAGCTGCTTTATTGCCTCCTCGTCGAGTTCGATACCCGCACGACGTGTACGCCGAAGACGTGACAGCAGCTTTGCCGCCTTTTCTGCAGAATCGCGCGGTGGCGACCATACGATGGCGATATACAGATCATTGCGAAACAGATCCTCGCGTATCATGCGCTCGCGATATTTTTCGTTCAGCTGAGCTGAAAACGGCGCTTTAAAGGTTCCGGCGGGATAGCTATTGTCGCGTCGGCGGATCAGATGGGTCCAGAGCGCAAGCCGCTCATCAGCAATGTTCCTGTGAAGCGTATTGAGATCACGGTGCAGAGCGTTGATATCCAGAACATCTGCGGTCTCGAACGAAACGCCGTCGAGTGCAATGATCACCATCAGCGCTCGTGACTCCAGCGCAATCGTATTCTCGTCAACGTGGCGCAGATAGGGGATGAAGGTCTCCGGGCCGAGCTCCCGGGATTTCAACGTTGCAACGCTAGGCAAAACCAAGGTCCCTTTCATCAAACCGACGCGACAGCTTCATCGGAGAGATCGAGCTGCCGCCCCAATAGGACGTGTTTCGGGATCGCCCGCGTGTCTCTACCCATGCAAGCAGGATGCGAAACATATTGTGGTCATGCTTTACTAGCGCGCGGAAGATGAAGTGAAACACGATGCCGACAAGCGCGTAGGCGACTGAACCTGCAGCGAGGTAGAAGATCGTCGTCGCAATGACATTGATCCCCATCGCTTCCATCGTGACGCCTGCAAACATCGCAGGCCGGGTACAGGCAATGAACAACGTGTCCTCTGCAAGCGGAGACCCTACCGTCATCATCCGGTCAGCTCCCGATGATTGTGTTGACGAGTTCGGAGGAGCCGGCAATCACGCCGATCCCGACGATCCAGTAACCGGCGCGCCGCAGGTCCATATAACCAAACATCCAGGCGATCGCGATTATGATCACCGCTATCGTCGCTATCAGCCTGAAAATATTGCCTGTTAGCATATCGACGACATTTTGAAGGATCGATTCAATGCCGGCAGCCTGGGCGAAGGCCGGTTCGGCAAGCGTTGCAACGATGGTGGTTGCCATCACGATGGAAGCTGCAACCGACCGAGTTCGGGAACCGATAGTCATTTCATTTTGCTCCATGATTGTTTGAAAAAACAAGGATCGACGACCTTCGCCGGGAATTGAACACATCCCACAAAGGTGGCGCCTCGTCGGAGGCGTCCTCCTCCTTGGAATTCTCAGCCACAACATTCGCGACGATGTTCGGCGTGACCGCGGTTTGCTTGTGGTCACGACCATCCTGGCGACCGCCAATGGTCAGTTTCGCTATTGTCGACTTCAATCGTTGAATTTCGCGCCGGACCTGGCTGTCATATTTGACCAGCGCACCGATGGAAGGATCGCCACGACCGTAAAACGACTGCAGCATGACCTTCCCAGCCACCGACTTGTCGTCCCCGATCCTGATGGCAAATCGATAATAGCCCTCAAGCAGGGTCGCTGTGGCCTGGAGATTGGCGCATGGATCGAACGCGTCAGAAACTGAGAGCTTGAGTTTCTTCAGATCATCGATACTGATCCCGCCAAGACCAAGCTGGATATCCTGATGTTCGGCGGCCAGTGTTGTGGCTATTTCTATCGCCTCGGCTTTCGATGCCGGCTGCTCCTTTAAGGGAGGGCCATTGTTGATGCGAATATTGAACGGTGCAAAGCCGCTTTCCAGGCTGACAATGCCAGCCAGCGTTTCAGAAGCCATCATCGGTGCGCAGCTCTGGGCGAGATCGACAAAAGGTACCGGCATCATCAAAACCAAACCCGCTGCTTGCCAACGCCGTCAATCGTCACATCGATATAGTTCGGTTGTTCGCGCACAAGCGGGCGCGCCGTTACGTAGCCCGTACATTGCAGCTGTCCGTTTTCTGATTGCCACTGCGTAGACGTGATTTGTTCATAGCTGTTCTTTGGCCAATCGCGATCATGCCTGCACAGACTTTTGTTCACGATCTGCCTGGAAGTGGAAACACAGGATGCTTCACGCGCCCTATCTGAATAGGTAACAGTCAGGCTGTACCCGTCATCGCAATAAAGAGGGTCATAATGCGGGCGCGAACTTTGAAACCCGACGCCGCTACAGGTGGGAAACGACTTGCCTCTGGCCAGCCAACGCCATAGTTTTTGCACCGGCGGGCGACATGCTCCATACTGCATCGGCCCTCCGGGATTGGATAAGCACAGGATAACCTGGCAGCCCCAGTCGCCAGCATGAGCGCTTTGACCAAAACTGAGATATGATGAAACGAACCCGAAAATTGCCACTGCACTGCGAAAGAGAAAGCTGTTCATGTCTCCCATCCTCCGATTAGTTGTTGGGCACGTTATCGGAAGTTGGTGTGCCTCAACTTCATACTATACAAATAATAGATAGTTAAAAGAATGGCAAGCAATTTAAGTGAACGATGGCAAAATCAGGCGCTAGCCCATTTTGGCCTGCGGGAAATTCTGGAAAAGCCACTCGAAGACGAGACCCCGCAATCACGCATTAAGCAGATTGGGTTGCTGAACGTGCTCTACATGATGCATCAGGCTCATGAGCCATTAACCCTCGCATCCGTGATAAGAATTACCGGGATGACACGCGGCGGAGTGATTGAAACCATGGATCTGCTTGTTCAGCGCGGCATTCTCACGGAAACGCTGGGGAAAAATTCAATGGGGCGCGGGACAGCACGGCAATTTGAATTCGCGCGGCACGTTTTTGATCAGATCCGCTCCACAGCCGAATAGCGTTTAACTTATAAGATTTTTACTATCGAAACCTATTCGGCATCCAACCCATCGCTCACATCGCTGCCGATCTGGCTGAAGCCGTTAAAAAGGTCGCAAGCGTTCCATGTGCCGTTGCGCATGGTGCTGCCGACGAGGTTTGTCTGCTGAAGTAGTCAGGACTACAGCCAAACGGTCAGTGGCTATGAGTTAAAAGGGTTTGACACAGCTGAGATGGATTTGTACCGCCCTGCCCGCAATCGGTGCGGGATCTAACCCACAATGAAGGTCTGGGACGCCTGATTCCCAGCCAGATCAAATTCTTCAATGATTTCAATAAATCATTATTCACATTCGCCAAATGTGTCAAAGGTCTGTGCTACAGTTGGCGCACGGCGTCAAGGGGCATGCACAGGCGGAAATTATTTCCGCTCGAACGATAAACCCGGCACCGCCCCTCGAGCGATGCCGCGTATTCCATAACTGTTCGATCACTGATGCGATCAGATTGGTTGCTATTCAACAGTCACCGACTTCGCGAGATTACGCGGCTGATCGACGTCAGTACCCATAAGAATCGCAGTGTGATAAGCCAGCATCTGGATCGGCAGAGCATAAACCAGCGGCGTGATAAATTCTGGCACGTCAGGCAGAACGATCGTTGCCATCGTATCAAGACTTGCTGCCGCAGCGCCCTTCTTATCGGTGATCAGAATAATGCGACCGCCGCGTGCTGCGACTTCCTGCATGTTGGAAACGGTCTTCTCATAAAGACGATCCGACGGCGCAATGACGATTACCGGCATGGTTTCATCGATCAGCGCAATCGGTCCGTGCTTCAGCTCACCAGCTGCATAGCCTTCCGCATGAATATAGGAAATTTCCTTTAGCTTCAGCGCACCTTCCATCGCCAGCGGGAAAGACGTGCCGCGACCGAGGTAAAGCACATGATTGACCTTCGCCAGTTCATGGCAAACCGCAGCAATCTGGTCTTCAAGCTTCAACACCTGATTGATGAAACGCGGTGCTTCGGAAAGCTGACGCACCAGTTCCTGCTCGCGTTTGTCGTCAATCACCCCGCGCGCCTTTGCGGCAGCAATTGCAAGTGACGCCATGGTCGACAGCTGACAGGTGAATGCCTTGGTCGAAGCGACACCGATTTCAGGACCGGCAAGCGTCGGGAATATTGCATCCGATTCACGCGCAATGGTCGAGCCGGTGACATTGACCACGGAAGCAATCTTCAAGCCTTGCTGCTTGCAATACCGCAGCGAAGCCAGAGTATCAGCCGTTTCGCCAGACTGCGAAACAAACATCGCCAGTGAATCCTTCGAAAGCGGCATTTCGCGGTAGCGGAATTCCGAGGCGATATCACTGTCGACCGGCAAACGCGCAATCTGCTCGAACCAGTATTTGCCAACTGAGGCTGCATAAAAGGCAGTGCCGCAGGCAGAAATGGTCAGACGATCAACCTTGCTGAAATCAATGCCGACTGCCTCTTCACGCACTTTTCCGGTGGTGAAATCGAGATAGTTTGCAAGCGTATGGGAAATAACTTCCGGCTGCTCGAACATCTCCTTGTGCATGAAGTGGCGATGATTACCCTTCGACACCAGCATATTTGCAGTCTGTGATTTTTGGATCTCGCGCTCGACCTCGGCATTGGTTTCGTCATAGACGGTTACACCCTTGCGCGTCAGCACAGCCCAATCGCCATCTTCCAGATAAGCAATTGTGTCCGTGAATGGTGACAACGCGATGGCATCGGAACCAAGGAACATTTCACCCTCGCCGTAACCGACAGCCAGTGGCGGTCCCTGACGCGCACCGATCAGAGTTTCTTCATCGCCTTCAAACAGGAAAGCAAGTGCAAAAGCACCCTGCAACAATGGCAGGCTGTCGCGTACAGCTTCAACCGGCGACTTGCCCTTTTCCAGCTCGCGCGTCACGAGATGCGCCACAGCTTCGGTATCAGTCTCGGTCTCGAATTTGCGCCCTTCGGCTTCAAGCATGGTACGCAGTTCAGCAAAGTTTTCGATAATGCCGTTATGTACCACAGCCAAACGGGTGGTGATGTGCGGATGCGCGTTGCGCTCAACCGGCTTGCCGTGCGTTGCCCAGCGCGTATGACCGATGCCGATCACGCCGGGAAGTGGTTCACCAGCAAGGCGATTTTCGAGATTGACGAGCTTGCCTTCAGCACGACGGCGATCAAGTTTGCCATTTTGGAGCGTGGCAATGCCGGCAGAATCATAACCGCGATATTCAAGCCGCTTCAGCGCATCCACCAGACGCGGCGCGACCTCGTTATTTCCGATGATGCCGATAATTCCACACATAGGGTGCTCCGATTAGCTAGTCTTATTTAACAATTGGGATAGTGGAAAACAAAAACCGTTGCAATCAGGGCGTCTTAGGCATCATCGAGTTTTGAGACCCAGGCAGTCCTTTACTAGTGAAGCGACGATGTAGAGCCGATAACCTCGATCTGTCAAAGTTATAGCAGCTTATCGAAATGAGACCGGGACCGAAAACGGACAAATTGGCGTTATGATATTATACTAGTCTAGCCACAACATTCCGCAGTGAGGAGTGCCAATGAGGCGCAGACCAGTTGAACACCTTCTGGAACTTGGCAGTAGACAGGCGTGAGTTGGCAGGGCGGGCAGCCTTGGTCGGATAATCTGCTGTCGCGATATCCGTGACAGTCGCTGTTGGCCCACCAAGCTTGGCGCTTTCACTGAGTATGGCGCGTGCAAAGTCACTCCAGTTCGTATCGCCCGTACCTACCAAATGATAAACACCATAAGCGGAAAAGTCCGGCATTACCCTCAAACGATCCGCCACCTGAATAATCGCGTCAGCAATATCAAGCGCATTCGTTGGATTACCCTGCTGGTCAGAAACGACCGAGAGTGCATCGCGCGTTTCTGCGAGCTTCAGCATCGTCTTGACGAAATTCTTGCCAAAGGGGCTATAGACCCAAGCCGTCCGCAAAATGATGTGCTTTGGATTGGCTTGCGCAACCAGACGTTCGCCTTCTAGCTTAGATTCCCCATAGACGCTGCGAGGTCCGGTGATATCCGTTTCGACATACGGTTCGTTGGTGTCACCCGCGAAAACATAATCCGTCGACATGTGGATAACGGGAACACCGCATGCTTCCGCCGCTTTGGCAACCGCTTGTACGCCAGTTGCATTTACAGCAAGCGCTAACTCAGGCTCATCCTCAGCCAAATCGACCGCAGTATACGCGGCAGCAGAAACGACTAAGTCTGGCTTGATCGCTGTGATCGCGCTACGCACTGTCTCAGGCTTCGCCAAATCCAGTTCCGGACGACCCAGTGCAATTACTTGCAAATCGGGCCGTTGGGATGCTTTTTCGAGAAGACTCTGTACAACCTGTCCTTCCCGCCCCGTGACAACGATTTTCATGCCTTGGCCTCTTTTGCCACCGCACTGCCAAGCCGTTCACCTGCGTAATTGCCACTGCGGATCGGTTCCCACCACCAACCGTTATCGAGATACCATTGAATGGTCTTTTCAAGCCCTGTCTCGAAGGTTTCCTGTGGCTTCCAGCCCAATTCACGCTCGATCTTCGAGGCGTCAATTGCATATCGGCGGTCGTGACCGGGACGATCCGTTACGAAAGTGATCAGATCAGCATAGCTCTTGCCATTAGCGCGAGGCCGTTTCGTGTCGAGAATCGCGCAGATCGTTTCTACCACATTCAGGTTAGTGCGTTCTGCACGTCCGCCAATATTGTAGCTCTCCCCCAGCTTGCCTGTCGTCGCAACTAGAGCCAGCGCTCGCGCATGATCCTCGACATAGAGCCAGTCACGGACATTTGCACCTGCGCCATAAACGGGCAAAGGCTTCTCATCGAGTGCGTTGAGAACGACCAACGGGATCAGTTTTTCCGGGAAATGGAACGGCCCATAATTGTTCGAGCAATTGGACAGCACGACCGGCAGTCCATAGGTCTCATGCCATGCGCGCACCAGATGATCGGATGCGGCTTTCGAGGCAGAATAAGGCGACGACGGCTGATATGGCGTTTCTTCCGTGAAAATGCCGCTATCGAAAGGCAAATCGCCAAACACCTCATCCGTCGAAATATGGTGGAAACGGAAGCTCGATTTGCGCGACTCCGGCAGTTCTCGCCAGTAAGCGAGTGTCGCATTGAGCAGGCGGAACGTTCCGACGATATTCGTCTCGATGAACGCACCAGGACCATCGATTGAACGATCTACGTGGCTTTCCGCCGCCAGATGCATAACCACGTCGATTTCGTGGGTGCGCAAAGCTTCGAGCACGCTCGGGTCGTCGCAAATATCAGCCTGAAGGAAGCTGTAATTCGGGTGATTTTCGATCTGGCGGAGAGACGCCAGATTGCCTGCATAGGTCAGTTTATCGAAGTTGACGACGTTTATCTTGGGGTCAACGGCCAGATGACGGCACACTGCAGAACCTATGAAACCTGCACCACCCGTAACGAGAATGTTCATATTGTTCCTCAATCAAAAACTTCTGCATTGGCAAGCAGCGGGGCTTTCTCATCCTTATCAGACAATTGCACACCAGTTGCCGACATAGGCCAATTGATGCCTATCGCGGGATCATCAAAGCGGATCGAACGATCATGCTCCGGCGCATAATAATCAGACACTTTATAAATGACCTCGGTATCTTGAGTGAGTGTGATGAAGCCGTGAGCAAAGCCTTTGGGGACCAGAATTTGGTTCCATCTCTCAGCTGAAACTTCCAAAGAAATCCACTTACCAAAAGTCAGCGAGCTTTTGCGAATATCAACGGCAACGTCTAAAATTGCACCACGTGTAACACGAACTAGTTTGTCCTGCGCAAAAGGCGGCAGCTGATAATGAAGCCCACGAACAACGCCTTTTGCGGCAGAATAAGAATGGTTGTCCTGAACAAAAATCAGATCAATGCCGGCATCGGCGAACGATTTTTCATTAAAGGTCTCGGAGAAAAAGCCGCGGTCATCGCCGAATTTACGGGGGCTGATTTCGAAAACACCGTCTAAAGCCAGGGAACGAACTAACATCAATCTTTTCCTAACTCAGCAACACGGCGACGAAGATACGCGGCGTATTCAGTTTTACCAAGCTTGCCTGCGCGCTCCAAGACGGCTTCACTACTTAGCCAGCCCTTATCCAGGCCGATTTCCTCTGGACAGGCGATCTTAATACCTTGACGCTTTTCAATGGTTTGAACAAAAGACGAAGCTTCGTGAAGACTATCGTGTGTGCCAGTATCCAGCCAAGCATATCCACGTCCGAAGCGTTGAACGTTTAACTTACCCTGTTCGAGATAGACATTATTGACAGTCGTAATTTCAAGTTCCCCACGAGCAGACGGCTTGATCGAACTTGCAATATCAACGACTTGATTGTCATAAAAATAAAGACCTGTGACAGCCCAATGCGACTTTGGCCTCTCTGGCTTCTCTTCAATCGATATTGCCTGACCTGTCTTATCGTCAAACTCCACGACGCCGTAGCGCTGCGGGTCATCTACGCGATAAGCAAAAACGGTTCCCCCCTTCATGGGCTGAGAAGAGAGCTGGGACAAATTCGAAAGGCCGTCACCAAAGTAAATATTATCGCCGAGTATCATGGCTACGCTATCGTTACCAATAAATTCTCGGCCAATGATGAATGCTTCTGCGAGACCGTTAGGATGCGCCTGTTCAGCATAAGAAAAATTGATGCCGAACTCACTGCCGTCACCGAGCAGCTTTTGGAAAACTGGCAGATCGTGCGGCGTGGAAATGACAAGAATATCGCGAATTCCGGCGAGCATAAGGACGCTCAGCGGATAATAAATCATCGGCTTGTCATAAATTGGCAATATCTGCTTAGAGACCGCTATTGTTAAAGGGTACAGCCTCGTACCACTGCCACCCGCGAGGATAATTCCCTTCATACGAATTCACTTCCTAACATCTTACTTCTCTCGCTTTGTTCATATAAACACACAATATGATCCAGATGATGGCTTCGTTTAGACGACAGTCGAACCTCTAGCGAACCGAGAAATCAAAGAATGGCCTATAGTTTTTCAGCCGCGGACCCTAAAAACAATAAGCAGCCATTGCTAACTATTTCAATCGTTACATTTAAGCCCGACCTTGATGAACTTAAAAAAACGCTGGACAGTCTAAAATTTGCATTGAAGGAGTTCGTGCCCGGAACCTTCTCGATCACCATCGTGGACAATTCCGTGAATAATGATGTGGTGTCATTTCTGAGCCGCGAGTATCAAGATTTACCTCTCATTTTGGTCTACGGACACGGCAATATCGGCTTTGGCCGAGCCCACAATATTGCAATGCAACAGATGGGCGAATTTCATCTCATTCTCAATCCAGACATTCAACTAGATCCGGATGCACTAATCAACGCAGTGGCTTTCATGAGAGCCAATGAAAACTGTGGACTGTTAAGCCCACGTACAGCTTGGCCCAATGGGCAAAGGCAATATCTTTGCAAGCGCTATCCGGCAGTCTTTGATTTAATGCTAAGAGGCTTTGCACCTAAAATAATCCGCTCGCTCTTTTCTGTACGCTTAGCGCAGTATGAGATGCAAGCTGAAACACAAAATGCCGTCTATTGGAATCCTCCAATTGTGAGTGGGTGCTTCATGCTTTTCAGAAGCGCTACTTTAAAAACCACAGGAGGATTCAGTCATAATTTTTTCTTATACTTCGAGGATTTTGATCTTTCCTTAAGGTCGCGTAAAATTGCCGACACCGCTTATGTGCCAACAGTCCGAGTAGTCCACGCAGGCGGGCATGCCTCGAAGAAGGGATTTTGGCATATAAAGGTTTTTATCCAATCCGCGACCACCTTTTATCGATGCTATGGTCTCAAACTCTTCTAATTATTGCAGTGCTCTGCTCCCGAAAACTGGAGGGGAATCGGGTCTCAGGTCACCGCAAGCGCTGGCTTATCGAAGAACATTTCCGCACCCTGAAGTCGGCGGGGTTCAAGATAGAGAATGCCAGGATGAGCGACCCGAAAGCCTTCATGAACTTCTCTGCCTTTACAACCATTGCTGCAGTGACGGTCACCCAGATGCTGCGCGCCCGCGACAATCCTTCCGGTCAGGTACTCGCCGATGCCTTTGATCCTGATGACAGGCCTTTGCTTCTCGCCATCTGCAAGGACCACGAAGGCGAGGCTCCAACCGCGCGCTAGAAGAATCCTCATCCGCCGGACACGTTGGCTTTTGCCACTTGGATCATCGCAAGGCTTGGAGCTTGGACCGGCTACTACGGCAAGCCTGGCCCTGCAACGCTCTCACACGGCATCAGGCGTTACTATGAAATCAAATACGGTGCGCGAATATCGGCAGGAATTGTGTGATTCGCATAGTTAATTCCCGGGAGGATTACCGTTCGGCGTACCGGATATCCGGCGGCTACGTTGTCCCCGCAGCTTCACACCGAGCTGTTACCGACTCCGCATGTCCGGGTAGGGAACGGCTGATGGAACAGCCGGTTTCTTCAGGCTATATCTCCTCCTATGAAACAGAAACTCATGCGATTTGCAGGTCGCACAAATACATTCTTCGCCATATCCAAACCAGTTGTAGTAATCTCTTCCATGACCGCATCCTCCTCAATGGAGCTCGACCCACCCATTCTGACACATGAAGGCCGTCGATGGGGCGTCCATACCATCCAGAGCGTCGTCCTTTAGCCAGAGCAACCATCCCAAGGTAAATAGGTTATCCGCAAAAGTTGGCGAAGACGCATATCAAACGGTTCGTAGTAAGCCTTTACTTCCAATGCGTCAGCGCGCGAAATACGTCCAGGATCAGGGCTCGGCCAAACAACTTCGCTTAGGTAGGGAGACTGCCAAAGGTGATCAACGCCAATAAAACTCAGAACATCAACTATGAGTCTGTCCGGCTTCAATCGGATATCGTCATACCAGAAAACGCGGGATTGATTGTTGAGAGGAAAATAACGCGCGTACTCCTCAATTATGCAAAAATACTCGCCTCGTTGGCGCATATACTGCAAGTTTTGCCGAAAACAATCGATAAAGCTAAGTTCGCGCGGGATATTTCCGAGGTAACGTGCCATTCGCCATTGTGAAAAAGCTCGATCAACCGGGTTTCTAAGAAAGTGCAAAATCTGGACGTTGGGACATTCATCGTGAATCTTTTTCGAGACGTGCCGAAATGCCCCATAATTCGGAGAGATATCACCACAGATCTGATCGGATCGTGCATCTCTAAAATGAGCTGCGTACCAAGCAGTGTCGTATAGCTTATGAAAGTAATTTATCTCTTTCAAACGCATATATATTTGCGGATGTTTTTCCAGTTGTCTGTATAACCACGTCGTGCCCGCCTTTTGTGCACCGACACAGATAAAATTCGGAAGCCGAGCCATTGTTTGGTTCATTCCTGATAAGTTAATAACTTTCACTTATACTCATACATCGCGATCAGCGAAAATTGTTGCATAACCAACGTTAGTTTTATTTAGGCAATATCCCCAATCTCCCTTGCGACTATGTTACGAACACAACATCGTTATGCATTCATGTCATCGGGTAAAAAGGCATCGCTGCTACCACAGGAAATGAAAGGAGGATTAACAAATTTATCCGACTCTAGACCGCCACTCAATCCATACTTCAATGGCAGTCCATCCAAAGTACGCGTATGTCCGCCCGCAGAACGTAAGATGGCATCGCCAGCCGCTGTGTCCCATTGCATTGTTCGACCAAGCCTCGGGTAAACATCAGCGCGTCCTTCAGCGATTAGACAGAATTTTAGAGATGAGCCAATTTGCGTTAATTTGGTAATATTCTCTTTCTTGAGGTAGGCCACTGTTTCATCACACATGTGAGAGCGACTTGCTACTGCTACTGCAATTTCGTCCGGCTTGCGGGCCGCTATAGGTAGCCATTGCGATAGACTAGAAGATTCAATCATCCGCTTCCAAGCTCCCGATTGGTCTCCTCCGTATAGAACACCGAGAGCTGGCGCATACACGACACCGCATACCGGAATTCCGTGCTCGATGAATGCTATATTCACTGTAAAGTCTCCACGGCGGTCGATGAATTCCTTGGTTCCATCTAGTGGATCGACTAGAATGAAACTTCGGTTGATTAGATCAGGTATACGCCCGTCCGCAACGGCTTCTTCGGCGACGATCGGAATCCCGGGCAACTGGTAAGAGAGAGCATCGAATATAACGCGCTCGGCAAACAAATCTGCATCGGTTACTGGACTTCGATCTCTTTTCTGTTGCACGACAGGTCCGGTTTCGTAATATTGCATTATTACTTCACCGGCTGTCATAGCCGCATTTATGAATAATTCGATCATCGTATTTTCACTTAAATCGCTGCAAATAGTCATAAACAATTTGCGCAAGTTGCTGGGGCGAACTGCTTGTTGTATAGAGCCTAATCTCAGGGTTTTCCGGAGCTTCGTATGGTGCATCAATGCCGGTAAAATTCCGGATATCGCCTTTCTGCGCGAGCTTGTAGAGTCCTTTGGGGTCTCGGCTGATACATTCATGAAGGGGAGTATCAACATACACTTCGATGAATTCGCCTTCGCCGATCAATTCGCGGGCCCATTGTCGTTCAGACCTGTACGGTGAGATCATACAAACAACGACGATTAATCCGGCATCAGTCATAAGGCGCGAGACTTCGACGACCCGGCGAATATTTTCCACACGATCTTCTTCCGTGAAACCCAGATCACGATTGAGCCCGTGACGAATGTTGTCACCATCAAGCAGAATCGTATGCCGACCGTCGGTGTGCAAAAGCTTCTCAACCAGATTTGCAATCGTCGATTTTCCTGAGGCCGGTAGCCCGGTAAACCACAATATCCGCGGCTGTTGTTTCATCAGATCAGAACGCGCATCTTTATTTACTTCAAGTGCCTGCCAGTGAAGGTTCAGTGCTCGACTCAGCGCGAAGTCGATCATCCCGGCACCGACCGTGGCGTTAGTCATCCGGTCGATCAGGATAAAGTTACCGGTAATTTTATTTTCACGATAAGGGTCGAAAGAAATGGCACGCTGTAAAGAAACATTGCAGACAGCAAATTCATTGATCTTAACAGTTCGGGCCGCGGTTCTTGCTTGAGTTTCGATATCTATGCAATGCTTAATCTCGGTAATCGTAGCCCCAACACTGTCGCACTCTGTTCTGAGTATGTAGCTTCGGCCAGGCATGAGCGGCTGTCTGTCAAACCAGATTATATGCGCCTGAAACTGGTCTGCGACGACAGGACGCTGGCCAGGAGCCGCAAGTATGTCACCGCGTGAAAGATCAACCTCTTCTTCGAGTTGCAGTGTTATCGCCTGCCCTGCACGCGCTTCTTTGTAGTTTCCGTCCATTGTAACGATGCTTTTGACGCGAGTTTGAATCCCAGAGCTTGAAACTACTACAGCATCCCCAACTGAAACTTTACCCGAGGCGATTTGGCCAGCAAAACCACGAAAATCTTGATTGGGGCGGGACACGTATTGAACTGGAAACCGAAATGGGAGATTCCGAGCATCTTGCTCAACATTCAAGTTCTCTAGATGTTGCAGTAGTGATGCACCTGTGTACCATTTCATTTTCGGTGAATTAGCTATTACGTTATCGCCAAATCGCGCGGACATCGGTATAGCCACCATCGTTTCGAAACCAAGCTGCTCGGCAAAAGCAGAGTATTCCGCGACGATCTCTTTGTAGACTTCCTCGGAATAACCGACCAGGTCGATCTTGTTTACCGCGACCACGACATGTTTTAACCCAAGGAGCGATACTATCAGCGAGTGTCGACGTGTCTGATTCTGAATGCCGTAACGGGCATCAACTAGAAGGACCGCAACATCAGATCCAGAGGCGCCTGTCGCCATGTTACGGGTGAATTGCTCGTGGCCGGGGGTATCGGCAACGACGAATTTCCGACGAGTTGTCGAGAAAAAACGGTAAGCTACATCGATTGTAATGCCCTGTTCGCGCTCCGCTTGGAGGCCGTCGACCAAAAGCGAGAGATCGACCTCCTGCCCAGTTGTTCCAAAGCGTGCGCTCTCTTCCTGAAGATTCACAATCTGATCATCCAGAACCGCATCGGTATCTAGGAGTAGGCGGCCAATGAGAGTGGATTTTCCATCATCAACCGAACCGCAGGTCAGGAACCGTAGAAGAGATCGGCTCTCTCTCATCTGTTCGTCATTGCGAGAATTGGCATTCATCAGAAATATCCTTCTCGCTTTTTTTTCTCCATGGATCCAATTTCATCCTTATCTATCAGTCTACCAGATCGTTCAGAGCAGCGCGCCGTTGAGGTCTCTTCAATGATCTGTTCGACAGTGGTAGCATGCGATTCAATCGCTGCTGTGAGGGGATAGCAGCCTAAAGTCCGGAAGCGTATCATACGCTCTTCGATCTGCTCGCCCGTTCGCAATTTCATGCGATCATCATCCGCCATAATCAACATATCACCGCGCTGAACAACCGGGCGACGCTTGGCGAAGTATAGCGGTACAACAGGGATGTTTTCTCTTAGAATATACTGCCAGATGTCCAGTTCAGTCCAGTTTGACAGCGGGAAAACGCGGATCGATTCACCACTCGCTATTCGGGTATTGTACGTCTTCCACATCTCGGGGCGCTGATTCTTCGGGTCCCATGAATGCTGAGCGTTGCGAAATGAGAATATGCGCTCCTTGGCGCGTGTTTTCTCCTCGTCGCGGCGCGCGCCACCGAAAGCAGCGTCAAACTTCCCATGATCTAATGCCTGCCTTAATGCTATTGTCTTCATCAGATGAGTATGCGCGCTCGACCCTTGCTCAAACGGATCGATGCCTTGGTTCTCACCCTCAAGATTTATATGAACGATGAGATCAAGACCAAGTTCACGCACAATCTGGTCCCGAAACTGGATCATTTCGCGAAATTTCCAGTTTGTATCTACATGCAATAAAGGGAACGGAATTTTCGCTGGATAGAACGCCTTTCGAGCGAGATGCAGCATGACCGAAGAGTCTTTACCTATTGAATACAGTAGAACCGGCTTCTGAAAAGTGGCCGCCACCTCACGAAATATGTGGATCGACTCAGATTCCAACCTTTGGTAGTGGGAAAGATTCATTGTTTTAGTACCATAATTAACGAAGCTTTTTGCAGAGCCAGATGTCGTCAGACAACAAACTCCAGGCCGATCTGATCATCACTGCAACTGTTAACTTGGAAAACCTTTACACTTGGCTGCCAAACTGGGGGCGAATTTGCTGCATGGTTCGAGCTGAGAGTTCTTGCATGCAGCCCCAGAAACAGTCGCCTTCTTTTGGATCTTCATCATATTTATAGTTATCATGGTAAACCGATTATTCTGAATCGGGCTCTTAACGCGTTCAATCATTGTGTGAGCTCAACGCTTCTAACTAACGGCGCCAAATACCCAGTGCTAAGGTTGCACGGGCGGGCGCCGTGATCAAAATAGTCCCCAAGAGATTGATGATATCCGCCACTGGTTTCAAATAGACCGGAAGGAAGTTCAACGATCAACGTACACTGCCAACCGGGATTGTACCCCAGTGC
This sequence comes from Ochrobactrum quorumnocens, assembly GCF_002278035.1. NCBI lineage: Bacteria > Pseudomonadati > Pseudomonadota > Alphaproteobacteria > Hyphomicrobiales > Brucellaceae > Ochrobactrum > Ochrobactrum quorumnocens. The sequence goes on along the minus strand of NZ_CP022603.1, from coordinate 1,502,642 downwards.
GCTGTGGAGAGGAATGTTCGATACCGTATGAATAAGTTGAGGTTTGCTCAATAGTCTGCCCCGACGTTCATCGTACCTGTAACGTAACGAACGTCACCGAACATTCCGTTTGACTTGAGCCATTTGTACACCAACGATTCCACAAAAATTGATGCGCCCGCCAATAAAAATGGTAACATTGAATTTCTCTCCGCATACAACCGTCAAGAACCCGTTCGAATTTTATTCATAATCGAGAACAACAATGGCAACCAACACTATAGAGGTTCGACGAATGCAAATTTAGCTGTATTTTATAAGATGATCATATTCTGATAAGGCGTAGATGGTTTGGGGGTAATACCGTATGTCCTTCTTAGGCCGTGTGGACGGATTTGATTAAGATGAAAGCAGAAGCGATTGCGACGATGGATCGGAAGTTTCTTGCTGTTTTCTCGCAGCGTAATGCGACACGTTTGAACCGTTTGAGCTTCCCCATCATTTGTTCGATACGTGCGCGACCTCGATAAAGCGCCGTGGCAAAATGCTTCGGAATATTACGCCTGTTTGATCTGTAAGGGATCACAGGGATAGCGCCAGCCTTTCGCGCAATCTCTCGATTAACGTCGCTATCATAGCCTTTGTCAGCAATGATAGCGCGGTGCCTGACTTGAGGGCCCGTGTCCATGAGGCTTTCAAACTGTTTGCTATCGGAGGCTTCGCCTCCGGTCAGTTCAAAGCCAAGGGGCTGACCATTTCGGTCGGTTTTCAGATGGATTTTGGTTCCGAACCCTCCACGAGACCGGCCGAGCGCTTGACCTTCCTGCCCCCTTTAGCGCCTGCTGCAGATACATGGGCGCGAATGACGGTGCTGTCGAACATAGCGATAAGATGAGCGCTTTCATCAAGCCCAGCCAAAATGGAAAAATAGTCCTCGAAAACACCTGCTTTACCTAAACGGTCAAAACGCTTCCATACGCTGTTCCAGTTACCAAACCGCTCAGGCAAAGCCCGCCATGAGATGTTGTGAAGGGTGAAATAATGCAACGCCTCAAGGAATAGGCGGTCATTTTTAGAGCAATTTCCCATCAGAAAGCATCATACCCGGCAGCCTTGAAGTAATTCCGGCATTCGTCAGGTTTGAACTGTTTGATGGCGTCGGCGATGGCCTGCCACAAGTCAGGGACGGTTCTGGCGGCTGCGGCCCGAAGCAAGGCCTTCAGTTTGGAGAATGCCATTTCAATCGGATTGAAGTCGGGTGAATACGGCGGCAGGTAGAACAGGCCTGCCCCTGCCGCTTCGATGGCGTCGCGAACGCCTGCAACCTTGTGGGCGGGAAGATTGTCCATGATGACGATATCGCCAGGCGTCAGTTCGGGAACGAGAACCTGGCTGACATAGGCAAGGAACGCGTCGCCGTTCATCGGGCCGTCCAGCACCATGGGAGCTGCCATGCCGCCCAGTCGAAGGCCGGCGGTGAACGTCGTGGTCTTCCAATGACCATGCGGGACGGATGCCCGGCACCGCTGACCTTTCGGTGCTCGACCATACAGGCGCGCCATCTTCGTTGAAGCAGAGGTTTCGTCGATGAATACCAGACGCTCGGGATCGAGGTCTGGTTGGCTTTCGAACCACTCCTGGCGCTTTTGCATCAAAGCTGGTCGCTCCTGTTCGGCCGCGTGCGCCGTCTTTTTTTACGCGTGATCCCGTGCCGGTCGAAGAACCGCCAGAGCGTGCCGATCCCGGCCCTTATGCCACTCTCAGCCAACCGCACTTTGATTTCGGCAAGGGTGATATCCGGCGTCGTCTCGTAAAGCGCAAGGATCGTGGCGGCATGGGCGTCGATGTGTTTCGAACGACGGTCGCCGCCCTGCTTGTCGGATTGAATGGTTCCGGTGTCGCTGAACTGCTTCTGCCAGCGAATAGCACTGGCGGCGCTCACACCAAACCGCTCAGCCGCTTGTCTGCGGGACATACCGGTGGCAATCGCATTCACAACGCGCTGGCGAAGATCGAGTGAAAGAGCTTTAGCCATCCATGCTGGCCTCCTTCACCAGCAGGGATGTTGAATCAGTTCGACACTGATTTGAAAACCCTGATTGATTCAATCAGACGGGAAATCGCTCTAGCTTTCGCGCCAACGGCTGGCAGACAAGTCCGAAAAACCTCAAGTGCCAGTTCATAGTCATTTTCTGTCATCTTGGTGCACATTACTGACCTCCAAATCACGTCAGCAATATGTGAATCACGTCGAGAGAAAGTCTGGAACCGGAAAACTTATACCTGAGTCAATTCGTCCACACGGCGTAGCAGGGGTGGCTCGCTCTGCACTGGTCTTCCGAGGGGTGCTCGGATAGCCCGATCCGATCCTCATCACAGGAGGACGAGCCCCCTCTGCCTGCTTCAAAACGAATGCGATCTGCGTTTCCGAAAACTTCGATGCTTTCACAGAAATCTCCTTCTCCCGGATAAGGGATCATAAACGGAAAATTCCAGTTCTGAATGGCCTAATTTATCGGGGGCACGCCAGGCGTTCAAACACTCGGCTTTGAACTTGCCATTGAAACTCTCGATGCAGCTGTAAACTGTCTTGCCGGGCCGGGATAATATGCATTCCGATCTGAAGTAACTACTTCCATATCAAGAACCGGTAAATACGTTTAAATACTGTAGAGAGACGGTATGTTTTGCTTTTCAAAATCGCATCTAACGATAGGTTCGCCGCCTCAAGGCGTTCACCAACTTGAATATTACTTGACACTCTCTGAGCCAATTCTCCTCTTAAGTCCATAATCTGTTGGCGAAGAGCGCCAATCGTATGTGTTAAATCATGAACTTCTTCCTCGTGAAGCTCCCGGAGAATTTGTGTCCGTGTATTGCTTTCTGAAACAAAGATCGTGCCGAACGTCCCTGAAAGAGTATCAAACTCAGCGTTGACTCGATCAAGCACCGAGGTCGCGCGTCGGTCGTTCGCATCGACTTCCAGCCTTTTGAATGCGAAATAGGCCTCCTTCACCCAATTAAGAACCGGCACCTCTGACTCCAGATCCTCAATAGCCATCTGATGATGCCTGTAGCGTGGCGATAAAAACTCATCTATTTCGTTGTCGGAACCCTCCGTGAGAACAAACGCAGTATCTTCAACCAGCTTTACAATTTTCTCGATGATTGGCCACTTATCATCCAACATGCCTTCATAAGAGACAAACGTCCTCGAATGCCCACGTGTTGCCCGTTCTGCGTCTAGTTCATGACGTAACCAGATCAACAATGCATATCCGCGAGTTATTTTGTCACGCACGTGAAGTGATGCTGCTACCTCGAGCGGATTTCGGTTGGTCAAAACAAACTTAGGTTCGACACCCCACATCTTAAACGCCGCGATATACAGAGGAACAAACCTAGAGATTCGCGGTTCTTTAAGTACAAATATCGGAGCTGTCTCATATTCCTCCCTCAACAGACGGCTAATTTCGTAAGTAAAGTGAGCTTGTCGATCCGGGGGCATGCGAGTGAATTCAAAACTGCGCCAGTCATCCCACTGGCTGCCACTCTCCTGAAGCATCTGCTCATGTAACCAGATAAGACTGCGCGGTTCCCAATGGCCGGTGGCATTGCTTTCATTGGCACCCAGACAGTTCACAGGAAGTGCAGCGCCTAGAATGTTGATGATTCGCGTGAGCACGCTCGTACCGGAACGATGCATCCCAAGAACGATAATGCCAGTGCGCTTTTTCTCTGGTGATTTAGAAACGTTCACTTCACTTCCATCCCACTGCGTAAGATATATACCAAGGCCATCTATTGCCTGCCTCTACCTATATTAAAACCGCAATAAAAGTTTGACTCTGGACGAGCAACATTTCTCCCCTCTAGAGATCAAACTAATAAGCCTTCCAGCTTCTTCATTTGCGTATGGCAATGAGGTACGTTAGAAATTCCTCACCGGACCATCCAAAATATTGTGACCAATATACAATCTATCGAAGTCCGGCAATTTGACCGCAGGAGTTCCGATGATGATGCATTGCGACGAAGTTGCTTCGATAATCGAAAAACGTGTGCGAGCAAAAGTTCCATTCAGTTTCGTTCGGTTGGGTGATGGAGAAGGCGGCTTACTGGACTTCGGCTCCTCCTCCACATTGGAGGATATTGATTATTTCAAAAGCCATTTCGGCAACGCGACTGATATGTCAGCAATCATAAATATCAGAGACAATCTGCTTTCCAGCATTGAAAGCGCTGATTTGATAGGTGTTCGAGACGATATCTGGTACGCGTCACAAAATGCTGCCACATTAGATGAACATGCACCGGACTTCCTGGAACGATTTCGTTCGGAATTTCCACTTCGGGCCGTAGAACGAGAAATCAATCTTTATTCTGCGAAACGAGTGTTTCGACTGTATAAATGGTCCCTACAACGTCGTCATCGACTTGCCAATGTATGTTCTCAATGGGTTTGTTATGATCTCGCCCTCGAAGGTTTTTGGGAACGATTAATTACTAGTTGCGGCTCTATTGGACTGATACATTGCTCACCGACTTTGCCGCAAAAGATTGAACGCGAACTGGGGGTAAAGGTGGAGTCTATTCTTGTGCCCGAAAAGGCAAACAAGCGAGCGCAGTGGTCACAAAGCTATTCTCCTTCTGATACTGCAGCACACTTTCCAACGCGCTTTGAAGAGGTCTCGGAGCAATTACGTCGTCCCCTAAATGGAAAGATATATTTAGTTGGCGCGGGGCTGGTTGGCAAGAAATATCTCGATATCATCAAGCACCATGGCGGGATCGCGATCGATGTGGGTGCGCTTCTTGATAGCTGGGATGGTAGGGCAACACGGCCTTTAGTTTATGAGGACAAACTTTCTGGCGACCACAGGCGGGAGCAAGCTCTGAAACTGTTTCGACTCGATTACAGCCGGTTGCACCTGAGATAGAATACTGCCTGCGTCATGCTCTGACTTACTCTGTTTTCGAAAGTTTGTGCTCCGCAAGGCTGGAGTCAAAGATAAAGTCGTTTGAAAATCAGTTTACGAACGCCGATCAAGGGTTTTTCAAACGCATGGAAAGACAGAAAGCCAATCATCAGGGAAAATCCTACAGCTGAAATCAGCCCAATCGGAAAGAACCAGTCTTTCGTCCACATGATAAAAGCCCAATGAAATAAGTATACTGAAAAACTGATTTCACCAATTTTTCGCAGAGGAAATGAAGCAAACAAACTATTCCAACGACCGGCGTCGTTGTAGATTCCGTATATCAGGATTGCCCACAACATACCAAAAGTTGTGTGGTGTCGGGCAAGTTCACTCTTGAAATCCCCAAAGTAACCTGTCTTGTTGAACAGGACTAACGCAGCAATTGAAAAGATTGCGACGTAGGCACATATTCTTCCTGTTGCACCATGCGGGCGTGGAGAAAAATGCGTCACCCATGCCGCTGTCACGCCCGCTCCAAAACAGACCAGATAAGGGGCGACGGACAAGTAATTCTCTACAGTTACCGTGGGCCCATAGTACCGAATTGCGATGAGCGACGCCGCCAAAGCAAGGAAAGTAAGATATATGCCTATTGCTTTCGTAAGCTTTTTTAGTGCAATTACTATGAAAGGAAGGAGGAGATAGAACTTCATTTCCACCGGAATGGTCCACAGATGCTTGTAGGGAGCTTGCAACATCAACACACAAAGCATCTGCGAGTTTGTTTCGAAACCGTCAGGATCGATCAATCGGTAAAACCCCACGGCGATGACGAAAGGCGGCACAATCCGCGTTAACCGAGCAATGGTGTAGCGCACGAGGGAAACGAGCGAAACACTCTCTTCTAACAGTCGATGTGTGAGAAGGAAGGCACTAAGTACAAAAAATAGCCAAACACCAATTCTAGGTATTCCCCCCATCAAACCGGGCCAGGACACCCAAGCCCAACTAGATCCAAACGCATGCCCGACAACCACGATCAAACATGCAAGCCCTCTAAGCCCATCGAGTTCGTGATTTCTCATTATACGTTTTCATTGTTGTGATGGTGCAATTTAGAACAGTCCTGAGCTTCTTCGGTATGATAAAGCATTGCTGTTTATGAAAGCAGAGCGCTCATTAGTAAACCGTGGTAAGCCTTAATACCATTAATACGCGATTGGTTTGAATGATTTCAGTGATCATTTCGTATAATAAAAGTCATATTATGATATTCCGCGCCAAATCCCCGCTGTATTGTTGAATTCCTGGTTGCTAAAAGACGGAATACACGTGGTACCGATCTGCTGTTGGCCCGCAATGTATGCACCGAATATGTCCAATCAAACCGAGCAATTGTCCAATTTGAGATAGAAATGCAAAAATCGAACAGCGCCAATGGTGGGGAGATTATAACGGTTCTAGGAATGCATCGAAGTGGAACAAGTTGTCTCACAGGAATCCTTCAAGAGGCTGGTCTTCATTTGGGAGAGGTTGTTACGTGGGCACCTCACAACCTCAAAGGTAACCGCGAGAACATCAGCATAAGAGAGCTAAACGACCAAGTGCTTAAGTTCAATAACGCTGACTGGGACCATCCCCGAATTGTAACAACATGGCCGGACTATTTAGCCCTCCAACGTGATAGGATCATTAATTCTTTTGTTTCGGACGATGTCCAGAAATGGGGATTCAAGGACCCGCGAACAACGTTTACCTACCCATTTTGGCAGCAGGCAGTGCCGTTAAGATTCGTCGGCACGTACCGTCATCCTCAGCTCGTAGCCGCGTCACTGAATGCACGGAACGGCTGGGATATGGGGCGTGGGTTGGAGCTGTGGTTCGATTACAATCGAACCATGCTGGACCTTTGGCATCAGAAAAACTTTCCAATTGTTCGTTTTGATCAACACCCAAGCGAGTATATGTCTGACACGCAAATGGTACTCGAATTGCTTGGGCTTCCGCCGGGGGGCGTTCGCTTCTTCGATAGCGAACTGGTTCATCAGTCAATCGACGAGCAAAATCTCTATGCGCCTCTCCCAGACCACATCGATCAACTTTGGCGGGATATGCTCCTCCACTACTCGGAGACCACCTGAAATGGATATCTCGGTCATTGTAAACTTCCATAATATGCGGAGAGAGGCTCCCCGCACCCTTTTTTCTTTATCTCGCGCCTATCAGCAGGGAGTAGAGAAAATTCAGTACGAAGTTGTTGCGATTGATAACAACTCACTTGAAAAAATACCTGAAGCAGACGTGAGATCTTTCGGCGCCGAGTTCCGATATGCGCCACATTACAGTGATAGTGTTTCGCCAGTTGATGCTATCAATTACTACGCTTCTGGGAGCGAAGCACACATCGTCGTGATCATCATTGATGGCGCGCGGATACTTTCACCGGGCATCCTTGCTCTGATCTATCGTTGTTTTCAGGCGCTAAAGGATCCTTTCGTATATACGCTTGGAATGCATATTGGGCCGGAACTTCAAAACAATTCTATCTTAAAAGGATACAATCAGACCGTTGAGGACGAACTGCTGAACAGCGTAGCGTGGATAGATGACGGCTATCGCTTGTTTGATATATCTTCGTTGGCACACTCGGCGCACAACGGCTTCTTTTCGCAGTTAAATGAGAGTAACTGCTTCGCTCTGACGCGATCTGCGTGGTCCTCCCTTGGTGGTCTGGACCGGCGCTTCCAGACGCCAGGCGGCGGATATGTAAACCTCGATTTTTTTAATCGGGCAGTGGGGACAACAGGACTGATTCCTGTAATGTTGCTTGGCGAAGCGACCTTTCACCAAGTTCACGGCGGCACTGCCACAAACGTGCCTTGGGAGCAACATCCCTACCCCCAGTTTGAAGCCGAGTACCAGCTGCTTGTAGGGAAACCGTATCAGCGGGCAAAACATCATCCATTCTACTTTGGTGCATCCGCTATCAGTTTACAAAGCCAGCGACTGTTTTTTCCCTCTCAGCCCCCCCCAATTTCGGCCGACGAAACCGCGGACCAAATGTTAGTGCCACTGCCTCAAAGGAAGGCCAGTCGCTGGGCAATAAAGAGCGTCCGAAAACTGTACCAATTCCTGAAGTTTAAGCCAACCAACCATTTCGATTGAGTACCCTACTAACTGTGGTTCGTGAGCGTCCGTCGAAGGGATTTTCGCTTGGTCGAGAAGGTAATCCCCCCGTTTTTAACCTATGCGATTCACACAATTCCCGCTGATATTCGTGCACCGTATTTGATCTCATAATAACGCCTGAGGCCGCGTGAGAGCGTTGCGGGGCCAGGCTTGCCGTAGTAGCCGGTCCAAGCTCCAAGCCTTGCGATGATCCAAGTGGCAAAAGCCAACGTGTTCGGCGGATGAGGATTTTTCTGGCGTGCGGTTGGAGCCTCGCCTTCGTAGTCCTTACAGATTGCGAGAAGCAAAGGCCTGTCATCAGGATCAAAGGCATCGACGAGTGCCTGACCGGAAGGATTGTCGCGGGCGCGCAGCATCTGGGTGACCGTCACTGCAGCAATGGCTGCAAGGGCAGCGAAATTCATGAAGACCTTCGGGTCACTCATCCTGGCATTCTCTATCTTGAACCCCGCCGACTTCAGGGTGCGGAAATATTCTTCGATAAGCCAGCGCTTGCGGTAAAAATCCAGCATCAGATGGGCCATGCAAAAGTCTTCAACCTCATGGCTGGTGAGCAAGCGCCAGTGGATGGGCTCTGCACCATTCGGGGGATCAATTTCACAGATATCAACCAGATTAAGTTTGACCATCTCAGGCAAGCATTTGAGGTCAAGGCTTGGCATGCCGCGTTCCGGTCTCTTGATCGTCACGGGGCCGAAGCGCAGCGCCAGACGCACCTCTCGGATTGGCCTGCCAGGACTGGCGGGGATCGTGACATTTATGCGTTCAGCTTCCGGCAAACGGGAAGCATATCCAAACAACTTCTCGCCGTTAACAAGGTTGCGGTTGGCACTGGCTCGGATCAGCACCTGCACATTCTCAGGCTTCAGTGCAAAATCCTCATAAAGATCGCTTTCCCTGTCTGAAACGACCGTGATGCGCAAAGCCTTGGCCAAAACCTCGCTGGCCCGCCTTGCGCCATTGAGCCATTTCTGGGATTCCTTTTGCTCCAGGGGCCTGCGTGCGTGATGCAAGTCATTTCGTTTACCGCGGTTCCACACCGCAATGTCGGCGAGACCCACCAACTCACCACTCATTGCATCGACCGCCAGCACAGGATGCAGCAGAACTCCGCCCAGAAAGCCACCACGACCGACTGGCCCAAAACCCGCCTTCCGCAACTTCGGCCCGCCCAGCACAATCTCGCTAGTGTCCTGGATGGCCAGAATATCGCGGCCCGCGACACGCTCCCTAGTTCTATTGCCTGCGGCTTCGCTCAAAGCTGCAACTGTCACCGAGGGGTTGCGTAAAAATCGCCCAAAGCCAACCTCGCCGCGCCGCTGGCCTTTAGCAAGCTCATGAATACATGAGCCTGGCCGAGCCACCAACGCCTCATGGCACCACGTCCCCTTTTTTCTAGCCGCAGATCGCCAAATCTGCCGACTGAAAACCGCTTCAATTCAATACCGTTGATGCCCATCTCAACCTCCTGAGCAAATCAGCACTCAGTGAATCAGTCTTTTACAAGAAATGCTAGTTGCTCAGAGATGTGTGCATTAGATAGTTAATTGCCGGGGGGATTACCATTCGGCAATCGGATATAACGTACCGATTGCCTTGCATAATCCCGGTGGCGTTATCAGCCAGCCATTGGGGTGAGAGCCGGATAATTCTAATTCTCGGCGGTCCAATGTTGGGGCTCAGTGCAAGGCATGTAGGAACTTTACCGAACCACTTCTTTACCACCCTCCACCGACATTGGCGTTCGCGGCCCAGTCTCCGTCCGCACCGTCGACCTCAATCTCAAGACACGTCTTTAACGACGTCGCTAAAGACGTGTCTTACGTCACGAGGCCTTGCTTCAACAGGTGGTGGCAATCGGGCCATTACGTTCTGAACGCCCTATGCCACTGTAATATGAAAGCTACTCGCCACCGTTTAATAGAGTTGCAATTGTTGTTTTAGCTTATGCAAAATACTCCAGATGCTGTACTAAAAATCATTATTGCTGGGGAAAACTAAGCGCCCCTGCATTCGTTGAAGAACGACGTCCGTGACAATTTCAAGAACGTTGTTCACCAAGAAGTCAGCACCGTGCTCAATATGAAATTCCTTCAGACTGAGGAACCGATAACCGTCTGAGACGATATCATAATGGGTGTGCCACCCGAGATCGTTCACTTCTTGTTGGCTAAATCGCGGCTTTCGATCTTTCAGGACTTTCTTCAACCCGTGCTGCGTCGACCGAATAGGAAAATGGTCAAGAATAAATCTATATGGAAAAACTCGCTTTCCTGGGAACTGCGCGTGATGCCCGCCTGTTGATGAAAGGTCAATCAAATGGCTTCCTTGCAGCCACGCTTTGGTCTGCAGAAAATGGGATGGCTGCTTGGAAAAATAGCAGTGCGTGAAATGCTCAACAGGATCAATTTTACCACAGAAATCGTCATCTAGCGGTGGATACTCGACAACGCCAAATTCAACAGCACTGCTTCCGTATTCTTGGGCGATTGCGAGCCCACGGCTTAATGAGATGTCTGACCATGGTGATGTACGTAACTCGTCACTATCGATATGAATTATCCAGCGCCCCATAAAACCAAAGCCGATTTCAGCTTTACGCGTTAGTATCGCTCTCCAAACGTATTCCGTTGTAGGCTCAGAAGGGAATCTTTCGAGTGTAACTCTGCTGGGATATTCTACTTGTAAGTTTTGAAGTATTTCAAATGTGCCATCATTTGACCAGTTATCGAGAAAATGAAGATCTATTCCGCTGTCCAGGTGCTTTCTAGACAACTGCTCAATGATGTCCGAGTCATTAAAGCATGATACGATTCCTAAAGGACTTATAGAAAGATCTTCGCAATTCCTATTGATCGCACGATCCAATATAATGACGCTGTTGTACTTTTTCCGTTTCATATTATCGCTTATGGAGTAGCCAGCGAATGCGGGCTTCATGCTATGTGCTGCAAATAAAGCGGAGAGCTCAGACAGCGTCCATTCCCGAACATGCGCCGGATTTACAGGTGGACCATCATGCAAATATCCGTGCAGCTTTTCGCGGTCAGGGGTCGATAAAACAATAATGCCACCAGAATCGTATATATGCTTTAAACAATCAATTAGCCCCAACGGAGACCTAAGATGTTCAATCACGTCAGCACAGATAACAACTGACGCTTTCCAATCAATTTTTGGCAATTGATTCCGGTTGGAATTCTCTAGATCTAGGTCAAAAGTTACGCATTCGGGATAATGCTCTTTAAAAAAAGCAACGTTTACGCCGAAGTCAATCGCATATTTTTTCTTTGCTGTGGAACCTATTGAAGCAAGTTTCTTACCGTTACCTGATCCAATATCAACAATTATACTACGTTCAGTTTGACGAAATATGAAATCAGCCGCGTAGTAAATCTCCGGCTGATGAACAACTATCTTACTTAAAAAAGAACGGTCATCAAAATAATCATTTTCAAGCCGTTCTTTATATGAAATCGGCATATGAAATTCGTTGATCTCGACGTTACTCATAGTGGCCTCGTTCAAATAATCTTATCTATAGTATTCATCAAAAAACGTTCTACAGAGATGTCATCTAGACATCTATCTAGATACTCTCGATCAGATAACACGCCCGAATCCTTCACATCCTCTACATTATATTTCACTACATTGAGTGATAGCTCGTTCATATCTACCGTACGAACTAATCTGGAAAAAGGGAAGTCCGTGTCACCGGTCGGATCCGTCAATACGGGTACACCACAAGCAGCAGCTAGATAAACACGAGGTGCTAGTGCTTGGATATCATCCGCATGTATGTTGAGGATGCACCGGGAGCGCTTGAATAATTTTCCTAGTTCACTCCCGCTAACCCCATGTTCAATCCAAAGAAATGACACGTTATGGTTTTTCAAACGGGATAGAATCCTTGACCGTCTCTCCGTCGCCTTACCAAGAAAAAGAATGTCCCACTTTTGCTTGGGCATGCGGCTAGGATTAAAGTAATTAGTGTTTACGGGTATGACAGCATAATCATCAATAGGAAGGCCGTTTTGTTCTATGAAAGATTTCGAGCCCTTATCGTAGTGATAAATTCGATTAAAGCCATCCTTCTGCAGATGAGAAATCATCGAAAGCCTGCGGTCCGTTTCCGAGGATGTTTTTACGGTACCGTCGACTGCAATTTTGGGAAGAGGTTCTGTAGAAAAGCCTATCTTATACCCAGGAATGGCGGTTAGATTCGCAGCTTTATGTAATTCTGGTCGATAAATTAGGGTTATGTCCGGCCTAAACAATCTTATATCGTCATAGACAACATTGGAAAAATGATCGTAGTCAAACCAGGCAACGTCAAAGAAACGTGACTTTAACTCACAGAAGTGGTTTTCGAAGTAAACTCTGTGCCCTAGACAAGCAACGCGCGTCTTCATCGCGTAGCCTCTTCCAGTCTGCGAAAACCGCTAATTCGGCGTAGAAATGGCGCTAATAGCTTCCATGCTCGACTATGTTTGAATAGCAGATCGGCACGTTCAGCAATATAGTGAGACCTTGTAGGCTGCAAAGAGCTAGTCGCTGAATTTGAACCGCGAGTTAATCGATCAAGCATGATTCCACCGTTATACTCGCACATCGATTTGAACAGCGTGGAAAAATAGGCATTGTTCGACAAGTTATCCATCAACTCCCTGATTAACGGCTTTTGTTCTGGTCCCGCGAAAAGAATACCTAAGCCAAACTGGTGAGACATCTCGAACGACGGATAATTATTTTTGACATTATGCCAGTATAATCGCACAGGATCGATCGGATTCGGATGATTGACAGTTGTAATAATAACTATCCCATCAGTCGACATTTTGGGCATCCATCTGTCCATAACTGTGGAGATTTGTTCTCTGTCATGAAGATGGGAAATCGTCAGTAGGTCAACGGAACCATCATCAAATAATTCATGGCTTTTTTCCATTTCGCCAACCGTTACGGTGGATTGCGGATAATTATTGGCAACACTCCTCAAAATATGCTCGATTTGGGAGTTAGCTTCAGTGTTTTTACCATCGAATATTCCATAGCAGGACGTATCTAGTTTGAAATGACGGACTGCCGAACTGACTGCTTCCAGAACAGAGCTATTCGCTACACCAAGATCAACGATGACATTGGGAGTGGAGAGCCGCGTTAAAAGGCTAATCGGCGGTATATGACCGAGCAATGTGTTGGGTGTGTGAGTTGCAGGGAGTGCAAAAAGGCACTCCGTTAATGCCCACCCAAAAATCTCAGAATGATTAACCAAAGGTCTCTCCCTATATCGGTAGGTTTGCATTGTATGGACGATTAATTCGATGGAAACTAACGTGACTTCGATCTCGGGTTAATATTTTATATTGATATCAACAACATTGATTCAGTGTCCGAATCTTCAATCTCACCAAATTTTGGTATGAAAAAGACACCTACCCACACAAGGAAGTGGCTCTGTTTTTCTTTTTTGCACCACATCATTGCAACTCACTTTTAACTCCGTCCGTTTGAATTGCGTTTAACTTTTACAATAGATGTGTTTTTGCAAGCTTCTTCTCTCACTACATTTGGCCTGCGAACGAGACAACGACCTTCCTCTCAAATTGGCTTTGAACAATCGGTGACTACCTAGCAAAAGCAGCGTTAAGATGCGTTAATGGACGTTGTATACTTTTTCTTGAAATGAAAAAAAGGCCTCTCAATAAGAAAAAATGTACACACTGCCAGAGATAGTGAGGCGGGGAAGGCAATAAGGAAAGATGTAACGAGCGCGTCTAATCTTTCCGTATCAGTAATATGTAGACGAGGGATTAATCTGTACGTAAATGATATGGCAACCATATGCATTATATAAATAGAATAGCTAGTCTCACCCAAAAATCTTACCACTTTATCCAACGTATGAGGCATATCTATTGAGCAGCGCATATATGAACAAGCAAAGTATCCCCACATGATTGCTTCAATTGTGGGCCAAACCACCCAGATGCTGAGATGGGGCGTGCCAAAATAACCTCCAGCCAAGTTAAATGTAAACATTATGGCCAATACAATAGCTGCCGACAAAATAAGGTGGAACGGGTTTCGCAGGGCTTCTTTATACCTGCTCATAAAGTGGGCGAAGATCATCCCAATTAAAAATTGATCCAAGCGTCCTACAAGAGTCATGTAAGAGATTTCGCGCACTGTCCCCTTCATAAGAAAGATCCAGAGTTTCAGAAAAACCATTAATGCGAGTAAAAGAAACGCGTAACGTATGCCTCGACGATTGACAGCCATCATAATAAACGGGAAAATTAAATAGAATTGAAACTCAACCGCAATAGTCCAGAGCTGGCCAAACATTGGTATCTTTGACAGTTCAACGAGACTAAAAACTGGAAATGTCAAAAGCAATGTTTGCACAGATGAATACTCTGTATAGTTCATCGATAATGCTATTACTATAGCAAATATATATAGAGGATATATTCTGGTTATACGATTAAAGAGATATTTTCCATATTGTATTTCCCTACCATCTCCGATGCTTCCAAATAAGAACCCACTTAGTACAAGAAAAAGGCCAACACCTGTATGACCCTGCATGAAAAGGCCTTTTATTGGATTCAAACTGACCTCTCCGAAATGACCAATACTTTCTACGAACCCGTGGTATACGACTACAAGTGCTGCTGCATAGAAACGTAAATGGTCCATTCGCCCGATGTAAGCGATATTCTTACTCGAATTGATTATCACAGTCAGATTGCTCCATTTTTGCGCCACGCTTGATTTATCGTTTGTCGGAAGCCCAAATTCCGATTGCTATTGCAGTAAACGCTACAACCGACAAGGCTTTATTGAGAAATAACATTGCCAGTTTCAATTCTAATCGATCTAATCATCTCCCAAATCGATGAATTGGTGAAGCGCAATGAAAGAGCCCAACTTAGGTTATTAAAGGCAGATCCAACAACAACACCCCGCGCATTGCACAGGTAAAAAATGAAAAGACTGGTTCCGAGAATCTTATTTACGCTTTTCTAACCAGTTACTAAATCTTAGATAAACTGATATACTTCAGACAAGAGCCTCATCAATTATTGCAAACCGTGTTTAACCGCATACAACGGGCTCTAGAGAAGCTGCCAATCCCGAACCATCGCTTCAATTTTCCTCTGTGCTTCCGCGATCATTGGAGTGTAGCGCTCGTTTTCGAAGCCCCAAAGAGTCGAGGTCGCGTCCTCCTTATGACCAGCAATAAATGGGAGCGTCACTACAACGCGAAGGCCCGCGCGACGCTCCAAATATCTATCAATAGTATTATTCACAGCATCGGTATTGAGAGGATTCCATTGAGAAATAATTTCCAACGCACTTTTACTATATATATTAAACACTGTGCTGGTCATCTTATCGATGGTGACATAGGTGCGCCCACCTACCTCTTCGACAGCAAGAATTTTTGCTGAAGGATGCACATCCGCCATCAAGCCCGAAAAAATATCCCAACTTGATTTTCTTGCATCGAGATACTCATTAATCTCTTTAAGGACATGATTAAAGTCGTTTGGAAGTTCTACGTCATCTTCAATAACGGTTAGCATACTCAAATTATTTGCAAGAGCAAAGCGTGATAAAGCGCTAAAGCTACCACCACAACCGATCCACCCCAAGCTGTGTCGAATGCCGTCAAACAATTCACAGCCCTCTGGCAGCGACTGCGCTATTGCTCTTCGTCGTTCTATTGTCTCGGGCAGCGAAAGTGCATAAAAGTCACTTTTTTTGACCATGTATATCGGTTGGCCGAGAATGATATTGGCTGGAACTACTCCAATGGCTACTAAAAAGCGATCCATCATAAAATTGAAACGTGCGGCGCTAGCAGTAACCGCGCTTCCAACCGTTAGATCTATCATTGCCAAATTATCCAGCATGTCCGACGCTTGCGTCATCATACTGTCGACACAACCTTGACTGAAAAACTTTACTGCACCTTCAAGTTCAGGATACTCAACTTGATCAGTGGTACCTTCAGAAAGAACCGGTACGCCCAACGAGATACACTCGCATAGGCGGGGCATTTCCAACAAAGCACCTTCATAGTAGTGAATGTTGATAACGATTTTCGCTTTACGAATGAGGGCGTAGAGTTCATCACCAAACAAATCATTACATACTTTTACGCTGTATTTTTCTTGTAGCTTTTTAAGAAAAATTCGCCTTCTTTCACTACTCAAACTATCGCCATAAAAAATAAAGTCATATTGTTTAGGCTCTTTAACATTTAAAGTATCAACGTCCGGCGATGCACCAATCGGTAAATAGTGCACTTTGGGATAGCTTATTCCATTGTTGGCAAGAAATTCGATATTCGTTAGCGAATATTCGAGAATTCCGAATGAATCGTTGAGCACCTTCAAGTACTCTGGCGTAAACCATCGAGAACTTACAGATTGTTCCAGCTGAAAGATCAATCTTTTGTTTGCTGGAGGCAGACGTTTGAACATCTGAGCACATAACACGATATAGAAATCATGATCATAGCTCTTTACCGAACCCGTTACAATTTCGCTTTCAATTCCATGGTGTGCTAAGCGCTCAGCTATTGTTTGCGCGATGAAAAGTGTATGCGGCGTGCAAAGAATTCCCCACACGATGCCATTTCCGTTAGCTAACTTTCGACTTAATTGGATGTGGGAGTATTCCCGTCCGTACCACTTTAAGCGGCTAAAAAACCCGGAAAAGTCTCCTCGCGCCAAATAACGGATCGCGTTTGACAGTTGCCTAAATCTTCTTGAAAGCTCTGACATGATGGAGAAATTCCAATCGCTAGGATTTAAATGGAAAAGGGCTGACCTAGAAACCATTAGTGGCTGACCCCACAAAGGAGCGCAGTTTCTAACTGAATTCCTCGAACTTGGGGGATTTTGAACTAATTGAACGCATTCAAAATATTAGATATTCACCTAACTCGATTTCAACGCTCAACATTTAGACAGAGTTAGCTAATTTCCAAAGTAAGCAGGTAAAACGTCACCAGGAATACCGTCCATTTTGACTCGGCCATGCTCGAGCCAGATAACTCGGTTACAATTCTTTTCCATTAATTCTTTCGAATGGCTGGCGAGGATCAAGATTCGTGTTGAATCCACCAGCTCGCGCATACGTCCATTAGCGCGCTCCTTAAAGTCCTGATCGCCAGTTGAAAGCCACTCATCCATTATTAGGATTTCAGGGCGAACGGCAGTAGATGTAGCAAAAGCCAATCTTAGTTGCATTCCAGACGAATAGGTACGGAACGGAACATCGAGAAACTCTCCTAGGCCCGAAAAATCCGCAATCTGATCAAACTTCTCTGCTATTTCGTTTGGCGACATTCCCATCATAGCTGAGCGAAGACGGATATTCTCCCGTCCCGTTGCATCAGGATCAATACCCAGATTGATATTAATCAATGATACGCAATTACCGTTTATCACTGAGCTACCGTGAGTGGGTGTATAAATACCCGACAAAACGCGAAGAAGAGTAGTTTTTCCAGATCCGTTATGACCGATCAAACCTACGCGATCCCCGTCCCTAAATGTCATGGAAACATCATCAAGACCACGAACAATCACTAAGCGGTCCGTGCGCCTTTCTATTTTACCACCCGTTGCTATGCTAAGGACTCTATTTTTGAGCGAGCGGCTGGTTGAGTTGTAAATCGGGAACTCAATGCTAACATTCTGAAGCTGAATTAAACTCATTTTCTACAACCAATATGCTACGCGCCAACGATACCGCCCGAAAAATACAATTGCGATGGTCCAACCAATTATCGCACATGCAAAGCCGAAGGTCCAATCAAGCAGAGTCGGCGGAAAACCGAACAACGGAGCTCTTACTAGCTCGATAAAGTGATAAAATGGGTTCCATTCGATGAACGCACGCGAAACATGATCGGGCAGTATCTTAACCATCCACATGATAGGAGTAGCATAGAAAAGTACTTGCAGAATATTTGTTACCACTTGGGTCATATCTCGAAATCTGGCACAAAGCGTTGCTAGAATAAGCATCATCCAAGCTAAGTTAACAATCAACAATAAAATACCTGGAATTGCCCAAAGCGCGCTTAAACTAATTACTTTGCCGAAAATGAGAAGTAGAACAGGAAATATGACAATATTATGAGCAAAAATTATTATATTGCGCCAAACCGCACGCATTATATGGGTGAACAATGGCATTCGAACTTGTAAAATTATGCCGTCAGAAGAAGTAAATGTCGTACATCCTTCGTTTAGACAAGTAGAGATAAAGCCCCAAGTAATAACGCCCGCACACAAATATGGCAGGAACTCATGCATCTCGCTTTGAAAAAGCGTTCCAAAAATTAACCCAAGCGCGCCGATAAACACAGCCATGTTCAAGGTAAGCCAGAAAGCACCTACCCTAGAGCGGCGATAGCGCTGAGCAACATCCTGCCAGCCGAAAATCAAAGCCAGTCGATACTTTAACAGGGCCTCACTAATATCGCGAATAGCGACTGCGGCACCTTTTGTCGGCTCGGCGATTACAGCTTCGTGAGGCACAGCTACACTAGAAATGTCTGTGCTCATCATATTGTCCGTCTACTCTTCTATTTTTCACGATTGTCACTTTCTGGAATGAATTTGGATTCAACGCCTTAATAGGTTAATTGAAGAAAAAATCTGCGATGTCAACACTCTGGTCGCCCGTGAATGAGGCGCTTTTGGGGCCTTATTCTGCATTAATGTCAGTCACATTCGCCGCGGGTTGGTAAAATCCAAATCATCCTGATGTAATTTAAATTTTGGTGCTCTTTATTATAGCGCATCATTCTGATGTGTTTAGCGAGCTATTTTATCTCAGTATCGCCGCCAGCAGCGATCAGGTTGTTTGAGACTGAAAGCAAGGTGACGCGCGCCGATATTGCGTCCCAAAAGTGTGGAGGAGACGCGGACGCCATTAGAAAATATTTCCGCGCCGCTGAAGATTCTGAACCTGATGTCTGACTGCCATGTCATATCCGTCATCTGGAGCTGACACGAAACCGCGGTTCATCAGAATCGGCATGTGTCATAGCTCGTTGCCACAGTTAAGTGCACGCCCGGCGAATATGAAAATAATGAGGATTCCCAGCCAGAGGGAAATTTGAACAAAATCAATAGGCCGCTGATGTTGCTCTTAATTCATGGCTGGGGCGCCTGGATTCGAACCAGGGGATGCCGGTACCAAAAACCGGTGCCTTACCGCTTGGCTACGCCCCAACAAATCAGATCAATGCGACTGATTGGGCGGGCTTATAGCCGCTCCCCGCGCCAAGTGCAATCGCCTATCGACGAAATCTGACAAGCTTTACGAGGCCTGGGGATAAAGAATTTCCTCAGAGTATGATGAGTGGCGCAAATCCGACAAGCACAGGATTTGCCTTCGCATCCAAAGCTGGTAATCCGATGACAGAGTCATTTTTTATTGGTTGTTGCAATGATCTTGCTGCTAGTCTCCTTTCTTGCAAGCGCCATTTTTTGCGGCGTCGGTCTTTATGTTTTGTCCGCGCTTCTGCCAGCAAGCTTTCTTGCGGCAAAATTCAATGCGCGCTCCAATCATAGCGTCGCCGCCCGGCAAATCGGCGGCCTTGCGCTCATACCGGCGATTATTGTCTCGCTTTTAATGTTCGGCACAGATCTTGGCCTAACTATTGATCTGGTCCTCAGTCTAAGCGGTGCCTGTTTATTACTCTGGGTTATCGGAGGTATTGATGATCGTTTCGAGCTTTCCGTCACAACACGCTTTGGCTCGCAGTTTGTGGCCGCATGCCTCGTGGTTTATGGGCTCGGCCCCGATTTCCGGCTATTGCCTGAGCTATTGCCCCATTGGGCAGAGATCACGCTGATTGTCATCACGCTTGTTGCCGCAATCAATGTCACAAATTTCATGGATGGCCTGGATTGTATGACCGTTGCAGGCGTTGGCGTGCCGATGGCTGGAATTGCGTTGCTGGCGACATTTCATCTCGCGGGCATCGAAAGCGGCACGATCGCTGCAATCACAGCGGGCGGGCTTCTCGGGTTTGCTTTTTACAACCGCCCACCCGCAAGCGTTTTTTTGGGCGATTCCGGCAGCTTTCCGCTGGGGCTGCTTGCCGGAACCGCGCTTTTGCTTCTGGCACGGGAAACGCATATAGCGGTCGCGCTTATTCTGCCGCTCTATTACGTGCTTGATGCCGGCACGACGATCATCTTACGCGGTCTGGCAGGCGAGAACATTCTGAAAGCACATTCAAAACACGCCTATCAGGTCGCCAAACGGGCCGGATGGAGCGTTTGGAAGGTGGTGAGCCATGTCGCCCTGCTCAATATCATTCTGACAGCATGTGCGGCAGCAATTATGATTTTCGACCATATGCTTTCGCAGATCATCTTCGTGCTTATCGCTGTGGTAGCCGTGCTTTTGCTGCTGCTCGATTTTCGCGGTCGTTTCAGGAAGTTATGACATCAAACAGAACTGTGCGGACAGCGTTGACATCTTCTGTCTCCATCGCAGCACGAAGGCTATCAAGGCTTCTAGGGACATCCACAGCAACCTTCTGACCCTTGGGAGCGCGCATGATTTTGGGGTGGCGCGTCGTCTGAACCTGAGATGGATCGTAGAAAAGCTCTTCATACATCTTCTCGCCTTCGCGAATGCCCGTCACCTCGATCGCAATATCACCATCGGGATTGTCTGCGCTACGCACCGTCAGCCCTGCAAGCAGGATCATATTCTCGGCCAGATCACGAACCTTGACTGGATCACCCATTTCGAGAAGTACGGTATCGCCGGATTTGGCAATTGCACCGGATTGCACGATGAGCTCGGCTGCTTCCTTGATCGACATGAAATAACGCGTCATGTCTTCGTGTGTGAGCGTAATCGGTCCACCATTGGCAATCTGTTCGCGGAAAAGCGGAACCACTGAACCGTTAGAGCCCAGAACATTGCCGAAGCGAACGGAATAGAACGACTTATGTTGGCCCGCCTTTTCAGCGAGTGTTCCGTAGTAATAAACGACAAGTTCCGCCCAGCGCTTTGTCGCGCCCATGACATTCGTTGGCCGTACGGCCTTGTCAGATGAAATCAGCACCATCCGTTCGACATCGGTCGCAAGCGCTGCCGCTGCAACGTTCAGCGTTCCAAACACATTGTTGCTGATACCGACCAGCGGGTTTTGTTCGACAAGCGGCACATGCTTATAGGCCGCGCAATGATAGACCGTATCAACAGCGTGTGTTTGAATTGCTTTTTCAACGCAATGCTGGTTTGCGACTGTGCCAAGCACCGGAATGACAACACAAGGTGCCATCTGACGTAGCTGCCGCTCGATCTGATAAAGTGCAAATTCACTGGATTCAAACAGCACGATACAGCTGGGATTCCACTGTGCAATTGTGCGGCAAAGCTGACTACCTATCGACCCGCCAGCGCCCGTCACCATGATGCGTCGGCCTTCGACAACTTCACGGAGGAGATCGACATCTGGCGGTACAGGCGAGCGCCCAAGCAAATCGTCAATCTCGACATTGCGCAGAGCGCTGACAAGATATTTGCCCGCAGTCAGATCAGCGATTGGGGGCAGAATACGCGTACTGACGGGGAGACGGCCAAGCAGACGCGCAAACTCCTGCCGCTGCTTCTGATCCAGTTCCGGCTCAGAAATGACGACCTGACTAATTCCAAAGTTTTCGATCAGGTTGGGGATCTGAGATACATCATAGACGCGAAGCCCGATAATATCCATTCCACTGAGCTGGCCCGTCGGGTCCACAAAACCGATCACATGTGTATCGCTATGGCTTCTCAGTGCTGTCGCCAGTTGGCGTCCGGGTTCGCCCACGCCAATAATCAGCGCGGTACTTGAATAGACCTTGCTGGTTTCAGCACTGCGTAGAAGCCATTTTGCACCAAAGCGGCTCGCCGAAACAAGGACAGTGCTCAAAAGCCAGTAGAGCAGCGGAACCGAACGCGGCAAACCAGAGCCGCCATAGGATTCCATAAGAAAGACCAGCGCCACCCAGAAGAGCGCCGCGATCGCCGTTGCCTGAAAAATCGGCCAGATGGCCCGTTCGGCGAGATAGCGAATAATCGCTCGATAAAGACCAAAACGAACAAAGACTGGAATAGCCAGAGCCGGAGCGATGGCGATCAGGAAAATCTGCGTCTGCGTTGGGATAAAAACAAAGCCAAGACGCATAACAAAGGCGAGATAGGCACTGAGCAACAACAAAAGGCAGTCGCTCAGCAGAAGTATGATCTGCTTACCGACACGCGGTAACAAAGCCAGTCTTTGCCAGGGATATCTGAAACTCATAGAATATATCCTGCCCCCCTCAAGGCGGAAAACGATCAATCGCCGATGAGGATTCGGCCCAATTCAACTCTTTTTAATCAGTGATATCAGACATCTAAGTTAGATAACTGACAACGAAACCAGCCCAATATTTGCACCGTTAGCACGAGTCACTCATCGGAGCCATATCAATTGAGATTGCACACGCTTACAAAAACTATGCCTACTCCCCTAATTATATGTTGTTATTAGAGTTTTCTTTAATTCTCTATCTAATCTTCCAGTCATCCACCTCCATCTTTAGGCCAATAAAAATCGGCAGCAGGAACTTCAACGTCATAAACATATAAACATTTCTTTATATGATATTGACACAACTCAGAGCTTCCGACAAACTAATGAACGTTATGGTTCTTCCGTCAACCTGTGCGACGGAAGCTAAGAGGGAAACCGGTGCGCGAGCGTTGATCCTCGAAAAGTCTATCGACTTTTCGGATAAGGTCATGCGTGAGGATAAAGATAATCCTGCAAAACCGGTGCTGCCCCCGCAACTGTAAGCGGCGAGCTGAAATCCATCATGCCACTGGAACGAAAGTTTCGGGAAGGCGGATCGAAGCGCTGACCCGCGAGCCAGGAGACCTGCCATGACAAAACAACGTCCACGGGCGGGGTGTCCCGGAGTGTCGCAGGTCTGGTTGCCAAAAGCAGCCTTTTCGCGCACGTCTGTAAACCCGCGCCCCCATCTATATCGGGGTATATATAGCCATGTCACAAACCACCGTCGCTACCGCCACCCTTGGTGTGCCGCGCATCGGCCGTCATCGCGAACTGAAATTTGCACTCGAAGCTTTCTGGGCGGGTAAATCGTCTGAAGCAGAACTGCTCACGATTGCCAGCGCTTTGCGCGCGGCCAATTGGGCCGAACTGCGCGATCACGGCATCACGAAAATTCCATCCAACGACTTCTCCCTTTACGATCATGTGCTCGATACAGCTGTAATGGTCGGCGCCATCCCTGCCCGTTACGGCTGGTCCGGCGGCGACGTATCGCTCCAGACCTATTTCGCCATGGCGCGTGGCAGCGAAGGCAAAACAAGCAACGATTGCGGTTGTGGCAATCAAGAACATGGGCGTGAGAATGGGCACGCACATAGTCATGGTGTGACTGCGCTTGAAATGACCAAGTGGTTCGACACCAATTATCACTACATGGTGCCAGAACTCACCGACGATCAGGAGTTCAGGCTTGTCGCCCGCAAGCCGGTGGAACACTTCCTCGAAGCCAAGGCACTGGGTATCCACACACGTCCAGTTATTCTTGGCCCGGTTACATTCCTGAAGCTGGCTAAATCCACCGCTGAAGGCTTTAATCCTGTAGCCTTGCTGCCAAAGCTGCTGCCGGTTTATGAAGAGTTGCTGCGTGAACTTGCAAATGCCGGTGCCGACTGGGTGCAGATTGACGAACCAGCGCTGGTTCTCGATCTCACCCCAAATGAACAGGCCGCATTTGAACTTGCTTACCAGCGTCTTGCCACAGCTTCCGACGCAAAAATCCTGCTTGCGACCTATTTCGGTGAGCTGGGCCACAATCTCGACACTGCATTGGCTTTGCCGGTCGCAGGTCTTCACGTCGATCTGGTACGCGGCGCAAATCAGCTTAACGACATTGTAGCGAAAGCACGCCCCGATCAGCATCTGTCTCTCGGTGTGATTGACGGCCGCAATATCTGGCGCGCCGATCTCAATGCCATCATCGACCACATTCTGCCCATCGTTGAAAAGCACGGGCTGGAACGCATCGAAATTGCCCCATCCTGCTCGCTCCTGCATGTACCGATTGATCTTGAACTGGAAACCGGACTCGATGCAGAACTTAAAAACTGGCTCGCTTTTGCAGCACAAAAGATCGATGAGATTGCTATCCTCGGACGTGCGCTTTCGTCAGGCAAAAGCACGGTTCTTGCAGAACTGAAAGCCGCAAGTGAGGCCATTGCAGCCCGCCGCACATCGCCAAAGGTCCACAGTCTGGCTGTTGAACAGCGCGTTGCCGCTGTCACGGAAGCTCAAAAGAAGCGCAACAGCGTGTTCACCGAGCGACGCAAAATTCAAAGCGACAAGCTCGGCTTACCCACTTTCCCCACCACGACGATCGGCTCTTTTCCGCAGACCCCTGAAGTGCGCAAAGCACGCGCAGCGGTCAACAAAGGTGAGATCAGCAATGCGCAGTATGAGAGCTTCATCCAGCGCGAAACTGAAGCCGCCATTCGCTGGCAGGAAGAAATCGGCCTCGATGTACTGGTGCATGGCGAGTTCGAGCGTAACGACATGGTTCAGTATTTTGGCGAGCAGCTCTCGGGCTTCGCTTTCACAAAATACGCCTGGGTGCAGAGCTATGGCTCGCGCTATGTCCGCCCTCCGATCATTTTCGGTGACGTTTCCCGTCCTGAGCCGATGACGGTTGACTGGTGGAAATACGCGCAGTCACTGACGGATAAGCCTATGAAGGGCATGTTGACCGGGCCTGTGACGATCCTCAACTGGTCGTTTGTTCGTGATGACATTTCACGCGCCGCAACCTGCCGACAGATCGCGCTCGCCATCCGTGACGAAGTGAGCGATCTGGAAGATGCGGGTGCCACCATGATCCAGATCGACGAGGCCGCCTTGCGCGAAGGCTTGCCGCTGCGTCGCACTGACTGGTCGACCTACCTCGATTGGGCTGTCGAAAGCTTCCGTCTGTGTTCAAGCGGTGTGGCCGACCAAACACAGATCCATACCCACATGTGCTATTCGGAGTTCAATGACATCATCGATGCCATTGCTCATATGGATGCCGACGTGATTTCGATTGAAACTTCACGCTCACGCATGGAGCTGCTCGATGCGTTCAAGTCGTTTAAATACCCGAACGATATCGGGCCGGGCGTTTATGACATCCATTCGCCACGTGTGCCGGAAGTCAGCGAAATGACGGAACTGCTGGCGCTTGCCCGAAAGCAGCTTTCCGATGAACAGCTCTGGGTCAATCCCGATTGCGGTTTGAAAACCCGCAAATGGGACGAGGTGCGCCCTGCCCTCGTCAACATGGTGGCGGCAGCCAAAGCGCTACGCGCCGAACTCACTTAAACACAAAAGCCCATGCCGGATTGCAGGCATGGGCCAGAGCGGTTCCCATTGGGACCCGCTCTATCTTTTTCATAACGCATTACGACGCAAAAGGCTCACGCACTATTGCTGGAAATTCTAGCCTCCATTCACCAACGCCAGAATGAGCTGCTCGACATTGCCGCCGGACCCCATTTCAACACGGTCGAAATCACGGCCTTGCTGGCGCTGAACCTCGACCAGCGCAGTAATGCGATTGATCAGTTCCCGGCGCATTTTCTGGCACTTTGGATCGTTCGGGATCGAAAGCCCAACAGTTGTGCGGACGATTTCGCGTGTCATATCTTTGGCGGTGTCGCCATGAACAAGCTCGTGCTTATAGATGCCATCATAGAAGCGTTCCCAGTTCTCTCTCACCGGTGAGGACAGCTTCTGTGAGGGCTTGGGCAGTGTATAGGTGATTTTCAGCTTGGGCTTGGCCGAAACAATTGTGCAGCCATTGTTGGAATTGTCGAACTTGCGATCCCAGGTCAACACAAAGGTCGTGTGCGCGATCACGCGGGATTTGCCGGCTTTAGGGCCGCGCTCGCCGATGGATTCATAAAGCTCAGGGCCGGAGCGGCCAGTAATTGCATAAGGTTTTATAACTTCGACGGCTTTCCAGTCATCTTCTGCATAAGCCTGACCAGACAATAAAACTCCAAACACAACCCACAAGACCGATATACGCACGACGACTCCAACCCAAAAACAGCAATCCGCCAACGCTACAATATCATTGCTGCAGACAGAAGCGCTTTCACCACCCCTTACAGTTCGAACCGGAAATCGGAATGAAATTTCCTGATATCCGTTTTTTGAGTAAGATTGACTATATCTTCATAGTTTCGTAGGTACGAATGCATGAATAAAGCTCACCCAATCGACCCCGGCGTAAAAACCCATCTTGCGGCCGACGAGGCAAGTGAATTCCTCAAGGCAATCGCCAACAATCACCGGCTCATGATCCTCTGCCGGTTGCATGGTGGTGAGAAGTCAGTGGGGCAGCTTGCCGAACTGATTGGCTTGCGTGCCTCCACTGTCTCGCAGCATTTGGCTTTGCTGCGACGTGATGGCATCATCGCCGGGCGTCGCGATGGGCAAACGATCTGGTATCGCGTTGAAAGCGATATAGCGCGGCAGGTGATGGCGGTGATTTGCACACATTTCCAGGTGCCAGCTGAATAGGCCCGGCACGATTATCAAGGCAACTTTGAAGAAGTGCAGACATGACCGACCAGACAATCGCCAGACGCAATATATTCGTGCTGACTGCGGCACAGGCTCTGGGTGCAGCAAGCCCACCGATCGTCATTTCGCTGGGTGGATTGGTCGGGCAGCAGCTTTCTTCTGATCCGGCGCTGGTCACACTTCCTGTCAGCCTGTTCAATCTTGGTCTGGCGCTGGGAACTTTGCCCGCGGCTTTCGTCATGCGGTCCTTCGGACGCCGCAATGGCTATCTGCTCGGCGCTGGCTTTGGCATGACGGCCGGTCTTGTCGCTGCTTTTGGCATCTTCTCGGCCTCCTTCGTCATTTTCTGCTTCGGCACCTTCATCGCGGGCTTTTATGCCGCTTACGTGCAGAGCTATCGCTTTGCTGCAACTGATGCCGCAACAGGACCGCTCAGGGCCCGCGCCATTTCCTGGGTTATGGTCGGCGGTCTGATCGCAGCCATCATCGGCCCGCAACTTGTCATCTGGACGCGGGATGCTCTGCCCAACACGCCCTATGCTGGCAGCTTTCTGAGTCAGGCGGCTCTCGCGCTGATGGCAATTCCTGTCTTGTTGCTTTTGCGCTCACCCAAAGCCGCAAAATCTGCCAATGCCGGAAGCAATGGACGCCCACTCAAGGAGATCTTGCTAAGCCCGCGTTACATGCTGGCAGTGGCTTCTGGTGTTGTCTCCTATGGGCTGATGACCTTCGTGATGACCGCAGCACCGATTGCCATGGTTGGCCACGGTCATTCCGTCAATCACGCAGCGCTGGGTATTCAGTGGCATGTGCTGGCTATGTTTGGGCCGAGCTTCTTCACCGGCATGCTCATCACCCGTTTCGGAAAAGAGCGTATTACTGCAATCGGCCTTCTGATTATCGCGTTGTCTGCAATCGTCGCTCTGTCCGGCCTTGATCTAACCCACTTCTGGATTTCGCTGATCCTTCTTGGCGTCGGCTGGAATTTTGGCTTCATTGGCGCAACAGCCATGATCGCCGAATGTCATACGCCGGAAGAACGTGGTAAGGCGCAGGGTGCCAATGATTTTCTCGTCTTCGGCACGGTTGCCTGTGCTTCCTTCTTTGCCGGTTCCCTGTTGCATTCATCCGGCTGGGAGACAATCAACTGGCTGATCTTCCCGACTGTTGCGCTCATTCTCGTTCCGCTGGTCTGGCAGTCGGCCCGAAAGCAGAAAGCTCAAAGCATAGCTTAACAAGAAAGCCCGCCCCGATTGCTCGGAGCGGGCTTTTTCTTGTTCGACAGATGATCTTGTACCAAAGTTCATTGAGTGAAGCTCATTGGACTTTGATTAAGCCCGAGTGACGCTTGAACTTTCTCAAGGCGTGATGCGTGAGCATCCTAGAGCAGATCTCCCAAAAATGGGAACCGCCTTCGCGGGGCAATCAGTCCACCGGACTGATTGCTGATCCCGCTACGATGGGATAAAGACATGCTCAAAAACAAGTACTTAGAGCGTTTCCTCTGGTTCAGAAAAAATTGAAAACGCTCTAGCGCCTTGGTATTATTGTTCGATCGTACGGTTCCAGCGGTTGTTTAGCTGCTGACGACCTTCGTTGACGGCATCCCAATCAAGCGTGTTGGCTGTCTTCATGTAACCGTTGAACGCATCGAGCTTGGCCTGCGCGTCTGGCGAACCGGCCTTGGCCTTCTGGTTTGACGGGATCACATTGCCATGATCAAGCGCCTTGCTCTGAGCATCGGCTGAAAGCAGATAATGGGCGAGCTTCTGGCTCAGTTCTGGTTCGTTGTTGCCAGCCAGAACGCATTCGGTGACAGCGAGAACGACTGAGCCTTCCTTCGGCTGGGCGTATTCAACCGGAATGCCCTTGTCCTTGAGGTTATTCACACCGGTTGGTGTCAGCGGGAAGATTGCAGCTTCACCAGTCTGAACCATTTCCGAAATCTTTGCCGATGACGGGATGAATTCCAGAACGTTCTTGCCGATCAGATCCGGGAACTTCTCAAAGCCCGGCTCAAGGTTCTTGTCGTCGCCACCCTGAATACGGTTAAACATCAGGAATGCATGAAGGCCGAAGGTCGAAGCGGACGCAGACTGAAAAACAACAGCCTTGTTGTATTTCTCGTCGGCGAAATCCATCCATGAGGTTGGCGCGGCCCAGCCTTTTTCGTCGAATAGCTTCTTGTTATAAGCGATGCCGGTCATGCCCATATCGACGCCGATTGCCATGTCATCCTTGAGACGTGCCGCTGGCTGAATGTCGGCGAGAACCGGATCATCGGAGATTTTCTGGCAAAGGCCTGCATTGATTGCGCGCACCATTACACCGTCATCGAGCAGCATAACGTGCATCTGCGGATTGTCTTTCTGCGCGGTCGCCTTGGCGAGAATATCGGCAGATGTACCCGGCACGACAACGACCTTTACATCGTTGGCGTTCTCGAATTCCGGCAGCACGTTTTCGGTATAAGCGCGCTCCATATTGCCACCGTTCATGCCAATATAAAGCGTCTTCGTCTGAGCGGACGCGCCCGAAACGAAAGCTGCTGACAGGCCAAGCGCGAGCGCGGACATTGCAGTCATGTGTTGCCTTTTCATGCTAGTTCCCTTTGTGATTTGAGGTTGGATGGTTAAATCGATTGATCGAGAAAGCCTCGATCGGTGTTTCTGTCTCGCCTCTGACGGCCAGATCGCACAGCACAGCGCCGACGGCAGGCCCGGTCTGAAAACCCGCACCGTTAAAGCCGAAGCCATGAAAGAGGTTTTTGACGCGGCCGCTTGGCCCGATAACCGGATTATCATCCGGCATCTCGGCTTCGGTCCCCGACCAGAAGCGGATGACTTGCGCATGCTGAAGATGCGGAAACAGTTCGATGGCTCGCAGCATCACAGATGATGCAGCATTGACAGAAGGACGCGAGAAATCCGGGTTTTCAAGCGGCGTTGCACGCCCGCCACCCATCACATAATTGCCACGCGTGACCTGACGACCATAGAAACCACCGCCCTCTTCGCCGAGACTCATCGGCAAGCGCAAAGGCATCGGCTCGGTCACCACCATCGAGGGATAAATCCGCTTCAATGGAACCGGCTCGCCAAAGGATGCTGCAAAGCGGTCCGACCAGGCACCTGCGCAATTGAAGACCATGCTTGCACGAATTTCGATGCCGTCACCCGCCAGCGCCGCGAAACCATCACCTGTTGTCTGCACTTCGTGGACAGGCGTATTTTCCAGTACCGTTGCACCCAGAGCCTTTGCAGCGCGCGCAAAGGCAGGCGAAACAAGACGCGGATTTGCGTGACCATCTTCCGCACAAAGCGAGGCGCCAGCCACATCACCCGTCAGCCATGGAAAGCGCTCTTTCACGGCGTTGCCACCAATCAGTTCCAGCTCAAGTCCAAGCGGCCTGACCCGTTCCGCATAGGCTTCAAGAGACGCAAAGCTCTCTGGCGTACGTGCAAGTTTCAAATGACCGCTGCGAACATATTCGCCGTCGATGCCAATGAGTTCCGACAGACGCGCCCAGAGATCAAACGAACGCTGCGACAAAGGGATTTGCTCAGGTTCGCGACCCTGCCTGCGCACGCCGCCATAATTGACGCCGCTTGCCTGCGCACCACAGAAGCCTTTGTCGAGAAGGATAACCGACAACCCGGCTTGGCGCATGAAAAGCGCCGCTGAACCGCCAACAATTCCACCGCCGATAATCAAAGCATCAGCCTGAAGGTGCTTTGTCATGACCGCATCTCGTGCGCAGATTTTGCGCCGAAGCCAAGCGGGATCGGCTTGACCGGAGCCTGTGCGCGAATGCGGCCTGCTTCCGATGGAGATTTATCCTGCATTGCTGCCAGAAGTTCGGCCGCAGCAGCCGAGCACATACGGCCCTGACAACGGCCCATACCCACACGGCTCAGCGCTTTCAGTCGATTGATCTCGCTTGTATTGCCGTCACTGATCACCGCGCGGGCTTCGCTGAGCTTAATCTCTTCGCAACGGCAGAGCGTTACGTCCTGACCAACCGTTTCAAACCAATCGCGCGGAAATGGAAAAACCTTCTCCACGATCAGACGTTGACGATAGATCGCATCAAGCTCGCCAAGAAGACGGCGTTCGAGCGTCGTGTCCGCCGTACCCCCAAGATCACGGATCATGGCAATCGCCGCCAATGTCCCACGAATTTCAGCCGCATCTGCGCCTGCAATACCTGCACCATCGCCCGCAACATAAACCCCGGCCTGACTGGTCCGGCCAAGCGGGTCCGCGACAGGAAGCCAGGCACGGTCACGATCTTCAAAGCCAAATTCACAACCGGCAAGATCAGCAAGCTGGGTCTCGGGACGCAATGCAAAACCGTAGGCCAGCGCATCGCATTCGATTTCCCGGCTGCGGCCAGCCTTTTGATACCGAATACCCTCGACGTGGCCCTCGCCCAACACTTGTTCAGGCCGCACATTGTAATGGACCGGCACGCCACCAAGCATCAGGCGGAAGCCATAGTAAGCACCGAGCGCCACAATGCGCGGCGTGTGCAGGGCAAGATGCGCGAGATAAAGTTTCGAACGGAAGGGAGCAGTATCCAGAACTGCCGCAACCTTCGCACCGGCATGGTGGTATTGCCACGCAACGAGATAAAGCAGCGGCCCGGACCCCATGAAGACAACGCGCTCGCCGATTGTGCAGCCTTGTGCTTTCAGCGCCGTTTGCGAGGCACCGAGCGTATAGACACCCGGCTTGGTCCAGCCTGAAAACGGCAAGACACGATCTGTAGCCCCCGTCGCAAGCAACAAATGGCTGAAGGGAAGTTGCGTATGAACCCCGTCCGTCAGGAGATCAAGGCTGTTGCCATTGTCGCGTGAAATGTTCCAGACCAGCGTTTCGGGACGATAATCAACTGCGTCGCGCAAATGATCGAAGGTCGTGTGCAGCGCTTTCGCCTTATGGGCTTCCGAACCATAACGCGCTTTATAGCTGCGACCGTCATCGAAAGGTGGACGACGGTAAATCTGTCCCCCAGCACGCATGCCCTCATCAAGCACAATCGGACGATGACCGGCTTTCACCAGCATTTCTGCGGCGCGAATGCCCGCAGGGCCAGCCCCAACAATGACAGGCGCGAGAGCTACAGTCATAGCGCTGCTCCTGTCACAAATTCCATGCCGTCTTCAAGCAGCGTTGTACAGGCGCGCAGGCGTTTGCCTTCCACCGTCATGACATGACAATCCTGACACGCACCAATGAGGCAGAAGCCTGCACGCGGCTCACCGGTAAATTCTGTATGACGCACTTTACCCTGCACCGAGAGAATAGCTGTTAGCACTGTGTCTCCACGGCGTCCCTCAAAGGGGGCGCCATCGAGCAGGAAGCCAATCGGCTGTTCATTGAGACGATACCGCCTGCGGAACTGAGCCGTTAAAGGCGAAACTGTAACCGCCATGATATGTGCGCCCCTATCAGCCCTTGCCCACGAGGACGCGGTCGAGACCAAACAGGCGGTCGATAATCACCATGGTCACAGTCGCAACCAGGATCATCAGCGCCGACACCGCAGCCATCATCGGATCGATGGATTCGCTTGCATACATATACATGCGCACCGGCAACGTGACGGTTGATGGCGAGGTGACGAAGATCGACATGGTCAGTTCATCGAATGAATTGATGAAGGCAAGCAACCAGCCGCCCGACAACCCCGGCAGCAAAAGTGGCAGCGTAACGCGGCGGAACACTGTCCATTCACCGGCACCCAAAGTGCGGGCTGCATTTTCCGCATTGCGATCCATACCGCTCAGCGATGCCAGAATCAGACGCAGCGCATAAGGTGTGACGACGATCACGTGGGTTGCCACCAGCCATGCGAACGAGCCGGTCAGGCCCATCAGCGAGAACAGGCGCAAAAACGCGACGCCCAGCACCAGATGCGGGATGATCAGCGGCGAGAGAAACAACGCATTGAGCGCATCACGCCCCCGAAACTTGTACTGAGCGATTGCAAGGCCGGAAGGAACAGCAAGCAGTGTTGAAATCGTCGCCGAGAAGAAGGCGAGCTTCAGCGAGTTCGAGAACGAAGTCATGAAATCATTATGCGCAAACACCGCCTTGAACCAGCGCAGCGACAAGCCGTTCCATGGCATGGACAGTGTGTTTTCCGGCGTGAACGCCACAAGGCAGACCACAACCATCGGCGCCAGCATGAAGATGACGACCAGCGTGTGAAAGAAGAGTGCGAAAGGACCGTTCTTTGTCATTGCGGTTACCCCAGCTTCTTTCTCGCTTGCCCTTCGAGCATGCGATTATAGGCAATCATGATGATGAGATTGGCGAGGAGAACGATGATCGCGATGGCGGCACCAAGCGGCCAGTTGAGCTCAATCAGGAACTCGTCATAGACAACCGTTGCCGCCATCTTGAGACGGCGACCACCCAACAGACCGGGGATTGCGAACGAGCTTGCCGAGAGCGCGAAGACGATCAGGCTACCAGACAAAATGCCAAGAACGGCCTGTGGGAACACCACGCGACGAAGTGCTGTAAAACGCGAGGCACCCAGTGTCAGCGCTGCAGCTTCAACCGTCGGATCAAGCTTTTGCAGCACGGTCCAGACCGGGATCACCATGAATGGCAGCATGATATGCACAAGACCAATCACGATTGCGGTTTCGGTATAAAGGATCTGCGCTGCGGGCAGGCCCAGCAGTTCAAGCGTGCTGTTGACGAGACCATTGCGGCCTAAAAGCATACTCCAGCCGAATGTACGCACCACAACCGAAACCAGAAGCGGCCCGATGATGACCAACAGGAAGATCGAGCGCCAAGGCGCGCGCATGTTCGAAAGAATATAGGCTTCCGGCACGCCGATAATGACTGCAATCACCGTGGTAATCAGCGCAAGCCGCAATGTGCGCCAGAAGATGTTGAGGTAATAAGGGTCCTGAAGCACCTGCGTGTAATTGGCGACGGTGAAGACGTCCTGAATGCCCTTGTCATAGCTGTACGAGTTGAACGACAGCATGACGGTCAGCGCCAGGGGCAAAAGCACCAGCGCGAAGAACAACAGGGTGGAAGGTCCGGTCAGGAATAACGGCAAATAATTCCGCCGCTCTTTTGTTTCCCCGGACGTTGTCTGTGAAACGGCGCTCATGATCAGTTCGCTCCTGCATTCAGGATGCGGCAATCTTCATGGTTCCAGGCAAGACCAACCGTTGTACCTTCCGCAGGAGGTGGATTGCCCAGATTTGGCAAAGCCACGGAAAGCTGACCAGCCTTGGTCGATACACCGAGCAGCCACTGGCTGCCCATGAAGTAGCGTGTTGTCACCTCGCCGCTGATCTGGCCTTCGCCTGCATCAACGAGATGGACTTTTTCCGGGCGAATGAATACCGAAACTTCACCCGAAACGCTCTGGTCAGCTGACGGAAAGCGAATATCGGTTTCGGCAACCGAAACAGTCGCACCATCGGCCTGCGCCTTCAGGAAGTTCGACTTGCCAACAAAGTTGGAAATAAAGTGGTTATGCGGGTGCTCATAGAGCTTGTAAGGCGCATCAACCTGCGTAATCACACCCTTTTCCATCACCACGATGCGGTCGCTGATCGACAGCGCTTCGGCCTGATCGTGGGTCACCATGATGGTGGTAATGCCAACGGTGCGCTGGATGCGGCGCAGTTCAAACTGCATTTCTTCGCGCAGCTGCGCATCAAGATTGGACAGAGGTTCATCAAGCAAAAGCACCGGCGGGTTGATGACCAGCGCGCGCGCGATGGCGACGCGCTGACGCTGACCGCCCGACATTTCGCGCGGATAGCGCTCGGCCAATGCGCTCAGGCGAACCAGTTCCAGCACATCGCGTACACGCTTTTCGCGTTCCGCCTTTGGCACTTTGCGCATTTCCAGACCGAAGCTGACATTCTGCGCAACCGTCATATGCGGAAACAGCGCATAGCTCTGGAACACCACACCCAACTCTCGCTTGGCAGGAGCCAGCCGGGTGATATCGCGTCCATCGAGCGTAATCGCACCTGATGATGGTGGCACAAGACCGGCGATCATCTGCAATGTCGTGGTTTTGCCGCAACCCGAGGGACCGAGAAGTGAAATGAACTCTCCCTTTTCAATCTCCAGATTGAAGTTATCAACGGCTGCGAACTTGCCGTAGTAACGGGAAATATTGGAAAGGGTCAAAAAGCTCATTGCGTCTCCCTCTCGGCAAGACTTCCGCCAGTCAAAGTGGGGGAACGGAAGCGCCGCGATATTGGTTCACGTCGCCTCTTCATAGGACTGGCTGAGGGGAGCGGCTTGATCGCGCATTTGAGCGCTTATCGGACCTGATTGTTTGAACGCATGACCGTTCGACCGCTTGTGCAGCCGCAGCGTTCCCCAAGTCTGAAGCAAACACCGCCGATCCGCTCGGCATCCATTCAATGCCTTGCCTGACCTTCCCATTGGCGACGATTTCAAATGGCAGAAAATTTTGAACGATTACAAATTATAATTTTCAATTTCGGAATAAATTATATATTTCTTTCAAAATACAGAATTTGGATGCAACTTTATGGATGATATATCAGAGAATACGAAATCTGGTGCCTCGCTTAACTCAAGTCTGGTGAAGGCAATTCATATTTTAAAAGGTCTGGCGGCCAGCACGGAAGACGGCGTTCGGCTCATCGATCTGGCGCGCGATCTCGAATTGAGCCAGCCATCGGCACATCGATTGTTGAAGACGCTGATTGCCGAGGACCTTGTCGAGCAGCTTCCCGACAAGAAAGCCTATCGCCTGTCGTTGGACTTTTTCGCCATGGCAGCCCAGGCCCGTCAGCGCGATGGCATTCTAAGCCTTGCGCGCCCGTCGCTCCTGCGGCTTTCAACGACGTTCAATGATACCGTCTTTTTGCTGGTGCGCAGCAATTTCGATGCCGTCTGTCTTGATCGCGTGGAAGGCCCGTTTCCGATCCGCTCCTATACCGGCGATATCGGCGGCAAAGTGCCGCTCGGCATCGGTCAGGGCAGTCTCGCCATTCTGTCCTTTCTGCCGGAAGAAGAGCGCGAAGCCATCATTCGCTTCAACATGCCCCGCATTCTGGACAAGGCCACCATTGACGAAGTTGATCTTCGCATCATGATTGCGGAAGTGCGCGAAACCGGTGCATCCACCTTCAACTTCAACATGATCGACGGCATGGCAGGCCTTGGCGTTCCTGTGCTCAATCGCAATGGCGAAGCAGTAGCGGCACTCAGTATCGGCACTTTGGCTTCACGATTAACAGAAAAACGTCAGCACACGATCACCGAGCTTTTACGTAAGGAAGCAGCCATTATTACCGAGAAACTCAATCCTTTTGATCCCACTCTGCGCCACCCAAGCCAGGCGCTCGTGAAATAATCGAAAGCTTTAACAGGTTTCGACGCAATAGCCTTACCTTGTCCACAGCAGCCCCCTAAATTGGAGATTGACTTGCACCATGCGCCGTCGTTTGATCGAGCAAGTGTGGGGGATCTGTAGAAAGAGGCGATAAGCCCAAAGCAGAAATTCCATCTCTATATTGTTATAAAAATGGAGTTCTGTTGTGTTCAAGTCCACCAGACGGGGAATGTTTCATCTTGCTTTTGCGCTCGCCGCTTCCACAGCGATGGGCACTGTTGCCACCACGGCAGCGCAAGCGCAGGACAAGATCCTGCTCATCATCAACGGCGCGCTCGGCGATAAATCCTTCTTCGATTCCGCTGCCAATGGCATGAAGATGATCAAGGACAAATACGGCGACGACGTCGAAACCAAGATTTTGGAAATCGGTGACGATCCGACCAA
The DNA here is from genome assembly GCF_002278035.1 of Ochrobactrum quorumnocens. NCBI lineage: Bacteria > Pseudomonadati > Pseudomonadota > Alphaproteobacteria > Hyphomicrobiales > Brucellaceae > Ochrobactrum > Ochrobactrum quorumnocens. The sequence continues at coordinate 1,466,083 of NZ_CP022603.1, read as the reverse complement.
ATGGGAGCCGGTTTTCCTTGATGCGTCCGAACAGGACTGGGACCTGATCATCGGCGGCACCTATCAGATGTCGGAAACCGTAGGCTCAGTCGCGCAGCAGTATCCGGACAAGAAATATGTCCTTTATGATGCAAGCGTGCCTTATGAAGAAGGCGGCTACGACAACGTCTATTCGATCCAGTACAAGCAGAACGAAGGTTCTTACCTGGGCGGTATGCTTGCGGCAGAGCTTCTCAAGCAAGGCAAGCTTGGTGATGTCGGCAAGAATCTCGGCTTCCTCGGCGGCATGGACATTCCGGTCATCAACGACTTCCTCGTCGGCTATGTTGCCGGTGCTCAGGCAATGTCGCCAGACGTGAAAATCGCCATTTCCTATGCAGGCTCCTTCATGGATGCGGCAAAGGGCAAGGAACTCGGCCTCGCACAATATCGCTCCGATGTGGCGCTCGGCTTCGTCGTTGCCTCCCAGACCGGCCTTGGCCAGCTTTCAGCAGCGAAAGAAACCGGCAAATATGTTCTGGGCGTTGATTCCGATCAGGAAGGCATCTTCAAGGACAGCGATCCGGCGATGGCCAAGCAGGTTGTCAGCTCCGTTCTGAAGAACGTCGATGTCAGTCTTTTGCAGGCCTATGACCGCTTCAAGGAGGGCAATCTGCCATTCGGCAAAGCGGAAGCGCTCGGCCTGAAGGAAGGCGCTGTGGGCATCGTACAGGACGGCAATATGGCGTCCATGGCCTCACAGGACATGAAGGATGCCATCAAGAAGGCTTCCGACGAGATTTCCGAAGGCAAGATCACGGTTCCAACCGCGTTTGGCATGAGCACCGAGGATCTCAACGCGATCCGCAACAAGGTTCGTCCCTGATCGTGGAAAAACAAGCTGAAAACAATGAAGGCGGCGATGCAATCGTCGCCTTCCGCCCAATCGTTGCCTTCCGCGATGTGAGCAAGGTCTATCCGAACGGCACGCAGGCTTTACGTGATGTGTCGTTCTCGATCCGCGCCGGGTCTATCCACGCCATTTGCGGCGAAAACGGCGCTGGCAAATCCACACTCATGAAAATCCTCTTCGGCATCGAGAATGCCACTGCAGGCGAAATCGTCATCGACGGCCAGCAGATTGCCTCCTGGTCGCCGGAAGACGCCGCGGCCAAGGGTATCGGCATGGTGCACCAGCATTTCTCGCTTGTGCCGACGCTGACGGTCACGGAGAATATTATCCTCGGCCATGAGCCGGTGAAGAGCGGCTTTATTGACCGTGTAAGCGCACGTAAAATGGTCGAAGAGCTGATGCAGCATTATGATTTGCATGCCGACCCGGACGCGATCACCGGTACATTGTCCGTTGCTGCACAACAGAAGATTGAGATTCTCAAGGCGCTGTCGCGGCGCACGCGCCTGCTGATCCTTGACGAGCCGACCGCTGTTCTCTCGCCACCGGAAATCGAAGAGCTGATGCGCAGGCTGAAAGCGCTGCGCGACGAAGGCATCACCATTGTTTTCATTTCGCACAAGCTCAACGAAGTGCGCGAACTTGCTGAAAGCGTCACCGTGTTGCGCGGGGGCATGGTCACTGGCACCGAAAAGCTCGCCGACGTGCCTGATGATGCCATCATGGAAATGGTGATGGGGCACGCCGTCGATATTCCTAAGCGTGCCCATAAGCAGGGTCCGACGGAAACGGTTCTCGAAATGCAGGGCGTTACCACACTGGCGCTCGACCCCGCCGACCGTATCCGCGATGTAAGCCTGACAATTGGTGCGGGCGAAATCGTTGGCGTTGCCGGTGTCGATGGCAGCGGACAACGCGGACTTGTTTCGGTCCTCTCCGGTCTTATGGAAGCGAGCAGCGGGTCCATTCGTCTGAACGGCGCAGACATGCTTGCTGCCAAAACCGCAAGCTGGCGCAAAAAAGGCTTGGCTTATCTGCCAGCCGATCGCTTTTCGCAGGGCGGCGCACCCGGTCTTTCGCTTGCGGAAAATGCTATTGCCGGAACCGGTCGTAACAACAAGACCGCCGGTGCTCCAATCTATTGGGGTCCTTTCCTGCGCTGGAATGCGATCAAGGCGCGCGTCAGCGGCATGATCAAACAATATTCGGTGCGCGCAGGTGCAATCACCGAACGGCTCGATTCTTTATCGGGCGGCAATGCTCAGAAGCTCATCGCCGCACGTGAACTCGCCACCAATCCAAAATTCCTGATCGCCGACCAGCCCACACGCGGCATCGACGTTTCAGCAGCAGCCTTCCTGCATCGTCGTATTGATGAGGTTGCGCAGGGTGGCTGTGCTGTGCTTCTGGTCAGTGCTGATCTTGATGAATTGCTGCGGCTCAGCGACCGTATCGTCGTGCTTTTCAATGGTCGCATTGTTGCCGTTCTCAAGAATGGACCAGACATCACTCCAGCGGTTCTCGGCCCGTATATGCTTGGCACGAGGAATGTTGCCTGATGCGTAGATTTATATCCTATCTTATTCCCTTCTTTCTGACCGTGCTGGTAATCGGCGTCATCATGGCGGTCCTGCTGGTGCCTCTGGCATTGATGCAGGATAATCCGGCAGGCGTTCTCAGAACCTTCTTCCTCGGCCCCTTTGGCAGCATTCGCCATATGGGCAATGTGGTTGAAGCCGCAACGCCGATCATGCTCACAGGTCTTGCCATCACCATTTTGTTCCGGTCCGGCCTGTTTAACCTCGGCGCTGAAAGCGGCTTTTATCTTGGTGGTCTGGGTGCGGTTGCGGGTGCGGTTCTGCTGCCGTCGCTTGGCTGGTTCTCGCTGCCTGTCGCCATTTTATGCGGTGCGGTTGCGGGTAGCTTTGCCTGCACCATTCCAGCGGCATTGCGCCTGCGCTTTGGCGCATCCGAAATGGTGACATCACTGGTTCTGAACTATGCCTTCCTGTTTTTGGGGCTGTTCGTGCTCAATTACGTGATCCGCGATCCGGCAGCGGGCGGTATGATGTCCATGCGCATTCCGCCTGACGCCAAGCTCGAACGACTTCTGGCAGGCACGCGCCTTAACAGCGGCTCGATTATCGCGATCATCGCCTGTATTGCGGGCGGCATCTGGCTCTACTGGACGCGCTCGGGCCTCAATATCCGTATTGCAGGGTCCAGCCCCGGCCTCGCCAACCATCTTGGCTTGCCGCTCAAAGGCATTGTCATGCGTGCGCAGATCATTGGCGGTCTGGTGGCGGGCATGGCTGGTGCGTTGGAAGTTCTGGGCCTGCACAATCGTTTCGCATGGCTCGATCTGCCCGGTTATGGCTGGACTGGTCTGGTCGTTGCAATTCTCGCACGAGAAAACCCGTTTCTGGTTATTCCGGCAGCATTGTTCTTAGGCTTTGTTCAAGTGGGTGGCGATCTTTTGGCACGGAACATGAATATTCCGACCGAAGTCGTGGGACTTGTGACCGCCGCCATCATGGTGGGTGCAACGGCCAGCGTCATTCACAATCATCCAACTGTGCTACGTCTGATCCGAAACTTGCGCAACCGGGAAGGAGAACAGTCATGAGCGCCGTTCTTGCACAAATTCTCGATCCTTCCTTCATCGCAACAATCCTGCGGGTCGCCACGCCTCTTTTGTTGGCGGCATTGGGCGTGATGATCTCTGACCGCGCAGGCGTGCTCAATATCGGCATGGAAGGCATGATGCTGATTGCAGCATTGATTGCCGTTCTCGCAAGTGCCGCAACGGGAAGTCCTGCCATCGGCCTGCTCGCAGCTCTTATTGTGGGGGCCTTCCTTGGCTGGCTGATGTCATTGTCCGTCAATCGGCTCGGTACTGATCTCATCATGACCGGTATCGCGCTCAACATTGCAGCGGCTGCAGGCACGACGCTGGGGCTTTTTCTTGCTACCGGCGACAAAGGCATGTCAGGCGCGTTGAAAAGCGGCGCACTCCCAAGCTTTGCCATACCTTATATCGGCAATATCCACATACTAAGCTTTGCAGCATTGCTCGCTGTGCCTGCTGTTAGCCTCATGATGATGCGTACACGCTTTGGCCTTCATGTGCGTGCAACGGGTGTTGATCCAAAATCCGCTCGCGCGGCAGGCATTCACGTCAAGCGCGTACAAATGCAGGCGCTGGTGCTTTCGGGCATTTTTGGTGGTGCAGCGGGTGCTTATCTTTCGCTCGGCTATGTCACATGGTTCGGCCAGAACATGACTGCCGGACGCGGCTTCATTGCCATTGCAGCGGAGGTTATGGGACAGGGAACTGCGTGGGGAACACTGGCCGCAAGCCTTGTACTGGCCGCAGCAGAATCTCTTGCCATTACGCTGCAAAGCCTCGGACTTCCGTTCGAGCTGATGCAGATGATCCCCTATCTCGTGCCAGTCGTGGTGCTGACAGTGCATGCCGCCAGAAGACAGCGGCGTGCAAGACAATTGAAAAAATCCTGACATGCATAAGAATGAGAAAAACATGAAAGCCTGGGAGCTTACACGCGATCTGTTGCGCGACACCAAACCTGTTGTGCGCACAGCAGAAGAACAGACATGGGATGCAAGTGCAGTCATGAAGGCGCAGGACGACCTCATGGCAATGTTCTGGAAAAGCAATGTGCCGGGATCGGCAGCGCCTGAATGTCTGATGGCTGGCGCGCTGCAATCGCTGGAGAACAAGGGCTATGTGCTGGCACCATATGCGGAGCTTCTGCGCGATGGGCTTGCAGCGCTGGAGCGCGGCGACTTTGAAACGCTTTATCGCATCGATATGCGTTTGCGCGTGCTGATGCGGGCGGCAAAGCCGGACCCGAACCACCCATCGCAAAAGACTACGCGTTTTGCATCATGGGAAGCCTTTGACGCAACGGTCAAATGGCCGGAAGACGTGGCTTATGATCTTAGCTCCGATGATTTCCGCGCGCGCACCTCGGGCGCGTGGATGGCACAGCTGGTGGGGGCAGCCGCTGGCACGGCCCTTGAAGGCTATACAGCCGAAAACATCGCAGAAGTCTTCGGCCCGATCCGCGATTATGTACGCGAACCCAACACCTATAATGACGATATCACCTTCGAGATCGCCTTTCTTGAAGCCTTTGGCGACAAGGGCTCTGCCGTTACCAGCGCCGACATTGCCGAACGCTGGACGTCGCTCATCCCGCTTGGCTGGTCTGCGGAGGCAATCGCACTTTCCAACATGCGTCGGGGGCTTACAGCGCCTGAAACCGGCACATCTGACAATCCGTTCGACGAATGGATTGGCGCACAGATGCGCGGCACAATCTGCGGGATGGTTGTGCCGGGACGCGCGCGCGAAGCTGCCCGTCTCGCATGGATGGATGCGGAAATCTCCCATGCCGGAAACGGAATTTTGGGCGAAGTTTTCAATGCCGTCATGGCCGCACGCGCCTTTGCAATGAGCGACACACGCGAATTACTCGTCTCCACGGCAGCGCTTTTTTCGACCGAGACCGAATATGGTGCGGTGCTGGCGTTTGCGCTGAATGCCTGCCGCTCTGCCGATAAATGGCAGGATGCATGGGCAAAATGCGATGCGGAATATGCCGAGTATAACTGGATTCACGTCACACCAAACGCCGCAGCACAAGTGGTGGCACTTTGGTTTGGCGAAGGTGATTTCGACCGCATGCTCGAAATCGTCTGCGGCATCGGCCACGATGTCGACTGCAATGCAGCACAGATTCTAAGCATGATCGCCATCCAGCACGGCCCCGGCATCATCGCGGAACGCTGGTCAAAACCGCTTCTAGCCGACGACATTGTCACCTATATGCGCCGTCCGGCGAAAATCTCCTTCAAAGCGCTCGTCGACCAGACCGTTGATGCAGCGCGCAACGCAGTTTAAATCTTTTTCACGCTTTTCCGAACGCAAAACCGCTTCCCACTTTTGCAGGAAAAGCTTTAACGCAGGAACCCTTCATGGCCCGTAAAATCATTATCGACACCGATCCAGGTCAGGACGATGCAGTCGCCATTCTTCTGGCACTCGCAAGCCCGGAACTCGATATTCTTGGCATCACGGCAGTTGCTGGCAATGGCCCGCTGGCGCGTACAGAGATCAACACCCGCACCATTTGCGAAGTGGCAAAAAAGCCAGATACAAAAGTCTTCGCCGGTTCGATCCGTCCACTGGTGCGTCCGCTGGTAACGGCTGAAAACGTCCATGGCAAAACCGGTCTAGATGGCTATGATCTGCCACAGCCAACTATGCCACTTCAGGCGCAACATGGCGTTGATTTCATTATTGAAACGCTGATGAAGGAAGAAGCTGGCACCGTTACGCTCTGCCCGCTTGGCCCTCTTACAAATATCGCATCTGCGCTGATCCGCGAGCCGAAGATCGCTCAACGCGTCAAGGAAATCGTTCTGATGGGCGGCGGCTATTTTGAAGGTGGCAACATCACGCCATCGGCAGAATTCAACATCTATGTTGATCCACATGCTGCTGCGGTTGTCTTCAAATCTGGCATCCAGATCACCATGATGCCGCTCGATGTCACCCATAAGGTACTGACCACCGAAAAGCGCATCGCAGCCATTCGCGGCATCGGCACGCATGTTGGTGAGGTGGTCGCGGCATGGCTCGAATTCTTCGAGCGTTACGATGAAGCGAAATACGGCACCGACGGCGGCCCTCTGCATGATCCGAACGTCATCGCCTATCTGCTGAAGCCAGAACTTTACTCAGGCCGTCATTGTAACGTGGAAATTGAGATCAACTCGGAACTGACGATTGGTGAAACAGTCGTCGACTGGTGGGAAGTGACTGATCGTCCGAAGAACGCGCTCTTCATCAAGGACGTCGATGCGGATGGCTTCTTTGCACTGCTGACCGAGCGTCTCGCAACGCTCTAAACACATAGTCGCCACAAAGTAGCCGCAATTACCATAAAATTGCGGCTACTTAGCCTTTATTTAAAGGGCTTTTTGTGCGATTTTACTGCTGTTTTTGCAGAAGTTCCGCGACTTCTTTTGCTGTCGGTGCAGCCGAACCGGCACCAGCGCGGGTCACAGCAATCGCACCTGCGGCAGACGCAAAACGCACGCAATCATGCAGCGACTGCCCTTGCGAATATGCAACGGCAAAGCCGCCATTGAAACTGTCACCAGCCGCAACCGTATCGACAACCTTCACCTTGAACGGTTCGAAATGCTTGACCTCATCAGCGGTCACAAGCAATGAGCCGCGCCCGCCCAGCTTGACGATGACAATCTTCGGGCCACGTTCGAGAAGCTTGCGCGCAGCAGCTTCCGCAGAGGCAATATCGGTGGGTTCAATGCCGGTAATTTCAGCGGCTTCGGTTTCATTAGGCGAAATGATCTCGCTCAAGGAAATCAAGTCAGCCATGCGGCTTGCATCACCCACAGGTGCGGGGTCGAGCAGCACGGTGCCACCAGCAGTTTTCACAGCCTTTGCAACAGCCAGATTGGCTTCATGCGGGACTTCGCGCTGCAACAGCGTGATCTTTGCCTTGGCGATATCAGACGCATAGGGATTAATATCGGAAGCCGCCCAATTGGCATTGGCACCAGCGCAAACAACAATCGTGTTCTGCCCTGCTTCTTCGACCTGAATGATCGCAATGCCGGTATCGACACCATCAATCATTCGAACCCCGTCGGTATTCAGACCGAACTGCTGCATCTCTTTGACAGCCAGTTCGCCAAAAGCATCTTTGCCGACTGCACCGACAAAGCGAATGTCCCCGCCAAGCTTTGCCACAGCTACCGCCTGATTGGCCCCCTTACCGCCAAGGCCAATGCCATAGCCCGACGCATTGAGTGTCTGGCCGGGACGCGGCAGTGCTGCCATTCTGGCGCTTACATCCACGTTCACACTGCCGAAAATGAATATCTTCAATGGAATTCTCCACGATTGCAATTACCGCCGAACATAGCGTCGGTTGTGGCAAACTTCCATGCCATGGCGCAAGGGTTCCGCTGCAAAAATTAGTTTGGCACAGAACACGGCTTAACTTTGGACGTAGTTATGCTGCGAGCGCTGTAAACTGTTGCTTGAGAGAAAGTGGTGGCGCTGAGGCGAGGACCCATTGTTGCTGGCTGTGTTGCAAACTTTTCGTCAATGAACACGATATAAGTTTCTAGGTTTCAAAACGCTGTGTTGTTTGATGTTCAAAGGCCGCCATTTTGATAAGTCCGTCATCCTTTTGTGTGTTCGATGGTATTTGGCTTACAATCTGAGCCTGCGCAATCTGAATGAAATGATGGCCGAGCGCGAGGCGGCATCCATGCGCGCCAGAAAACGCGGCACCGCGCCGGGCGCTGATAGCAATGTGCCGTCCGACCTGCACATCGCGCTCGCGTAGCGCGCCGAGAATGACCTCGACATCCTCTCCGGTGGTCGGGTCATTCACAAACAACAACTCTTTGGGCAAAAGCGCCGGTGTATCTCCCGAATAACATCTGGATTAGTCGGGGACGCGATAATGCCGCCATCAGCGCGCGCTCGATATCGACCGGATGGGTATTATGCCCCTCGATCAGATTGCTGTAATAGCAGTTCATCGACCGCACGAGATCGGCCAGCTTCCCGCGGTGTTTCGAGCTTTCTGAAACCAGCAGCGGCTCGAATAGTCCTGTTGTTTCGCCATCGTCTCGGATTGGCACAGTAAGGCTGGCTTTCTGGCCGCTTTAATGGCCGCATTCTTATCGTTCAATTCGCTAATGATATCATAGGCGTAATTAAAGTGACAGCGGAAGATATCCCGCAGAAATGGCCGGTTCGATGGCCGGCGGGTCAGCCGCCTCGGACTTAGGGGCGTAGCGTACGCCGCGTCAACTCGCGAGTTAAGAGTTGCTGGCCGCTTGGCGCGGCGCGGCCGCTGGCGTCATCTTTGGGTATGCACGCTGGCGGGCACCGGATGACGCGGCGCAATCTGTCGAGCGTAATCTCACCAAAGCGCGTCGCGAACAAGGTGGTTGTGTCGCAAATTTTTTTACATCTGATGAGTTATCACATGAAACTATGTAGGACTTGAGTGAAGCGGAAGCGGATGGCGGTCGATTTCAAAGGCGCACATTTCCCCAAAAGCGTCATTATGCACGCGGTGTTCTTTTACGTATGATATCCGGTTTCCTATCGTGACCTTCAGGAAATTCTGACCGAACGCGGAGTAGCCGTTGATCATGCAACCTTGAACCGTTGGGTCACTCGTTATGCACCGCAGATCGCGGAGCAAGCTCAATTACGCAAACGCCTCACGGCCAGTTCCTGGCGTGTCGATGAAACTTATCTCAAGGTTCGGGGTAAATGGACCTATCTGTATCGAGCTGTCGACCGCGATGGCCAAACGCTTGATTTCATGCTGTCTGAACGTCGGAATCTGGCCGCGGCGCGGCGTTTCTTCAAGAAAGCCATTGCAACTAACGGCGTTCCCGAGAAGGTTGTCATTGACAAAAGCAGCGCCAATCTGGCTGGCCTTCAAGCTGTTAACACCATCCTGAAATTCGCAGGTACAGGCGATATCATTGAAATCCGCCAGATCAAATACCTCAATAATATCCTTGAGCAAGACCACCGCTTTATCAAACGGACTACCAAACCAATGATGGGCTTCAAGGCATTCCATTCCGCCTCGGCCACCATCGCAGGCATCGAAGTAGCCCACATGAACCGCAAGAACCAATTCGACAACGACAACCGTTCGCCATTTCAGATCTTTGCGGACCTCGCAGCATAAGTGTACCCAAGGATAAGCACGCCTTTAACTGACTGAAAAGTTTGCAACAGATCCGACCGTAACTGAATGGATGAGACAGGTTTACTCTGTCTAAATGACCTGATATATATAAAATAAGATATGGCATATATATAAAAAAGGATATGCGCATGGCTCTTTATATCAAGGATTCTAACGTAGAGAATCTACTTGATCAAATCATGAAACAGGGAGGCGTTAAAACGAAAGTTGATGCCGTTCGCATCGCCCTGCAGCATGAGGTTGAACGCATAAGCCGCAACACTCCATTGCGCGACAAGTTCGCTGCTATCAGAGATAAACGTAGCGACCTCCTTGGTCGTCCTATAGCCGGTGTGGATCAAAAGAAGCTTATGGACAACCTTTGGGAGAACGGTGAATGAGCTTCGTTGATGCATCGGCTATCGTGGCCATTATTAATGAGGAACCCGGCTTTGAAGAGATCGAGAAGCGCCTGAACGATACCAAGGCGCGCTTTTACATAACCTCGCTTGTACGGTTTGAAGCTGTGATGGCCATCTCACGGATGCACATCACAGCGGCTAATGGTAAAATTGATCGCACCAAAGTCATTACTGCGGCGCGAGAAGTCGTTGACGATTTCATACAGGCGCTCGAAGCTAAAGAAATCGCGATCGATGCAGCCATTGGAAACCGCGCACTGGATGCCTTGGCCGAGTATGGCAAGGTTGGCGGTCATCCGGCGGCGTTGAATTTTGGGGACTGTTTTTCTTATGCTGCGGCCAAAGTTCACCGCTTACCGCTTATCTATAAAGGCAATGACTTTGCTGAAACTGATCTCGCTTAGAACACGGGATCGGCAGAACAATCGTAATTGCCGTTTGCCCAATTATATCTGCAATCTCGGAAACGCATGCCGAAAGATTTGAAAACACATTGGGAGATGCTGGCATGGTATCAGACAAGCTGCAAAACATGATTTCGCGTGTTCATCAGGCACTTGAACGAGATATCCAGCCACTCAATGGGCAAACGCCTCCCTTTATTCTTTTCTTTTCTTTCACCGACACGAAATCCCGCGCCCAAACACTGACCGCCACCGCCGGAAGCTTCAAAGACTGCTGGAATGCAGGCCTGGAGAAATTGCAACAGGCCATCGCCAAGTCGAAAATCGATATAAAATGGCTGCGGGTCGATTGGGTGGAAAGCGTTGAAGAGATCGATGGCCAGGAACTGATCAAGCGGCTTCGTCAAGTCAAACGGAATTATTTCCGCTATGGCATCGCACTCGATGCGCGATTTCAGACAGCTTTTCTCGAAACTGAACTGAATGGCAACGCTATGCTTTACGGCGGTCCATCGATCCCGACCGCAATTCTCAATGAAGCAAACTTCAACCGCTATGCAAAGCGCTCGCGGGGATTTGAGAAAATTCCGGTGTCAGAAGTAGAGCAGTTTTATGTTTTCTCCACAAAAGCGCTGTTCACGACTGATGACGACGATACCGTCCAACTGATCCCCGGTTCGGGGCCAAACGCCGGACGCAGAACAGTCGAAATGATGGATATCGCCGATGTCGACGGGCTGATTGAACGCGGCAGTCGGTTTCTCACAAGCCAGGTGGGTGAGGACGGACGCTTTATCTATGGCTGGCATCCGTGCTTCGACAATCAGATCAAGACCTACAACACGCTCCGCCACACGAGCACGCTTTATGCAATGCTTGAATCCTGGGAAGTCACCCGAGACGACGCGCTGAAAGATGCGATTGAGCGCGGGCTTATGCATCTCACCACCAAGCTTATCAAGACAGTCGATAACGATGATAAGGAGCTGGCTTTTCTCACGGAAGACAATGGCGAAATCAAACTTGGCGGCAATGCCGTTTGCCTGCTGGCTCTGGTCAAATACAGCGAGTTGGTGGGAACCGACCGCTATCTGGCATTGCTGGAAAAACTCGCGCTCGGCATTCTGCATATGCAGGATCGGGAGACGGGAAAATTCAACCACGTCCTCAATTATCCATCGCTGAGCGTCAAAGAACCTTTCCGCATCATCTATTACGATGGCGAAGCAGCATTCGGGCTGATGCGACTTTATTCGCTAACCCACGACGCCCGATGGCTGGACGCGGTGGAAAAAGCTTTTCAGCATTTCATCGAAGCCGATCACTGGAAGGCACATGATCACTGGCTTTCCTATGCCGTCAATGAACTGACCCGTTATCGACCGCAACAGAAATATTACGAATTCGGCATCCGTAATTTTGCGGATTATCTGAACTTTGTCAGCAACCGCATCACCACATTCCCGACGCTTCTCGAACTGATGATGGCAGCGCAGCAGATGGTCAAACGGATTGAGGCCGATCCGAAGCTCGCGCCGCTTCTGGCCGAGGTCGATCTCAAGAAGTTTTATTTCGCGCTGGAAAGACGTGCGCACCACTTACTCAATGGCCATTTCTGGCCCGAACTTGCGATGTTTTATGCCAATCCGGCACGGATCAATGGCAGCTTCTTCATTCGTCACCACGCTTTTCGCGTGCGTATTGACGATGTCGAGCACTATCTGTCGGGCTTTGTCGCCTATCGCAAATATCGTCTTGGAATGCAGTCTGCGGAAAGCCAAAAAGCTTCCCGCCAGACCGAATTGCAAGCTGCTCTTTCCTGAACAGATTATTCCGCAACGCCGGAACTGGTCGGATCAGCAACAGGAAAGCTCTTGTCCGTCAGGCAGGTCTTGAGCCAGTCATAGTCGTCGCTATCGTTGACTTCGCCGTCAAGCTTCATATCTGGTTTTGAACTGTAGAGTGCCGACTGCGCTTTTGGCTTCACATTCCAGCTCCGCCCTTCCCCGCTCGACGTGGGGCAGGTGTTATCGTCACCATTGAATGAACAGCTGGCAATCAGCTTTGGCTTTCCATCGACGATATCGGCAATAAAGCGTTTGGTGTAACCGGTATTGGTCGCCCAATATTCCTCGACGCTGCACACACGATCATCATTCTGATAATGACGCGTTGGAAAGCAATTGTAGGTCTGATCAGGCGGCAGCATTTCGCAAGATGTCTCATAGCCCGCGTAGTCACCACCACTGAACTGCTTGAGAAAAGCCTGCTGTTTGCGTGCCACTTCAATGAGGCTCGTTCTGCCCTTTTCCTCAAGCTGCGCTGTGCGTTCGGCAATCATATCGTTGGCGACCTGAGTTGCACTTTTATTATCCGGTGCGCTGTCGGGTTCTTCAATAATGCCTTCGAGTGCCTTGTCGCGGGCTGCAATCCAGCGTTTCTGGCTGGCCACCAGCATAGTGCGGATTTCCTCGTCGGGTGCAGCCTTCAGCGTTGCAGCATAGGTTTTATTCAGCCTGCTATCGGCTTTCTGGAGCGATTTGCTTGAGCAGATCAGCTTTTCGCTTGGCGTTTGTGCCTTGCTGCAATCAATTGCCCATGCCGGTGCGGACAAAGCACACAGAGCAGCCAGAACGGAAAGACGCAGAGCGGTTAGTTTCAAATTCATGTCAAATACCTGAAAGTTATTGATCAACTGACTTCATATCGCAGGTTGTTTCTGCGTTCGAACATATACCCCGAAACCAGGCGCGCCCGGTCAACTGTTCATCGTTGGCAAGATCGGCAAGTTCTTCCCCCGCCATGCGCTTGCGCAGCACCGTGTAATCCAACAGCACCCAATTCTCGTGGCAGGCGAGGATGTTGTTAACCCTGCCCATTTCTGTCAGCCAGTCGCTGCCAATATCAAGCAGCCGCTCGCTTTCAGAATCTGGTTTGAGAAAGCCGCGCGCCGACTGAATGCCAACTCTGGCTTCGTCTGATTTTATCCAGCCTTCGCCCTTGTAGACCTCGCGCGGAACATAATCGTCACTTTCTTCATTATAGGCGTCGCTGGCGTTGGTTATTTTCAGCCAACCGTCTTTCGCTTCAAGCACATCAAAGCTGATGCTGTAGGCATATTCAGCTTGTCCGGCAGCGGAATCTGTCGGTATCTGCCCCACAATTTGAGCGTCGGCAGACGGCGCTGCGCGCACCTCAATCGAGGCCTTGTCATTGTTGGTCCATGCATTGAACGCGCATGATGTTGCGCCTGCAGGAACCTCGGCCAGAGTGCCTGCACCGTTGTGAGTGCCTGCTCCATTGGCCAATGTCGTGGAAAAAAGCGCGATTGAAAGCGCGGGCACCAATGCGAACGGGATCAAAAGAGAACGAGCGCGCATTAAAATCTCCAACTATCAATTCTCCCGCTTGAGCGGCCTGTATCGTCTATCCTCATTCAATGAAAACCTTCACACTTGTAGCCCGTCCGCCTGCATCAACAACGGTCAATGTCGAATAGCCGGTGCCATCCGGCAACCATGTCGCCGTGCGGCGGCGATTTGGTTCGGAAATAGGTTTGCCATTGGCAAGCCAGCGGAACGGTGCGCGTCCGCCCTGTAATTTCAGCACCAGCGGCGATGCATTATCAGTGAGCGCTTTCAGCTCCACATGCGCGCCATCAGGTGGAAACACGATGCGCGGCGCAGGTTCAATCGAGGCTTTGAGAACAGGCAGGGGGTCGCTCACAGACGAAAAGCGTATCTGTGTTACCGGAAGATCGGCGCGTGCTGTGCGAAACGCGCCGGCTGGCGCACGCGGCAATGGCACTTGAGCAACACCGGAACGCACAAAGGCTTCAAAAAGGATGGGAGCCGCTGAAACATAGCCAGCAAGGCCCGGCACAGAACCACCATCTGCGCGACCGACCCAGACACCCAGCACATAGCGACCGTCATAACCGACCGACCATGCGTCGCGATAACCATAGGACGTGCCGGTCTTGTAAGCGAGGCCGAGGCGCTTCGCCCCTTGCGGCGGCACGACACCGGCCAGAATATCGCCGATCTGCCACGAAGCCTGCTCACTTAGAATGGGAGCGGAAGGCTGCACCGGCTCGGAACCTTCGGTGCCGTCTCGCAGTGCCGTACCGCGACCACCATTGGCAAGCCCGGTATAAAGCTGCACCAGATCGCGCAGACTGATGCCTGCACCGCCAAGACCAATGGCAAGGCCCGGCGCTTCGCCTTTTGGAAGTTGCAGATTGACCGCCGCCTGACGAATGCGCGTCGTCAGCCGCGCTGGACCCACAGCATCAAGTAGGCTGATAGTTGGGACATTCAACGACATTTGCAGCGCCTGACGGATGCTGACATCGCCCTGATAGCTCATATCGAAATTGCGTGGACGATAACCCGCAAAATCCTGCGGGCGGTCCTCGATAATGGTTTCCTGTGCAATCAGGCCCTGCTCGAAAGCTAGGCCATAAATAAAGGGTTTGAGCGTCGAGCCGGGCGAACGCACGGCGCGGGTCATATCGATCCAGCCCTGTCGCTTGCCATCGAAATAATCAGCCGAGCCGACTTCACCTAAGACATTGCCGTTGCGACTGTCAGCCAGCACCATGGCGACCGATACTTTTGGCCCAAGCTTCGCAGCAGCTTCGCGTGCCACAACTTCAAGCCCTGCCTGCACCGACTTCTTAAGCGTCAGGTGATGTCGGGCCTCGGTCGGTGCCTGCTTTAAGGCGAGATCAGCAAAGTGGGCAGCCAATGAAGGCAAGGGATGACGCGTAGCGGATATGCGCTCACGCGATGCACGCTCGGCTTCCTCGCTTGTGAAAACATCGGACGAAACCATGCGTTTTAAAACACGATCCCGCGCGGCAACCGCGTTCTCTATCTCGCGATCCGGACGGCGGCGTTCAGGCAGTTGCGGCAGAGCCACAAGCAATGCGGCTTCCGATGTGGTAAGGCGCAGCGGCTCCTTGCCAAAATAGGCTAATGATGCCGAACGCACGCCTTCCAGATTGCCGCCATAGGGTGCAAGTGTCAGATAGCGTTCGAGAATTTCAGGCTTGCTTAGCCGTCGTTCGATCTGGATCGCACGCGCCAGCTGTCGGAATTTGGAACCGAAGCTGCGGCTTTCACGCGGCTCGATCAGTCGGGCAAGCTGCATGGAAAGGGTGGAGCCGCCAGATACAATGCGCCCACTGCCTGCAAGCTGTGTTGCCGCCCGCGCCAATGCCCAGAAATCAATGCCGCCGTGATCGTAAAAACGCTTGTCTTCATAGGCGATCAGCATTTTGACGAATTTCGGATCGACATCTTCAATGCGCGTATTAAGCCGCCAATAACCATCCGGCGTTGCATAGGCGCGCAGCAAAGCGCCATCGCGATCCATGACTTCGGTGGAAATGGTCAGCCGTTCAGGCAAAGGGGGAGGAAAAGCGCGGTCGAGCCAGTCTAGCCCCACCACGCCCAAAGCTGAGATGCCGAGAAACGCGGCACCGCCAATGGCTATTTTCCAACGCCTTTTCATCTTTTTGACCATGATCTTGTCCGAAAATCGGTCCCCACTTTTCGGGATCACGGTTTAGGGAGCTGCCACCTCCATCATGCCCGTTGCCGTGCGCGCTGCAAATTGCGGACGATACATGTCCTCAACGGTTGCTGCCGGATGGGTAAAGAGCCCCGGCGTCACCGCACGCACGACATAGGCCAGCGTGATCGGCTTCTTCTCGCCTGCGGAGCGGTCGAAAGCAGCCACAAAACGGTCGTTGCGGAATTCGAGATGCGCTGCCTGTGTGCTTTCAAGCCATGGGAAATTGCCAAGATCGGCACTCGAAACAAGGCCCGGATTGTCGATCTCGAAACCAGCTGGCAGCAGATCGGTCACAAGCAGACGCGACTGCCATTGCTGCAAATCGTCGATTTTCAGAACAACCACGTAGCGTTCATTCTGATTGACGCCTGTAACATTGGCCGGTTCGCCATCAAGCGTATAGTAAGTGCGCTCGATGTTGAAACCCTCACCACCTGCTGGCAGAGATTGTGCAGGCGGTGCGACCGCCGTCACAACAGCATCGACCGAGCCTTTGCCGGTGTTGGTAACGACCAGAGGCTGTGCTTCAAGCGCTGAACCGTTCAGACGCTCGGAGAACGCGCCTTGATGCGCTGTGCCGTTGATGTCGAGGCTGATTGCGCCATTGTCATCCTGAAGCCCGCGTGCTGCAAGCAGCATCCATGCCTGATCCTGCGTGCTAAGGTAACGTGCCTTTTCACGCTGGAACTCGACCAGCGTGATGAGGGCAGGAAGCACTTTCGGTGCAGGCTTGGTTTCAGAAGCCAAGGCCAGCATGGCCGCACCATCACGCAGAGGCGAACCATAATCGGAGCGATTATAATCGTAGCTGGACTGGCTGGTTGCCAGCTGGAGCGACGAATTGAACACGCGTTCTGAACGTGGCTGGTCACCATAAAGAGCGAGAGCCGCCGCGAGCTGCGCGGTTGCCATCGGGCTTGCGAAGTTTTCAAGCTGGGTGTCGGCGAAATAGCGCAGATCGCCAACTGAAGCCTTCTTGTTGCGTGCCAGAACATAGAGCGCATAGGCGATATCGTTGCCACGTTCCTTGACATCGGTGGTGTAGCCGAGCGCATTCTGCAGATTGGCAAGAGCCGAAAGCATCGCCTGCTGCGGAACGTCATAGCCCTTTTCACGAGCACGCGTGAGGAAGTCGGTCACATAGGCGTCCATCCAGAGATCACCCGATCCCGGCGACCACAGACCAAACGAACCGCTCGAAGACTGGTTGTTGAGCACGCGGAAGATGGAATCCTGAACGCGCTTCTTAAGCTCTTCCTGACTTTCCAGACCCGCAGCAGCTTCGGTGCCTGCCGCCATTTCGCTCAAATAAAGCAGCGGCAATGCGCGGCTGGTGGTCTGCTCGGTGCAACCATAAGGATAACGGTCGAGTGCCATCAACAGAGCTGGCACATCGAATGCCGCGCTGCGCGTGACGCCAACGCTGATAAAGGCACCATCAAGCAGGCTTTCAGACAGAAGACCGCCATCAACCTTGAGGCTTCCGCCATTGGCCGCGAGATTGACGACTTGACGGTTCGTGACCGGCAGATCGACCGGACGTACTGGCAATGCCAAAGCCTGTTCGATCGAGAGGCCCGCATCGTTGGAAAGCCGGATCGTCACACCACCGGCACCCGTGGCCACCGCGTTGAGCGGCACGCTGATCGACTGTCGTTTGCCACCGGCAAGTGCGATTGTTTCAGGATAGGAGCCTACTTCGACACCAAGATTATCGGTGGTCTCGAGGCTCACACGATAATTGCCGTCCGGCGCATCTGTATTGGCGATATCGAAACGGATATTTGCCTGATCGCCGGGAGCCATGAAGCGTGGCAGACCAGCAGTAATGACCACCGGATCGCGAATGATCACATCGGTAACGGCGTGACCGACGGCCTTTTTCGTCCATGCCACCGCCATGACACGCGCGGTGCCGTTGAACTGCGGTATGTCGAAATCTATGATCGCCTTGCCGTCGCTGTCGAGTTCAACCGGACCGGAGAACAGCGCGACCAGCTTCTCGGTGGGCGGGCTGCCTTCGGCTGCCATATTGCCACCGTCGCCACCTGTGCGCAGCTTGCCGGTAACACCGAGCGAACCATCGATCAGGCGACCATACATATCGCGCATTTCAAGGCCGAGCTGACGTTGACCGAAGAACCAGTTTTCGGGGTTCGGCGGCTGGTAACGCGTCAAATTGAGGATGCCAACATCGACCGCTGCTACCATCACATAGGCCTGCTCGCCACCCGCATTTTCGACTGAAACGGGGATGGACAGGGTTCCGCGTGGTGCGATCTTTTCAGGCGGGGTGAGTTTGACCGCAAGCTGCTTGTCGGCCGGGTCAACCTTCAGCCATTTCAGACCGATGGCGCGCGCGGGCATACGGCTTTCGATCGCCTCGCCCGGACGGAACAGGGTGGCCGTGACATAGGCACCAGCACCCCAATCCTCGCCGACCGGAATTTCGATGGTTGTTCCACCTTCCGGCACGCTTGCGGTGATTGTCTTGAGCAGCTTTTCCGCGCCAATGGTGATGAGCAGCTCACCGGCAAAACGCGGAGACACTTTCAGTTCAGCCGTATCGCCGACTGCGTAATGTTCCTTGTCGAGCGCGATTTCGAGCCCGTCAGGTGTTTCGGTCGAGGTCGAGCTAACATACCAGCCAGCATCGAATTCATAGCTGGTGGTCGGCCCCGAAGCATCTGCAGTTTCGATTTCCAGACGATAACGACCCCAATCGACCGGCAGGCTGATTTCAGCCTCGCTATCGGTTTTCAGATCGATCTTGCCGTTGGAGATGGCCTTGGTGAAGGTCACCGGCTCGTAATTCCAGCTGTTGCCGCTGCGATACCACTGATAATTACGCTCGATCTTGACCAGCGACCATTGTGCGCCATCAAGCGCCTTGCGATCACCCTTGCTGTCAGATGCGATCAGGCTGAACTTCGCCGTTCCGCCCTGCGGGACTTCATCGCCGGAAAAATCGGGACGAATGCCGATGAGATCAGTTTCCGGCTGGATAGCGACATCGATTTTGCGCTCGACCGCACGACCGCCGGTTTCACGCATACGAACGGTCACGGCTGCGTTGACGAGACGTGTCGTCGATGGCATCTCATCAACAGCAACCGGGAAAGTCGCTTTGCCGTTTTCGTCGACCTTCGACAGGCCATCGAGCGGAAGGCGCGTGGCTTCGCCCTGTTCCTCGTCGGCCAGACCGAAATAATAGCCCTTGAAGCGGTCCCATTGGCGCTTGGTTGAAAGTGTTACTTCGCCTTCAAGCGCAAGACCGGCAGCAGGCGCACCATAGAGGAAACGACCGTCTACGGTGATATTGGCCGTTTCACCCACGGCGATTTCTGGTTTGTCAGACGTCAGATCGAACTCGATCCGGTCCGGTACAAAATCTTCAACCAGAAACATCTGCGTGGCAATCGCTGGCTGTTTTGGATCGGTATAGATCGAAACATTCCAAGTGCCGCGCATGGCGTTTGTCGGCAATGTCAGATCAATAGCATGACCACCGGCGAGCTTGCTGTCGGAAACAAGACGGCGATCTTCCACACCATCAGGACGCGTGAAGATGAAAGTAAGCGGCAGGTCGTCAATTGCCTCAGCACGATCATCGCGCGCCAGCGCACCCACATGCACAACTTCGCCAGCGCGATAGATGCCACGCTCGGTCCATGCATAAAGATCAAGCGCCTTGGGCACTGCACGGCCCGTCACACCACGATCGGAAAGATCAAAACCAGCGCGCGCCATATCGAGGAATGTGAAATCATCATCATTCTGACTGGCCATCAGCACCGCTGGCATCATGCCGTCCGTGCCGCGGGTCAGACCGGGCGTGAACGTTGCGCGGCCATCGCTGTCGGTGGTCGCTTCGCCCAGCACTTCATTGTTGCGTGCAAGCAGCGTCAGCTTAACGCCTTTAAGCGGTTCTGCACTTTCCAGTGAACGGGCAAACACATTGATGCCGTCCTGTCCGGTATAGGTCGAAAGGCCGATGTCGGAGACGACAAACCACTGCGTTGCCTTGGTGCCGTATTCGTCATCGGACTTCTGGACCAGCGGCTCGGCGGTCAGCACATAAACGCCGGGCTTGCGTTCCGGCAATGCTTCATCGACCGGGAAGCTGGTTGTCGCTTCCTTGTTCAGCTCGTTGCCTGCAACCTCGATCTCGCCTTCCCAGACAGGCGCGCCCATCTGTTCAGAAACCGTGCTGAGGTCGTAGCTGTCGAGCTGGCGCAGGAACTGATAACCGGAAAGAAGCTGTGCGAGCGAACGGTCGCCAACACGGTACAGCTTGACCTTGGCCGCATCGAGATTGACGCTGACCAGCGGAATGCCGCGACGTGCCTTGGCAGGCAGCACGAAGCTGTCGCCGGTAAAGCGCACGGATGGCGCACGATCCTGCACATAGATCGAAAGATTAACCGGGGCTGGCAGCACTTCGCCAACAGCCGATGGCAGGCCCTGACGGAACGTCACTGTGTAATTGCGGCCATGTTCCAGACCCTCAACGCAAATCTGGCGATCCTTGGCCTCAACCGCCTGCGGGGAACCATTGTCGAGCTTGACGAAGCTAGAATAATCGACACCGCTTTTCACCAGCTCTTCCGAGAATTGCGCGCAGATGCGTGGTGCTGCATTGTCATTATCAACCGTGTTGTTGACGATGCGGAAGCCTTTGCGGGCTTTCAGATCTTCATAGGCTGCACGAACGGATGCGGAATTGACGAGATCAAGGCTGGCTTCATAGGCCTGCAATGCCGGGCGCGATGCATCGCGTTTTTCCAGTGCCTGCGCCATGACGGCAAGCGCTTGCGCGCGCTCATCCTTGGTGCGTGAAGTCTGGTAGGCAAACCACGAGGCAGACGTCGCATCGCGCTGGAACTTGGAACGTTCCTGGCCATTGGACGGCTCGGTCGCAAGCGCCGACAGCGCATATCCGGCCCAGATTTCGCTTTCGTCGGGGGACATGCTGGCAGCCAGGCGGAACTTTTCCATTGCCGTGCGCGGATCGCCATTCATGCCAGCAGCGCCTGCCTCATTGCGCAGATCGCGCAGGCTGTCAGAGCTTTCAAGTCCGCTGATTTCGCGCTTCAGACGACGGGCTTCATCAACCAGATTGGCGGCAAAGAACGAGATGGCGGGTGCGGCACCAAGATCTTCGCCCTTGGCAGCCTTTGCTTCGGTCACAACCTTTCCAGCGATAGAGCCGACGGACTGATTGAGCTTGTTGAAATCGGCTTTCAGAAAGCACCATTTGACCTTCGGATTATAGGTGAAGGCCAGACAGGAATTATCGCCAAGACAGATGCTTTTGCACTGATCGAGCGAGACATTCTTTTCGGTTCTCAAATCGAAGCCGAAATAATCGCTATCGGGCGTGGTCTCGATGCGTCGTGTTTCGGCAGCACTAGCCCCAAAGGATAATCCGAATGATGTCGCAAGGCAGAACGCAGTCGTAAAGGCCAGTATCAGCCGATTAAACCGAACAGACATGAATGTCACTCTTCTGTAGTTGTCCCTCATTCCGCACGGATGTCATCGAACCAGACCCGCACGCTCTCCAGAACAGACCTTATCAATTTATCCAGAGCTGGATAGTTGGATTCGTGTCTGAACTTCTGAATAGACTCTGATACAGGACTAACCTGACCAGACAAGGCTTCTTTTAGCTGTAGCTTAATCGGCAGGCCAGAAATTCATGCCAATTTTCAAAATTATTAGAACGATATTCTAATTCTGTTTCCAGCAATGGAATTCCGTTCGTCGTAAAGAGGGTTCTCCTTCCTGTAAATTCGCGCCAGCTTAATCGAAGGAAGTCCCCCATGATCCTCAGCGTCAAAAACCTCACCAAGACCCTCATTGCGGGCTCTCTCATGGCCCTTGCCGCGTCGGGTGCGGCCCATGCAGACGCAACACTGGATCGCATCAAAGCCAAGGGCAAACTGACCGTTGGCATCATCCTTTCAGGCGCACCGTTCGGCTATATTGATTCCAAGACGCAGGAACAGAAGGGCCTTAACATCGATATCGCCAAGGAACTGGCGAAAGGCCTCGGCGTGGAACTTGCAACGCAGACCGTTACGCCGCCAAACCGCGTGCAGTTCCTCCAGCAGGGCAAGGTCGATATTCTGATCGCCAACATGCAATATACGGAAGAACGCGCCAAGTCGCTCGGCTATGTGAAGACGCCTTATGACCGTATGGGTGGGGCAGCGATTGGCCGCAAGGATAGCGGCATCAAGGACTGGAAAGACCTCAAAGGTAAGATCGCCTGCGTTTCGCAGGGCTCCAACTACACCCAGCCGCTGATTGAAGAATATGGCGCAAACGTCAAGGCGCTGCCAAGCCAGCCGGAATCAATGCTGGCGCTCAAGGGCGGCAATTGCGACGTTTCCGTGCATGTCAGCGCTACACTTGGCCTGATGCTTCAGGACCGTGCTGAGGAGTGGAAGGATTATGGCATCCTGATCCCGACCGACCTCATCCCTTCGGATTCAGTCATCTGGCTGAAAAAGGACGAGAACGACACGGAAGCCGCTCTCGACAAGATCGTCCGCGATCTGCACGCATCGGGCAAGATGATCGAGATTGCCAAGGCAAACCGTCTGCCGAACCTGAGCTATCTCGAAGAAGAGCATAACAAGCTCAAGAGCCAGTAAGCCTCAAAACGCTACCTTGTCAGAATATTTGCGGGCGGTTCATCCGTCCGCAATTTCAGAGCGCTGATCTTATGCAAACAGATCAACGCTCTAAAACGCAATCGGATCATTTCAATGAAAGAAGCTCTGATTTCGCGCTTCATCGAGCTCACCAGCGCAATCGGCCTCAATTATGAATTTCTCAATAGTGGCTATGAGCTTGATATGTGGCTCAATGGCATGGTCACGACGCTTGAGCTGGTCGCGATCACCATTCCACTAAGCCTGTTTTTCGGTGTCTTGTTCGCAGGCGCTCTGACGTCCGGCAAGCGCTGGCTGTCGGTGCCGGTACGCGGCTATGTCGAACTCACCCGCAATACGCCTACACTCGTTCAGCTGATGTGCGGCTTTCTCGTGCTCAATATGCTGATTTCCAACGCCATTGGAGGCGCGCAGAACAATCCACTCACACCATTCTTCTGGCTGGTTGCGATCACGGGTCTGCATATTGCAGCCCTGCATGCGGAAGCGCTGCGCGGCGGTATTGAAGCTGTTCCCGGCACAACGATCGAAGCGGCACGCGCCATCGGCTTCAATTCGTTTCAGGTGCTGATCTATGTCGAGCTGCCGCTGGCAATCCGCACGGCACTTCCGGCTGTTGTCAATAACCTCGTCAATCTGGTGAAACTCACGACAGTTGGCTCGGCCATTGCGGTCAGTGAAATCACTTATGCTTCGATCTTGATCTGGACACAGCGCGATAATGTGGTCGAGTTGATGCTGGTCATTCTTCTGTTCTTCAGCACCATCAATCTGATCGTCGCGCGCGTTGGCTACTGGTTTGAAAAGCGCCTTGCAATTCCGGGATATGGCCAATGAACATCGCTATCGAACAAAAGCCCAGCATCTGGCTGTCGCCTGCGACCCTTACATTCACGACCATCATTCTGGCCACTGCACTCTGGTTCTATCTTGATCCGTCGCTTGGTCAGGTCTGGCTCGACTGGCTGCCCTATCTTGGCAAAGGCTTTGCCATGAACGTGCTGATCAGCGTTTTTGCGATCACGCTTGGCACCTTTGCGGGCGTGTTGCTCGGCATCATGGAGCTGGCACCTTACAAGATCATCCGCGCACCGGCTGTGACCTATGTGCAGATTTTCCGCAACGCGCCGCATCTCGTGCTTATCTTTGCTGCGACCTATATTTTCCCGTTCGAGCTGGTGATCTTCGGCAATTACATCGCTTTCCCCGATTGGATCAAAGCGGTTGTCGGCCTTGCCATTCCGGCAAGTGCACATATTGCGGAAATCACCCGCGGCTCCATCCAGTCGATCCCGACCGCGCAGTGGGAAGCGGCGCAGGGCCTTGGCTTTTCTCGCCTTCAATCGCTGCGCTGGATCATCCTGCCGCAATGCGTCAAGCGTTCGCTGCCGCCCTGGATGAACCTTTATACCTCCATCACCATGGGCACGGCGTTGGCCTCGCTCGTGGGTGTGCATGAGCTGTTGCATTCGGCAACCGATGCAAGCACCGCGGTCCAGCGCAATGACTTCACCGTCATCATCTATCTGACCGTGCTGATGGCGTTCTTCCTCTTCTGCTATCCCGTGTCGCGCTTCACGCAGCGGCTCGAAAAGCGGCTCTCCTCCCGCTGACAAGGATCTGAAATTCACATGAGCGACACCACCAAAACTACACTGGTCGAACTGGAGAACGTTCATCTGTCTTTCGGGCAGAATGAAGTGCTCAAGGGCATCGACCTCAAGATCAACAAGGGCGATGCAGTCTCGATCATCGGGCCGTCGGGTTCAGGAAAATCAACGATCCTACGCTGCATCAACGGTTTGCTGATCCCACAATCGGGCAAGATCACCGTGGGCTCAACCCGCGTGGACGAGCTTAAAACCGAACCTGAACGCATTACGCTGCGCAAGCGCATCGGCATTGTGTTCCAGCAGTTCAACTTGTTTCCGCACCTGACGGTTCTGGAAAACATCGCCATTGCACCGGTCAAAATCCTGCGTACGCCTAAAGCCGAAGCCGAGCGCCACGCAAAAGAACTGCTGAAAAAAGTGCGGCTTGAACACAAGACGGATGCCTATCCGGGTGAGCTTTCGGGCGGTCAGCAACAGCGCGTCGCCATTGCCCGCGCGCTCGCCATGCGGCCGGAACTGGTTCTGTTCGATGAAGTCACCTCCGCACTTGATCCAGAAACGGTCGGCGAGGTGCTCTCGGTTATTCGCGATCTCGTCAAAGAAGGCATGACCAGCATTCTCGTAACCCACGAAATGCGCTTTGCCGAAGAAATCAGCGATACGATTGTCTTCACGGAAAACGGTCGCATCATCGAACAAGGCTCGCCAGAGCAGCTTTTCTATAAGTCAACGAACCCACGCATAAGCGCCTTCGTCAACGGGCTTGGTGGCAATGCAAGCCGCGTCAATGAAGGTGGCGAAGGGATCTGACATGACCGATCATGTAACCAAGACCCTAAGTCAGGCTATTATCGGCTCTGAACCATCGCCAGAGGCAATCGCTGTTGCTCGCACGGCAATTGTTGATTTTCTTGCCTGTGCGCTTGGCGGAGCGAATGATCGCAGCACGCTTCTTGTCAGAAAGGTTCTGGGTGCCAGCGGCAATGTCGCGTTGATTGGAACTAGTGGCACAGCCGATCCTTTCACGGCAGCGCTGATCAACGGCCATGCGGCCCATGTGCTTGATTATGACGATGTGCATGGCAGCGTGCGCGGACACCCGACAATTGCCATTGTCCCAGCCCTTCTGGCCGTTGCAGCTGAAAACAACGTCCGTGCAGACGCGTTTGTTGCCGCCTATATTGTCGGGCTTGAAACCATGGCGCGTCTTGGCCTTGCCATGGGCACCAAACATTATGAAACCGGCTTTCACGCAACCGCAACGCTCGGCACCATCGGAGCTGCAGCAGCCATTGCGCATCTTCTCAAATTCGATGCGGCGACCACTGCCGTTGCGCTCGGTCTGGCCGCCACACAATCGGCGGGGCTTCGACTGCAATTTGGTTATGATGCAAAACCGCTTCATGCAGGATTTGCCGCGCGTGCGGGTCTCACTGCCGCCCGACTGGCCGAAGCCGGTTTCCTTGGTGCGCCTGATTTCATTGACAATACAAACGGCTTTTTCAAAGCCTTCGCCTTTGGTGCAGACGAAGTATCGCGCGTGACGCAAGGCTGGGGTGAGCCATGGCAGATCATCGTGCCGGGACTGACACTCAAAGCCTTCCCGTGTTGCACCGCCGCCCATCCGGTTGGCGTTGGCGCTCTGGCACTACGCAATGAGAAAGCTTTGCAGCCCGATCAGATCGCAGCGGTTTCGATTACCTTTCCGCCCGGCGGCGATGCTGCACTTGTGACGACCAGGCCTGTGACGGGCATCGATGCGCGGTTCAGCCCGGAATATATCTTTGCGGCAGCATTGCGCGACGGAAAGCTGGCGATTGCTCATTTCGATGATCGTCCGGTGGATGCCGATCTGGCACAACTTGCGGCGAAGGTAACACGACGCCATGACGAGAATGCGCCGCGGCTCTCGCCCGATCCTAAAACCCGCTTTGTCATCATCGATGTAACGCTCAAGGAGGGCTCGACGCTTTCGCAGCGTGTCGATGGTCTGCCGAGCATCAGCGATCCAATCGAAAAATTCAAGGACGCAACGAAGGATAATCCGCGCTTTGCAGGTATCCCGGACCTCGTCCAATCCATGACCAGCGCAGACGACTTGCAAAAGCTCATCTCGTGGCTCAACCAATCCCCGGAGTAAAAGACATGACCAAGAAACAAATGCATCTCGGCCTCTTCCTGCAAGGCGCAGGCCACCATGTTTCGGGCTGGCGGCACCCGGATGCAGAAGCGGGCAGCGAGAATTTCGATCTGCTGCGCCGCGTGGCGAAAGAAGCGGAAGACGCGAAATTCGACATGATATTTCTGGCTGACGGCCTGACTAGCGGCGTTGACGCTCACCCATCGATGGTTGCGCGTTTTGAACCGCTGACGCTGCTTTCTGCACTTGCGATGGTCACAGACAAGATCGGTCTGGCAGCTACAGCTTCGACCACCTATGGCGAACCCTATCATACGGCGCGCGCCTTTGCGTCTATCGACCATTTGAGCCACGGACGGGCTGCGTGGAACATCGTCACCACGTCGTATGCCCGCACGGCAAACAACTTCTCGAAAAGCCATCCTGAGCATGACGAGCGCTATGCGGTGGCTGAAGAATTCGTCGATGTCGTGCGCGGTCTTTGGGATAGCTGGGATGACGACGCTTTCCCGAAAGACAAGGAAAACGGCGTCTATGCCGATCCAAACAAGGTGCATGTGCTCAACCATGCAGGCAAATACTATTCGGTGCAGGGTCCGCTCAACATTCCGCGTTCCCCACAAGGCCATCCGGTTCTCATTCAGGCAGGTTCATCCGGTCCCGGTCAGGATCTGGCAGCGCGCATTGCTGATATCGTGTTTACTGCACAGCAGAGCCTTGCCGAAGCGCAGGGCTTCTATGCAAGCCTGAAGGAACGCGTGGCGAAGGCCGGTCGCGAACCGGACAGCGTTGCGGTAATGCCCGGTTTCATGCCGGTGATCGGCGATAGTTTCGAAGGTGCTGCGGAGAAGCTCAAGGAGTTGAACCGCTGGACAGATATCAAGAGCGCCATGCCGCTTCTCGAAGAGCGCATCGGCCATAGCCTTGCCGAATATGATCTCGACGGTCCGCTGCCTGATCTGCCAATTTCCGATCAGCTTCGCAGCCGTGCAGAACTTCTGCGCGATCTGGCACGACGTGAGAATCTCACAATCCGTGACCTTGCGCTTCGCGTCGCCGCAGGTCGCGGCCATCACATCGTGCTTGGCACGCCTTTGCAGATCGCCGACCGGATGCAGGAATGGTTTGAGGGGAAAGCTGCAGATGGTTTCAATGTGATGCCACCTTATTTCCCGGGCGGTCTTGAAGACTTCCACAGACAGGTTGTACCGATCCTGCAGGAACGTGGTCTGTTCCGCACTGAATATACGGGCTCGACATTACGTGATCATCTCAATATTGCTCGGCCTGAAATAAAGCATACATAAAGACAGTTGCCGCATCGCCCCCTCCCAAGAATGCGTTGCGGCTACAATACTGAATTCCCCCAAACAAAAGGCCGGAAGCGCTCCCAACGTTTCCGGTTGGCATGATTGATGGCACACCCGAACAGACTGAACTCAGCAGCGCTTGATTTACCGCCCGATACGGCCACGGCGGATGAATTGAAAGCTGCGATGCGACAGCTTGCTGCCGGCATCAGCGTATTGACCGCAGGAGCCGGTGATAGCAAGACCGGCGCAACCGTCACGTCTGCGACCGCTCTTTCGGTCGAACCACCGACAATCATCGTCAATATCAATCTGACTGCATCGGTGTGGCCGACAATTAATGCAGAACGTCATTTCTGCCTCAACATTCTTTCGGGCGAACAGCAGGCCATAGCCGACCGTTTTGCAGGCCGGAATGGCGAAAGAGGTGCGGCGCGTTATGCCGAAGCTGAGTGGTATGAACTCGAAAGCGGCGCCTTGGCACTGAAAGGCGCGCTTGCCTCTATCGATTGCGAGGTTGAAGAGGTCATCGAGCGTCACACCCACGCCATCGTTATTGGCCGTGCGCTCAAGATCGTCACTGGCGAGGGAGAGCCGCTCGTCTATCATCACGGACGCTATCACGCCCTCAAACGCTAAAGCATGTCGCAGTTAAATGGATTCATTTAACGTTCGCGAACATGCGAGAATTAAAAGAATCTAGAGCGAGCGCCATGGGTGCGATTATGCGCAACACGCTCTGGCGTGTCTTTACCCCAAAACCGGTTCCCACTTTTGGGAGACGTGGTCCAAGTTCCGCTTAAACCCACAACTTGCTTGAAACATTTGTTGCCCTGTTGTCATAAATTGCCTAGCTGTTAGACAAGTTGCATAGAAGTGGGAGAGTTCGGCGTCGTGATTGAATGGTTGGCCAATAGCAGTCCGGTAAATCGGAAAAGTGCGGCTGAAATCGTGTTCGAGGATATCCGCTCTGCGATCACGACCGGACGGCTGATCGTTGGAACACGTCTGCCCTCCGAAGCCCAATTGGCCGAAAAATACAGTGTCAGCCGCCCCATCGTGCGCGAGGCGCTACGTTCTTTGCAAACACTTGGCCTCACCCAGACACGCACCGGTAGCGGCACTTATGTACTCAAAACCTCCCCTGGACCGGAACTGAGCTATGGCGGTTATTCCGCGCGCGATCTTATCGAAGCTCGCCCTTTCATCGAAGTGCCGGCAGCTGGCTGGGCAGCCCTACGCCATACGGAAGAGCAACTGGCCAAGCTGATCGATCTTTGCGACCGCATGGACAAGCAGACCGATCCGCATAAATGGGTGCTGCTCGATACCGAGTTTCACAGCATGATTGCTTTGGCGTCAGGCAATGCGATGTTTGGGAAGATCGTTGCAGATGCCCGCGTCGCACTTTCACGCCAATCGGAACTCGTCAATCTGATGGCCGGTCGGCGTGAGGCTTCCAATATCGAGCATCGCCAGATTGCCGAGGCTATCAAGGCTGGTTCTGAGGAACAGGCACGTCTTGCGATGCAGAACCATCTCGGACAAGTGAAGCTGGCCGTCACGACGATCATCGCCAAAGAAAAAGGCTCGCCGGAGTAAAGATCAGGCGAACCTTTCACACGGTTATCAGGTTTCAACCACCAGATTGGCGAGATGTTCAGGCTTGAGTGCCTGCTGCAATTCGTCGGCGGTCATATGCCCCTGCGCAAGCACGACCTCAGGCACGGTCTGCCCGGTAGCAAGCGCTTCCTGCGCAACCTTGGTGGCAGCATAGTAGCCGATCAGCGGATTAAGCGCTGTGGCAAGACCGATGGATTCTTCCACACGGCGCGCCATGATTTCGGGGTTGGCGGTAATGCCATCCACGCAGCGTTCTGCAAGAAGGCGGCAGGCCGCACCAAGATGACTGATGCTTTCAGACAAAGAGCGCACGATGATCGGCTCGAAAGCATTCAACTGCAACTGACCACCTTCGGCTGCCATGGTGATCGTTATATCGCTGCCGATAACCGCAAAAGCTACCTGATTGACCACTTCCGGGATTACCGGATTGACTTTGCCCGGCATAATGCTGGAGCCTGCCTGAACGGCTGGCAAGTTGATTTCGCCAATGCCAGCACGCGGACCAGAGGACAATAGCCGCAAATCATTACAGGTCTTGGAAAGCTTGACTGCAACGCGCTTCAAAACACCCGAAAGATGCACGAAAGCGCCGGGGTCCTGGGTTGCTTCAATAAGATCGCTGGCCGTGACCAGCGGACGGCCGGTCAGATCCGAAAGATGCTCACAGGCAAGCGCAGCATAGCCTTTCGGCGCGTTAAGCCCGGTGCCGATTGCCGTGGCACCAAGATTGATCTCGTGCAGAAGCTTGGCCGATTCCAGAAGCCGCAAGCGATCCTCGCCGAGCATCACCGCGAAGGTACGGAACTCTTGACCGAGCGTCATCGGAACAGCATCCTGAAGCTGCGTGCGCCCGACCTTCAGCATCTTGTCAAACGCGCGCGCCTTGCGCTCAAACGAAGCCTGAAGAATTTCCATGGCATCAGCCAATTCGTCAATCGCTTCGATCAACCCGACATTGATGGCGGTCGGATAGGCATCATTTGTCGACTGGCTGAGATTGACGTGATCGTTTGGATGCAGATGCGCGTAATCGCCCTTCTCATACCCCAGCAATTCCAGCGCACGATTGGCAATCACCTCGTTGGCATTCATGTTGGTGGATGTGCCCGCACCGCCCTGAATGACATCAACGACAAACTGATCATGCAACGCGCCGTCACGAATTTCGCGGCAGGCACTGACAATTGCATCGAAATGCTGGCGGCTCAAAAGGCCCAGCTCGTGATTGGCGAGCGCTGCCGCTTCTTTCACGAAAGTCAGGCCACGGACCAGATAAGGATAACGCCCGATGCTTACACCTGTGATCTGAAAATTATCCACTGCTCGCGCCGTATGGACGCCCCAGTAAGCATCTGCGGGCACCTCCTTTGCACCGAGCAGATCATGTTCAACGCGCGTCCCGACCACGTTTTCCTCCTGAACTCGAAACGGTATTATCTGTCATGCTGTCTGACAGATTTAACTCGGTTACTCCTCCTTACGGTAGCCGTCAACACACTTGTTAACTTGACTAGCCTTTTCCGATATGCGTTAAGACCCCCATTAAATCTGTCATGCAGCCTTACAGAAACTCAACAGGGAACCATTGAGGCATGTTCAGGACCGGCTCGTTTTGCGAGAATTTGGTCGTGTCAGAAAAATATGCGTCAAAGCACAACTGAAGATGCATTGCCGGGTCGCATTTGAGCCCCATGTATTTTGACAGCTTCGGGATTGCTGTTTTCCCTTGTGAGCACTGCATAAAGCGATGACCTCATCAAAACCGAGCTCTCAGGGAGGAGCGATGACAACGGAATTTATCAAGGCCACACCGGCCGAACGCGAAGTCTTCACCGAAGAAGATCGCGGCTATCACAAGGCACTGAAGCCGCGTCAGATCCAGATGATTGCCATCGGGGGAGCAATCGGTACGGGTCTGTTTCTTGGTGCAGGCGGACGTCTGGCACAGGCTGGCCCGTCACTTGTGTTCGTTTATGCCGTGTGTGGCTTTTTCGCGTTTCTGGTGCTGCGTGCGCTTGGCGAGCTGATCATGCATCGCCCAAGCTCCGGCTCCTTCGTCTCTTATGCCCGTGAATTCTACGGCGAGAAGATGGCCTTTGCGGCAGGCTGGATGTACTGGCTCAACTGGGCCATGACATCAATTGCGGATGTGACCGCTGTCGCGCTCTACATGAATTTCTTCAAGCATTATGTTCCATGGCTCGAAGGTATCGACCAGTGGATGTTTGCAATGACCGCACTGGTTCTCGTGCTTTCGATGAACCTGCTTTCGGTCAAGGTTTTCGGTGAGCTGGAATTCTGGTTCAGCCTCGTCAAAGTGCTGTCGCTGGTAATCTTTTTAGCTGTCGGCATTTACTTCGTCGTATCCGGCACACCGATTGACGGCCATCAGCCCGGCTTCCATCTCATTCGTGAGAGTGGCGGCTTCTTCCCCAACGGCATCTTGCCCGCGCTCGTGATCATACAGGGCGTCGTCTTCGCCTATGCCTCGATCGAGCTAATCGGCACGACAGCGGGTGAAACCGAAGACCCGCGCAAGATCATGCCCGGCGCAATCCGCACCGTCGTTTTCCGCCTGATCGTCTTTTATGTCGGCTCGGTTCTGCTTCTCACCATGTTGCTGCCGCATACGCTTTATTCGGGTAGTGAAAGCCCGTTTGTAACCTTCTTCAGCAAGATCGGTGTTCAGGGTGCGGATATCATCATGAACCTCGTCGTGCTGACTGCGGTTCTGTCATCGCTTAATGCCGGACTTTATTCGACCGGACGCATTCTGCACTCGATGGCTGTTTCGGGTTCGGCACCGGCAGCACTTGCCAAGATGAACAAGAATGGCGTGCCTTATGGTGGCATTGCTGTCACCGCTGTCGTCACAGCGATCGGTGTTGCACTCAATGCCGTCGTGCCTGCCGCAGCCTTTGAAATTGCGCTCAATCTTGCTTCGCTCGGCATCATCACTGCCTGGGGTGTGATCATCCTTTGCCAGCTCAAGCTCTGGCATCTGTCACGCAAGGGTGAAATTGCCCGTCCCGATTTCCGGATGTTCGGCGCACCTTACACCGGCATTCTGACGCTTCTGTTCCTCTTCGGCGTTCTGGTTCTGATGGCTGCGGACTATCCTGTCGGCTCCTACACCATCGGTTCGCTGATTATCATTATACCCGCACTGGTTATTGGCTGGTATTGTCTGCGAGACCGAATCTATCGTCTGGCGGAACAACGCGCGGCTGATACAAAGAAAAGCAGCTGAGTGAGGGGAAAGAGTGAATAACAGGCAATTCAAACCATTGGTGGCGGTCATCGCCACCGGTGGAACTATTGCAAGCAAACGCGGGGAAGATGGCGCAAGCACGCCGACGCTGAATGGCGACGATCTGCTTGCAACACTGGGCCATGTCGATGCACGATTGCGCCCCATCGATCTGATGGCGAAGGATTCATCCAGCCTGACGCTGATCGACATGCAGACCATCAGCGATGCTGTTGAAGCGCAGATCGCAGACCCGGAAATCAATGGCGTTGTCGTGTTGCATGGCACTGACGCCATGGAAGAAACGGCGCTGCTCGTGCATCTTCAGCGCCATCTTTCCAAGCCGGTGATCTTCACCGGCGCGCAGTTCACTGCCGATCACCCCAATGCGGATGGTCCATCCAATCTGACGACCGCAATCCATCTGGCTGCAGACACGGCCAATGGGGAAAAAGGCGTGCTTATCGCCTTTGGCGGCCGGATCGTGCCTGCATGGGGTGCATTCAAATATAGCAGCGATCATGCCGATGCTTTCAGGTCGGTTCGCGATCTTGAAGCCCCTGATGCAATCAACCTCCCTGCATCTGTCAGTGCTATACGCATCGATATCGTGGCCATCCATCCGGGCTGTGATGATGTGCATCTTCAGGCGAGCATTCAGGCAGGGTGCGATGGCATAGTGTTGGCAGCTCTCGGCTCCGGCAATGCCAATGCGACAATCGTTGAAGCTGTGAAGCAATGCGCAAAACGCAATATCCCGGTCGTGGTTTCAAGCCGCGTTCCAACCGGCGTGCTGGTGCCAGGTTATGGTGGCGGTGGTGGCGGTCATGATCTGGTTGCAGCCGGTGCTGTGCATTCGCAGACCCTGCGCCCCGGTCAGGCGCGCATTCTTCTGGCAAGCCTTGTTGCCAGCAAAAGCCCAAAAGATGCGCTCACAAAGGCTTTTGACGATCTGAACCCATAAAGCGCATCCGCAACTGGGAGAAAATCTAAAGCGC
The DNA here is from genome assembly GCF_002278035.1 of Ochrobactrum quorumnocens. NCBI lineage: Bacteria > Pseudomonadati > Pseudomonadota > Alphaproteobacteria > Hyphomicrobiales > Brucellaceae > Ochrobactrum > Ochrobactrum quorumnocens. Next base: position 1,432,382 of record NZ_CP022603.1, on the reverse strand, counting down.
GCCTTTTTCTGTGGCGCGCTTTTTGTTTTAACGCATCCCGAAAACCGAGTCCGACTTTTCGGGATGCGTTCTGGCCCTCACCCGACGCCAACACATATATGACTTTTTTATTTTTCAGCCTTTTCTCCTCTCTCGAAACCCTATGCGCGTGCGCCACATAATGCCCGCTGTGAAACAGGGAGCCCCATAGGCAATCAAGCCAGGGGCATTCAAAAATGACAATGGATATTGCCGTTCTTGGTATCGGCATCGCATTTTTCGCAATGTTGCTTGGCTATTTGCGCCTTTGCGAGAGGCTTTGAGGAACCCGCCATGCTGATTGAATATATCGCAGGCGCCTTGGTCGCGGCTTTTGTTGCCGCCTACCTTCTTTACGCGCTCATTCGTCCAGAACGGTTCTGAATAAGCAGTCGATTTGAGGCCAGAGCATAATTCCTTAAACTGGGATCAGTTTCAGGAAAAATTATGTTCCAATTTAGTGTTAGAGCGCCCCTTGTGCGCCCGATTGGGCGCACGGTGCTCTAATCAGGGCTTGGGAAAAACCATGACAATCAATGGATGGATACAGATCCTCATCTTTTGCGGGATCATCATCGCGCTCGTAAAGCCGCTTGGCGGCTATATAACGCGCGTTTTCACAGGGGAGCGCACCTTCCTGTCGCCTGTCCTTGTTCCCATCGAACGGGGGCTTTTTCGCTTAGCAGGTACAAGCGAACGCGAAGAGCAGCACTGGACGAGCTATACCGCCGCCATGCTGCTGTTCAATCTTGCAGGCTTTCTGCTTCTTTACTTTCTGCAGCGCTCGCAAGGTTCTCTGCCTTTTAACCCGATGGGTATGAGCAATGTACCGGCGGACCTTGCCTTCAACACAGCAACAAGTTTTGTGACCAACACCAACTGGCAGAACTATGGCGGCGAAAGCACCATGTCCTACCTCACCCAGATGGCAGGCCTTACGGTCCAGAACTTCGTTTCGGCTGCAACGGGTGTGTCCATTGCCATTGCGCTCATTCGCGCTTTCTCGCGCAAATCAATGAAGACGCTCGGCAATTTTTGGGTCGATCTCACACGCTGCATCCTCTACATCCTGCTGCCGTTATGCATCGTCATGACACTGGCTTTTGTAGCGCTTGGTGTGCCGCAGACGCTCGGCTCCTATGTCGAAGCCACCACGCTTGAAGGTGCACGACAGGTCATAGCACTTGGGCCCGTCGCCTCACAGCTTGCCATCAAGATGCTCGGCACCAACGGCGGCGGCTTCTTCAATGTCAACTCCGCGCACCCGTTTGAAAATCCCGATGCCATCTCGAATATGATCCAGATGGTCGCGATCTTTGCCATTGGGGCAAGCCTTACCAATGTGTTTGGTCGCATGGTCGGCAATGAGAAGCAGGGCTGGGCAATCTTCGCCGCCATGGGCGTACTCTTCGTGGCAGGTGTTGCCATTTGCTATTGGGCAGAGGCTGCGGGTAATCCACTTATCCATGCACTTGGCATTGATGGCAGCAACATGGAAGGCAAGGAAACCCGTTTCGGCATAACCATGTCGGCGTTGTTTGCTGTGGTCACCACGGCTGCATCCTGCGGTGCGGTTATCGCCATGCATGACAGTATGATGGCGCTTGGCGGCATGATCCCGATGATCAATATGATGCTGGGCGAAATCATCATCGGCGGCGTGGGCGCAGGTTTCTACGGCATCATTCTGTTTGTGATTGTCGCAATCTTCGTCGCCGGTCTGATGGTCGGACGTACACCGGAATATCTGGGTAAGAAGATCGAGGCCAAAGAAGTGAAGATGGCCATGCTAGCCGTCCTCTGCCTGCCGCTGTCGATCCTTGGCTTTACCGCTATTGCCTCGGTCATTCCGACCGGCCTTGCATCAATTGCCAACCCAGGTCCGCACGGCTTTTCAGAAATCCTATATGCCTATACATCAGGTACGGCCAACAATGGTTCGGCCTTTGGCGGCCTCTCGGGCAACACGCCCTGGTACAACATCACCATCGGTCTTGCGATGCTGATGGGCCGCTTTCTGGTCATTGTTCCTGCTATGGCAATTGCAGGCTCTCTGGTTGCCAAGAAGGCAGCGCCAGAATCTGCCGGCACATTCCCGACGCATGGACCGCTTTTCGTCGGCCTTCTGATTGGCGTCATTCTCGTTGTGGGTGGTCTGATCTTCTTCCCTGCGCTGGCGCTCGGACCTGTGGCCGAACATCTTTCGATGACCAACGGGGCGCTGATCAACGGGCAGACGTTCCAATGATTAGCCCCTCAAACCTCATTCTCCTCATCCTCGCAGCAGTGCTGATGATCGTCTTTGCTGCAGAATTTCTGGGCCCGCTTTTCTGGAGTTCCCTATGAGCAAGTCCCAATCCGCCAAAGTAGTTAAAACCGGCATGCTTGATGCCCGCATCCTTATTCCCGCCATCGGCGATGCGTTTCGCAAACTCAATCCCAGAAGCCTTGCGCGCAATCCGGTCATGTTCGTCGTGGCCGTTGTCTCGCTGCTCACCACCGTTCTTCTGCTGAAGGATGTTGCGACCGGCGGAGCCAATATCGGCTTTTCGTTCCAGATCGTGCTGTGGCTCTGGTTCACGGTGCTGTTTGCCAATTTTGCCGAAGCCGTTGCCGAAGGCCGCGGAAAGGCACAGGCTGAATCCCTGCGCCGCACTCGCACGGAAACGCAGGCCAAGCTGCTCGGCAATGCAGGCAATAGGGATTTTACGACCGTGCCGGGCACAAGCCTTAAGGTCGGCGATCTGGTACTCGTTGAAGCAGGCGACATCATTCCGTCTGACGGCGAAGTCGTCGAAGGTGTCGCTTCCGTCAATGAGGCAGCAATCACCGGCGAATCCGCTCCGGTCATTCGTGAATCCGGTGGCGACCGCTCAGCGGTTACAGGCGGCACGCAGGTTTTGTCTGACTGGATTAAGGTTCGTATCACTGCAGCACAGGGTTCGACATTCATCGACAAGATGATCAGCCTTGTCGAAGGCGCTGAACGTCAGAAGACACCGAACGAAATCGCCCTCAACATCCTGCTTGCAGGGATGACGCTGATCTTCGTTCTGGCGGTCGTAACAATCCCAAGCTTCGCTTCTTATGCTGGCGGCTATATCCCCGTCATCGTGCTGGTGGCTCTTTTCGTGACGCTGATCCCAACCACAATCGGCGCGCTTCTGTCGGCAATCGGCATTGCCGGTATGGACCGTCTGGTGCGCTTCAATGTGCTTGCGATGTCCGGTCGTGCGGTGGAAGCAGCCGGTGACGTTGACACCCTGCTGCTCGACAAAACCGGCACGATCACACTCGGCAATCGTCAAGCAACCGCTTTCATGCCGGTCAGCGGTGTGAATGAACTCGCACTTGCGGACGCAGCACAATTGGCCTCGCTCGCCGATGAAACGCCTGAAGGCCGTTCCATTGTCGTGCTGGCCAAGGAAAAATACGACATGCGCGGCCGCGATATGCAGAGCCTCAATGCCAGTTTCGTGCCTTTCACGGCACAAAGCCGGATGAGCGGTGTCGATATTGATGGATCGTCAATCCGCAAGGGCGCGGTTGATGCAGTGCTGAAAAACGCAACCTCTGATGAAAAAACCGTTCACGAACTCCAAGTCATTGCCGACGCGATCGCCAAATCCGGCGGCACGCCGCTGGCCGTCAGCAAAGACGGTCGTCTGCTCGGTGTTATTCACCTCAAAGATATCGTCAAGGGCGGCATCCGCGAGCGCTTCACTGAACTGCGTCGCATGGGTATCCGCACGGTAATGATCACCGGCGATAATCCGATGACCGCAGCTGCAATTGCCGCAGAAGCTGGTGTCGATGATTTTTTGGCGCAGGCAACGCCTGAAAACAAGCTCGAACTCATCCGTGAGGAACAGGCCAAGGGCAAGCTCGTGGCCATGTGCGGTGACGGCACCAATGACGCGCCTGCCCTCGCACAGGCTGATGTCGGTGTTGCTATGAATACCGGTACGGTTGCCGCGCGAGAGGCCGGTAACATGGTCGATCTCGACAGCGATCCGACCAAGCTCATCGAGATTGTCGAGATTGGCAAGCAATTGCTGATGACACGCGGCGCGCTCACGACCTTCTCGATTGCCAATGATATTGCCAAGTATTTTGCGATCATCCCGGCGATGTTCCTCGCCTTCTATCCGCAGCTTGGCGCACTCAACATCATGGGGCTTGCAACGCCACAAAGCGCGATCCTCTCGGCGATCATCTTCAACGCTCTCATCATCGTAGCGCTGATCCCACTCTCGCTGAAGGGCGTCACATATAAACCCGTTGGGGCAGGCGCACTGCTGTCGCGCAATCTGCTGATCTATGGCCTTGGCGGTGTCATCGTTCCGTTCATCTGCATCAAGGCCATTGATCTCGCAATCGTCGCAATGGGCCTGGTTTAGAGCGGCTCCCGTAAAACAGGATCGTCGGAACCGCTCTATCCCTTTATTTTTACGCATTATCCCACGCAAAACCGCTTCGCACTTTTGCTGGAAATGCTTCTAGGATTAAAAAAATGCTGAAACAACTTCGTCCAGCACTCGTCATGATCGTTGCCCTCACCGTCATAACCGGGTTGATCTATCCGCTTGGCATGACTGGTCTTGCGCAGGCTATCTTTCCGCAACAGGCCAATGGCAGCCTGATCGAGAAAGATGGTAAGGTAATCGGCTCCGAACTGATCGGGCAAAAATTTTCAGGCGACCGCTATTTCCATGGCCGTCCTTCTGCGGCAGGCAAGGAAGGTTATGATGCAGCCAGTTCCAGTGGCTCCAACCTTGGGCCAACCAATCCGGCACTGATCGAACGCATCAAAGCCGATGCGGATGCTCTCAGGCAAGGAAATCCCAACGCTGAGGTACCGGTTGACCTCGTCACAACATCGGCAAGCGGTCTTGATCCGCATATCTCGCCGGAAGCAGCCCTATTTCAGGTAGCGCGTGTTGCCAAAGCGCGCGGCCTTGATGAAGCAGGTCTTCGCGGTATCGTCGAACGGCAGATCGAACAGCGAGAGCTTGGTTTTCTGGGCGAGCCGGTGGTCAATGTGCTCAAGCTCAATCTTGTTCTGGACAGAACGGGCAGTAACTAGAATGGATAAAAGCATTTCCAGCAAAAGTGCGAAGTGGTTTTGCTTAGGATAACGCTAAAAACGAGAAGATAGAGCGGTTCCTACAATTCTGTTAAAACCAGTCTGTTAAAACCGGAACCGCTCTAACGCCGGGCTTTCCCGCCGCCATCTTATTTCGAGGAAACAACGCTTGGTATCGGACGATCTTCGCCTTAGCGATATGAGGCCTTCCCCCGATGCGCTGCTTGAACAGGCGGAGCGCGAAACGCGTGGCCGTCTGAAGATATTTCTGGGAGCAGCTCCCGGCGTCGGTAAAACCTACGAAATGCTGATGTCCGGGCGCGCGCGCAAGGCTGACGACGTTGATGTCGTGATCGGCGTTGTCGAGACCCATGGGCGCAAGGAAACCGAAGCGCTTCTCGATGGGCTTGAAATCATCAACCGCACCGAAATTTCCTATCATGGCCATCGGCTCGATGAGATGGACATCGACGCGATCCTTAAAAGACAGCCGCAACTGGTTCTGGTGGATGAGCTGGCCCACACCAATGCGCCGGGCAGCCGTCACCCCAAGCGCTATCAGGATGTCGAGGAAATTCTGGCACGGGGGATCGATGTTTATACCACGCTCAATATCCAGCATGTCGAAAGCCTCAACGATGTGGTTGCGCAGATCACCCGCATCCGCGTGCGCGAAACCGTGCCAGACAGCATCATTGACCGGGCCGACGATATTGAACTGATTGATCTTACGCCCGATGATCTCATCAAGCGGCTCGATCAGGGCAAAATCTATCTGCCCAAAACCGCTAAACGCGCGATCCGCAACTATTTCTCTGCCGGCAATCTGACTGCCTTGCGAGAGCTGGCACTCCGCCGCACAGCACAGCGGGTTGACGAGCAATTGCTGACCCACATGCGCGCCAATGCCATACAGGGGCCATGGGCTGCCGGTGATAGGGTGCTTGTTGCGGTCGACCAGCGCGCAAACAGCGCTTCACTGGTCCGCTATGCCCGGCGGCTTGCCGACCGGATGCGTGCGCCCTGGGCTGCCATTCATATCGAGACGCCGCGTTCCGCCAGTCTTTCCGATGAAGCCAAGGATCGGCTTGCGGCAACCATGCGACTTGCCGAGCAGCTTGGCGGCGAGACCATCATTATTCCCGGCCAAAGCATTGCTGAGGAACTTGTGCGCTATGCTTCAACGCATAATTTTACGCACATCGTTGCCGGAAAATCGGCCAAGCCGCGCTGGCGTGAGGCAATCGAAGGCTCGGTCGGCCACGCACTAATCCGCCAATCCGGCGCAATCGACGTTCATATCACCGCTGCCGCTGACCGTGACAATGCCGGTTCCGCACGAAGCATTAAAACCGTCAGCCATTCAACCGGATATGACCTCAAGCCGTATCTCGCAGCATCTCTTGTTACAGCTTGCGCGCTTGGTGTTGGGCTTCTGCTCGATCAGTTTCTCGACGTGCGAAGCATCGCACTGGTTTTCGTTGTCGGTGTTCTCGGTGTTGCGGTCACGCTTGGTCTATGGCCAGCGCTGTTTGTCTCGGTTTTAAGCGCATTTGCCTATAATTTCTTCTTCCTATCCCCGCTCTACACGCTATCCATCGCCGATCCCGAAAGCGTGGTGGCGCTGTCATTCTTCCTGCTTGTAAGCTTCGTTGCCAGCAATCTGGCAAGCCGTGTCCAGAGACAGGCCACCGCCGCACGCCAGCGTGCACACATGACGGAGGACCTTTATCTGTTCAGCAAAAAGCTCGCGGGAACCGGATCGCTCGACGATGTGCTTTGGGCCACAGCCTTTCAGATAGCCTCCATGCTCAAGGTACGGGTCGTCATCCTGCTGCCGGAAGGCGAAAGCATCGCCGTTCGCGCGGGCTATCCGCCCGATGACAGTCTTGTCGATGCTGATATTGCTGCGGCACATTGGGCCTGGGAGCATGAACTGCCAGCCGGGCGCGGGGCTGATACCCTACCCGGCGCCAAACGGCTTTATCTTCCGCTCAAAACCGCGCGGACGTCGGTCGGTGTGATCGGCCTCGACAATGATCGGCAGGGGCCGATTCTTACGCCAGAACAGCAACGACTTTTTGAGGCCTTAAGCGATCAGGCAGCCATTGCCATCGAGCGTGTGCAGCTTGTTGGCGATGTCGAACGGGCGAAGCTTGCAGCAGAAGCCGACAAACTCCGCTCTGCCCTTCTCACCTCGATATCGCACGATCTTAAAACCCCGCTTGCGGGCATCATGGGTGCGGCGACCACATTGCGCGACTATTCTGGTTCACTGCCGGATAATGATCGAACTGAATTGCTCTCGACCATTGTCGAACAATCCGAGCGGCTCAATCGCTTCATTGCCAATCTGCTTGACATGACGCGGATTGAATCGGGTGCTATGGAACCCAATCTGTCGCTGTATTATCTCGGTGATATTGTCGGTACAGCGCTTCATCGTGCCACCAAGATTTTGGCGCATCATAAAGTTCAGGTGGCGGTGCCAACCGACCTTCCCATGGTGAGGCTTGATGCGGTTTTGTTCGAGCAGGTGCTGTTCAATCTCCTGGATAATGCCGCAAAATATGCGCCGCAAGGTTCAGAAATCGCTCTTGAAGCGCATGTCGAACAGGGCCATGTGACGCTTGAAATCAGCGATCATGGTCCCGGCATTCCCGAGATCGATCTTGAACGGATTTTCGATACATTCTATCGCGTTCGTAAAGGCGATCACGTGCAGGCAGGAACGGGCCTTGGTCTTTCCATTGCGCGTGGTTTCACCGAAGCAATGGGCGGAACCATTCGGGCTGGAAACAGGGCTGACGGTTCGGGTGCTCGCTTTACAATCGCCGTACCCTTGCCGGTTCAAGAGATAGACAGGATCATATGAACGACCCTAAGCCCAAAATTCTGGTGGTCGATGACGAGCCACCCATTCGCAAATTGCTGCGGGTTGGGCTTACGAGCGAAGGTTACGCTGTCGTTGAAGCGACCAACGCGCGTGAAGCATCGGCACTTCTGGACAGCGAAAAGCCTGATCTTGTGCTGCTTGATCTTGGCCTGCCGGATACGGATGGCCATGAGCTTCTGCGTTTGTGGCGCGAACAGGGGCTGACGCTGCCAATCCTCATTCTTTCAAGTCGCACCGATGAGGTAGGCATCGTGCGGGCGCTCGAAACTGGGGCCGACGATTATGTCACCAAGCCTTTCGGCATGAAGGAACTGACAGCGAGAACGCGTGTTGCTCTGCGCCACAAGTTGCATCAGCAGGGCGAGAAACCGGTGTTTCAAAGCAATGGTCTGTCGGTCGATCTGGTCAGGCGCATCGTCAAACTGGATGAGACAGAGATAAAGCTCTCACCAAAGGAATATGAAATCCTGCGCCTGCTCGTGCAGCACGCAGGCAAGGTGCTGACGCATCAATATATTCTAAGTCATGTCTGGGGACCGGCAGCCGATGTGCAATATCTGCGCATCTATGTCCGCCAGCTGCGTCAGAAGATCGAGAAATCTCCCGATCAACCACATTACATTCTGACGGAAACAGGCGTCGGCTATCGTCTGCGCGAAGCCGACGCAATAGCAGTCTGATTACTGCATAATTCCAATCAGTTTAAAGCATTTCCAGCAAAAAGTGCGTAGCGGTCTTGCGTAGGATAATGCGTAAAAACAATTAATTACAGCGGTTCCAACGATTCAGTCTTAACTGGAACCGCTGTAAGGTAAAATTATTCAGTAAATTTAATCTGTTAGAGCGACCTTTGTGCGCCCAAGAGAGCGCACGGCGCTCTAAGACTGAACTTTGGATTTCTTGAGCGTCTTGCCGTGATTGGCGATCCAGTCCATGGCCGCCAGAAGCACGCCCGAAATCACGAAAACCAGATGAATGATGACCATCCACTTGATGTGATCGGCGGAGTATTTGGCGACGTCCATGAAGACCTTGAGAAGGTGGATACCGGAAATCGCAACGATTGAAGCAACAAGCTTCAGCTTGAGCGCCGAGAAATCCACTTCGCCTTGCCACTCTGGTCGGTCCTTGTGATCGGCCAGATCCATGCGGCTGACGAAATTTTCATAGCCTGCGAAAATCACGATCAAGAGGAGATTGGCCGCAAGGCTGAGATCTATCAGAGCCAGCACACCAAGAACCGCATCATTGACCGTCATTGACGGGATAATCAAAGCTAAATGCCATAGCTCGACCATGAAAACCCACACCAGAATGACCAGCGCCAAAGCGAGGCCAACATACATGGGTGCCATCAGCCAGCGACTGGCGAAAAGGCTGCGTTCGATCAGTCGTTCCATGGCGTGCTCCTAAAGCGTGTCGCATCTCATCATACCCGCATGACACGCTTTAAGTCTTTGTTTTAAAGCATATCTTTATCCCAAAACCGGTTCCCATTTTGGGGTGACATGCTTTAGAATTTGCAGGAGACGCAACTATCACGCGGATGTGACGGCAGCAAGTCGGTTAACGAAGCTGCGGTCACATCAAACCACGGGGTGGCGACTGAACTTCTCACCACTTCACATTCAACTAATGTTGAGTGGCTGTGCGTTGGCTAAGCGCATGAACGGAGGTGCTCCGTCTCTCGTACCCAATGGGGCTTTCAAAACGATAAGAACGTTTGTCAGGAAATGTTTTCTCCCATGTGCTGCGCTGCTATCTGGGAAAATATCCAATCTGAAAAAGCCTGCATGGACGACCTCATTTCACGAGATTGCAGTTTGGTAAGCCAATAGGCACCTAATCTGATGGAAATATCTAAGGGTTGTTCGATCAAGCCCGATGTAAACAAGAGTGAAAACAGCAGCGGAGGTGCTAAAGCAATTCCAGCGCCTTGCAAAGTCGCCTCCATTCCGACAATCGAATAATCAAAGACTACAGCATTATCAACAGATCGGGATTGAGGTGCTTTCGCGCCTCGAACCACCGTCCCCATTCGTCAGGACGATAACTGCGCAACAGTGTGTGAGACGCAACGTCAGTCGGTTCATGAAGGGTAAGTGCGATATCAGCCAAACATAATGCTGAAAACGGGGCCTCAAACAATTTGAAGGCCTGTGTTCCATGCCAGCGCCCGTCACCAAAAGGGATCGCAAAGTCCAGTCCTTCCGCCGCTATGTCGACCCTCCCAGTTCCATCGCATCAGCTGTTCCCCTCTGGAGGTTTTTGACCTTCACACTTCAAGGGCCTCGGTTTTCCGATGGCCTTTTTTTTCGGCCAATCGCCAGCCAAGATGAGGGCACGCTGCCCGCTTGACTTTGAAATCAACGCTGACAGTCAGACATGAGTTGACAAAATGGCGATTCTGTAAAGCATCGGTCGCGCTCGCTTTCAACCTGTGCCCATAATGTCAAACATGAGCAGACAGTCAGAGACAAAGCAAAACAGCTCCTTCAGCAAGTCCCCCCGGTTTCCTGGTGGACATGGGGTGGATGAGACGTCACACGATCTCCCGGCAATCCGTCTCAGGCTACATCAAACAAGGCTGGCTCGAACCTGTCACATCGGGCGTGTACCGCCGCCCTTTCTCATCGGACGCCAATCCAGAAGCCGTCATCGGCTGGAAGATTACCCTGCTCTCGGCCGTATGGCTCATGCAGCACAAACTCCATGTCGGCGGGGCGGGCTCTCTCTCTTTGCGAAGGCATACCCATCGGCACGCCAATGCCAGCGTTTCGTCTCGACCCATGGCCCAATCGCCAATCTCTTCCTTCTTCACAGAAAGCATCTCACCGCAGAGGACCATCGAAAGCTTCGTGCTGACGCCATCACAACCTTGAGAGACATCTCCTTGTTGATCGACGCCTGAAAATTCACGCCGATGGCACTATCGTACCCCTTTTCCCGGGAAGGCGACGCCACCGGCAGCACATTTTCCCTTGCATGTAAGCCGTAGCGGTCTGCAACGGAGGGATGCACCCATGTGCATTAACCCATGAGGCCCGGCAAGAACGTCACCAATTGGGGAAAGGCGATAAGAAGGCAGGCGATCAGCAACGCCGCAATGATGTAGGGCAAGGATGCTCGCACAATGGTTGAAAGCGTAACACCGCGCGGAGCAACGCCTGCCAGCACGAACAGACCGATGCCGAATGGTGGTGTGGCCAAGCTGATCTCCAACATCAGGAGTATCAGGATTGCCAGCCAAATGGCGTCATACCCGAGCCCGGCAGCCAGCGGAAAGAAGATTGGGGCAACCAGCATTATAATCGAAACCGATTCCATGAGCATGCCGAGCACAAATACGATCATCAGCATGCCGGCCAAAACCCACAGTGGATGAAAAGAAAGCGTCGTCACCCAACTGATCAGTCCGCTCGAAGCGCCCGAAAGAGCGAGCATCTGGCTGAAGGTGGACGCACCCACGATGATCAGAAAGACCATGCCGGTGACTCTGACCGTTCCCAGCAGGGATTTGCGTACGCTTTCCCATGTCAATGAACGAAAGAGGAGTGCCAGGATCAAAACGCCGAGGACGCCGAAGGCAGCCGCTTCGGAGGGGGTCGCAATACCATAGATGATTAATCCGACAACCATGAAGATTACGCTCGCCATCGGCAGCACATTTGTCGCTGCAAGGCGCAGCTTGGAAGCAAGTGGCAAGGGCTCAACGGGGTAGCGCGGTGCCGCCTCCGGATCCCGCCATGTGCAATATGCAATGATGGCGACGTAAGCGGAAGCCAACAGCAACCCAGGCACGATCCCGGCGATCAGGAGCTTGCCGATGTCGATTTGGGCGATGCTGCCGAGCAGGACACCAAGCGCTGATGGAGGGATCATGATCGCGAGGCCGCCAGTTGCGATAATTGGCCCCACCGACAAAACTGGTTTGTATCGGCGAGCCTCCATCTGTGGCAACAGTGTCGATCCGAGCATCGCAATGTTGGCTATGCTCGAACCGGACAGTGCCGCAAACAACGTCCCGCCTCCTACCGTCAGATAGGAAAGCCGTCCGGGAATCCGCCCCAATAGGCGGTCGATTGCGTCAAACACACGCAAAGCCACACCGGTATGAAAGAACAACTCCCCCATCAGGAGGAAAAGCGGTACTGGCACAAGCGTGAAGGTGGTTACCGATGTTGTCGCATTTGCGACAAGTTGCATAATTGCGACCTCGCCGCCAATAAAGATGAGGGCTCCGACCAGATTTGCAGTGAGGAATGCCATGGCTACGGGCATCCGCAAGGCCATGAAGATGAGGATAGTCCCGATGAGCAAGCCACCAGCTTCGTACCAGGGCATCACGAACCTCCCTGCGGCAGCGACGATCGGGCGTACATATCTTCGCCGCGGACGATGAATCTGGCAAATTCTGTCGCGCACAAGGTGAAGCCCACCGCGAGCACCGAATAGAGAAACCAGCGCGGCATAATGATCGAGCGGATATCGACCTCTCCACGAATACCGGCGTCGAACGCCATTACTGTAGCGTACCAGGCCATCACCAGCGAGATAGAGATGCATAGCACCAACACCATCAGACCCAGCACCCGTTGGAAGCGCGGCCCTGTGACGGTTGTGATGACCTCAACCCAAACGTGCCCGCGCTCACGGATGACAAGTGGTGCGGCGGCCATAGCGGCCACGAGCATGGCATATTCAGAGAACGCGCTCGTCCAGGCGGGTGTCTTCAGGCCTGCATTACGCAACAAGACGTCAACTATGATCGCCAGAAACGTCCCGCCAATGACTGCACCGGCAAGCCACGCCATCGAATACACCAGCCCGTCATAGACCCTCGTGAAGCTTCGCAAAATTTTGGACATGACAACTTTTCCTCCGCCCTGATGTCGGTCTAGTCTTGATATAGCTTCTCTTTCAGAGCGGCGGCATTGGTCGCGTCTCGTTCCTCCAACCGCTTCCAGACAAGATCATGCGCGATCCTCCGGTGCATAGCCGGGTCAGGCATTTCGACGGTCTGCACACCGGCGTCCTGAAGAATCTTCAGCTCTCTCTTGGCGATGGCCGCGAAGTCCTTCTGTGACTGCTTTTCGTGCTCGATCGCCGCGGTGGAAATAATGTTCCTGGCTTCCTCGGACAGCCCATCCCATTTTGCGGAATTCATCATGATAACGAGGTCAAGCTGCCAGACCGGAGGAGCAACGCGATACTTTAAAAACTTGTGGACGCCGATATCAGTGAAGCTGATCGCAGGCCAGCCAAGGCCTTTTACGACTCCGCGCTCAAGAGCCGTGAACATGTCCGAAGTCTGCAACATGACATTGTTACCTCCCAACACTTCGAACCATTCGCGATATGCCGGCGTCGAACGCATCTGGATGCCGGAAAGGTCGAGAGTGCCATTTTCGGCCAACTTCGGCTTATCCACGAGATAGATGTAGAATGGGACATTGCCACTTTGCCAACCAATGAATTCGGTATTCAATTTTTTGCGCCATATCTGGTTCAACAGATCCGTCGCGCCGTTTCTGCGCGCTTCCACAGGATCGACGGTCGCGCCGAAAAGTGCGTCGGCCTCTGGCACTGTGCCGTTATAGTAGGACGCAGGCCCCATCTGGATATCAAAGACCCCGTTACGCAGCGCCGTATCCTGCTGTTGCGGCGGTATCACTTCGGGGCCGCCCACGAGTTGGATCGAGACCACACCCTTACCGTTCTCGTTCACTCGGTCGATAAATTTTTGAAACTGTTTGGTGAACTCAAGGTTCACTGGAAATGCAGATATAGCGCGCAAGACCACCACTTCCGCCCTCGCAATGACGGAGAGAGACGACAGTATTGCAAGCGCTATTGCAGCGCACAGCAGATGACGCATTGGTTTTCCTCCCTTGTTCGGCCCTATCCTCCGACCGTATGGCGATGAATAGGCCGCCCGCCTCATAAAGAAAAATATATTATTCCTCTTAGACGCATACCCTATGGACTATGGGTCAACATAGAAGCCACAAAATTGGTGAGTAGGTTGGCTGGTCGCATCACAAATGACCCGCACTGGCTGGAGATATTCGACCAGATTCTCCAGCTCCTGAGTGTCTGGATTGAGACAGTAAAATCGGGCACCCCCAGTTGGGCAGAGCAACTACTTCATGAGCTCTGACGAGACCGCTCCTTCGAGACCTGTGGTCCCGTAAAGCCACGCCACTGAATCATACCAGTCATCTGCGGTTTTCGCGCTCATCATCGCATTGCGAAGCCGCGCATGGGCGCCAGATGGATGATAGATGTGTTGACCAATCTCGCGTGATTGAAGCTGAACGCGAGCCGTGCGAAGTGCTCGCTTCGAGTTATAGGCGAGCAGAGCGCTTTCGATGCTCACTTCATTTCCCTCTAGCTCCGCCGAAAGGCAGACGGCGTCCTCCATCGCCATGCACGCTCCCTGGGCAAAATATTGCAGCATCGGATGTGCCGCATCCCCCAGCAGTGCAACTCGCTCATCAACCCAATTCGACACGGGGTCTCGGTCACAAAGAACCCAGAGCTTCCAGTCTTTGCCGCGCTCGATGACCTGACGAGCGACCGGAGCCACATGCGCGAAACCTTTGGCAACCTCTTCCTTCGTGACCGGCAGGCCCGCGACCGGTTCCGCTGCGTCGTTGTGATATGTCACCACCAGATTGAAGGTTTTCCAACCGGAAAGAGGATAGTGCACGATATGGCATTTGGGGCCGGCCCAAAGTGTTGCCGCGTTCCAACGCAGGTCCTCTGGCATCTCCTCGATCGGAATGACGGAGCGATAAGTGGTATGCCCTGAAACACGAGGGGCGCCGTCTCCGACAAGCTTGCGGCGTATGTTCGACCAGAGCCCATCGGCCCCGATCAGAGCCCTGCCGACAACCGTTTCGCCATTGGCCAAGAATGCTGTGACGCTGGAGCCATCCTGATCATAGGTCTTCACCTCGGAGCCGACGCACAACTCAATCAGCGGGTTTTCCTTGCAAGCCCTCAGAAAGACACCGAAGAGTTCGCCACGATGGACGACTGCGTAGGGGTTTCCAAAGCGTGTGCGAAACGTATCGTCGAGCGGGATGCGCGTGACTTCTTCGCCGGTCATGGCATCCATGAAGCGCAGGCTGTCTATGTACACAGCCATGCGCCGCGCCATGTCGCCGACGCCGAGATAATCGAAAGCGTGGAAGGCATTTGGCCCAAGCTGGATACCTGCGCCGATTTCGCCGAGTTGTGGCGCCTTCTCCAGAACGATGGAGCGATACCCTTTGCGGGCGAGGCCTAAGGCCGCTGCAAGGCCGCCAATGCCGCCTCCGGCGATGATTATGGGAAGCTGTTTGGACATGATGTTTCCTCCACAAGCAGTCCGTGCGTTCGCAACGGGTGTAGTTCTCTTCATTCGCTGTCGGGTTGACGGGACGGATGCGCGGACACAAAGGCCGGCAACGCATCGCAGGCATGCCCAATTTCGACGAGCCGCGGCATGGCCGAGAGGTCGACGCCGAAGCGGTTTGCGGAATAAAGTTGCGGGACAAGGCAGATGTCCGCGAGGCTCGGGCGGGCGCCAAAAGCAAAAGACCCGGCTCTATCTGTCTTTGTCAGCAGAGCTTCGCAAGCGGCAAGCCCGTCGCCGATCCACCGGCGACACCAGGCGTCGAGTCCTTCCTGCGGCTGACCGAGTTCTGTCCTCAGGTAATCCAGCACCCGCAGATTCTGCAGCGGATGGATATCGCAGGCGATCGCCAGCGCGAAGGCTCGGACCTGGGCGCGACCAATCGCATCCGCCGGCAGGAGCGGTGGCTCGGGAACAGTTTCATCCAGCCATTCGACAATCGCGAGCGATTGCGTAAGAACTGTGCTGTCGACCTCAAGAGCCGGCACGAGGGCTTGAGGATTGAGTGTGCGGTAAGACGGCGCATTCTGTTCGCCGCCGCCTCGCCGCAGATGGACGGAAACGGCGTCGTATGAAACGCCTTTGAGGTTGCAGGCGATGCGGCAGCGATAGGCTGCTGAGCTGCGGAAGTAGCCGTGCAGAATCATGCTTCGGCCTCCCCGATTGTCAGGGATACAGGGGGAAGACCCTCGATTTCCCCGACGACGACATTGCCCGGCATGACCGCGCCGACGCCTGCAGGCGTACCTGTGAAGATCAGGTCGCCGGCATCAAGATGGTAGAAGCCCGACAGATGCGCGATGATTTCGGGCACGGACCAGACAAGATCGGATAGACGCGCATTCTGGCGAATGGCGCCATCCACCTCAAGACGGATGCGCTGTTTTCCGACAGCACTGAAATCCGCCGCCTTGACGATGTCCGACACCACCGCCGACTGTTCAAAATCCTTGCCGAGATCCCACGGCCGGCCCTTGGCGCGCGCATCAAGCTGCAGATCGCGGCGCGTCATGTCGAGCCCAGCAGCATAGCCGTAGATGACAGGCGCGGTCTCGTCCGTACGGAGACGGAAGGCTGGCCCACCGATGGCGACCACCAGTTCCATCTCATAATGGAAATTTGCGGTACCCGGCGGATAGGGTAGAGTCAGCCCACTTCTCACGACCGAAAGTGGCGACTTCAGGAAGTAGAAGGGCGCCTCGCGGTCGACCTCCACGCCCATTTCTGTGGCATGCTCTGCATAGTTGCGGCCAACACAGAAAATGCGATGAACGGGATAGGTCGCTTCTTCGCCAAGGACCGCGATGGAGGGAAATGCCGGAGACGGAAACAGTTTGCGGGACGTCATTGATGTTCTCCTGTCTGGTCGCCCACGCGACGCCATGGAATTGCTCGCCGAGGCGCGATTAGCTCTGTTGATCGTTCGTACTGATGCTCGCTGGCCGGATCTCGCCCGGGATGTCGCTTAATCGGCCGCCATTCCCAAGGGCCACGGCACTGAGCCAAAGCGTGACGGCTCGTTCGCGAACCGTCTGCCTCGGCGTCACCCGGCGGCCCTTCAGCGAAACGACTGTATGGTCCCATGCCGCATCCGTCAGGTCGCGCCATTCGACATTGAGATGGGCCTGCGCATGCTCGAAGAGATAGCGCAACGCGTGCGCCGGAAGGCAGGTACCGAGGATCTCGTCATCGGGCTCCTGTTCGGGATCGCCAAGACTTTCTTCCCCGTGTCCTTCGCGCGCAGCTTCCGCGATACGCGCCATGGCGCGGGCCTCGTACCCGACACGGGCGACAATCAACCGACGACCAACCCCGTTCAGGGACGAACCGCCGTCGAGCGCTATATCGTCAAGTTCGTTGAGTTTGCGAGCGAAGTAGGCTGCTCCTCGGCGCGCCAACAGAAGCTCGGCAGCCGGTGAAGCGGGTGAATCGTATCGAGCGCCTTTTCCCTGCCGGGCTTGAAGCGCAGCGAGTGCTTCCCGCTCGTCCTGTGGACGTTCCTTCGCGCTCATCTCGGTTCTTCCTCGACGAAGGCGCGGTCGAAATGCAGGCGCTCCATGATAGGCGCGTCCGAAAAGCGGAACAGATCGAACTGCGTTTCGGCCTGCAGCGACCAGGATATCCAGGACGGCACGACAAACAGATCACCGATGTCCAGCCGATGCTCCACGCCACCGAGCAGGACCGACCCGCTACCGTCGAATACCTGGAAGACGGAAGAACCCACCTCACGACGCAGTGCGGTCTGCGCATCCGCCCTCAGCCGGTGAAACTCGGCGCGAATGGTCGGCATGACGTCGCCACCGGTTGTCGGATTGACAAAGCGTATGGCGGCATGGCCTTGGCCGACCGTTGCGGGCTGGCCTTCGTCCTCCAGAAGGAGCTGTTCGGTCAGGGCTCTGTCCGTGTGCTCCCAACGGTAGGCACCGATCGGCGAACTGACGGTATTCTGCAAACCGGACAGCGGACGCAGCCCAGGATGGCACCACAAGCGCTCGCCGCGCGAGAAACGCGGCGTCGCATAGTCCGTCACCCGCTCGGAACCGAATTCGAAGAAGCCGACATCGTTCTGGTAGGAAAAGGGAATATCCAACCCGTCGATCCAGGCCATAGGCTGGTCGGTGTCGTTATGATGCCCATGGAAATGCCATCCCGGCGTCAGCAGGAAATCACCTCGGCTCATGCGGACGGGGTCGCCATTGACCACCGTCCAGACGCCTTCGCCTTCCACCACGAAGCGGAACGCATTCTGGGCATGGCGATGTTCGGGCGCGGTTTCCCTCGGGCCTAGATACTGGATGGCCGCCCAGAGCGTCGGGCTCACATAGGCATTGCCTTTGAGACCAGGATTGGCCAGTCCGAGCGCTCGCCTTTCGCCGCCGCGCCCAACCGGCACGAGATCGCCGGAGCGTTTGGCAAGCGGGTAGAGGTTGGCCCATTTCCACACATGCGGCACTGCCCTGGGCTTGGGATGCATCGGCATGAGATTGCCAAGCTGAGTCCAAAGGGGCTTCAGATGCTCGCGCTCGAAACCGGCATAAAGTTCGCGTAGCTCCGGCGTATCGTCCGGCTGCATAGCGTTCTTGACCGCTGCGTGATCCTTCGTTGTCATGATTTTTCCTCCTCCTGCTCCAGACCCGAGCGCCGGGTACGGGCTTGTTCGACCCAGAGATCCCAAGGCCGATGAACCTGCGCTTCGATGTTCTCGGCTGCCGCGCGGCATTCCCCCTCGGTGAGATAGACGACCTCGCCGAGCCGCGTGGCGTCCATCAGATAGCGGGCATTGAGTTCGGCATAGATCGCTCGGTAGACCGCGCGCTGGACACTGTCGGCAACGACGGTGGAACCATGGCCGCGCATCAGAACGATATCGCTGGCATCAAATTTCTCGGCGAGCGCACGCCCGAGATCATTGTTGCTGACGAGCAGGTCGGTTGCATCGCCACCAGCCTCGCGAATCTCGTAGACGGGCACATCCTGCCCGACAAAACCGGCCATATGAAACACGGCCTTCATGCGGTAATTCTTGACGATGCTTAGCGGCACGATGGCATGGGAATGGCTGTGCACCACCGCCTTGACGTCCGGCCGGCGACGATAGATTTCGCCATGGATGAACCGCTCGAGATAGACCTTGCGGCCGTTTGCATCCACCGCATCGCCATCGAGAGTGAACTCAACGATATCTTCTCGGCTCACACGGCCCGGTGCCATGTTGCGGGCAAGCAGGAACCGGTCCGGCCGCTTGTCATGCCGTACGCTGACATGGCCGAAGCCATCAACCACGCCCTGATCGAAAAGGATATGGTTGGCCGCCACCAGGTCCTCGATCAGTTGTGGGGATGGCGCTGGCCCCGCCTCGGCAGTGTCGGTAATCGCGACGGCGATGGGCTGATGCGGATTGTTAGGCGAACACATGAGCGTAATCCTTGGCAAGGCTGTAAAACAGGTCGGATTCTTTCATGCCCGGCCTATCAGCCGAGCATGATGTTGATGGTCTTCGCCTCGGTGTAGGACAGCATCTCCTCAATGCCCTCCTCACGACCGACGCCGGAATTCTTCATCCCGCCGAAGGGAACACCGAGGAAATGGCTGGAACAGCCGTTGATCCACATGTGGCCAGAGCGCACGCGGCGGGCGACGTTGAGCGCGTTTCTGATGTCGTTGGTCCAGACGGCGCCCGTCAGGCCGTATTCCGTACTGTTGGCGAGGGAGATGGCCTCTTCCGTGGTCTTCCAGCGACCAACCGATAGAACCGGACCGAAGACCTCTTCCTGCCAGAGCCGCATGCCGGGCTTGATGTCGGCATAAACCGTCGGCTCGACCCAGAAGCCCTTTTCGAAGCCTCTGCCGGCAGGCCGCCTGCCTCCGGTCATCAACCGCGAGCCGTCCCCACGGGCCGTTTCGAAGAAGGACAGCACCTTGTCATACTGCACACGAGAGTTCAGCGGCCCCATATCGGAGACCGGATCGGCGGGGTCGCCGACCTTCAGTGCCGCAACGCGATCGACCACGCGCGCCAGCACGGCATCGTGAATATCCTCATGCAACAGAAGGCGGCTGGTCGAACCGCAGGATTGCCCCTGCCAGGTGAAGTTCATACCCCTGACGGCGGCAGCGGCGATCACGTCGGGGTCCATGTCCGGAAATGCGATCAGCGGGTTCTTGCCGCCCAGTTCCAACGTGACGTGCTTGACTGCAACCTCGGCCGCTGCCCGCTGGATCGCGCGCGCCGTCACAGGAGAACCGATAAAGGCGATGCGCTTGATATCGGGATGGCGGACAATCGCGTCTCCAACGGTGGCGCCCGTTCCCGTCAGGATGTTGAACACCCCGGGCGGCAATGCCTCACACGCAACTTCCGCCAGGACGAGGGCAGAGAGAGGGCTGGTTTCCGGCGGTTTGACGATGACAGCATTGCCGGCGGCAAGCGCGGCGGCGGTGCGGGCGACAGCGAACATCAGCGGATGATTGAACGGTGCGATCCGGGCGACGACACCATAGGGCTCGCGCAGCGTGATATGCAGATTCTCGGCGGTCGCCGGAATGGTCTGGCCCTTCAATTCGTGGATGAGCCCCGCATAATAATCCAGGCTCTCCACAGCCATGCCGACATCGCCGCGCATCGGCGTGATCGTGTTGCCGGTATCGGCGACTTCGACATGCAGGATCTCTTCCGCCCGCGCTTTCAGCGCGGTGCCGAAGGCCCGCAGGCGCGCCCCGCGCTCCGCCGGTGTCAACGCCGCCCAGGCGGGCCAGGCGGCTTCCGCCGCCGCAACAGCACGGGCAACGTCCTCGCGTGTGCCGCGTGGAGAGCGACCGATAATTTCTTCGGTCGCGGGATTGATGGAGTCGTCGAACTCCCCGGTCGAGCCGTGCACCAGCTCGCCACCGATCAGCATGCGATCGGATACGGTCACGTAAGCCATGACAATGTTTCCTGTTAATGTGTGGCGCTAGGCGCCATCGGATCGTCAGTGTGTGATCATGCCGCCATCGACATTCAGCAGCTGGCCGGTCACCCAGCGCGCCTGTCGCGAGAGCAGAAATGCAATGGCGTCCGCAATGTCATCCGGCCCGCCGGCCCGTTTGAGGCACTGTTGCTCGATCATCGCTTCCTTCTGTGCCGGAGTGACGGTTGCCCGCTCCACCTCCGTAAACGTCGGGCCCGGCGTCAGTGTGTTGACACGCACGCCGAACGCGCCGAGTTCACGCGCCATTGCCCGGGACAGGCCCATGACGCCGGCTTTTGAAGAGACGTAATGGGCGTAGTTCGGCCGGCCGAAATGAATGGTCGAGGACGCAATATTGACGACCGATCCTTCCCCGGAAGCCACCAGCGCCTCGCGAGCCACACGCGTCATATTGAATACGCCCTTCAGGTTGACGGCCTGCACGCGGTCCCATTCGTCACTCGGAATATCCCAGAAGGGACGCATTTCGAGCGTCGAGAAGATGGAAGCATTATTTACCAGGCCGAAAACCCCGCCAAAGGCCTCAAGGGCCGCCTGAATAGCGCCACGGCAGCTTTCCTCGCTGGCGACATCCGTTCGAACGAAGAGCCGGCGGCCGGTGCCAGGTGTCGCCTCAAGTGCCACGGCCTCGCCCTTATCGACATTCCAATCGGCGATCAGGACGTCGACGCCCTCGGCGACCAAGCTAAGTGCCAGCCGCCGGCCGATACCCTGCGCCGCACCGGTGACGATAACAGCGCCATTGTCAGGATAATGATTCATAACTTTCTCCAAGTCAGGCCGCAGCGTCCGCTTCATCGGCAATGTCGATCAGGCACGTGACGAGTGATGCGTCGCCCTTGCGCACGGTTTCGGTTTCGAGCAGAGAGCCGCAGTCGGGGCAGACGTGTTCGCGCAGTTCCAAATCTGCGTGGGTGCGGATGTGCGGGCCGTACGACGAGGGCTCCACGCAATAACTACGCGCCTTCACCTTCCAGGCTTCGTTGGTTGGGCCGAGATCACAGCCACAGTCACACCGGAATCTTCCGTTCGCGGCCTGCATCTCGCCCGCACTCGCAACCCTTTGCGGTGCGTCGCCGCCAAGCCGTCGGGTCCGGATCGCATGGCGCTTAGCCTCCGTTTCGGCAGCGGCAACCTGATCGTTCACGATGATCACGCCATATTGCTCACGCGCAGCCTCGACGCTGACATGCCCGTTCAGGACATCTGCCAGCACCGCGGCTGGATCACGCTTCAGGGGGTCGCCGTAGCCGCCACCGCCCTGGAAGGCGTATCCGAGCACATCGCGCGGGCTAAGCCCCATGCGACCCGGCTTAGGCCCCAGTTGTTCGACGCCTGCATCCAGAAGCTCCGCGATGTTTCCGGCAAGGCCGGCAATTGTCGCCGGATCACCGGCGTCACGAAGCAGGACATTGCGACCGCACGCGCCCGGCAGGCCACCGAACTGACCGGCCGAATTGGGAACTTCAACGCCGTGGCCAAGCATCATCGCCTGCAATCCGTCCGTGCCATAAGGGACGATGGCAAGGGCCGTGCCCGCACCGCCACGCTGTCGGCCCGGCCCGCCGGTATCGCGAACAAAGGAACGGAACAGG
Organism: Ochrobactrum quorumnocens; assembly: GCF_002278035.1. NCBI lineage: Bacteria > Pseudomonadati > Pseudomonadota > Alphaproteobacteria > Hyphomicrobiales > Brucellaceae > Ochrobactrum > Ochrobactrum quorumnocens. Next base: position 1,409,911 of record NZ_CP022603.1, on the reverse strand, counting down.
TAGAGAAGCGGTCCGTTGCCTTCGTTCGCCTCGACATTGGCGATAGCGGGACGCGGGACGCAATAGTCGCCAGAACCATCGAGGCCATCGTGGTCCGGAAATGCGCCACCGCCGCCGGCCGTTGAGTCGAGAAGGAATGTCCCGAACAGCGCGCCATCACGGTCTTTGCCTGCGAGCGTCATCACCATCATGTGGCCCTTGGTCACCGCCTGGCCCTCATTCCGGTGCTCCGGCGAGCAGGCGACCATGCGTGACAGGGCCGCCACCACGACGTTTTGCACGATCCACGCCGTCGAGATCGTCCCCGAGGAAATCGGCGCCGGCCATGTCGCGTTGCAAAGAATGCCTTCGGGTGCAACGAAATCTACGGCCCGCATGATACCCTCGTTCCAGCGGATACGCGGCGCGAGAATGGGCAGGAGCCCGGTCAACGCTGCCCCGCGCATGCCTGAGGCGGTGCAGTTGATGAAGCCCGGCGCCTGCGGCGAGGTGCCGGTCATGTCGAGGGTGAGCCGGTCGCCTTTCTTGGTTGCGGTCACGCAAACCTGGTAGAGCACGTTGTCGTGGCCGTCGTGCTCAATGTAATCGCGGGCGCGGAACACGCCGTCGGGCAAGGACGACAGCACCTGCCGCACCTGCCGCTCTGAGCTGGCAATCTCCTCGCGCATGATGGTGTCGACGACATCACCGCCATAGCGGTCCATGAGTTCGACAAGCCGGCGCACTGCGACATTGTTGGCCGCGATCATGGCCTTGAGGTCGAGGCCAAGCACATGAGGCAGGCGCGTCATGCCCATGATCATCTGCCAGAGGTCCTGGCGCAGGATACCGCCTTCGACGATCCTGATACCGGGCAGCAGCATCGCTTCCTGCTGGATCTCGGTAGCGCCGATCGCCCAGGAACCGAAGCTCATGCCACCAACGTCGAGCTGGTGAGCGCAAGAGCCCGCCCAAGCGACATGCTGGCCATTGTGGAAAACCGGCGCGACGATAGAAACGTCGGGCTGGTGGATCGCACCGCGATAGGGGTCGTTGAGGATGAACATATCCCCTTCACGTATCCCGGGATTGTCCGAGAAGTTCTCGTTGATCGAGCGGATCACCGAGGACATCGTTCCGGTATGGAAGAGAACCTGTGGTCCCATCGTCACGATCGAACCGTCGGCAAGGTAGAGCCCGTTGTTGAAGTCCGTCGCCTCCGTGACAACGGGTGAGCCGGAAACAGACTTCAGGGTGATCGCCTGCTCTTCGGTGATCGCCTGAAGCTTGTTGCGCACGACCTCGAAGGTGATCGGATCGATGGTGTTCTCGTCGCTTGCGGCCATGTCAGATCTCCTCCCGCTGCTCGATGGTTATGTTGGAATGGCTGTCGAGCCGGGCGACCTGGCTTGCCGCCACGAAGACCGAGGTTTCTGGATGCTCAATGACGGCTGGTCCCTCCACGGTGAACCCCGTAGGCAGGTCTCGCCAGTTGTAGACGGCGCAATCCATGCGGCGCCCGACCACCGGCTCGAAGATCGAGCGATGACCCGCCTTCGGAGTCTCGGTCGGCGTGCGCAAGGTTATTTCCGGACGGCGTGTCTTGCCGAACGCCTCGATGCGGATATTGGTCAACTCAATCCCAGCTTCACGGAACGCAGAACCCTTGCCGTAGGTCTGTTCGTAGGTCTGTTCGAAGCGGTCAACGAGGCTGGCAATGGCAGCATCGGTGACGGCGCCGTCGTCCAGCGGAATGATAAGGTCATTGGTCTGTCGCCGATAGCGCAGGTCCGCCGTGCGTGCCAAACTTACATCTGATGCTGTGACACCGGCCCGGCCCATGGCTTCGAGGCACTCGATTTCAAGCTCCGCGAGAGTTTCGGCAATACGGTCGGCTTCCAGTCCTTCGCCAAGCGGTCGGGAACCACCGCCGCCGCGCATGAGAAGCGCCCGTTCGGCGGAAAACTGCAGATCGGCAGCCAGCGCCCCATAGGCGGAATGAGCCATCGATGTGACGGGCACCACCATCTTCGGCACGCCAAGCTCCGCGCCATAGCCCGCGCAGTGCACGGGGCCTGCGCCACCATATGCGAAAATCACGAAGTCCCGCGGATCGAACCCGCGGCCTATCGTCACCTCACGCAATGTGTCGGCCATCTGCGAGTCGACGATGCGACGAATGCCGGCGGCCGCTTCTTCGACAGAAAGCCCGAGCGGCTTGGCAACATGTGTCTTGATCGCAGTGACGGCAGCGGCGCGATCGAGCTTCATCTTGCCGCCGAGGAAGGTCTCGGGATCAATGACGCCAAGAACGACATCCGCATCGGTGACGGTCGGCAACGTGCCACCACGCCCATAGCAAGCAGGGCCCGGCCAGGCGTTGGCGCTGTCGGGGCCAACGCGGAGTTGGCTGTCGATGACGCGCGCGATGGAACCACCACCGGCGCCGATGGCCCGTACCTCGATCATCGGCGTCGCGATATGGAACCCGCCAGCCTCATGGTTGGTCGACATTAGCGGCTTGCCGTCAACGACAATGGCGACGTCGAACGAAGTGCCACCCATATCCGTGGTGATGAGATTGCGGTAGCCAAGCTTCTTGGCGAGATGAACCGAGCCCATGACACCGCCGGTCGGTCCTGACGTGACGAGGGTGACCGGTCGCCGGGACGCCTCGGAAACAGGCATGACGCCGCCGGCCGAGTTCAGGATGGAAAAGGCCCCCTTGAAGCCCTTGCCGCGCAGCATCTGCTCGATACCGTCAAGATAGGAGACGACTTTCGGTGCGAGATAGGAATTGAGCGCAGCGGTCGCGGTACGCTCATATTCGCCGAGAACCGGCGCAATCTCGCTCGACAGGCTGACATAGGCCCCTGGCGCCTCCTCGCAAATGATCCTCGCGACCACCCGCTCGTGCTCGGGGTTACGAAACGCCCATAGGAAGGCAACCGCGAATGTCTGTACGCCCTCGGCGACCAGCGAACGCACCGCCGTGCGGACTTCGTCCTCATTCAGCGGCACCAAGACCGTGCCGGCATGATCAACGCGCTCGCGCACCTCTCGCACCAACTGTCGCGGCACAATCGGTTCCGGATAACGCCGCCGCGAGTACCAGCCAAGCCGATCAACCGGAACGCCAGCGGTAAATCCCATCAACCGCTGGATTGCCAGCGTGTCGCCGAAACCGCGCGTGGCAATCAGACCGGTCCGCGCACCATCGCGCTCAATAACGGCATTGGTCGCCTGGGTCGTGCCGTGGCCAAACGCCGTGACCTTGGCCAAGAGCTCCTCACCCGACATGCCCCGCTGCCGGGCGGCATTCTCGACTGCATTGAAGACGCCGACTTCCAACTCGCCCGGCGTCGACAGCGCTTTGGTCGTCACCAGGTCCCCGTTCTCGTCCAGCATGACGAGATCCGTGAACGTCCCTCCGATATCCACTCCCAGAAACATTCCGCTCCTCCCGATTTGACTGCACACCTTGCCAAATCCTCCGCGCCATATGGCGCAGCCTCATCAGTCTTCGGCGAAGGTGTCCGCGGAATCCGTGGAACCGCGGTTGAGAGGAGGGTATCTCTCGCGTTGGAGCCTATCCAATATATAATTATACGAGAACCATAGTTGTTTAAATATGGATTACTGCAGCATAACCGGCTTGGCAGCGATCTACCTGATGGGCGGCTTGACGTCGGAAACCTCAAAACCGACCGGTGGCTGCCCACCCACCGCCGAGTCGCGGACAAAATCCATCAAGCTGGACTGAAAATCGGAGAAGCTTTTGTCCCGTCTGCTCACCAGAAAGACAGGGACAGAAAGATCGACACCCGGCGTCGCGATACGACGAAGGAGACCGCGCTCGCATTCGTCCCGCACCGATGTCTCCATGACGAAGGCAACGCCCGCATGAGCACGGACTGCCTGTTTCATGGCCTCCGGATGCCCAAGTTCGAGAACGACTTGCCGACCAATGATGCCATGGGCGCGCAGTGCATCCTCCTCCAGTTCCCGGCGAACCTGATTGCGCGGAGAAGATACGAAGGGAAGCGCAGCTATTTCCTCCGGCGACACTGTTTCACCGGCCAGGGTACTGCCAGCAGCCGTTACCAGCACGAGACGCTCGATCCATAGTCGTTCGACATTCAGTCCATCCACGTCATGGCGAGGATCGAGAATGCACACACCAAAGTCGCAGCTTCCGTCACGGACAGAGGCGGTGACGAGTTGGGGATTGGAAACAAGCAGTGTAACGCCACCTGTCGGGTGATTTTGGCGAAACACGGAAAAAAGAGGCGGCAACACATAGGATGCGACGGTCATTGATGCAGAAACAATTGCCGTACCCAGTTCGGCCTCACCTGAAATGTTGAGTTCACGCTCCAATTCGCGGGTGCGTGTTATGACCTCATTGGCCCATGTGTGGACACGCCGGCCGGCGGCAGTGAGTACCAGACGCCTGCCACTGCGCTCGAACAACTTGACGCCGAGTTTGTCCTCGAGGAAGCGTAGATGCGCAGTTACGACAGGCTGGGCCACTGACATGCGTTCTGCGGTACGAGTGACGCTCTGCAATTCGCACACTGTGCAAAATATCTCAAGTTTGTGCAGCGTCGTCTGTGACGCAAATATCCGCTTCAATGATCTCTCCCTGACATAGTCTAGTGGCTATTTTTGCAACGAATCATAGCCCGCTTCTGGAAATGCACAAACTTTTCATTGCTTTGTCCTTTCCGGACAGCTTGTCCGATGATTCAGCTCGACTTTCTGATCAATAAGGCCAGGGGTGGTGTCGCCTTAACCGATTTTTGCTAAGCGCGCTGTTATTCAAGGAGCATGACCGAAGCCCATCCTGTTCACTTTAAACGCCATCGTTTTCCTGCTGAGATCATTGCCCATGCGGTGTGGCTTTATTATCGGTTTCCGCTCAGCTTTCGCGACGTTGAAGACCTGCTTGCCGAGCGCGGCATTGAGGTTTTGTTCCAGACTGTGTCGAAATGGGCGGCGAAGTTCGATCTCAAATTCGCCCGTCAACTTCGTCAGCGGTCCCGCAGTTAGTTCTCCGACAAATGGTATCTTGATGAGACGGTGGTTTCCATCAGGGGAAAGAAATACTGGCTCTGGCGGGCTGTCAATGCCAATGGTCACGTCTCGATGCCCTCCTGCAAAACCGGAGAAACAAGCGTGCAGCTCTGCAGCTGATGCGAAGGCTGCTCAAGGGCCAGGGGACCACTCCACGAGTGATGGTCACCGACAAGCTGCGGTCCTACTCGGCGGCGAAGGTCGAATTGATGCCGGGCGTCGAACATCGTTCGCATAAGGGCCTCAGCAACCGCGCTGAGAATTCACACCTTTCCGTCCGACGACGCGAACGACGCAAGATGCGGTTCCAGTCGGCATGCCAATGCCAGCGTTTCGTCTCGACCCATGGCCCAATTGCCAATCTCTTCCTTCTTCACAGAAAGCATCTCACCGCAGAGTACAATCGAAAGCTTCGTGCTGACGCCATCACAACCTGGAGAGACATCTTCTCGTCGATCGATGCCTGAAAACTCACGTCGATGGCACTATCGCCCCCCTTTTCCCGTTAAGGCGACGCCACCATTTCGAGGTGTCCAATAGTTAAACCAAATCCGAGGTGCGTCTATTCAGACGTTACGAAACTTGCATATCCATCGCCGAGCGTTTTGTTGATAAAACTGGAATATTGGCCGTAAGACAGGTCTGCCGGAGTTATTCGACCAAAAACCGGCGTTTCGAACACCTTCATTGGAATAAGCGCCAAAGGAACCGATACAGGCGTCAGTTGTGCTCCCTGCCCCGCCCGCAAGGTTGTCAAAATGCCGTACATTTCGCCCGCAATGCTTGGGCGCGAAAGAACCGCCATCCGATATTGCCCGGATGTATTGGTCACTAGATAAACATGACCCGAAAGATGCGGCACTGAAACACGCCCTTGCTGGGAAAACGACGTATCGGTGCGTTCGCGCTCCTCAAACTTGAGATGCGTATTCTCAGCGTCCCAGTTGATATGAGTGCAATAGGCGAAGATGTCGCTTCTATCGCCGAATGACGGACGCAAGGTGAGAAACGTTCCCTCAAGCCAGGAAACGGCGGCGCGCGAATAAGCGCCAAGTTCTTCCGCCGCATGTCCATGAGGAGCGGCTGGCTTTGGCTTTTCTGTTTCCGCCTGATCGCGCAGTTCAAATCCCATTGCCTGCTCAAGCCGGATGATAGTGGCAAGCGTAAAAGGCCGGTGCCCGGAAAGCGCCTTTTCAAGCGTCGATAGGCTGATACGTGCCTCATCCGCCAGATGCTGGCGCGAAATTCTGCGCCGCGCGATTTCCTCGCGCACACGTTCAGCAACGCGGAGATTCAATTGATCGGGCAAAACCGCATCGTGCTGGGACATGAAAACTTCCTGAATCCGTACTTTCCTTCACAATTCCACACAAAGCCAGAACCGGCAAGGTGGCTTGCGGCAAACTACGGACAAAACTTGGCAAAGCTTACGCTGGAGAGGAAACAGCACTCCGGCGCAAATTGTGTCCAGTTATCCGATAGATACAGGAGCGCACAATGTCGCCTGCCATCAGACACTCCCACAACAACGCAAGGGCAGTCAGCCTCTCGCAGTTCTGCAAACTCATCTGGTTTGTGAATATGACGATACTGCCAGTTCTGGCCGTTGTTCTTTCGCTTCTCAACGTGGCTGCGGCCCGTGCGGAAAAGCCGGCCTATGTAACGCCGAACGCCATGCAAAGCGGCAGCCTTCTGCTTCAGAGCAGTGAAGCAGGCCAATATGTCGAAGCGCCACGACTTGCCACCGATTTCGATATTGATGTCAGTGGCCCCACCGCCCGCGCCCGTCTCAGTCAGGTTTTTGAAAACCCGACCAGCGGCTGGGTCGAAGGGCTTTATGTCTTCCCACTGCCCGAAGACAGTGCGGTCTATTCCCTGAAGATGATTGTCGGCGACAAGGTTATTGTTGCCGATATCAAGGAAAAGCAGGCAGCGCGTGAAATCTATGAGAAGGCAAAAAGTGAAGGCAAGAAGGCAGCTCTCATCGAGCAGCAGCGCCCCAACATTTTCACCAATGCGGTTGCAAATCTCGGCCCGAATGAAAAAGTCGTCATTCAGATTGAATATCAGCAGGCAGTCCGCCTGAGTGACAATCGCTTTTCTCTCCGTGTGCCGCTCGTTGTCGCGCCGCGCTATAATCCCGATAACAGCGACCCGATCATTGAGACCGCAGATATTCAGAGCGGCTGGGGACGGCAGAAAACGGAACCAACCCATGGTCCCGACAATGGAGCGATTGAAACACCTCTCGTGATGCCGGGTGAAGACCGCACCAATCCAGTGACGATTACTGTCAATCTCAAGCCTGGTTTCCCGGCCGCCGATATCAAGAGCCTTTATCACCCTGTCAAAATCGATCGGCAGGACGAAAAGACATCGAAGATTGTTCTGGATGGCAAGGCCACAGCCGATCGCGATTTCGTTCTCGAATGGCAAGCTGCTGAAACCGCTATGCCCAATGTCGGCCTGTTCCGCGAACGTGTTGGAAATGACGATTATGTGCTGGCCTATGTCACGCCGCCGGTTGTCAAAAGCGCTGCAAATCAATCGCGAGAAATCGTGTTTGTCATCGACAATTCAGGTTCGATGGGCGGAACTTCGATCAAGCAGGCCAAAGCCAGTCTCGATTATGCCCTCTCCCGCTTAAAGCCCACCGACCGTTTCAACGTCATTCGTTTCGATGACACTATGACCAAGGTATTTGATGACTCAGTCCCTGCTACGCCACTTAATATCACCGATGCCCGCGAATATGTGGCCACGCTTGACGCGGTCGGCGGAACAGAAATGCTGCCCGCATTGCACGCGGCTCTTGATGACAGCCACCAAAAGGACGGTTTGCGTCAGATCGTGTTTTTGACCGATGGCGAGATTAGCAACGAACAGCAAATGCTTGATGTCATCGCATCGCGCCGGGACCGCTCCCGCCTCTTCATGGTTGGTATTGGCTCAGCGCCCAACACCTATCTGATGAACAAGGCCTCTGAACTTGGTCGTGGGACCTTTACACATATCGGCTCGGTTGAAGAAGTCGACGAGCGTATGCGTGAACTGTTTGCTAAGCTCGAAAACCCAGTTGTAACCAATGTGAAGGCCAGCTTCTCGCAAGAGGGTGTCAATCTGACGCCAGGCCTTCTTCCAGACCTTTATCAGGGCGAACCGTTGGTGATTGCGGCACGTACAAAACAGGCAATTGGCACCATTACAGTTGAGGGTACAGTTGGACGACGCCCATGGACAGTGACCTTACCGCTTGATGCGGCAAGCCCCGCCGAAGGCATTTCCAAGATCTGGGCCCGTCGCAGAATCGATGATGCAGAGGTGGACATGAAGCTTGGCAAGATTACAGGACTGGCAGCCGATACGCGTATCCTCAACCTTGCACTGGAGCATCATCTGGTAACGCGTCTTACAAGCCTTGTGGCAGTGGATCAGACGCCAACCCGCCCGGCGAATACCCCCCTCACCCGCGCAGACATTCCTTTGCAGCTTCCTGCCGGATGGGATTTTGATGCGCTGTTTGGTATCCGTGCAGACCGTAATGTGCTTAATCATGCCGATGCAGGTCAGGAGCAGATACTGGCTCGAAGCAATGATCGTCCTGCATCGCCCGATGTTTCAGCCCCTTCAATGCCTCTGCCGCAAACCGCAACTCCGGCGACGCTTAATATGCTTCAGGGATTGGGCGCTCTGTTGATCGGGTTTCTCATCTTCTGGTTTTCACGCCGCAAGGAGAATGCATGATGAGTGTCATTGTTGCCCATAACTCAAAGGCAAAGGAGCGCGCTTGGTTGCGCTCCCCCCTTGCCCTTCTGTCGATCGCCGTAATGGCCTGCGGCCTCTTTCTTCTCGGTCAAGGCATGTGGATCCATGCCAAGGCATTTGCGGCTCAAATCCTTCTGGAGCGCGCTTTCACCCAGAGCATTTCGACAGGCGGGAAAATCAAACCGTGGAGCTGGGCGGACACATGGCCGGTGGCGCGTATTGAAGCGCCACGACTGGCTGCATCAGCAATCGCTCTTAATGGTGCAAGCGGACAAGCACTGGCTTTTGGTCCCGGCCATCTGCAAAACACACCGCAAGCCGGTGAAACAGGAACTGCGGTCTATGCAGCCCATCGCGACACGCATTTTGCTTTTCTAAAAGATGTTGAGAAAGGCGACCTTATCCGCATTACCCGCAATGACGGCAAAACATATACATATCGCGCTACCCAGATGACTGTCACGCGCTGGGATGAAGCCCGGATCGATGTTCACGCGGCAGGTTCTCATCTGGTTCTTGCAACCTGCTATCCCTTTGATACTGTTACACAAGGACCGCTTCGTTATCTCGTCTATGCAGATCTTGTAGAATAGTTTTTCATTATCAAAATAAATTAAACCTCCAGAGCATATGGGAGCAGTCCCTGCATTATCAGCGATAATGTTATGCGCCGGAGGTTTATGGTTAGCGTTAGCCACCTGGTCGGCAATTCATCTCGGTAAAGGCAGCGAGCTCACTTTTATTCTCGCTAAAGCCGAAAGCTTTGATGGTGAGCTTGCCGATCATCGTATCGTTACACAGCATTATGGAAGTGGGCTTTTTGCCTGAAATATTCATATCGCAAATCGCACCGAAGCTTTCGTGGCCAGATTCGCCCTGACTTCCAATGAGCAGATTGCAGTTCAGCTTTGCTGCAATACCAAGCTGATTGAGATCGCTCTCAAAATCAGCGGCACGTTCTGATATCGCTTGCTTATCGGTGATATCACGGACCTCCAAAGTTTCGGCAGCCACTGGCGCTGTAAAAAAAATCAAGCCTGCGGTCATCAAGCTACCCAATTGGAAATACATATTTTCTTCTCCTAAGCCTTAACCGGATCTGCAATCTCAGAACAGATTATCAATACAATCACATTGCCTATGTCTAGACGTTATTTGGTTCAAAACAATTCCATGGCCGGTGTGCGTATCGGCGTGTTCGTATCGGTCCCTATTCTCGTGGCCACCCCAGTTTGCGAAAGTTAACTCTTTGTTAAGTTTCAACACAGTGATGGAGATAACATTCCCCTCAAATCCTGTTTCCAACCACTATCAGAGCATAGGAGCAAGTATCAATTCATTGCAGTTGTCTTTGTTGAATATGCAGAGCGCTGACCATGAGCGCCTTTACCGAAAACGCGTCTTCAGCAGCCTTTTCCGTGAGAATGCGAAGATAACCACTCACGGAGCGAATATCGTTATAGCGCTGGAGCAGATAGGCAATTGTGATAGCCGTATTCTGCCTTCCAAGCATTTTCAGAGCCATTTCATAGAGTTTGGTATCGATGCCGATAAAGCTTCGTACCTTCTCTGCTGTGGCCGTCAGATGTTCCCACTGACTTATCGGACCTGATGCGTAAGCGCTGATCTCTGGACAGGCTCGCAGAACCATATCGAGAGAAATGCCGGCCTCAATTGCGCAATCGGTTTTGATTTTGATCGCAACTGTGTCTGAATTCGCGACGTTCCTATCAAAATGGGAATCTGGTTTTGATTCATTAAGCTGCCGCTCATTTTGGGATTCATTGTCGCTCAAATTTTGAACTTTTTCATTATTATTCAAAGCTTTATCAACAGAACCACGAATTTCATGCAGTTTTGCGACGAGTGTTGTCAGCTCGAGCATCTCTGCACGACGTGGAATGCTGTCGACAACCGCACGGAACTCGACGTTGAGCTCATCCCACGGACCAACAAGCGATGCTTCTATTGCATAATCGAGGAGCTTTGATATGTCGCGACGCAGCAAAGTCAGCTGTTCCCGGATTTCGCGCAGAGCGATCTTCTCGGATTTGACCTGTTCGGCAGCAGCCTCAAACTCGACTGCACGCGCCAAAAGTGGTGCAAGCGAGAAACCAAAGGCAACCTTTAACTCACCGGATTTGCTTCGACGAGCATAGCGTTTGCCGTTCGGGCTATCCTGACGCGTGATGATACCAGCCTCGACCAGCGCTGCCAGATGACGACGCAATGTTGCATCGGCCATGCCATGCGCGCGCAAGGCCAGCTGCTTGTTGGAGGGAAACACCACCAGAGCGCCGGTTTCGACCAGCGTATTCTCAGGATAAAACGATAGCAAAGCAGACAGAACCGCTAAAGAACGATCACTAATGCCAATGATATTCTTGCCTTCGCACAGCCAACGATGAAGCTGCCACTTATCAGCAGCAGCTCCCTGAGGGATTTCGCGAGCTTTTTGATGCACTGCCAACAAGGCGTGCGTCATCCGCTGACTGCCAAAAGGCGTCAGTCCGAATTGAGACTCCATTTTCTTTCACCTTCCACAAGGCAAAAGAAATCCACCCGCCGAAATGACGCTAATTACACTTGACAGTGATTCGTAGATTTGCGATTCTCTAGCTGCTAAACCAATGAGAAGGGCTTCCACGCGGCGACGTTTGGGGGCCTTTTTCTTTTGCTGCTGTTTCCTCTTCGTTAAATTATGCAGATGACCACCACCTGCACTCTTCCACTTTTATTCGATACGCTGATTAGATGGGGGATAACTGCCCTCACCCGATACGCTTACTCACTTCTCGTCGTCGCTGAATGACGCATAAAGCGTATCCAGATTACGCGAAATCCATTCAGCAAAACGCGGACCATTGGCTGCACTGAGCGCCAGAGTTGCTGTTTTGCCATTCTGTTTGATGGTGGCACTGACGCTTTTGTCTGCTGCAGTCCAGCTCGAACCGGGACGTATTGCCGCCTTCGTAACTGGTTTCTTCTGGTTAGAGCCTTTGAGATGACCATAGAGCTGCTCAAAGCGTGTGCCAGACTGTGCTGCCTTGAAGGCAGCCGTTGCCATCAACTCACGCGCCGCATCAGCTTTACCAGGCATTTCAATCAGCTTGCGCAGTTCAAGCCAGCGGTCACGACCAATACCTTTCGCTGGTCCGATAGCAACGAGCATATCTTCGGAGATTGCGCGCGGAATGGTCAGCATCTTCGACAGGGTCTGGTAATCGATGGAAAGAGCGGCCTGAATAGCTTCACGGCTATACTGCAGTTCCTCAAGGCGTGCTGCAAACAGCACACGCTCGATGAAACTGAGATTGGCACGAGCAGAGTTTTCCTGACCCTGGCTTAGAATATGTTCAAGATCAGCGAGAGGCTTGATGACGGCCTTGACCTTGATCCCAAGCTCACGCGCAACCTTGGCCCGACGATGACCGAATACGATCATGAAACGACCGCTGGTCTCGGGGTGAGGACGCACAAGAATAGGACTATCCTGTCCACGTTCGCGAACAGCTTCCAAAAGCTCAGCATATTCCTGATCATCAGCTTCAGGCAGACGATCGGCTATGAAAGACGCATCGAGAACTTGAGGATCGAGTTCGACGATGGTTTCACCATCAAGCTTCTGGGAAGCCTGCTTGGCAAGTTCATCGATCGACGCAGAGAGAGACTTTGCAGCACCAAAACGACGCGAAACATTTTCGGCCGGAGAAACGGGCTTTTCTTCCGCTTCTTCGGTCTGCATTACGCTCTGAAAAATGTTCTTCCGTGCCATTCTCTTATCCTCAAACCAGTCATAAGCCTGATTTTATTTCATATTTTCCGAATTAGACTGCCGTCTAACGACCCCAGGCTTCATGAATAAGCCCGCGAATTTCCGAATTAACGCCCTCAAGAGCCTCCATAGCGCGATCATAAGTCCCGCGGTTCATGGAAGAACGCTCAACTTCATAGAGTGTCTGCTTTGTAAGACCTGCATCGGATACCGCAGTCGATTTGAGCATCTGGTGCTTGAGCATGTGGGATGCCAGCATGCTCTGCATAAAACCAACCATCTGTGCCTGTGGCACGTCAGTCGGCTCATAGCGGGTGATCAGATAGCGGAACCAATCGAGTTGCACTGCACCGCCAGCCTGACGCACGGTCTTGAGGATATCGCCAAGCATAAGCAGGAACTGCGACATCGACATAAGATCGAGCATCTGCGGATGAACCGTGATGAGAACCGACGTTGCCGCTGAAAGGGCGGTCAGTGTCAGATAACCAAGCTGCGGTGGGCAATCGATGACGACCACATCATATTCCGCGTCCACTTCAGCAAGTGCAGACGCAATACGATTCCAGAAGGTTTTACCTTCGCCGCCATTCTGCATTGCAAGCGGCGTGTCATATTCATATTCCTGTAGCTCAAGCATTGCAGGGATGATATCGAGACCCGGGAAATTGGTCTTGCGAATGACTTCGCGGATGGATTTGCGCTGCTCGTCATAGCGAACGGCTTCGTAGAGCGATGGGAACTCATCAAGCTCCGGCTGAATGCCGTGGAGCGCTGAAAGGGACGCCTGCGGATCAAGGTCGATTGCAAGCACGCGGTGGCCGGTCAACGCCAGATGTTGCGCCAGATGCGCCGCAGTGGTCGTCTTGCCGGAGCCACCCTTGAAGTTCACAACACCGATAACCTGCAATTTATCATTGCCACGGCGATGCGGAACATAGCGCTTCATTTCGGCACGACCGTTTTGGTCGAGCCAATGACGGAGTTCCTGAACCTGCTGGATTGTATAGGCACGGCGTCCGCCGGAAAGGATGATGGGATCAACCCCCTTACCTTCAAGATGCAGTTTCTTCAGATTGCTCGGAGATACACCAAGGAAGTAAGCCGCTTCAGCCATGGAAAACTGGCGCAAGTTTTTACGCGCATCAGGCGGGAAGTTTTCATGACGCAGCAGATTGAGCTTGCGCGAGATCTCTCGCCCTTGCGTCAATATCATGTCGTCAAACGACACTTGCTCTGCTTTATTTGCGATATTCATAGACTTGGGATCCCTAGTGACGGCACTGGAACTAATACCGTCTAAATACCGTCATTATGTCCGATTCTTATTTTGCCGCAAGGGGCGTATATTAACAAACAGTTAGTATCGCTGGTGAGCCGGTCTGGAATCTATCTCCATTGGAATCGAAATAACTCTATCTAACTGAATATAAAGAGAATTAAGGATAATAGACGGCAGTCTATTCAGGAGACTGGTTTAAAATTATGAGATTCTCTCCCGCATTCAAGCGAGATCGGTAGGCTGGGCAACAATACTTGTGGGAGAATCGGTCTGCTATCCCGTTAGCAGTAAAGCAGCCCGTTATGCATAGGACGCGCTGGTCGCGGCAGAGTTGGAAAGGTTCTGCTGTTGACCCAGTCAGGGAGCCCAGAGCGTGTCGCGCACTCGCACCCATCAAGCTTGCACTAGCTTCTTTGAGTTGTTGCATGTTCGCAAACGCTTAATGAACCCTTTTAAGCGCGACATGCTTTAGCGGACAATTATCGTGTAAGCCTCGTTCTCCGATGAGTGGCTTATTGTAAAGGAGTAATTGGAAGCCTCTTGTTTGGATGTCCTTCAATAAGTGCTCTTCAATTTCCCGCAATCAACATTCGTATCGAACAGAGGCCTGCACTGAATAGGCTGGCGGTGGCGCAAAATAGGATTGATGCGAAGCCGGTTGGAGCGCAACACTATTGGATTGAAGTAGATCGATCCTCCAATGTTATATTCGAATTGCGCAGCTTAGTTTCAAAACTGTCTCACATTGCACAGGGCGCACAGATTGACCGCGTCACGAGGCGATATCCCCGGCAAATAACATTATTATTGCGGCAGGATGTTTTGAGCAATTTCCTGAAAAGCGTTCAAAGGGCGGGGCCGTTATTAAGCGACGGTGGAGATACAGCATTAGAACGAGCGAAGGCGGTGCGTGAAGTTATGCATGTTAGACGTAGACATTCTTAACCAAATAGTCCTATAGTACCTATCAATGAAGACGGGCCCCTTCCAAGACCTCGTCACGCTTATTTCGAGAAAAATAAGCCTCCCAGCCACGTGTCGGAGTGGCTAAACAAAAATCTCATTTAGATTGATTAAAGCGCGATAGATTGTTCTTTTTCAAAAAGATAGCTCTATGCACATTGATCCAATGCGCACGCGTAACGGGGTAAGCGGGGCAGATTTGGGCTCTGACTCATATGTGGAACGTATATGGACCTCGCCCGATTGCAACAGGTTGTTGATCTGGATTTGATCACAATTGCTAATTCATTCCGTCGTTATCAGGGCAGTAGGTCATCCGCCGCTCATAACGCTCTTTTTTCGGCTTTTTGGCCTTTTTTGCGATTGGAATCCTGTTTGGTAATCTCAACGCCATGGCGATGCGCCCACTGGGTCAGGTTGCAGGGCTAGGTGCATCCCTAATCGCTTCAGGAACGAGCCTCGTCGCCACGCTTTTCGCCATAGGCTTGGGTGTTGCCGCAATCGTGCTCGGAGAATTGTCGTTTCGCGTCGGCGACGCTCCAGTCGTACCCATTGTAATTAGCGGTGAGAATAGGCACAGCAGATGGCCCGATTACTATTGCATCTCACCGGTCTAGGGACATCGGCTGGTGTCCAGAAATTCATGCGGCTTTATCATGCCACATCACCTGAAATTATCTGACTGATTAGTCTTCTTGTTTTCATTGCAGGAGCGCTCGAAACGACCGAAAATGGGTATTTGTGACGTAACTAGTCAGTAGTTTCGTAAGCGATTTTACCGTTTTCGGCATGTGCATGCCTCATAGCCTCCGGCAAATAATCGGCCAGGTTTCATACCGATGTGAGCAGCAACGTCGAGCAAAGTTGTAACACGCAGCGCTTTGGCCATGGCAATTGAAGCCTCTGCACAAATGGCGGCATCTTCGGCAGCATTATGATGCTTGAAGCTCAATCGCAGATAACTGGCCAGTACATTTAATTTATGTGACGACAGATCGGGCCAGACCTTTTGCGCCATTTTGACCGAGCAAAGATATTGAAGTGCGGGATAGCTCTGTCGGTATTGATCAAGACACGCACGCCAGACACTGAAATCAAAAGAAGCGTTATGCGCAATCATTGTTGCGCCGCAGAAATCATCGGCAAACTCATCCATAACTTCAGGAAATTCAGCCGCATCTTCGACATGTTCCGGTCTAATGCCATGAATGGCGATGTTAAAAGACGAAAAGCGCATCTCTTTGGGGCGGATCAATCGTTCGACGACACGCATAACGCGGCCGTTTTCAATCCATGCCAAGCCCACTGAGCAGGCGCTTCCCCGCTGTTCATTTGCGGTTTCAAAATCAACGGCAATAATTTTCAAGTTGCGCTCCAGCTATTGTTTAAGCTGTTTAAGTCTAAGCTCGACAATTGGCAAACGTGGACGGCCAGCAGAAACTGAGGCGCATCCCCAAATTCCGGCGAAAGGAAAACGGGATTGCTGAACTGCGTCGACTACAGATCAACTCATACGATTAGCCTTGCCGCTTTTCCTGATTTGCGTTCAGCATAATTATAGTAGCGCGCTGCGTGATTGACGGATTTATACTGCGACTGCTGCATAAACTTGGAAAGGGAATGCCGTTGCGGGCGGCTTGTGTGAGATTGCCAAAGCGCCGGCCTCCAAACTTTGAGATTATGCTACTTCTTGCAGAATAGTGCGGATAGGCAGTGGTGCTGTACCAAGATATCCTGCAACCATCCTGGTGATATGCCCCACAGTATCTGCTTTATCGGAAAGTGAGTGGTCGCAGTCATTGAGAACGGTGGCATGGGTCAATGTCTCTATTGGAACGCGTAGCCAGCATCTTGTCGACCATTGTTCCGAACTCTCCCGAGACGCACGTGAATCAAGTATCGTGAGCACCGTTTCGACAAAACTTGTGGCTGCGCTAAAGCCCGGCTAGCATCGGCTCAACTCCTTCCCCGTTCTGCCCCCCGAATCCATGATGGAAGCCACCGTGAACGAACCGACCGCCATTGAAATTTCAGTCGAAGCCGCATCTCATAAGGGCGAATTTTTCCTAGTCGATGCCGGCTTCTTGAGCAACGGCAGGGTCCCCGGCATAGAAATTGCCAACGAAGAGAAGCTGGTCCATCCGGGGATGAATGTTGTCTCGCGTCCCAACGGAATGCCAGATCTGTATCCGGAGCGTCCCCACCTGGTTCATGTACCGGAGAAGGGCGGAATGCCGCGCGATCTGGAAGAACTCTCTGGCATATGGATTGTGTCGGAACCTTTGAAGCGACTGTTTGAGCAGATGGACGCCGAGGCGTTTGCATTTATGGCATGCGACTTCAGCCTTGCTGATGGGAGCCTCGGTCCTCAGTACTACCTAGGCAATGTGCTGCGCAGACTCGATGCCCTGGATGAAGCCTCCTCTCGCGTGAGGATCAAGCTCGACCACAATTATCAGACCGGCGAGGACGAGAAACTTTATAGCCTCGTCGGCGGAGCCAGCTTGGTGTTCAAACCGGATGTTGTGGGAGAAGCCCATATCTTCCGCCAGGATCGCATGGGAGCACCTCCCATCTGCGACCGCGCCATGTTTGATGCATTGAGTGCAGGCAACTTCTCCGGCGTACGGCTGCGCGATGTAGCCAATATATAAGAAGGGCCCCTTTAAACGGATTCTTGAATGAGGTTTGTGCATGGTCGATGCACCGGTTTTTCAGGGGCACCATCTGAGAACGCGGCATCCATGCACTCAGACGGCAAATCCAAGGACTGAGCGTCTGCCTGGATCGGTCTCACCTGGCTGAGCAAGGCCCGAACTATTCGTTCAAAAACCAATGACGACGGCTCTAAATTGTTCATTGACAGCTATCACGTGGTCGGGCCCACGTGCGGATGGTCGCCTCTCAACCCCGATTTCTGACATCTGGGCTGGATTTCAAAGCAACCTTGACGCTCGTCCACTGCGCCGTTTGGCATTGTTGTAATCATCAGAAGCCTGCTGGACGGAGCGATGACGCGATTGTTCCATCGCTTCGGGCAGCCGTATGCCAACGATTGGCCGCTTCGGTGAGATAGCCGGAACGCAGGCCGTGTGCTGAGAATTCGCTTGCATCGAGACCGGCCATTTGTGCGTGTTGCTTGACGATCCCGTTGATGGCGCTCGGTTCCAACGCGCGCGCTGAGACATTGCCCCATCGATCAATCTTGCGGAACACACTGCCCTTGTCGATTTTTGCCGCTTCCAACCAGCGGGTGAGGGCTTCGACGGGGCGGCCGGTCAGATAGACGATCTCGTCCTGATCGGCACCACTGGTTTTGGTCCGTGCGAGATGAATGCCGAGTGAGGGGAGGGGGTGCCATCCTCATCGGTGAGAGGCGCCTGCTTGACGAATTGTTCCGTTCACAGCCTGGCAATTTCGCTGCGCCGACGGTCGCCCGAGGCAAAGGCTACCATCAGAATTGCCGTGTCGCGCAAAGCGGCGAGATCATCACCCGAACATGTTGCCAGCAGTTTGCCCAAAATGTCACCGGTGATGGCACTGGCACTCTTGCGGGCTAGGCCGGTTAACGGCGCGCACCGCAAGCCGGATTGCCGATGTGACAGAAGGCGAGGAAAACGATTCTTCCAGACCCCGCCCGCGGCTGAAGGTCGACCAGTTGGCCAGACGACGCCTGACGGTGGCCGGTGCATGCGGCCTGGATACACGCAGAAAGCCTTGTCGGCGCAATTCTTCTTCTACGCCTACCGGAATGCCGTGATCAGGTTTGATCTCGCCTTGTTGCGGCCGCCACAAATGATGCGCGACGAATTTCAAAAGCAGGGTTTCCGGCACCGGGTAGGGGACGGGATCGCCGGTTGCGGCCATTGACCAGGCTTCGAGATAGGCCAGATCTGAAGTAAGCGCGCGCAGCGTGTTTTCGCCCATGCCTTCATTGACCAGATGGCGCAGGGTCTCGACATCCTGATCCGTTAAAATCTCGGCCAGCATGTCCCGTCGGTTCAACGTCAACACAGAAGCAATCGTATCGAGTTGCTCTGCTCGGCTCAGGATATTTGAAGGCACTTGGGTTGGTTTGGTCATAGAATGATGCTTCCTGACTCAAAAGTCGCGGAAAATTTTGTTATTCCTATATTACGGAAAATAGCGATTACCACAGCATCTGCAGAAACAGCGCTTTCGAAGAATTTTGGTGCTTAACAGAACGCCGCTTTGCGCGAACCGGCCATCCTTACCAAAAAGCGGCATGATGCTTGTTTTCACGGTTCTTCTGCATTACATTGTCATACATGAACAGGAGGTAGTCCAATGGCTGCAAATCAACTGGTACAAACCCGGATCGATGGTGAGGTGAAGGCTCAGGCGGCAGCAGTGCTGGCAACAATGGGCCTCACGGTTTCTGACGCGGTACGTCTGATGCTGACGAAAGTTGCAAAGGAAAAGACTTTGCCTTTCGAAATCTGGCAGCCAAATGCAGAAACCATTGCTGCGATGGAAGAGGCGCGTTCCGGAAGTCTCAAAGCAATGTCTTTGAATGAAGCAAAGGCAGAGATGAGAGCAATTATTAATGCGGACGATTAAACTCACTTCTCGTTTCAAAAAGGATTTGAAGCGAGAGAGAAAAGGGCGGATCGCTCCACGCTCGAAGCTGACCTTTTTGATGTCATGGATATGCTGAGCAGCGATGCGGTGCTGCCTGAAAAATATCGGGATCATGCCCTCACTGGCGTCTGGAAAGATCATCGGGATTGTCACATTAAACCTGACCTCGTTTTGAACTACCAAAAGACAGATGATGACGAACTTCTGATTTTACAGCTTGTTCGGCTTGGTTCCCACTCGGAACTGGGACTATGACCAGAACAGTCTCTGACGGCCCCCCCCGAATGAAGGACAATCTTGCTCGAAAATGCCGGTCTACTGGCAAGTTCGCTCAATAGGGAACGACTGCCATTGCTGCTCTGTGCGCCGAAATCAATAACCATCGATAAGAGATACTTACCGGAGATCATAAACTAACATGGTTAATGTCGCGGTAACCATACTTATGAGCATATTAAGTTTAATAGTGGCGAATTAATAATAAATTTCAATCGTTAAACGGCGCCCAGTTCAGCGTGTAGCGTGTGAACCGCAACTGGCCCTGACGCGTCAGAGCCCCTTTGTCGACCAGATCCTGCAGATCGCGGGTGGCAGTTGCGCGTGAGGTTTTCGTGATGGCGAGATAATTGTCCGCACTCAAACCGCCAACAAAGCCGTCCGGACCGGCTTCAAACAACCGCGCCACGACCTTTTCCTGCCGTGGATTGAAGGCTCCCCGGTAACGGTCATAAAAATGCGCTTTGTCGATATAGAAACGCACCCGTTGCAGGGTGAGTTGCTGCGCTGCCAGCACGGTTTGCCCAAACCATAGCAGCCATTCTGTCACGTCAAGCGTGCGCTGATGCTGTTCCAGTTGCGCATAATAGGCTTTGCGGTTCTGTTCGATGGCAAAACTGAGCAGGATCAGACTGGGTTGGCCCAAGGATTGCGCGAGGGTTTTTTCGGCCAGTGCACGGCCAAGACGTCCATTGCCGTCTTCAAACGGATGAATGCTTTCAAACCATAGATGGCTGAGCGCCCCGCGTGTCAGCGCGGGGAGGGGAGACGTGCCATTGGGTGCCGTCTCATTGAACCAGGCAATGAAATGGTCCATTTCGCCTGGCACCTGTTCTGAAGGCGGCGCTTCAAAATGAATCGTGGGACGGTCCAGATGTCCGGAGACGATCTGCATGGCGTCAGTATGCGTCCGATAAGCACCGATGGTTTCGAGATGTCGGTTGCCAGCCATCAGCATCTGATGCCAGCGTAAAAGGGTCGCGTCGTCAAGCAGCGACGCGTAACTGCCATACACATCGATCATCATTTCTGCGATGCCGTGTTCACGCGGTTGCACCGAACGCCGGTCGGTCGCCAGGCCCAGTTGACGTCGCAGCGATGACTGCACACTGAGCCGGTCCAAAGTCTCGCCCTCAATGGCGCTTGTCTTGACCGCTTCATCGCTGAGCAGTTCGATGCGTAAAAGATTGCGCTGTTCCTGATCGATATGGCGAACGGCACCGATCACCTCGCCGGAGGACAGCAAGAATTGGTGCTCCAGACTGTGCAGCGCCGCAGAATCATAACGGAAATTAGGCCAGTCTGGTTGTACCCAGTTCCAGGTCATGAGCGATAAATCCCTTTTCTATAGCTCATAATAGCATAAATTATGATTAATAGAAGCGTCATCTATTGCTCAAACCATCCCATTAGCAGATAGTGATAATGACCGCTTTCGCCTCCGTTGCGGTCGATTATCGTTATGAATGACTTCCCTGAAAGCGGACACTAAGATAGTGAAAGGCGTCGCGGGTTTTGGAGTCTCGCTTCTGACGAAGGAGCGCTGCCACGAGCCAGGCTCTTGCCCAAGCACTGCTGAATCATCCCAGACGGTGTTTTCAATGACTTGCCGGCGCTGGAAGCTTATGCCGTAACATGGCCATACGCGTCGTGTTCTTCGAGCATTTAATGGAGACGCTTCATGGTTCAAACTGCAAAACTGCTGTGCCTGCTCTTGGCGAGCGCGCCGCTGGCGCCAGGAACCGCAATCGGCATGGACCGCTTAGCGGACTGGCAGGTCGGCGACCTCATTTTTCAGGAATCATCGAGCCCACAGGCAAGCGCTATCCGCGTGGCGACCAACAGCCATTATACGCATATGGGCATAGTCAGAGAGGGCGCTGACGGTCTCTATGTGATCGAGGCGGCGCGAACCGTGATGGAAACTCCGCTTGGCGAATTCATCGCGCGAGGCGTCGGACAGGACTATTCGGTTTATCGCGTGAAGGGCCTGACGGATGACATGGCGCAGGCCGCGATCGCAGAAATGCAGATTTACTACGGTCGGCCATACGACATTTTCTTCCGTATTGATCCAGACGAGATCTATTGCAGCGAGTTGCCCTTCCACGCCTTTTCCGCGATCGGCATAGAGATCGGCCGGGTCGAGCGGCTGGGCGACCTCGCCATCGACACTCCGGAAGGCCGCGCGATCTTCCTGGCCCGTTGGCAAGACCATCCCGACTGTCGGGCGGAAGGGCTCGACCGCGACGGATGCTGGAACCTGCTCCAGGACCAGAAGATCGTCACGCCAATCGGGATCGCGGAGGCCTCCAACGTCGAGCGCGTCTTCACGAGTTTCGACGGCGCGCCGTGAGTGCGGGGCTGGAACTTGGCCAATGGCATGACACCTATCGGGCGCGAAGCCCAAGCCACTATCACCACGTCTGCTTCAATCCGTTTGAACTCTAAAACTGACCGGCAGGAGCCCACCCCATCGTAGCCATTAGCTCTTGCCTCAACTTTGGAGGGCTATAGCGTAGGTGTAGTTCTCGGTTTCGTCGGCTTCGGCCCGCCATCCCGCCGATTGCCCTCTATAGTGCGATATTATCGCCGATCACCGCATTCCACCGGGTGAGATAGCAAGCCGCCGATTTTACGCTATGGCCCGATATTTTGGGAGCAGCGCGCGACAGATTTCGACCCATTGCCGCTATTCAGGATGCTCCTAACACCGGCTGAAATCTGCCGATCATTCAGGTCTGTTGGGCAGCCAAGTCGCGGTCGCTGCTGATCCGGATGCGGGAAGATCGAAAGCTCTCCCGGTATCTTAATGGGCTTAATCCCAGTCGGCGCTGAAACGCGGCACGCATCTGCTCAGGATTGGCAAAGCCGCAATCAAATGCGATTGCCTTGATCGGGCGATCCGAAAGCTCAAGCAAGTTGCGGGTCTGATCGAGCCGCACACTCTCAACTAAGTCGTGCGGTGTCTGGCCTAATTCTTTCACGAACATCCGCGCCACCGTGCGTTCGCTGGTACCCGCGATCTCTGCTAGCCGTTTGACGGAAAACGGTTCCGAGAGATGATTGACGACATAGGCTTGGGCCTTGCCGATTGGCGATTCGTGATCGCGCTGCGGTAGCAACAACGGACTAAACTGTGACTGGCCACCCTGGCGCTGGGCGACGACCACCAGACGTTTGGCGCAGGCCAGCGCCAAGGCCTCGCCATGATCTTCGCCAACCAGAGCGAGCGCAAGGTCGATACCTGCAGTCACTCCGGCAGATGTGACGAGTGCGCCATCACGGGCGTGGATACGATCATGTTCTACCTGGCAGGCGGGAAAGCTTGCCGCCAGCTGGGCGGCGTTCTGCCAGTGCGTCGTCGCGACACGCCCATCAAGCAGGCCAGCGTGGCCGAGCACGAACGCTCCTGTGCAGATAGATCCATGACGTCCAGCCAGTACGCCCCAGTGTCGCAACCAGTCCAGCATAGCTACGTCAGGCTGCTCATTGGGTAAATTTGGTCCCCCTGCAACAAGGGCGATGTCAAAGCGACGGCCCGCCTCAGCGAAGGACAAATGTGGAACCATCATCATTCCGTTCGATGCCCGCATAGCCTCGGTGTCGGTTGCCAGTAGCAGGCATTCATAGGCTTCGTCGGTCGGCAGCAACGCACTCGCTTCGGCGAAGACATCGAGCGGACCTGCAACGTCCAGAGCCTGTACGCCCTCATGGATGACGAGGGCCATGGTCCTTCTGGTCATATGTATGCCTCCACGTTAATCAGGGCCTCTTATCACATATGCTTGGCAGTTTTTCGATGGTCTATGCATTTGCCGCCAACGAGCAGGTCACCGATACTGTCAGCATCCTTCCCCACACAGGAGACACGACATGACCGATTTCTCCACGACAACCGTCAACGGTGTTTCAGTACCCGACTGCAAGCTTGGCCGCGCGATCACGGAATTCATTCGCGACACTGAATCTGAGCTGTTGTTCAATCACTCCAGCCGCGTCTATTTTTTCGGCGCGCTTGCTGGGCAACAGCGCGGCCTCACCTTCAATGCCGAGTTACTTTACGCAGCCACAATGTTCCACGACGTCGGTCTGATGCCGTCGCACAGCAGTCCCGATCTGCGTTTCGAGGTGGATGGGGCCAATGCGGCGCGCGATTTCCTGCAAGGCCATGGGGTTGATGCTTCCGACATTGAAAAAGTCTGGACCGGCATCGCGCTGCACACTACGCCCGGCGTCCCGGAGCATATGCATCCGGTGATCGCGCTCACCACCGCAGGGGTTGAGATGGATGTGCTCGGCTTGACCTATGGCGAGTACGACGATGCAACGCGCGAAGCGATCGTTGCCGCCTTCCCCCGCACGCCTCAATTCAAGGAAGAGATTATCCAAGCCTTTTACGACGGTATCAAACATAAGCCGGACACGACTTTCGGCAACGTCAAGGCAGACGTGATCGCTGACAAGGAACCGCATTTTCACCGCGGTAATTTCTGCTCCGTCATCCGAAATTCGCGCTGGCATGGCTGATCGAAGCTTTCTGCCGCGGACACTTAGGCAGGGCGAGGCATTACGATAGCTTCGCTCACTTGCATTCCCCCTTCCGCCCTCCACCCCATTGTAGCCGTTCGCTCGCATCCTAATTTTGGAGGGCTATAGCGTAAACGTAGTTCTCATCGCTATCCCGCATGTTCCGCCAAACACCGCCGATTGCCCTCTATAGTGCGATATTGCCGCCGATCACCGCAACGTCACCAAGTAGCATACGCACCGTCGATCACCGCCGTTTCTACGATAAAGCCTGATCTCAGCGTCTACAGCCATGAATGATCTTATGGATCACTCGCTATCGTCAGTGTTTTCGGGGACGGACTATCTAGCGAACAATATCGGTGGCGCTTTCTCCACTAAAAGCGGAAAAATACGGCCAAAAACCTTTTGCGGGTGCCTTCCGATGTTGGTGTCGATCGTTATTTAAGGTTGCTTACCTTAGTCTAGTCGCTATTTAAGCCAAAGGCCAATTGCTTAAATAGTGTAGCGCCCGCATAGTGAGGTATGTCCGAATCATCTTCCAATCTCCGGCTAGGCCGTTTTGTCGAGACCCCTGTTGCGGGAGAAATCGTGCGTGCCTTCGTACCGCCCCCGCTGCCACCGCAGCCGCCGATCGATGTGCTGACCCTCCTGGAGCGGTTAAGTCTGGCCGAACGCGCATTGGGGCGTCTGGACGGCATCACCATGCTGCTGCCGCGTCAAGAGCTGTTCCTTTACATGTATGTGAGGAAGGAGGCTGTCCTTTCATCCCAGATTGAGGGCACACAATCGACTCTTTCGGACCTGCTCCGCTTCGAAACCGAAGCGCAGGCCGGCCAGCCGATCGACGACATCCGTGAAGTGTCGAACTATGTCGATGCGATGATGTATGGGCTGGAGCGTCTGGAAGACCTGCCGCTGTCACTACGTCTGATCCGCGAGATGCATGAGCGACTGCTGCAAAGCGGGCGTGGCGGCACGAAAAATCCCGGCGAGTTTCGGCGGTCTCAGAACTGGATCGGTGGTTCACGTCCAGGCAACGCACTGTTCGTGCCGCCACCGCCGACCGAGATGGATGCTTGTCTCGATGCGCTTGAGCGCTTCATGCACGAGGACGGCTCACGCCTGCCCGCCCTCATCAAGGCCGGGCTGCTGCATGTCCAATTCGAGACCATCCACCCGTTCCTGGATGGAAACGGCAGGATCGGTCGCTTGTTGGTGACGCTGTACCTGTGCGTCAACGGTGTGCTGCGCAAGCCGCTGCTCTATCTGAGCCTCTACCTTAAAACGCATCGCGCCGACTATTACCGCCTGCTTCAGGAGGTGCGAGAGCACGGGGCATGGGAAGCCTGGCTCGATT
Source organism: Ochrobactrum quorumnocens (assembly GCF_002278035.1). Lineage (NCBI taxonomy): Bacteria > Pseudomonadati > Pseudomonadota > Alphaproteobacteria > Hyphomicrobiales > Brucellaceae > Ochrobactrum > Ochrobactrum quorumnocens. Next base: position 1,384,303 of record NZ_CP022603.1, on the reverse strand, counting down.
TCTTCCTTGCCGGTGTTGCGGATACGGCCAATCAGGCATTCGAAGCAGCCACCCGGATTGTCGATCTGTTCAAGGAAGACCGCGAGCGGATTACGACAGAGAGCGACCGGGCAGGCTCCGCGCTGCGTATCCACGATCTGTTTCAGCAGAACCCGTTCCTGACGGCCAACCAACTCGTTCTGCAAACAGGTCTCTCAGCCCCCACGGTCAATGCGGCGCTCGCCGATCTGGAACGGTTCGGCATCGTCGAAGAAATCACCGGGCGCAAACGGGGGCGCGTGTTCAGTTACCGGCGATATCTCGCCATCTTGAGCGAGGGAACCGACCCGCTCCCCACGACGGCTTAAAAGGGGGAGTCCGTGCCGATAAAAACTATATCCGCCGCCCAATTCGCGACCGCCTTCGATCTCAGGCCAAATCTCGTGGCATGGTTCCTTGGCGCAGGCGCATCAGCCGCCTCCGGCATTCCGACCGGTTATGCCATGATCCGCGATTTCAAGGCGCAAATCTTTTGCCGCGAAACAAACCTGTCAAAGCGCGAGATTGATACGGCTGATCCGATCTGGATCGACAGGATCGATGCCTTTTTCCGCCAAAACTCGCAGTTGCCGCCTGACGGTGTTCCTACGGAATATGCCAAGGCGTTCGAAGCGGTATCCTGAGGCCCGGCATCGCCGACAGTATATAGACGATGCGATCTCCAAGGGCACTCCCTGTTTTGGACATAAGGTGCTTGGCAGTCTTATGGCTTCCGGCAAGGTCGATTGCGTTTTCACGACCAACTTCGATCCGCTCATCGAGGAGTCGGCGCTTTCGGCAAATGGGATTCTGCCAGTAGACAACCAGAACCGCCCGACTGTGGCGGCGATCGATTCTGCCGACCGTGCCATGCGGTGCCTCAATGAATCGGACTGGCCGTTGGTCGCCAAGCTCCACGGTGATTATCAGTCGATCGCGATTAAGAACACGGGATCGGAACTAGAGGAACAGGACGCCCGGATGCGGCATGTGCTGGTGGAATCCGGCAAGCGCTTCGGAATGATCTTCGTCGGCTATAGCGGACGCGACGCTTCGATCATGGAGGCGCTGAACACGGTTCTCGATGCGCCGTCGCCATTTCCGAACGGAGTGTACTGACTCACTTCTTCAGCTTCGCGTTTACTGCCCGCAGTGATCGGTCTCGCGCACATTGCTTTTAAAATCAACGCAAACCAGTCGGTCCGCGCATCTCGCACGTCCTTGCCCTATCATGTCATCGTCGCTGGCGCGCTGGCATGAGTTTTGACCGGAGTTTTCTCGCCATCGGGAGGCAGCGCAAAACGCCCTGCTCCGTTCAAGAAATCACGGCATGGGCTCGGCACAAGCTTCGTAAACCGCCAATAATGTTGCGTGAATCGTAAAGTGACTTTGCCAGTTTTCCCTATCATATTGTTCCCAACAAAAAACAAAGGGGAGAGATGATGAAAAAGCTCTATCACCTGCTGGTGGCGGGTATTGCAACCCTGTCCGCTGCTCCGGCTTTTGCAGCCGAGGCAGAATCTTGCAAAGCGCCGAGATTTTCTGATGTCGGCTGGACCGACATCACCGCGACCACGGCGCTCGCATCGCTTTTGCTTGAAAAGGCTGGCTACCAGCCCCAGACGACAATTCTCTCAGTGCCGGTGACTTTTCAGTCACTGGAGAATGGCCAGATTGATATTTTCCTTGGAAACTGGATGCCGCTTCAGGAAGAAGTGCGAAAACCATATCTCGAAGGAAAGACAATCGAGCAGGCCGGAATCAATCTCGAAAATGCAAAAATCGGCCTTGCCGCGACGGGCAAGGATCTCGGCATCAAGACCTATGCCGACATAGCAAAGTTCAAGGACCAGCTCGGCGGAAAAATCTACGGTATTGAAGCGGGCAGCAGCGCCAATGCAACGATCCAGTCGATGATCCAGAAGAACAATTTCGAGCTTAAGGATTTTCAGCTGGCGGAATCGAGCGAACAGGCGATGTTGTCACAGGTGCAGAACGCCGTGCGCAAGGATGAGCCGGTAGTGTTCTTCGCTTGGACCCCACATCCGATGAATATTCGCTACAGGCTCACCTATCTGGAAAACGGCGATAATCTCTTTGGCCCCGACGACGGTGCCGCAACCGTCGAGACTCTGACCCGCAAAGGCTATGCAATCGAGTGCCCGAATGTCTCGCATTTTCTGTCTAAGTTGAAGTTCACGACCGAGATGGAAAGCACCATGATGAACATGATCCTCAATGACGGCATGGAAGCCAAGGATGCTGTCACCAAATGGATCAAGGATAACCCGGCACAGCTCGATACGTGGCTCGAGGGTTTCAACACTTTCGACGGCAAGCCAGCGCTCGCCGAAGTCAAGTCCGGCCTCGGCTTGTAATATCTATTAAGCCGCGAAACTATTTTTGCCGTAATTTACTCGGCGCCTGTCCGAAATGCCGCTTGAAAGCGCGGGAGAGCGAACTGATCGACGAAAAGCCGGTCTGTTCCGCCGTATCCGCCATTGAAAGATGCGTATCGAGGATGAGGCGTCGAGCGGCCTTGAGCCGAAGCGACAGATAATAATTGCCCGGCGATTGCCCGATCACATTGGCAAACAGCATTTCGAGACTGCGCGTCGAAAGCCCAAGCCTTCTGGCAATCCGCGTCACTGGTAGAGGCCGGTCGATATGGTTCTCCATAATCTTGATGGCATCGGCCAGTCGCGGCTCCCGGTTCAAAAGCCGCCCCAGCGATACCAGTGGCTGCGCATCTGAAGCCTGTCGCACCTCGTCATAGACATAGAGGCTCGCGACATCGAGCGCGATCGAATAGCCATGCCGCGCGCGAATGAGCGCCAGCATCATATCGAGTGCGGGGGCGGCTCCGCCCGTGGTGAGAAACGTGCCGTCGCGCACCCAGCGATCCGATTGCGTTTCCACATCGGGAAACCGCTGTGAAAACGCTTCCAGATCCTCCCAATGGGTGGTGGCTCTCCTGCCATTGAGTAGCCCGGCCTTTGCCAGCACCCAAGAACCCGCTTCAATACCGATCACCAATTGGGACTGTTTGGCGGCCTGACGCAGCTGCGCAAGAAGTTTTGGGGTCGCGTGTTCCAGCGCATGAAATGCGCTGACGATAATCAGGATATCCTGCGGTACTGCCTCGAATTTTCCATTCACACCGACCTTTAGGCCGCTGGATGTATTGGGGTCAATTCCATCCGGAGACACCACCCGCCAGGAATAGAGCGAACGCCCCGTCACGCGGTTGGCGCCGCGCATCGGGTCGAGCGTCGCCGCGAGCGACATGAGCGAACAATCCGGCAAAACCAGCAGGGTGACAGACAGTTGTTCATCGGATGGTTCAAAGATCACGTGCTTCGCTCTTCGCCAAACTCATTTCGTAAAATGATAATCTCAGCAATCTGCGACCTGTCAAGCTCGACAAAATTGAGGGAGATCATCATGCCTTTGCAGCCCGCTCGCGAAACCTTCATTACAGCCGCTGTTACCGGCGCTGGCGCCACCACACATCGCTCCAACAAAGTGCCGATCACGCCAAGGCAGATTGCCGATGCCGCAATTGAAAGCGCGGAAGCAGGTGCCGCAATCGCCCACATTCATGTGCGCGATCCCGAAACGGGCGAACCATCACGCAAGGTCGAACTGTTCCGCGAAGTGGTCGATCGTATACGGGCATCCGGCGTGGACATTGTGCTTAATCTGACCGCGGGCGTCGGCGGCGATCTTGTCTTCGGTTCTGTTGAAGCGCCTCTGCCACCGGATGCGTCGAAGACCGATATGGCGGGCGCGACCGAGCGCCTTGCACATGTTGCAGCGCTTCTGCCGGAAATCTGCACGCTTGATTGCGGCACCATGAATTTTGGTGAAGGCGACTATGTGATGACCAACACCCCTGCCATGCTGAAAGAAATGGCAGCGCAAATTCAACGTTTGGGCGTGCGCCCGGAAATCGAAATTTTCGACACAGGTCACCTGCCATTGGCCCAATGGCTCCGACAACAAGGCCTGCTTGACGACCCGGTGATGGTGCAATTGTGCATGGGCATTCCATGGGGCGCACCGGATGATCTTGCGACGCTTGTGTCCATCCTCCACAATCTGCCGAATAACTGGATATTCTCAGCATTTTCTATTGGTCGCAACCAGTTGCCTTATGCAGCACTTGCGGTGCTCGCTGGCGGCAATATCCGCGTCGGCCTCGAAGACAATATCTGGCTCGATAAGGGCGTCCTCGCTTCCAATGGCGATCTGGTGGAACGCGCCAGAAACATCGCCGTCAACATGGGGTCAAAGATACTGAAGCCTGGTGAAGTTCGCGAAAAGCTCAAGCTCAAGAAGCTTTGGTGATGCCGATGAACAATCATCCTCCCAAGATCGCCTGCATCGGTAGCGGCGTCATCGGCAGCGGCTGGGTCGCACGCTTTCTGTTCAACGGCTATGATGTTGCCGTCTATGACCCGTCGCCGGATGCGCAGGCGACAACCGAGCATATCCTCGACAATGCCCTGCGTGCTTTATCCGCGCTGACACCGAAGCGCCTGCCAAACAAGGGCAGGCTCTCCTTCGCGCCATCACTGGCCGATGCCGTACGCGATGCCATACTGATTCAGGAAAGCGTGCCTGAAAGGCTCGACCTGAAACTGGCCGTTCTCAAAGAGATCGACGCATCCTGCTCCAGAGACGCGCTGATTGCATCATCCACCTCCGGCTTTCTGCCGAGCAAACTGCAAGCCCCCTTGCAGCACCCGGAACGGCTGATCATCGCGCATCCCTATAATCCGGTCTATCTGCTGCCTCTGGTGGAACTCGTACCGGGTGAAAAGACCGGCAGGCAGGCTATCGAAATGGCCGCCGCGCTTTACCGCCACACGGGCATGGAAGCCGTCATTCTCGAAAAGGAAATCGACGCCTTTGTCGGCGACCGTTTGCTGGAAGCCCTGTGGCGCGAAGCGCTCTGGCTCGTCAACGATGGCATCGCCACAGTTGAGCAGATCGACAACATTATCCGCTATTCGTTCGGTTTGCGTTGGGCGCAGATGGGCTTGTTTCAGACCTATCGCATCGCGGGCGGTCCGGCGGGTATGAAGCACTTTCTGGCGCAGTTTGGTCCCGCCTTGCAATGGCCGTGGACGAAACTGACGGATGTTCCGGAGCTGGACGAGACCCTGATAGGCCGCATCGCCAGCCAGTCCGACGCGCAGAACGAAAACCTGTCGATCCGCGATCTTGAGTCCATTCGCGACGCCAATCTGGTGGCCATCATCCGCGCTCTATCCCAGCAGCAGCAAGGCAAAGGCTGGGGCGCGGGCGCACTTTTGAATGAGTATACGGCCCGGCTCGACACATCGGATGGTGCGGCCACGCCCGGGTCTGGTCCGCTGCGATTGCTCGACGCCCGTGTAATCCCGGAATGGATCGACTATAACGGCCATATGACCGAGCACCGATATCTCGATCTTTTTGGGCAGACCACCGACCAGTTTCTTGCGCATATCGGCGTTGATAAAGCCTATCTGAACGGTGGCCACAGTTATTACACCGTCGAAACCCACATCATGCATCGCGATGAAGCCAAAGTTGGCGACGAACTGCATGTCGACACACAGCTTCTGTCCTTCGATGCAAAGCGCATTCACCTGATTCATTCGTTGAAACGCGGTGAGACGGAACTGGCGAGCGCGGAGCAGATGCTGCTCCATGTCGATACGAAAGCAGGCAAGGCGGTCGCCGCCGATCCTGTTATTCTGCAAACGCTAGAAGACTTCACGCTTTCCCAGAACGGCTTGACCGTTCCGGCTGCTGTCGGACGATATGTGGGGCAGCGCCCATGAGCGTTGCCCGAATTAACGGAGAGCAGCCTATGACGCATCCGTTTCACGTGTTGGCACAAAATGCTTGAACATACCTCCCCATGGTATGAGACGAAATAAAACACCCATCCGGCGCTCACATTAACATCCCAAAAGGCGAAGGTAATGCGCCGGTCAATGCCTATATCGCGGCCCTGCCCGGCAGCAATGTGGAACGTTTGTTTGCGCGAAAAGGCGCTGATCGAGACCGAACGATTCTGACTGGAAATCTGCAATCTCGGCCCGGTATACTGCTGGAAACAAGACACGCATGTCCTCGACTTTGAATCAAAAGCAACCCTACAAGTTTGCCCCGTTAACTATCGAGGCTTGAAATTCGCGCGAACCCAAGGGTCTGATCAGATTTTGCGTCCCTGGTAGGCTGTCTGCCATGGGGTGAGAAGCGGAATGGCGGCTTTTGCCGAGAAAAACTTCCGAACCGAACGTTTGAGTGTCTATGTCGGTCCAAAAAGCGCTCCTGCCATCACCACGCGTTGGGCCCGGGATCCCACCACCTCGAGAATACGTGGCCCGTTGTGCAATAGCCCCAGATCATCTTCGCGCAGCATGGTCTTGAGGCGCCTGTCCACGCGACTCCGCAATCGAGGAAGTTCGATTTCGACCGGGATCTCATCAGGAGATGAGAGCGGGACAAAAACTACAGCATCGAGCATGGCGAGCGCTTTGCTGACATTGGCCAGTTCACGGCCACTCGGAAGCCACTCAAAGCCCTCACCAGCGCTAACCACCTCCAGATAGGCGAGAAAGTCGAGTGGACAGCGGTCGAAGATCACGTCCCGGCCACCAGCATGACCCAAGATCAGCTTACAGCTTTCGGCAAGCTGTTTTTCAAGATCAGCTGTCGTAGTTCCATTGGCAAATGGGACGCCTTGCTGCTCAAGAAGCCAATAGGGCTCGGGCACGCTTTCATAACCGCGATGAACGGCTGTGAAGTCGTCGATAAATGTCGTCTTGCCACTACCATGCGTCCCCGTCACTGCAATATGCATGATGCCTCTCTCCAGGGGCATTTACGACGTCGATCTCACACGAGCAAGAACAGACATATCAGGTCTAGTGAAGGCCCTTATTGCTCGGGCCGGCGACTGCTAGTCCCGTCTTTCATCTCAAAACACTCAGTCAGCTTCTAGCTCCCTTGAACCGCAGCTTCTGGAAACCGGTCCGAATTCCTCGAACGACCACAATGGGGTCGGAAGCGGTCGTTAAAGTCGCCTAGGATTTACGATTGCCCGCGCTCATCAGCCGTTCAAAGTATACTGATCGGAGATTAGTCCCGCGGTTGCTGCACACTATGTCACGCATTTCTGACTCCTGATCAAAAAATCAGGCCCCTTTACCGGATCAATCAGCACGACCAGATGTGCCCCGGTCACGGCGTGACGATCACCAAAAGCCTCATTGGCGAGCTGGCTGCGAGATTCCCGAACACTTACTTCCCGAGCTTCTGATAACGCTTGATGAGACGGTCGCGCTTGAGCTTTGACAGACGCTGTATCCAAAAAATTCCGTCGAGCTGATCAATCTCGTGTTGATGACAGACCGCAAGCAAACCGTCGGATTCTTCCGTGTGCTCATTGCCGTCCAAGTCCTGATAGCGAATACGGATGCGGTCATGTCTTTCCACATCGTCAACGACACCCTGCATGGAAACGCTGCCTTCCTGATGGCGGGTTTTCTCATTGGAAGCCCAAATAATTTCAGGATTAATGTAGGTCTTGGCGCTGCCGGGGCCTGAAAGCTCGAGCACCACCACGCGTGTCAGAACACCAATATGGGAGGCAGTGATACCGATCCCAGGTGCTGCGCGCACCGTATCGAGCAGGTCCTGCGCAAGAATGCGCAGGTCTTCATCAAAAACCGTAACCGGTGCTGCAATCGCTTTCAAACCTGCAGCCGGATATTTGACGATCTCTCTAACGCTCATTCTGCTTCTCTGCTCATTGCTATCTGTCGGCTATGCTATTGAGCAATGTCTTGATTTCGCAGAATGCGCAAGCGGGCACTGCATCTTGCAGTGCCCGTCAGCGATTTCAAAGTTGGGTCAGTTAGACGCGACTACTTGGCATTCAAAAAGTCTGCGACTTCGAGCAGAATGAACTCGTTGTTCGCAGCTTCGCCGATCTGACGACCACCTGAAAATGGCAGGTTGTTATCGTTGGCGACCAGGATATGCGTGTCGTCAACGCGCATTACGTCTTCGATGGTGAAGAACGGGAAGGTGAACTTGCCCTTGAGATCGCGGGCTGCTGCGGTCTTCAGGATTGCCTTATTATCCGGGTCCTGAACGTCCATCAGATTGATATGGCCGATGCGGTGAATATAGCCGTCCGCATCGATCTTGGATGTATCGACGAGAACGATGTTCTTGACCTTGGCAGGCAACGGATAGCAGGCCGAAAGATCGTCGGTCTTGCAATCAAGGCTTGGATCGCCTTCACCATTGTCACGCTCGATGATCAGCGCACGGGTGTCGTCGATGAAGTTGAAGTCACCAATAGCGGTCGCGCCTTCAGCGAGGCGGAAACGGTAGCTGTTGCCGGTCCATTCACCCTTGTCGGTGTCGAAAGTAATCACACGCAGGAAATCGCCTTCCGGCTTGCCGCTTTCGTCAAAGAGTGGCTTTTCGAGCATGGCCCAGAGCTGGTTGGTCTTTGGCTGCAGTGCCATGCCTTCATAGCCGCCCGAACGCTGGACACGGAAATCCTTTCCGGCGACTGCAGGCACAACCACGCCCGGAGTATCCGGGCCCATCAGCTGCTTGCCGTCAAGCATGGTGGGATAGACGGCTTTCACACGGCCATCGAGAGCAGCGCGAATGATGTAAGGACCGAATTCGTCACCAATCCAGATCTCGTCATTGAGATACTGAATGCTTTCCGGGTCAAAATCAGCACCGGTCAGGTAGCGACCATCGGTGCCTTCATAGGCGATGCGGAATGGAACTTTCTTATCGGGGTCGTGCAGGAATACTGATTCTACGCGCTCAACCTTGCCGGTTTCGAAATCTGGCTTCATGCGGTGGAAGAACAAAAGCGCGTCGGGGCTGTTTGCCTTGGTGCCAAAACCATTGTCGGTGAGTGTGAAAATGCTGCCGTCGGCCGCGCGGTTCATTGCAAAGCCTGACATGCCCTGCACAGGCTGGCCGATGAAGGGGAGGGAGATACCGGTGGTGTGGCTGCCATAGGCTTTGCCAACATCACCCATGACACTCATTGGCTTGTCGTTGCGGGTCTTGCCGGTGAACTTGCCCGAAACCCACGCATCACGGGGGGCGTCGGCAGGCGGTGTGATCAGCGTCAGAGCTGGCAGATAAGCGTGCCCTGCCAATTTTGCGTTAAATGTTTCTTCAGCCATCACCGAAGACGTCATAGCGATCGTAGCAATGGAAGCGAGAAGATAACCAAGGCGCATAGGAACCCCCTAAATTGCGAAAACAAACGCAATGGTCCTTAAAGGCACCCTGTGACGTGTGGTTATCATCACGATAAAGGTTTGATGACAGAGCTTAAAATATATCCTGTTGAATTTTATCCTTAATTATCTAACTAAGTTTTTGTTTTAAAGCGCTTTATTGTGAATCCGTTTCGTGTCAGCGCGCCCGACCCTATGGCAGTCTGATTGCCACGAACTGCGTGAACTGGCCAGCATTGAAATTATTGTCGGAGGCAATGATCAATATTTTGGCTCCATCGATATCCGGCCCCCATGTGATGGATTCGATATTGTCGATGTCGAGGCCCAATGTTCCTTCATCCAGACGCAAAAGCAGTTCTTTCTTGAGCGGTGTCGCATTGAGACCTTGTAAGGATGCCTTACCGGCGACATCGCTCGCACCATCGAACGATGCGTGATAGATGCTGATGCGGTTGCCGACACCGTGGGCGTAAGATCTTTCAACCGTGAGAAGATCCGCACCGTCGGTTACAAATTCGCTCAATCCATTGTCGTTCCAAAAGGGTGGCAGTGGAGATTTTGCAAAGATGGGATCGGTTTCATAGACGTATTCCGCAGTCACATCCCCTGATGCTATGTCAAAGGCAATGATGCGCGGCTTGCTGCCACGTTCGAGTGTCGCAATGTCACCGTCCTGAACCAGCGCGTTTTCGGTGCCAGCCAGAAGCCTCTTGCCGTCCGCGGTGATGGTGAGACTTTCAAAAGCCAGATTGTTACGCGTGCCGCGTGTTTTATTGTCATCTGGCAGATAGACTTCCGGAAGTTTGAACTCGCGAACAAAAGTGCCATCGAGTTTCATTTCACGGACAGAAGGCTTACCTTTGCGGTCGCCTTCGCTGGACCAGTAGAGCGTTTGGCTCGCCGGATTAAAGCGGATGCTTTCCGCATCCACATCCTTGATGGTGAAAGGCTTATTCTCGGCATCAAGTAGCGTGGTCGATTCAAGAATATCCAATCCGTGAATGCCAGCTGCGTCGATATCGAGTTTGAGCTTATAGAACCGGGCAGGGGCCTTCTCCGACCGATCATCGGAAATCGCATAATAGACATTCTTTGCCGGATCGTAATCGAGGCCGGAAATGCCGCCAAATTCCACGCCATTGAGTTTCAGACCGGTCGGCAGAACAAACTCCCCAATCAGAGCTGGGGCCTTATCTTGTGCAAAGCCTGGCATAGCTGTGCAGAGCAGAAATGCAGCCAAAGGAATGATCGAGAGTGTAATGCGCATCATGTGTCACCTGTCTGATTGATCCGCAGACAATTAGTCCATGTTTTTTACAAACGGATGAAGCAGGGGCATAAACGCCCATACAAAACAGTCTGCCATTGATAGTAGCCGGCAAACTAAGTTTTATTAATAAATAGGCTGACTGTTATACCAGTGTCATCTAGCTTTCTTATTTGAGCCCCACACGCAATACACAGTGGGGATTTCTGATATGCGCAAACTGCTTCTTGCACTCGCCTCAGCAACCATGCTGACGACTGCGGCTGATGCTGCAACCGTCTATCCGATTGACCGGGCGACAATCCTTGTCAACTCGCCATTCGATTTCAAGGTTGAGTTTGATAAGGTCATCAAGCCGGAAGACGTGAAGGTCACAGTCAATGGTCAGGACTACGAAGCCGTATTTGGCAGCAAGGCCGAGTTTACCGCCGAAGAAAAAGGCGCTGAAGACAAGGTTCTGGGCTCCGCCCTCGTTTTGCGCGGTTTGAAAATCGGCAAGGCTGGCGATTATAAGATTGAAGTCTCTGCAGGCGATGAAACCAAGTCGGTCAACTGGGATGTTTATTCGACCGGCAATGAAGCCAAGGCCAAGAATATCATCTTCCTGATTGCCGATGGTCTTTCGGTCGCTCACCGCACGGGTGCACGCATCATGTCGAAGGGCATGACGGAGGGTAAGGCCAATGGCCGTCTGAACATGGACGATATTCCGCCGGTCGCTTTCATCGGTACTTCGTCGACCCATTCGATAGCAACCGACAGTGCCAACACCATGTCGGCTTACATGACGGGGCATAAGTCGCGTGTGAATGCACTCGGTGTCTATGCCGACCGCACGCCGGATAGCCAGGATGATCCGAAGGTCGAAACCATTGCAGAAGCAATGCGTCGCGAAACAGGCAAATCGATCGGTATCGTTTCGACCTCGGAGCTTCAGGACGCAACTCCTGCAGCGCTAGTCGCACACACGCGCAAGCGCTCCGACAAGGCTGATATCGTAAGCATGATGTATGACGTGAAACCGGACGTGCTTTTGGGTGGTGGTTCGGCTTATTTCCTTGCCAAGGATATTCCGGGTTCCAAGCGCAAGGATGACAAGGATTATATTCAGCTGTTCAAGGATGCAGATTACGCGCTGGTCACAAGCAAGGACGAACTTGCTTCATCAGGTACGTCCAATCAGGACAAGCTGCTTGGTCTTTTCCACACCGGCAATATGGACGTAACGCTTGATCGCGAGTTCCTCAAAAAAGGCACTGTTGACAAGTTCCCGAACCAGCCGGGTCTGGTTGAAATGACCAAGGCGGCACTCGAAAAGCTCTCCAAGAACCCGGAAGGTTTCTTCCTGATGGTTGAAGGTGCATCGGTCGACAAGATGAGCCACCCGCTTGATTGGGATCGTGCGCTGATTGAAACAATCGAGTTCGACAAGGCCGTAGGCGTTGCCCGTGAATTCGCTGAAAAGAACCCGGATACGCTGATCATTGTCACCGGCGATCATACCCATGGTGTTGCGATCATTGGTACAGTTGATGATGAAAAGCCGGGTGATGAAATGCGCGAAAAAGTCGGCACCTATGATGCCGCCGGTTTCCCGAACTATGAAGACACCAATGGTGACGGCTATCCGGATCGCGTTGATGTTTCCCGTCGTCTGTTCCTTTCGGCCAATAACGGCCCGGATCATTACGAAACCTTTCGTCCAAAGATGGATGGTGCTTTTGTTCCTGCCGTTAAGAACGAGAAGGGCGAATATGTAGCCAACGAGGCCTACAAGGACGTTCCGGGTGCGGTCTTCGTTCAGGGCAATATCCCGAAAGAGGATGACACCGGCGTTCACGCTGTCGATGACGTTGTTCTTCAGGCAACCGGTCCGGGTTCCGAAGGCCTGCGCGGTTACATGGAACAGAGCGACGTTTACCGTGTGCTGGCTGATGCCTTCGCACTTGGCAAGGCAAAGTCCGAGTAATCGTCATTTGGACGAGGGCAGGCGGACAATCCGCCTGTCCATTTATTACAGGAGTGTACGATGCGCACAGCACAGGATTTCAATCGCAGGCAACTCATGCTTGGTGCATTGGCAACCGCGCCCTTGATGTGCATCGCAAACAAAGCATATGCCGCAGAGCAGCTTGGTTTCGATAATTTCTATAAGAGCTTTGGCGTTCTGGGGCTGGAGTTTTCCGATCAGGTCAAAAGCGCTTCCGGCAAGGAAGTGGCGATCAGCGGGTTCATGGCGCCGCCATTGAAGGCGGAAGCGAATTTCTTTGTTCTGACCGAAATTCCGATGTCGATCTGCCCGTTCTGCTCGTCAGATTCCGATTGGCCGGATAATATCATGGTCGTTTATCTGGCATCCAAACAGACATTTGTGCAGTTTAACGCGCCGATCCTGACGCGCGGCACGCTGGAATATGGCTCGTGGACTGATCCTGAAACCGGCTTTGTCAGTCAGCTTCGCCTGCGTAACGCTTCTTTCAAAACGGTCTGATGATGATGCTCGCCAAGCCCTCCGGGCTTTCGCTCGATATTGCCAATCTGGAAGTGCGATTTCCGGGGCTTGCGTTGCCTGTCCTTTCCATTGAAAAATTCAACCTGATTGCTGGCGGTCATCTGGCGATCACTGGAGCATCCGGCTCGGGCAAAAGCACGCTGGTCAATGTCATAACCGGCCTTGAGCCTGTGAAGAGCGGGAAAGTCGTCTGGGGCGAAACGGAAATCAGCAGCTTGTCTACCTTCAAGCGCGATGCGTTTCGTGCGCGGAATATCGGGCTGGTGCTGCAGGATTTTTATCTATTTCCCGGCCTGTCAGCACTCGCCAATGTGCTTTTGCCGCTCAAACTAAGCCGTGGCGTGAAAACTGCTGATCGCGAGCGTGCTCTTCAACTGCTTGAGACAGTCGGAATTGCGCGTCCCGCCCAACATAGCGAAACACTGTCGCGTGGCGAGATGCAGCGCGTGGCCATTGCGCGTGCGCTTCTTTCAAAGCCTGGTGTCATCGTGGCCGATGAGCCGACCGCAAGCCTTGATCAGAAAACCGGTGCCGATGTTGCCGAGCTTCTGGTGCGGCTTGCGATCGAGGAAAAGGCGACACTGGTTGTTGTCACGCATGATCCGCAGCTGATGCAATATTTGCAGCGCCGCATTCGTCTCGAAGGTGGAAAGATTGTCAGCGACAGTGCGGAGATGGAATTGTCATGATCGCATTCATTCTTGCCGATCTGCGCCGTTTCTGGAGCGGTGCCGTTGCGATCATCGTGCTGTTGGCGCTGTCGGTTGCTCTAAGCTCGGTCGTTACCTTGCAGGAACGGGCTGTGCGGCTTGGCACGGCGCGCGCGTCAGATAAATTCGATCTGGTGATCGGTGCGGCAGGAAGCGACACGCAGCTCACATTGTCGTCTGTCTTTCTGCAGCCGTCGCCCTTGCCGCTTATGTCTGGCGACATGCTGGGCAAGCTCGCCAATGACAGCCGCGTGGCTTTCGCGGCACCTATCGGCTTTGGCGACAGCGCCATGGGCTTTCCGATTGTCGGCACAACAACCGCGCTCATTTCTGCCTTGTCTCCGCAGCTCGCCGAAGGTGCGCAGTTCGCGCGTTTGGGCGAGGCGGTGATCGGTTCCGCAGTTGATTTGCCTGTTGGTGCCAGGGTCAACCCAATGCACGGCACTGTCGAAACCGGCGGACACGCGCATAGTGAAGTCAGCTATCAAGTAGCTGGAAAAATGGCGCCGACTGGAACGGCGTGGGATCGTGCCATTCTTGTGCCAATTCGCACGGTATGGCAGCTGCATGGCATGGAAGCGCATGAAGAGCACGACCATACTGATCATGTTGAAAAGTCGGGCAACGGATTTGGCGTTCTGGTCAATGAAAAGTTGCATGATCATGATCACGAGATTGACGTCGATGCGCCGCTTGACGAGGCGTTCGATGCCGATAGCCCCGGCGTTCCGGCCATTCTCGTAAAACCCAGAACCATTGCAGATGCTTATCGGCTGCGGCAGGAATATCGCTCTGACCGCACATTGGCGATCTTTCCGGCAGAGGTTCTCACAAGGCTTTATTCGACGCTGGGCGATGCCCGCAGTCTGCTGCTCGGCATAGCTGTCGGCACGCAAGGCATTGTGGTTTTCGCCTTGCTGCTGGTTGCTGTCATGCATATCGGCGTGCGCAAACGCCAGATCGGCGCATTGCGCGCGCTGGGTGCGCCGGTTCGCTCTATCATGGCAATCGTCTGGGGCGAGCTGTTCTTCCTGCTGCTGCTGGGAATCTGCCTGGGACTGGCAATCGGCTATGCTGTTGCTCGCGCTATCACATCATGGCTCACGGCAACCACGGCGGTTAGAATGCCAGTGGAATTCGCGATGAGCGATGTCTGGCTTGCCGTGGGCTTTATCATAGTTGCGGCGGTGGTTTCGCTGGTCCCCGCACTGATGGCGCTCCGCATGAGTGCGGCATCAGCTTTGCGTTCGTGAATTAGAAAAGCGGCTGGGCGATTAGGTACGGTTCGCTGCGGTGCAATCAGTTATTGTGCACCCGGTAGCCCATTTGAATAGGCTTCCATTTCATTTGCAAAAATCCATCCCTGCGGACAGCCGCGATAGTTATTCTGGCTGTCCATCTCGCAGTTACCCATCGTCTTTTGATAGTTTTCAGGAAGTGACCGGGGCTTCTTGCACAGCTCTTCGCCTTTACACTCTGGACCATGGTCCATCGGGAGCGCCATGACGTAATACTCTTTATCTGTGGCGTTCACTTGCGCGGCCGCCTTGATGCAAACCAATTGTTCGGGTGCCAACGCCCCTTCTGTTTTACCTTCCGTACCTGTTGTCGCGACATCTTTCCGCAAAGACACAGGCTTCTCGTTTATCCGACCAAAGTAAGCTGCAATTGCGCAATCGCTATAGATCCGCACGTTGTAATAATCGCCGCTTTCAATATTGCCGGCAGTGCAATCATTATTATTTTTTGCATCGCAACTGATACCGGCGGACTGCTGCAGTTCAGTACGCTCCTTGGCAGATAGATCACCCGAGTTCGATGACGCGGCCAGAGTTTGAGAAAAAAGCAGGGATACCAAGCTTAGACCAAACGCAATTCTGCAAGACAATTTCTTACTGTTGATCACTCTTGAGCTCCAGGGATGCTAGTTGGCGTTAGCGATACATAAATGAATTGCTCCCATAGCGCCATATCGCGGCACTTGAAAAAAATCCAGCTAGAGCACATCCCGAAAAGTGGGGCCGGTTTTCGAAAAAAGTTGTGCGTAAAAACAAAAACATAGCGCATTTCACCTCAGACAAGCGACAGGTTCGATGTGGTTTGCGCAATTGCCTTTCGGACGCCTGCAACCAGCCGTTTGCCTGTATTGGCGCAAAAGAAATGCAATTTATCGGCAGCCGCGGTTAATTGCATATGATCGCTAATCGCGAAGTGAGGCGGGAAGGCTGCAGTTATGCGCTGCTCGCCAACCATGCCATGCACAAGCCGCTGGGCGCCAAGTTCTTCGACATGATCAAGATTGAAGCTGATCGCATTCGCGCCGTCCTGCGCTGGAACAAGATCTTCCGCCCGGATACCGACCGTCACTGGACCAGATGCTGGCAGAGTTCCTGAAAGCTGCAAGACTGCCTCACCGATCATCAGTCGGTCTCCTTCACGATGGGCGTTGAGCAAGTTCATGGCTGGCGAGCCGATAAAGCTTGCGACAAACGTGGATGCCGGATTGTGATAGACCTCAAGCGGGGTTCCAATCTGCTCGATGCTTCCTTTGTTCAACACGACCAGCCGATGCGCGAGTGTCATGGCTTCAAGCTGATCATGCGTCACATAAAGCGAGGTTGTGCCCAGCCGTCTTTGCAGACGTTTGATTTCACCGCGCATTGTTACGCGCAGTTTGGCATCGAGATTGGAAAGCGGCTCGTCAAAGAGAAACACGGAAGGCTTGCGCACAATGGCGCGGCCCATGGCAACACGCTGGCGCTGACCACCGGAAAGAGCTTTCGGCTTACGATCAAGATAGGGTTCGATCTCAAGCATACGCGCTGCTTCTGCAACCCGCCTCTTGATTTCGGCTTTTGGTGTTTTTCGGTTACGCAAGCCATAGGCCATGTTGTTATAGACGCTCATATGCGGGTAAAGCGCATAATTCTGAAACACCATGGCGATGTCGCGATCTGCGGGTTCAACTTCGTTGACCACGCGCCCGCCGATGCTGACTTCTCCGCCTGAAATGGTCTCAAGACCAGCCACCATGCGCAGAAGCGTGGATTTTCCGCAGCCTGACGGCCCGACCAGAACGATGAATTCGCCTGCACGGATATCGATGGAAACGCCTTTTACGGCTTCCACTCCGCCAGCATAGACCTTCTTGAGGTCTTTCATGATGATACCGGCCATTTTTCTCCATTTCCGCAAAGCATTTGAAAGATCACGCGCTTCGCATCTTTAAAATTCGGGGAGCCACTTGGGCTAAAGCGTTGGCTCTCGGTCCCGCAGTTCAAGCCAATCAGCGGTTGCTTTGCTGGCAAAGCTCGCAGCACTCTCAATCGCCATTCCGTCCAGCAATGCGGATACGAGATTTGCGCTGAAATGATCGCCCGCTCCGATTGTGCTTTTGACGACGGCGCGTTTTGTGGGCGATACAATGCGTTCCTGTTTGCCATCATAAATGGTGATGGAACGCGTGCCGTCGGTCATGACGAGATGTTTCAAGCGCGCACCACAGAAATGAAGGGCTTTGCGCCAGAGCGCATCGTCATCAAGCTCTGGAAAATCGCCTTTCGAACCGATCATAAGATCCGCTGGTCGCGGCACGGAAGTGTCGGACAAAGGAAACTGAGACGCGACAAAGCCTGTTGAATCGAGCGCTTTTTGGATCGTCGCATCAGGATTGAAGCAATTGATATAGGCTGCATCGGCGTCGACTTCGCCATCAAGCCGGAACAACCGCATCGGCCCATCGCTCGGCGTTAAAATTGTGCGTTCGCCGGATGGCTCCAGCAGAATTTCGGTGATGTGGGTGCCGCGATCGCGTGTCAGCACATGCTGCATGTCGAAGCCGAGCGCTGAAAGTTCAAGGCGCGCGGTTTCGCCCAGCGCATCATTGCCGAGTGAGCTTACCAGCGCTACCTTGTGCCCGAGCGCAAGAAATGGTGAGCCGGTGAAATACCCGCCGCCGCCGAGCCGTGTCTCACGCTTTCCCCAGGAAACACGGGAGCCGGATTTGAGCGGTCCTGTAAGCTCCCAGATCCGGTCATGGTTGAGATGTGCGATAACCAGAATACGCGCCATTATTTCTCTCCTGTTCCGGCAGAGAATGCTTCAACGATGTAGCGTTGCGCCAGAAGAAACATGCCAAGCACCGGCAATACAGATAGAAGACTGGTCGCCATCAACGGTCCCCATGGTGTTTCTGCGCCATCAACATCGGCAAACATCGCAATACCGGTGGTGAGGGTCTTTCGACCGGTATCTTCCAGAACGAGCTGGCCCCAAAGATAGATGTTCCAGGCGCCCATGAAGGAGATCACTGAAAGGGCTGCAATGGCCGGCAGCACATTGGGGATGGCCACGTCCTTGAATTGCTTCCAGATCCCGCACCCGTCGATGCGCGCCGCTTCAAACATTTCATCGGGTAGCGAACGGAACGACTGCCGGAAATAGAAGACATAAAAGCCGATATAGGGGATCGAAGGGATGATCATGGCCGAATAGGTATCGAAGGCCTGTATCTTAACGATCGCGATATAGGTGGGAATGATTGCGAGAACGGTCGGAAAGGACATGGTGGCAATCACCAGCCAAAACAGGAAATGTTTGCCGCGAAACTCCATTCGGGCAAAGGCATAGCCTGCTGGCAGACTGATGATGAGCTTGCCCAGTGTGATAGTACCCGAGGTGATGACGGAATTAAACAACCACCACCAGATCGGATAGCGATCTGCAGCAAGCTGGAAATTCGAAAAAGTCATCTGTTCAGGCCAGAACCGCAAAGCTTTCTGGGCAATCAGTGCGTTGGGTGTGAACGCAGACGTCACCATCCATAGCAATGGAAATAGCGTGATGAGTGACAGCACAATGAGAAGAATGTGAAGGGTGCCACGCTGCAGTGTGGCGCTGAGAGAATGGGCGGTCATTGGTAATGCACCCGCTTTTCGCCGAAGCGGAACTGCGCCCATGTGATGAAAAGAACCGCAACAATGATGACCATGGCGACGGCACTTGCTCTACCAAACTGGAAGAACTGCAAACCCTGTTGCCAGAGGAAATAGAGAAGATTTGAGCTTCGGCCCGCTGGTCCGCCGCTGGTCAGCACATCAACGACACCGACAATATCGTCGAGCACTGAAAATACGGTCGTAACGGAAATGAAGAACGCGGTTGGCGTGATCAGCGGCAGCTCGATGGTGAAAAAGCGTCGCCATGCGCCAGCACCGTCCAGCCGCGATGCCTCGCGCAACGATTGGGGAACGTTGGCGAGTGCGGCGATCCACAACAGCATGTTGAGGCCAAAGCTTTTCCAGAAGGTGACGACCGATACAGACAGAAGCGCAAGGTTGGGGTCCATGTGCCACATTGAAGTGGGCAGCCCGAACCAGACCAGCACTTCATTGAAGAGACCATTGACCGGATTGAGCAGCCACGACCAAGTCACGCCTGCGACCGAATAGGCCAATATGGTCGGCAGGAAGAAAGCCCCGCGATAGACGCGCTCCAGCTTCGAGTCCTGCACAGCATGGATCATCACCGCGATGATGAGCGGCAAAATGATCTGCGCCGGAACAAGAATGACGCAATAGAGCACGGTGTTCCAGGCCGCAAGCCGGAAATCGGCATCGGCAAATATGCTTTTATAATTGTCGAACCCAACGAAGCTGACATCGGTTGAAAGCAGGTTCCAGTCGACAGCCGACAGAACAGCCGAGGCTACAATCGGGCCATACAGGAAAACAATCACGGAAAGGACGGCTGGCCCCGCGAATATCCAAGGGGCCAGTTTTGTAAACAGCGGTTTCGACATTTGGCGTCAGGCATCCACCAGCACGGTTGCAAGTTCGTCGTGAGCCGATTTGAGGCCGGTTTTGATATCGATCTCTTTCGTCAACATGCGGGAAACCCACTTGCGCCAGATGTTCTGGCCTTCAAGACCGCGCTTGCCCGGCCAGATGGTTTCGGCAGTCAAACCATCCGTCAGCTGACCGGCTGCTGGTTTCATGAAGTCGTTAATCAGCGGAATATCGTGAACGGATGTGTTGAGATAGCCGACTTCTGACCAGATTTTCTGACCTTCCGGCGAGGCGCAGAATTCGAGGAACGCAAGTGAAGCTTTGGCCTGTTCGTCGTTCTTTGCATAAACGGCGAGGAAATTTCCGCCGCTGTTCATATTGCGGGCATGGCCCGGGACGCCAGGGAAGCGCGCGGTGATCGCCTTGGCGTTACCAAACGGGAAGCTGGCAGCGCGTGTCGAGCTTGTGGTGCAGATCGCAAGCGCGCCAGCTTCAAAAGCGGCATCCTGTTCCTTGCTGCTAACGGGTGTCCAGAGACCTTGGTGGGCTGGCTGGCAGAATAGCTCCATGCCTTTTGCGGCCTCATTGCTGTTCAGAGCGAGCTTGCCTGAAGGGTCGATGATGTAACCGCCAGCATTCTGGATGAAGGACTGGCTTGTCCATTCATTGTTGGAAAGGGCGAGTGCTGAACGATAGGTCGCGTGTTTGCCCTTGAGCTTTTCATCGAGCGTGCGCGCGGCGTTATAAAGCCAGTCGGTATCTGGATAATCCGGGAGGTTCGGATCCAGCCCGGCTTCGGCCCACAAGGCGCTGTTGATGAAAGTGATCGGCGTGGACATTGCCCATGGCAGGCCGATCACGGCATCATCGATTGTGACCAGCGGCATCAGCGAAGGAACGAAGTTCGCGATGATTGCGTTTGCTTTTGTCGCATCGATTTCGTTGAGATCGCGTGCGCCCAGAGTGCGGCGTGCGAAATATCCGAACTTCCAGCCCGTCACCATGATTGCTGGTGGCTTGCCCGCAGCAATACCGGCGAGTGCCTTGGCGGTCGCTGTTTCATAATCGCCATCGAAGCGGTTGGTGACTGTAACGCCGGTCTGCAGCGCATTGAAAGCATCAACGACTTTCTGGAACGGCTTGTCTGGTCCCCAGATGCTGGAGATTTCAATCCTGGCGTTGGCAGACAAAGCCGAAGAGATGCCGAAGGTGCTTGTGGCCGCCAGTGCCGCTGAGGCTGTCAGAAAACTACGTCTTGAAAGTTCGACCATGTCCGTCACTCCTGTGTCCGATTTGGACACAAACTATCGGGCATGAATGACACGGGAATTGTCGGTTTCGACCGGTCTTTGCGATAATTGCCCGGTTAATGACCGTTTGCGTGAAACTTTGTCGTATTCCTGTGAGATAAACCCTGTAGGTCACTCGCAGCTTAATAATTACAGGGCCGCTTAATGGCACAAAGACCTATCCGCCCCTCCGACCGGCAGGATCGCATTCGCGATCGTCTCATCAGACTTGGTGATGCAACATGTGCAGAACTGGCCGATATGTTTTCAGTTTCAGAAGAAACGATAAGGCGCGATCTCGCTTCACTGGAGGAGAAGGGTCAGGCGATGCGCGTCCATGGCGGCGCACGGGCGGTCACGGCGAAGGGGCTGCCGCATATCGACCTGCGTATCGGGGCGGATCGGGAAGCCAAAGAGCGGATTGCGCGTCTTGCTCATGTCTTGCTCAAGCCGGGAATGTCAGTGTTCTTCAGCGGCGGTTCCACCGCATTGGCAACCGCTTGGGAAGCGCGCCATGAACCGCCAATCATCGCGACCTCTTTGATGGTCGATATCATGATCGTTCTTGCTATGGGTGGACAGACGGACCTCACACTTTGTGGCGGACAGTTCGACAAGCATTCCCGCGCTTCGTTCGGCTTTGAAGCGATGGAGATTATTTCACGGCGCGTTTTTGATATCGCCTTCATGGGCGCAAGCGGCTTCGATGTGGAGCGCGGTTTGTTGGGGCCGTCAGATCGCCATTTGCAACTGGCGCAGGTTGTGCGGCGTCAAACGAGAAAATTCGTCGTGCTTGCCAGCCATACAGCTCTGCAACGCTCGGACAAGTTTTCCATCCTGCCGACCTCAAGCATTGATCTTGTTATTACAGACCAGCCGCCGCCAAGTGCGGTCTACGCAGCATTAGAGCGGGCAGGCGTAGAGATAATCTACTGATTTTATGAAGACTACCCGGACCATGAAGGTCCGGGTAGATCTGACACTTAAATTTTAGGCAAAACGGAAAACCGGTTCCCACTTTTCCTGCGGTTGCTCTAATGATGGCTCACCGGTTTTACCGCATCTTTGGTTTTTACAAGCGAGACGATGACGCCTGTGCCGAGAATTGCGAAGGTGATGCCCAGTGACCAGGCAGGCGGGAACTTTTCCCATCCCATGATATCGGCGATGAACATCTTCGAGCCGATGAAGATCAGCAGGATCGACAGCGCATATTTAAGATAGGCGAAGCGATGCAGGATGGCTGACAAGGCAAAGAACAGCGCTCTGAGACCAAGAATTGCGAAGATATTCGACGTGTAAACGATGAAGGGATCGGTGGTGATGGTGAACACTGCCGGGACAGAATCGACAGCAAAGATCAGATCCGCAACTTCGATCATGATAAGTGCCAGGAACAACGGCGTTGCAAAGCGCACCATCTTGCCGGTTGAGCTGTCTTTCAATCGAACGAAGAAGGCATTGCCGTGCAGCTCATCTATGACGCGCATGTGTTTGCGGGCAAAGCGCAGCAGCGGATTGCGGCTCATATCGGGCTCATCATCTTCACTTGAAAACAACATCTTGATGCCGGTGATGATGAGGAATACCGCGAAGAGATAGAGAACCCAGTGATAGTTCGCGACGATTGTGGCGCCAAGACCGATCATGATGCCACGCAGCACGATAACGCCAAGAATGCCCCAGAAAAGGACGCGATGCTGGTATTTTCGAGGAATAGCGAAGAAGCTGAAAATCAGCGCGATGACAAAGATATTGTCGAGCGCCAGCGTCTTTTCGACCACGAAGGCGGTAAGGTACTGCGCCGTTGCCTCGCTGCTTAACTGCCACCAGACGAAGCCGGAAAAAGCCAGTCCGAGTGTGATGTAGAAAGCCGACATTTTCAGGCTTTCACCGATCTCGATCTCATGGTCTTCCTTGTTGAAGACGCCAAGATCGAGCACCAGCAAAGCCAGAACAATGCCGATAAACACCAGCCACATCCAGACCGGTGTTCCCATAAAAAGTGATGTAAAGAGTTCCATATCCGACCTCTGTTCAAAATATCACAAGGTCGGCTGGGAATTTCCGGGCTGACCTCGAGCGCGCTCGAAGTGGTCCGACATCACGGTTTGAAAAAACCGCCAGAGGGGCCCGGTCCACTCTCCAACAGTTAGTAAGCGAGATTTGAGTTTCAAGCCGGGCTTGGAATTTTTCTTTTAGCGGGTCAAAACCGAGGTCTGTGTTGGCTGCTGAATAGCTTGGAGCAATTCACTCGGATCAATCGGTTTGTGAAGCAGCATATAACCGCTTGCGGACGCTTCGCGCAGCCGTTCGGGCGAGGTGTCGCCGGTGAGGATAATTACCGGTAGTTTGCGCCCAAGATGTTTGAACAATCTGCTGGCTGCTTCCGTTCCGATCATCCCGCCTTCAAGGCGGTAGTCTACGATGATAATATCCGAAGCAGAGTGTGATGCGGTTTCATCAGTCTGCCATGCGACGAATGTTTCGTCCACATTGCGTCCCGCATAGGCGCGATATCCCCAAACATCCACGAGACCGGACAGAGCATCCAATACGGTGCTTTCGTCATCGACGATGAATATGTTTCCACCAGTTTGAGGGATGTTCTGTATTGTCTTTTCAGATTGGCGCTGGTCGGTGACGAGCGGAACCATGATCGAGAACATCGACCCCTTGCCCGGCTGCGACACCAGGCGAACCGGATGACCAAGCAGCTCTGCGGTTCGCTTCACAATGGACAAGCCAAGACCTAAACCCTTGTCGCGATCCCGTTCAGGATTATGAAGCTGCACGAATTCCTCAAAAACCGTGATGTGTTGGCTTACCGGAATTCCCAGACCGGTATCGAATACCTGTATCTCGACCTTATCGCCTCTGCGGCGGCAGCCAAAAACGATCCGCCCGCTTTCGGTATAGCGAATGGCGTTCGTGATCAAATTGGCCAATATCTGCCGAAGCATCATCGGATCGCTGTCGGTATGATGGGAGCATTTCAGCATCCGCCATTCCAAGCCTTTGCTTTCAGCAAGGCCTGCGAACTCGTTCTTGAGGTTGTCGAACAGATCGTTGATTGAAATGATTTCTCGGTTGGGCGTTACAATCTGAGCGTCGAGACGTGAAACATCGAGTAACGCATTCAGCAGGTAGCTGAGATTGGCAACGACCTTTCTGATCTTTCCGGCAATGTTGCCAGCGTCTGTCGCATTTACATTTCCTCTGCTCGCCAGTGCGGCCAGTGTCGAATTGAAAAGGCCAAGCGCATGGACAGGCTGGCGTAAATCATGACTGGCGGCTGCCAGAAAGCGTGTTTTGGCACGGTCCGCTGCCGCCACCCTGTCTCGTTCACTCTTTAGCTGATCGACAAGCGTTTCGTTTTCAAACCGCAGCCGTATTGTTTCAGCCAGATCCCGGTGGGTTACTCGACCGTGATGGCAGTTGATGATGACGAGGCAGGCAACGAGGAAGAGATAGGCATTGTAGACTTCGCCCTGCGCCAGAATGCAATAGATCGTACTCGGCAGCACTGTGGTAAACAGCGAACCGACAAGGACTGGCAGAAATGCAGATGAGGTGGGCACGGAACCGCATGTTAACCCTGTCATGACGATCATCGCAAAGGTCAACAAATGCGGCTCGTTAGATACGAAACCGATCAACCCGAGTAAGCCCCAGTTCAAGCCCGATAACCACGAAAATCCGGCAGCAGTCCACGCCCATTTTGAATAGGAGTCCGGCGTCTTGGATCGGCGAAAAAAGCTGCGTGTGACGATGACACGGGTGATTGTGAGCAGGTAAACCGAAAGGCACCAGGCAATGAGCCATGCATTGGGAACTTTACCCCAGAAGAGCAAAAGCGAGGGTATTGGTACGAAGATATTGGTCAGCAACACCCCGGCCGAATGATTGTAAAGGATATTGACCAGCGCTTGCCTGATGCGCGCTTCATCGACAGGATTAACGCTCGTAGATTTTTCGTCTTTTTCAGAGAGCGCTAATGCGACCATAATGCTATCCTGTATTCGCTTGTGGTTTTGAGGGGCATCTTTTCGATGAGGGTAAATTACCGGATTATCTTGGCCGACGATCACAGTATCGTCCGCGAAGGACTTAAACTGCTTCTTTCGACTATAAGCGAAACAGTTGTGGTTGGAGAAGTCGGAGATTGTTCTTCTTTACTGGCCGTTCTGGCGCAAACACCTTGCGATATGGTCTTGCTTGATCTTGGAATGCCGGGATTTCATAGTTTCCAGTTTATCGAGCAATTGCGGACAACCTATCCAAAACTGAAGATCGTCATTCTGTCGGCTAACAGCGAGTCTCGGTCCATCAGAGCAGCGCTTGCCTCGGGTGCGGATGCTTATCTCACCAAAGACGGCGATCCGGGCGAATTGCTGACGACTGTTACCAATCTTCAAAACGGAAACGATAATGGTGCCGCACACCAGGCTATCGCGCTCAGTCGACCGAACGGTCACGAGCCGGAACCCAATATCGGCATCCAGTCTCCGGTTCCTCTCACCAGACGAGAACTGCAATTTCTGGCTCTGATTCCGCAAGGCGCTAAAACAAGAGAAATCGCAGAGCGGCTCGGAATAAGTGTTTTTACTGCGCGCAAGCACCGCGAAAACCTTATGCGCAAACTCAATCTTCATAGCAGCGCCGAGTTGACGGCCTATGCAGTGCGCCTCGGATTGCCCTCCGCATAATCATTGATAATTGCGGCTCTGGCAGTAGCCACCCTAACTGCCAGAGCCGCTATTCAAGCGCCTTGTTTGGACGCGCATCTTATCCGAAAACCGTTTCACACTTTTCGGGATGCACGATAGCTCGCTCGAATGGAAGTGTTTTCGCTCCTGATCGAAAGCTATCAAGTGGCCTGATAGGATGAAATACGGCACATGTCGTATTTTAGCAGTTGCATCAGGGGATTATGGTCCCGCTCAATCCGCTGACGGGTCGTCGGCGATGGTGATTGGGGCGGCAACCATGTTTCGCAAACACGCAAATTTTGGTGATTTTAGTCGGTCAGTTCTGATCTTAGTTGCTGCAATGCTGCTTGGATCGTTGTCATTTGGGAGCGGACGGGCTGCGGCAGAGAAGATGGAGCGTTCGGATCGTGTCGATGTTGCAATTGTCTTTGCCGTCGATCGGTCATCCCTCCTGGATTCTGACACTGTGCAGATGGTGCGTGCTGGACACGTCGCAGCATTACGGTCTTTGCACGATGTCATGACCAGCGGTCCGAACCAGTGTGTTGCAGTCACCTATCGCGAATGGTCCAGGACGCAAAAGGAAGATGTCGTTCTGCCATGGTCGCGAATTTGCAGCGAAACGGATGCCGATGCAGCCGCCAGAGCAATTGCACTGAATGATTATGGGCGTTCTGATAGTGATCTCTCTCATGAGAGAAGATCGTTTCCGCTTTCGATAGATGCGGCTTTAGCCGAGTTGAAAGCTGCTCCCTGGGGTTCTAACAGAAGAATAGTGAACATATCTGCTGGCGATATCGTTGATATTATCCGACCGTCCGCAGCGACCACCAATATCATTGCCGTACAAAATGACTTTGTCGGGAGAGGTGGGAACGTTATCGCGACGGCCTCATCTTCGCCGGATTATATCGCGGCGATTGAACGGACCTTGATGTTTGATGTTGGGGGCGACAGGGCGTTTTTCATGAAGCCTGAAGAACAAAGCATACGGACGGCCAAGACGGATATCGTGCCTTAAAGCATTTCCGCAAAAGTGCGAAGCGGGCTAAGAATCGCCGTCGGCAAGCCGTTTGATGCCGGACATATTGATGACTGTGAGCTTTTGACGTCCGCCGCGAACGAAGCCTTTTGTCTCCCAGCTGCTCAGAATGCGGGAGACCGTGTGAAGGGTTGTTCCGGTCATTTCGGCAATATCCTGACGGGTGATCGGAAAATCGATGCGGATGCCGTCTTCTTCCTTCTTACCCGCTTGACGGGCAAGGCGGAGAACAGCATGTGCAACGCGGCGCTCCACTTCCTCGGTCGACATTTCGCGAATGCGGGTGTGCGCTTCTTCAAGCCGCTTACCAATCGTCTGGATCGCATTCATGGCGAGACCGGGGTTCTGCTCGACAAAATAGTCCCAAAGCTCGGTCGGCCAGGCCAGAACAATGCTTTCAGCAACAGCCATTGCGGTGCCGGGATAGTCGCTGCGTTGCAAAGCTTTGGCGAAGCCAAACAGATCACCGGGATGCACCATGCGAACAATGATCTGCTGTCCGTCTGGTGTCACCTGATTGACCTTGAGGCGACCGTGAAGCAGCAAAAAGAACAGGACGGCTTCGTCGCCCTGTTCAAAAATGGTTTCACCTGGAACGACACGCCGCGTTGAGGCGTAAGACACAAGCTTGTCCAGCTCGTCATCGCTCATCTTTGCGAACAACGATAGTTTTCTGACAAGCCCGCGATCTATCGTGGCCATCGCGCATCCCCTACTAAAAATCCCCATCGTCGCTTTAGCACAGCAAGAGGAATAAGGGATAGTCTTGGGGGTATAAAATAGACCATTCAGGCACAAACCGTCATATGGAAAATTCCTTTAGCCGTTTCAGTACGACCGCATACCAGCGACCGTCGCGAACCAGACGAAAGCCAAGATTGTCGGGTGGTACACCGACGCTGCAGCCACCCGTCTTTGGATTGCGAATGAATGAGCTCATGGCGGCGCGATGCTTGCCATTGACCACATAGACACCGCAGACGGGCGTCTCCGCAACGACCTTGCCATAGGCATCGATATTCACCCGACGATGGCAGGTCTGTGTCCATTCCCACACATTGCCCGCAACGTCTGCGATGCCCAGTTCGTTCTCGCCAAATGCACCCGCAGAACGGACTTCGGGACTGCGCTCAAGCTTGCGTGCGCTTTGCTGTTCATAGTCCTTGAGCCAGCGTAAAGCCGGATTGGCTGCATTTTCCTCAATGCCGAGTGCGGTATCGGTGAAGCGGGAGCCGGCAGCAAAAGCCCATTGCTCGTCCGTAGGCAGATGCCAGACTTCGCCGGTCTTTTGCGACAGCCATTTCGCATAGTGTTCGGCATCATCGTAGCTCACACCGACAATCGGCGCGTCTGTGCTTAATCCGTTACGATTATGCGGCAACGTTTCTGCCGGTTGGCAATCGCCATCGGCAACGCAACGCTCATAATCGGATGCGCTGACCTGATATTTCATGATCTCAAAAGACCGCGCGAGTTTGCGTGTCGTCAGCGGCGCATCCACCGGATAATTGTTTTTTTGAAAGTCGCCATCAGCGCGATAGGTCATGCTGCGCGGAGCGACGACAATGGTCTGCGGGTGCTCAAATTGTGTGCCTTGAAACGGGCGATCCAACCGCCCTGCAGCATCGACCACGAACAGGCCAGTAACCACTGCCAGCAAAACGGCAGGTACCGCCACAGCCAATTCGCGCAGGCGCTTTTTCTTGCAACCTTTGGTCATTTGGTATCGAGAGGCCGTGTCCTTTTACAGATACGGCCCCAAGCCTTTCTTCATTCAACAATCACCAAAGAAGTCTTCAGTCTTTTCGTTACATGCCAGATGGTGCCAGGATCGACGTCATCAGATCGTCATTCCATTCGCCGGTGACTTTGAAGTGCGCAGCCGCACCCAGTTCAAAGGCTTCGATCAGATTGTGGTTCACATAGGCGTAGATGCCCGGCTGCTGGAATGTGTAGAAGGCTGCTGCCGCGGCCCCGCCCGGAATGAACCAGGTTTCCTGATCAAGATCTGGCGGCGTGTTGAACTTGCCTGTTGACCAGACATAGTCGCCATGTCCGCCAATAAGATGCGGTCTGGTATCGCGATTGGCCTGCGAGTGAACGATCAGCACCTTCTCACCAACTTTGGCGGTCATTGCCTTATCGCCCGTCAATGCGCCCACAGCACCGTTAAAGACAACGTGTGTCGGGGTCAGGGTACGCATCACCTTCACGGTGTCTTCATAGGCATCGCCCGGTGCATCGTATTTCTTGTACTGACCAACCTCATCGCGCGGCACATAGAAGTCCTGCTCACCGACATAATAGACTTTGTCGTAAGAGAGCTTGTTGCCCTTGCCGTCGTGCAGTCCATCGCGTGGCAATACCATGATCGCCCCATTCATGCCCGAGACAACGTGCCAGGGAACCATTCCGGGAGGTGCGCAGTGATAGACGAAGACGCCGGGCTTGGTAGCCTTGAAGCGCAGTATCGTCTTTTCACCGGGGTTGATCTCGGTGAGCCCACCGCCACCCAATGCACCTGTTGCCGCATGGAAATCGATATTGTGCATGAGCGTGTTGGTATCAGGATTGATGAGCGTTAGCTCAACGTAGTCGTCCTGATGTACCACCATTAGCGGACCGGGAACGCTGCCATTGAAAGCCATTGCGTGAACTTCGGTCCCCGCATCGTCGATAACGATCTTCTTTTCCTCGATCACCATCGTAAATTCGATGACCTTCGGCCCACCTTCTGCGACCTGGCTGTGAGCGTGGACGAATGGCGGGTCCACCAGCTCCACTTTCTGCCGGGGAAGCGCTGCGATTTCCGCTGCACTGGTCTTCTGGATCGCGCCATTGCCCCAGGCGGATGTTGTCGCAAACACTGGCGCAAGCGCACCAGCGAGTGCTGCTCCTGCAAGTATCGTGCGGCGGTTGATCTGCATCTGGTCTACCATCGATTCTCTCCTATACGATAGGACCGAGCGCTCTTTGCTCTGTCGTTTTATGTATAGGAGATCGGCTGTGTTGCTTCATTGACCGCAATCAACATAGATCATAAATTGTGGAATTAATTATCGTTTAATTACAATGAGTTATAGTGTGGTCGCTAAGTTTGCAAACGCTTGTTTGCGATAGCACAAAGGACGATTGCAGCTGACGCGTGTTGTCAAAAGTAAAACCAGCGATTGATTAGTTTCAATCGCTGGTTTTCGTGAGACGATTAGGGGCCATGTCTATTAGGGGCTCTGTTGCAAAAAAATCCAGCTGTCGAGGAAAGCCCCTCGTTCTCTACTGTCAAGCGGTCTGATCTTGTAGATTCTGGGCGAGCAGTTCCACGGCCCCTGTCAACGTGCTCGGCCGATACCAAAAGCGCGTCCAACGATACGCGCTTCCCCACGGATGTCTCGTGTCAGGTTGAAAATAGCAGCCTGGCCCTTGGGCAACGCCAGCATGACTTCGAAGCACTTGATCGTCGCATATGCCGTCTTCAACGTCTTGAACCCTCTGACCGGTTTGATCAGCAAGCTTCAGCTTGCCGTGGTCAGAATTGGGGGGGCGCCCCCTACCGGGACCGACCCTAAGGTGGCGCAGCGGGGCGAACTCAATCTCATAGACGAGCTTAGCGTGCGTGAGGTCACAGGGAGAGGGCGGTATTGTGCGTGGGGGATTTTGTAACGGCGAATTCCCTTTCGCGGGAGGAGCATACCGGCCGGGGGAATGTCCCAAGATTGCGACACATTTCGGACTGGCGAGAGTAGAATGATACATAATCCTGGATTGAACTAAGTACGCGATCATTATCCTATATGACGAAGAGCCGCTTATTTTCGATAGGCCAATCGTCGGCAGCTTCGTTGGGAGATGCTGGATGTTGACCGGCTGGTGGAAGAAGATCATCCTGCTCAGCCGATCTGGGAATTGGTTGGCCAACTTGATCGGTCTGCCTTTACGGCAAGGATTTACTCTTATAGCCGCGGTATAGGATCTGCCCGTGAGGTGGAGCGTCGCTGTGAGCACGATCCGGGCTTTCGCTGGTTGATGGGGCTCCTTGTCATCAATCACCATACCCTGTCCGACTTTCGCCTTGCGGCAGACGACCGTTGAGGATGAGGTAGGCGACGAGACCGATCAGCAGTCCCCAGAACGCCCCGCCGATGCCGAGCAGTTTGATGTTGGCGGCGGACGCGAGAAAGGTGATCAGTGCCGCCTCGCGGGAGGTCGGGTCGGCCATCGCCCCTGCGAGGCTTCCGCCGATGGTGCCGAGGAGCGCCAGACCGGCGAGCGTGGTGATGAACGTCGCGGGAAACGCCATGAAGACGGCGGCCAGTGTCACGCCGAACACGCCGACCACCACATAGAAGCAGCCAGCCGCGATGCCGGCGATCCAGCGCTTTGATGGGTCTTCATGTGCTTCTTTGCCCGTGGCGATCGCTGCTGTGATGGCGGCGACGTTGAAGGCATGGGAGCCGAATGGGGCCATGATGAGCGAGCCGAGGCCCGTCACAGTCACGATGGGATTTGCGCTCGTCTTGAACCCATCGTTCCGCAGAACCAGCATTCCCGGCATATATTGGCCGGTCAGCGTGATCAGGAATAGCGGCAATGCGACCGAGAGCAGCGCGTTCAGCGAGAACGCCGGCATGGTGAAGACCGGAGCCGCGAATTCCAGTTTCAGGTCGGATAGATCGACGCGACCTTGCGCCAAGAGGAATACAAGCCCGAGAACCAGAATGCCGACCACGGCATAGCGGGCGGAGAAACGCTTCAACGCGACGTAGGCGACGATCAGCAAGCCGACCAGAAGCGGATCGACGCTCGCGCCGCCGAAAGCCCCGATGCCGAATTGCAGCAAAATGCCAGCCAACAGGCCCGAGGCGATGCCCGACGGGATCAGGCGGATGACCTTCTCGAAATAGCCGGAGAGCCCAAGCGCGACGAAAGTCGCCGCCGAGATCATGTAGGCGCCGACCGCCTCCGCATAGGGCGTCGTCGCAAGCGCGGTGACCAGAAACGCCGCTGCCGGCGTTGACCATGCCGTGATGATCGGTTCGCGATAGCGCAGGCTCAGGAATAGTCCCGTCAATCCGACGCCGATAGAAACCGACCAGACCCAGGACGCCGTGAGTTCCGGGCTTAGCCCTGCGATCTTCGCCGCCTGAAAGACCAGAATGAACGTGCCGCCATAGTTGACGATGACGGAGATCAGGCCCGCGACGATTGGATGGGTCAGATCGTTGAAGCGGATGGGTGAAGGCGAGGAATGGGACGACATAATCCTGAGGAGGCTCCTGTGGTTAGGGCGCGCGGCGAACAAGGCGCATTGACATTTAGCCTGATAATGGCCTGATAAGCCCATCCACTTTCTCAACTGGGTTCAGACCATTTGTTCAAGCACTCCCAACTCGAATCCGTGAAGGCATGGGTTGCCCATCCGGCCCATGCGGCGATGCCGCTTCACGCACGGATTCAGCGGGCCATCCGCCAACTGATCGTCGATGGCGCCCTTGGGCCGGGCAAGCCGCTGCCCGCCTCACGCCCGCTCGCCAAATCGCTGGGGTTGTCGCGCGATACGATCGAAGCGGCCTACGCCCAGCTTCACGCCGAAGGCTTTATCGACCGGCGCGTAGGTAGCGGCAGCTTCGTCGCGAAGATGACGGAGTTCACACCCGGCCGCCGTCTGTCCCAGCGCGACACGCTGCTGCGCAACCAGGCTCCCAATCTCAGCAGGCGCGGCGCGGCCATGTTCCGCAGCGGCGGTGTTCGCGATGTGCAGTTACCGCGGCCTTTTGCCCATGGCGTACCGGAGACGCGGACCTTTCCGCTTCAACTCTGGGAGCGTCTGGAGCGGCAGGTTCGCAAAGAGATTGGCGCGCAGGCGCTGCATCATGGCGATCCGCAGGGAACGGAGCCACTTCGCCGCGCTATTGCCAACTATGTGAACCTCGAACGCGGCGCACGCGCCACGGCTGACCGGGTATTGGTGCTGACCAGTTCGCAGCAGGCCATGTCGCTCTGCGCGAACATGCTGCTCGATCCCGGCGACAGGATATTCATCGAAGATCCTGCCTATTACGGCGCGCGCAAGGCGTTCGATGCGGCGGGGCTGGAATGCGTTCCGATCCCCGTGGATCGGCAGGGCATCGTCATCGAGCAGATCATGGCTGAGCCGGGCCGGGCCAAGGCGGTCTTTCTGACGCCGTCCCATCAGTTTCCTACCGGCGCGACGCTGGCGCTGGACCGCCGGATGGCGCTGATCGAATGGGCCGCGCGACATCAGGCGTGGATCATCGAAGACGACTATGACAGCGAATTCCACTACGCAGGCAAGCCGACGGCCTGTGTGCAAGGTCTCGATCCGCATGACCGCACCATCTACATCGGCACCTTCACCAAATCACTCTTTCCCGGTTTACGAATTGGCTACGTAGTGCTGCCGTCCCAGCTCGTAAAGCCGATGACCGTCGCGCGTACGCTGCTGGACGGCCATACGGCACCCATGGCGCAACTCACACTGGCCCGGTTTATGGAGGGCGGGCATTTTGGTGCGCACGTTCGGACCATGCGCGGCGTCTATGCCGAACGCCTTGATGTGCTGGCTGGCCTCGTGAGTAAGCACCTGTCGGATTTTGTCGAACCACATATTCCTGTTGGCGGGCTGCAAATGCCCTGCGTGCTGACCTGGGATATTTCCGAACGCACGGTAATCGATGCGGCCCGGAGGGCCGGGATTGAGCTTCTTGGGCTATCTGCGCTGCACACTGCCAATGAAGCGAAGGCCGGCTTCCTGATGGGCTTTGCCGCCTACACACCACTGGAAATCGAGGCGGCCGTCAAGAAGTTGGCGAATGCGTTCCGGGCGGTGACGAAGGCGTAAATTGCTGATTGCCAGGCATTGGAATGATTGGTCGGACTCAACGCGATAGCTAATCCCATAGCGGCAATACCACCGTACCGCCCATAAAATCACGTCACCCTGAAAATGGCGCCAGTAGAAATAGCTCATCGAAAGTCTCGCTGAAAATTGTCAGCATTCTTTCGGACATCGGCAAAGCTTTTGCAACAGAGCCCTATTATGCGCTATTATAAAGGACGGCCCGTGAAACGAGATTGAACTTCCGGCTGTGCCATCTCAGGCACCCATGCTGGTTCATATGTCAGTTCGACATTGGCGCGTGAAACGCCGTCGACAGCTTCCACGCATGTTTGCACGGCTTGCGTAAGAAATCCTGCGGCGGGGCAACCGGGTGTCGTCGTTGTCATCTCTACATTGATCGTTCCGTCGTCTGCGACCTCGATGTGGTAGATCATGCCCAGATCCACCAGATTAACGCCCAGCTCCGGATCTAGTATCAGCCGTAGCGCCTTGAGGATGGCATATTCGAGTTGGACATCATTTTCGCTTTGCATGGCTTTGTCCTCACGCTTGTCGCTCTTGGCCCACGCGGATCATGATACGATAGGCACTGCCGGTTTCATCGAAGTTGCCGACCCATTCATGGCCGCGCCTTTCAAGCTCTGGAAACAGGAAGAGTGGCTCGCGGTGAAGCAGAGCGAACAAGACCTCGCCGCCTAGCATGCGTTCGAGTTCTGCCAGAATATGAA
The DNA here is from genome assembly GCF_002278035.1 of Ochrobactrum quorumnocens. NCBI lineage: Bacteria > Pseudomonadati > Pseudomonadota > Alphaproteobacteria > Hyphomicrobiales > Brucellaceae > Ochrobactrum > Ochrobactrum quorumnocens. The sequence continues at coordinate 1,350,093 of NZ_CP022603.1, read as the reverse complement.
CCATCGGTTCGGGTGGTTGCATGTCTGAACAATCGAGATATTGCGAAGGCTCAGGCCAGATATCAGGCGATCCCACATTGTTTGAAAGCTGTATTTGCGGGACCACTTCTTGCGATGGAGAAAAGAGCGTTTGCCAGTCACCCTCGCCAATTGGCTGTGGTTCAGCAAGGAAGCCTTTTCGTTCCATGACCGCAAAGAGCGGTACTGGTTTGAAGGGGGTTACAAGCAAAAGGCTCTGGCCGGGCAGCAGATTTTCCGTGGCATCCATGATTGCCTGAAAGGGTTCCACACCACTTTTGAGCAAGGGGCGCACATCCAGCTCACGATGAGCGATTTCCTGGATGGATAATGTCATTTCGACCTCCTGAGTACGTGCGTACCGGCATGGATAAGGTTGGGTAGCGCCACGCCATTGGGCAGGCGCAAACTGGTCGGTACGTCCAGAAGCCGCCGGGCGCGGATAAAGTGAATGCTCAAAGCCAGAATGGTAATGAGGGTAAGTGAAGATGACAGCCTAAAAATGGTTGGATAGTCGGCGATCAGGGCCAAGGTGCTGAACCCAACGCTCCCATAATAAAGGATGAACCAGTAGCGGGCATGTTGCTCACGCACCATGTCCTGCACACGTGGCGTCTGCACGCGGCCCATGACGGGTCCGTAGCATTCGAGCCAGGTGAGAAACGGAACGATCTTGTAAAGCTGTGCGAGGCTCAGGCCTGAAAGCCAACCGAAGACAAACAGATAAACGAGGGCGGCAACCATCTTCTCGGTCATGCCGGTAAAGAGCATTGTCAGCGCAAGCACCATCGAAATCAGCAATGCTGCAAATGCAGAAATGCTGGCGGCACTGTTCAATTCAATCGTCTTGCGTTTGCGCCGCTGATAAATCGCGCGCACATCGAGAGTATAAAGAAAAATGCAGACGATACCCGGAACGAGCGCGGTCGATAGTGTGATTTCAGGTTGACTGACACTGAAAGCAACAAGTGCGACGCCGAGGCCAAGCATTGTCAATGCAACAAGACCCAACCACCATAAAAGCCTGGTGCGCTTCGTGTTGCTGTCCGGCGAAAGCATGAACATGGTGAGCAACCGATAGCTCACACCCATGGCTGTAAAAGTCATCCAGCCGCCAAGTGCCAGCACCGCATGAATTGATATGGTCGATCCGGCGATATCAAGAGCGATAACCTGCTCGATCACCCCTGAAAGAACTAAGGTATAAAGCCCTCCAAGACAGGCAACGATCAGCAGGCAGCTGATGCCAATGGCGACGAAGCGTGTGGGCAACGTAATGGGTCGCGCTTTCCAGATTGTCACCCCAAGCATCAGAACGATCAGCGAAAAGCCTGCGATTAAAAGCAGACCCGACATGGGAAGCAGCCAAACCGAATTTTCGAGCAGTCCAGACATGCCTGCAAAGCCGAAAAGCAGTCCGGTCAGTCCTGTGAGCAACAGCAAAAGTGCTGGCAGCTGTGCGGAACTTCCCCAAAGGGGCTTTGCAACCAGGACCGGCACGAACTGCAACAATGCGCCACTCATCAGCAATGCCAGCCAGCCGATAGCGATGATATGGACGAGGATGAGAGTTTCCGGTGCCCGAATTCCATGAAACGGATAGCCGAAACCGCCTGCCATCAATCCGACCCCAGCTGTGAGGAAGACGAGAGAGGCTGCAAAATAGGACAGAGTCCAGCGGGAAAGCGCGGCACCGATCATCTCAACCCTTCATGAATAGGTTAGTGATTACCGCAAGTGCACTCATGGTCTGAACCATGAAGCTTGCGCCGTGCAATTTCGACACGCCAGACAGGACCGGTCTCCTTATAGACCCAGGAAAAATCGCCGGGATTGCGGGCCTCGAGCTGGCGGCGCAATGGCACTGGGTCATGATCGTTGACGATCTCCAGCGCATCGCCCGGTTCAAGCGCATCAATCATGGAAAAAATGGTCGCATGTCGTGTGATGGGCGGAATGGTGCGCTCGTCGATGACAGGATTTACCGCAACACGTTCGATTGACATTATAGTTTTCCAAGGCCGTCACTGCCGAAAGATGATGACGACAGCCAGCGTCACCATGACAGCTTTTGTAAACTGATCGATGCGATGCTGCTTTGATGCATCTCAAACAAGACAAAGAATTACAGCGGTTCCAACGATTCAATATTAACTAGAACCGCTGTAACTGGAGCCACTGTAATGGCTTTCTGACAGAGCTGCCTTGTTCTGGATCAATTTCGGCCCCGCTACTAGAGCGCATCCCGAAAAGTGTGAAACGGTTTTCGGATAAAGCTGCGCGTTAAAGCAGATAATTAGAGCGCCGATCTGATCCAATCAGATCGAAACGCGCTCTAAAGCATGCCTTCAAAAAGTGCGAAGCATTTTTGGGATAAAGACATACGTAGAAACAAACAGTGAGATGCATTTCCTATGATTCATCATAAACTAGAAGTGCTTTATTGACCAAAGAACAGGACGACAGCAATCACGATAGATGCTGCAACCGCTGAAAGCGTGCCCGCGCCCTGCAAGGCCCCCATTCGATAGAGAACCAGCGAAAAGGCGATGATTGCAGGCGTGGCAACCATGAGTCCGATCTGTGCATCCGTCATTGAAAGATTCCTTGGTTTGAAAAGGAACGATGCCTCCACGCACATGATTTTTCTTTGTCAAAACGCAAAGAAGATGGGGGATGAGCGGGCTAGGCATGCCCCATGCTTGAAACAGAAGACACAGCCTTCGCGGCAACGATTTCAGACGATGAACCGGAGGATAATCTTCTTCTCTGGATTCTCGTCTGGAGCGAACTTGTCACTTTTGCAATTTTGCTGATCGCCTTCATGGTGATGTCGATCATCAATTCAGACGGTGTGGCGCAATTGCGGGCGCATCTCAGCCCCGGTCTTGCTGCAATCAACACGATCGTGCTGCTGATAAGCGGCTGGCAGGCTGCAATCGCTGTGCGGCAACGACATAATGCAAAGAAAGCAAGACGCCCGCTGTTGGGGGCAGCGGTTTTTGGTCTTGTATTTGTGGCCCTCAAATTCGTCGAATACTCGCACGAAATCCAGTTTGTGGGCGACGAAGCTGTGGGGGCGTTTTTCGAGCTCTACTTTCTCCTCACCGGCTTTCATCTCATGCATGTGCTGTTTGGCTCAATCATTTTGGCGCTGGTCGCGTGGCGTCCATCCGCTTCCAATGTTCTGCTTATCAGCACGCTCTGGCACGCGATTGACCTTGTCTGGCTGGTTATGTTCCCGGTTCTTTATCTTGCGTGAGGTGACGAAATGAGAAACCGAGAGTACAGGGCCCTCAACCGCACACTTCTCATTTTGCTGGCGCTTGCAATGAGTGGTGCGCTGATTGCCAGTTTGAGCGCCAGCATGCTTGCCGCAATCATCGCTGTTCTGATTCTTGCCTTTGCAAAAGGCTGGTTCGTCGTTCTCGATTTCATGGAAATGCGCGCCACCAGAGGCGCGTTGAAGCTTGCCTTGCTGGCTTGGCCGGCTGTGCTGCTTATACTCGCCCTCATGCGCTCTGTAGCAGTCCGCTTCCTTCTTTGAACAACCATACAATCTCATTGTTTTGCGCAGTTTTTGCTTAGAGTGCGTTTCGATCTGATCGGATCAGATTGGCACTCTAATTATCTGTTTTAAAGCGCATCCCGAAAACCGTTTCACACTTTTCGGGATGCGCTCTAAAGCATTTCCAGAAAAAGTGGGAACCGGTTTTGCGTTCGGAAATGCGTGAAAACAAATAGTTACAGCGGTCCCAACGATTCAATATTAGCTGGAACCGCTGTAAATGCTCCAGTCTTTGCCAAAACGCAAAGATGTCTTTTCACCGCTCGATAGAAGGGTGCAGTCCCGTGATGCTGGCGAGGGGATTGACCAGCCGCACCATCGACGGGGGATGAGATGCCGGGGCTCCGCCTTCGGCCAGTGAAAGGACGAAGGGGATGGCAGAACGCCTAACCAAGACCGGCGCCCGAAACGTCTTCTACGGCGGTTCTATTTTCTTTTTCGCGATCTTCGTGGGACTGACGGCGCACAGCCATTACTACATGAAAACCACGTCCACAGATGAATCGACGCTGACCGAAGCGGTCGCACGTGGAAAGCACATCTGGGAGAAAAACTCCTGCATCAATTGCCACACGCTTTTGGGCGAGGGGGCCTATTTCGCACCTGAGCTCGGCAATGTCTGGAAGCGTTACGGCGGCGAGGATGACCCCGAAGGTGCACGCGAGACGATGAAGGCCTGGATGCAAGCGCAGCCCACGGGAATTGAGGGGCGTCGTCAGATGCCACAGTTCAACCTGAGCGAACAGGAACTCAACGATCTGGCGGATTTCCTTGAATGGACAAGCCGCATCAAGACGCAGAACTGGCCGCCCAATGAGGCTGGCTGAGGCGCGGGATGAACGGAGTTTTATGATATGAAATATGAAAGCCAAAAGGTCGCGATGCTCTATTTTTATGGAGCGCTCGTCCTGTTCGTAGCCCAGGTTGCGTTCGGTGTTCTTGCCGGGACGATCTATGTCCTGCCCAATACGCTCTCCGAGCTTCTGCCCTTCAATATTGTTCGCATGATCCATACCAATGCGCTGGTCGTCTGGCTGTTGATGGGTTTCATGGGGTCGACCTATTATCTGCTGCCTGAAGAGACGGAGACCGAACTCTACAGTACCAAGCTTGCCGTCATCCAGTTCTGGCTGTTCTTTGTTGCGGCTGGCATTGCGGTGGTGGGCTATCTCTTCAAGATCCATGAAGGCCGCGAGTTTCTCGAGCAGCCATTCATCATCAAGGTCGGCATACTCGTCGTCTGCCTGATATTCCTATTCAACATCACGCTGACAGCATTGAAGGGCCGAAAGACGACAGTCACCAACATTCTGCTGTTTGGTCTGTGGGGGCTGGCGCTGTTCTTCCTCTTTGCCTTCTATAACCCGGTCAACCTCGCCATCGACAAGCTCTACTGGTGGTATGTGATTCATCTCTGGGTTGAAGGCGTGTGGGAACTTATCATGGCGTCGATCCTCGCCTTCCTGATGATCAAGCTCAACGGTATCGACCGCGAAGTCGTCGAAAAGTGGCTTTATGTCATCGTCGGGCTGGCCCTGTTCTCGGGTATTTTGGGAACAGGTCACCATTATTACTGGATCGGCGCGCCGGGCTACTGGCAGTGGATCGGTTCGCTGTTCTCGACGCTGGAAGTCGCTCCGTTCTTCACTATGGTCATCTTCACTTTCATGATGACATGGAAGGCTGGTCGCAAACATCCAAACCGTGCAGCTCTTCTCTGGTCGATTGGTTGCTCGGTGATGGCTTTCTTTGGCGCAGGCGTATGGGGCTTTCTGCACACGCTGTCGTCGGTCAACTATTACACCCACGGCACACAGCTTACCGCCGCCCACGGGCACCTCGCCTTCTTCGGCGCTTATGTCATGCTAAATCTCGCAGTCATGGCCTATGCGATCCCCGAGCTGCGCGGACGTGCGCCTTACAATCAAATGCTCTCCATGGTGAGCTTTTGGGCCATGTGCACGGCGATGTCTGTCATGACCTTTGCGCTCACTTTTGCAGGCGTGGTGCAGACCCATCTGCAGCGTGTTCTGGGCGAGAGCTTCATGGTCGTGCAGGACCAGCTGGCGCTGTTTTACTGGATGCGTCTTGGCTCTGGCATCGTGGTTGTAATTTCGGCCTTTATGTTCATCTGGGCCGTTCTGGTTCCGGGCAAGGGGCGCCGCGAAAACACCTCTGGTTTCGTGCAGCCTGCTGAATAATCGACGCAAAAGCCCTGCCGGAAGGTGGGGCTTTTTTCGTAGAAAATAGGAAAACTGCCATGAATAGCGTTCTCAAGAATATTGAAACAATCAATGCATCCATCCCCGCTTACAGCCCATCCGGCAATGAATGCGCCTTGTTTGAACTGGCATGGAAGCGCAAGCTGCCATTGCTTCTTAAAGGTCCGACGGGGTGCGGAAAGACACGTTTCGTCAGTCACATGGCAGCAAGGCTCGGCCTGCCACTCTCGACTGTTTCTTGTCATGACGATCTTGCGGCTGCAGATCTGACCGGACGCTATCTGCTTAAAGGCGGAGACACTCATTGGGTGGATGGACCATTAACCCGTGCGGTGCGTGAGGGCGGCATTTGCTATCTCGACGAGATTGTGGAGGCACGCAAGGACGTGGCCGTGGTGCTGCATCCACTAACTGACGATCGCCGCATTCTGCCGCTGGAGCGCACCGGCGAATTGCTTGAAGCGCCGGATCGCTTCATGCTCGTTGTGTCATATAATCCCGGCTATCAGAACCTGCTCAAATCATTGAAACCGAGTACGCGTCAGCGTTTCGTGGCGATCGAATTCGATTTCCTGCCCAAAGAACAGGAAATTGCAGTGGTGAGTGCCGAAAGCGGCCTTGATGCGCATAAGGTCGTGCCGCTTGTGGCGCTTGCCCATCGGTTGCGTGGACTAAAAGGACACGATCTGGAAGAAGGCGTTTCAACGCGTTTGCTGGTTTACTGCGCATCGTTGATTGATGCTGGCATGTCGCAACGCGAGGCCGCGCGTGCGGCGATGATTGAGCCGCTGACCGATGAGCCGGATGTGAAGGCAGCGCTGCTTGAAGTCGCTGATGCGATGTTGAAATAGGCGGGTTATCATGCTGGATTTTCTGGAGCTCGAAGAAACAGTTGGCCGCGCGTGGCACCGACTTATCGGCAAGACCGGTTCATGGCCGCAATATCCCAATCAGGCCGTGAAGCTTGCCGATATTCGCCAGAGGCTTGCGATCTGTTTTCGTGGTTTTGGTGGTGACGTCACTGTGCAGATTGCACCCGCCCGTGCCCGAACCTCCGGGCATCGGCTGGGCTTGCGGCAGCGTATGGCTCTGGGCGAAGAAAAAATAGCCCAGCCCCTGCGCGATGAAGCAACGCTGATGTTGCCGCCGGAGATTGCGCTCTTTCCGGATCGCGTGCTGAATTACGATCTCTATGTCTGGCTTGCAGGCTATATGGCGATCATGCCAACCGAACTGGAAGCCATGCCCGATGATCCGTTACGCCGCGATCTTGCGGCTCTCGATATGGCGGCAGAAATAGTGGCCAAAGCCTGTGAATTGTTTCCCGGGCTGGAAGATCGCTATGCCCGGCTTTGCGACGCCGTATTGGAGGCGCGACCAAATCGGCGGCTCAACCAACTCGAGCAGCTTGTTGAAGAACGTGTTCTTTCGCTATTGAGAGACGGCGCTGGTCTTCCGGATTTCAGTCTTCCTGCCATTTTCCCGCATCGTGCTCCGGCGGGCTATCTGCCGAACCTTCCCGTTCCGCTCTGGCCGGGGCTTATCTGGCGCGATGAAACTGCAGTCCGCCCGGCGGAAGACGAGCCCGTGCGCAACTCTCAGGCTGAAGCTGCCGAAACCTGCCGCCAGATAGCGCAGCGCGAGAAGCAGGACCCGCGGGTTACTGACAGGAGCCCGTTCATTCTCAACCGTTTCGAGAAAATCCTCGCCATGGCCGAGATGGTCAGCGTTGACCGACCTTCGGATGACAGTGACGAACAGAATGCAAAATCCGCTGATGAACTCGATGATCTGACATTGGGCGAGCGTAAGGGCAGGCCCGCTGCTCGCTTCCGCTTCGATCTTGATCTGCCGCCGGAAGCGGTTGATCGCAACCTGCTAATGGCCAAGCTTACCTATCCAGAATGGGATTATCGCAAGGCAACCTATCTTCAGGATCATTGCAGCGTTCTGGTGGCCCCTTTGCAGGAGTGTGAAGAAGCGCTGGCGCTGGATGACGAAGTGCGAAGTCTTGTACGGCGAGTGCGACGCCAGTTTGAAATCCTGCGACCCGGCCGCGAAATGATGCGCGCACAGCTTGATGGTAATGATCTTGATCTCGACGCTGTGGTACGGTCACGTTGCGATTTTGCGGCTGGCGGGCAAGGTAGTGAGCGGGTCCATCTGATGAGCCGTCCGCAGGCCAATGATCTGGCGGTAACGATTCTGGTCGATGTTTCGCTTTCAACCGATGCATGGGTGGATAACCGTCGGGTGCTTGATGTGGAGAAAGAGGCGTTGCTGGTTATCGCCAATGGCATTGCTGCCTGTGGCGATCGCTGTTCTATTCTGACCTTCACGTCGCGACGACGCTCCTGGGTGCGGGTTGAAACTGTGAAGGGCTTTGATGAGGCTTTCAGCCCAACGGTTGAGCATCGCATTGCAGCGCTGAAGCCGGGCTTTTATACCCGCATGGGTGCTGCCACGCGCCATGCAACGGCAAAACTCAGTGAACAGCACAACCGAAAAAAGCTTCTGCTGCTTTTAACCGATGGCAAACCGAATGATGTCGATCATTATGAGGGGCGCTTTGCACTGGAAGATACACGCCGGGCTGTGAGTGAAGCGCGCGCCAAGGGCGTTAACGTCTTTGCAGTGACGGTTGACCGCGAGGCCAATGCTTATCTGCCTGCACTTTTCGGACATGGTGGTTTTGCAATGGTTGCAAAACTTGCGAAATTGCCAGTTGCTTTGCCCGCGATCTATCGAATGCTCGCGGGCTAGTTTTCAGCAAAATCACTATGCCGGAAGCTTCCGGCATCAACTTCTGTTTAATGAGGAAAAAAGCAAATGACCACACAGCCGATCCTCGCGGCAGTTCTTGCCGACAAAGACGTATCCGTTGATTTGCTTTTGGCAGAAGTTGTTGCGCAGGGCGAGGCGTGTGGATTGAAGGTCGCGGGTTTCTTACAGCACCGCGGCTTTGATACAGACGATTGCTGCCGTGAAATTGTCATCGAACGGATCGGCACCGGTATCAGGCAACTTATCTCTCAGCCGCTCGGTTCAGGATCGCGCGGCTGCCGCCTTGATCCGGCAGCACTTGCAGACGTCGCTGGTCCCTTGTTGGCCGAGATCGATGCAGGCGTCGATTTACTTATCCTCAATCGCTTCGGCAAAAGTGAAGCCGAAGGTCATGGCTTTCGCGCGATCATTGAATCAGCTTATTCAAAGCAGATTCCTGTGCTGACCGTTGTGCGTGATGCTTATGTGGGCGACTGGCGCGACTTTGCGAGCGATTGCGGTATGTTGCTGTCGCCCGACGAGGCGGCTCTTGCCGCATGGCTTGAAAGCGTTGTCTCGCTCAAAGTGCTATCAGCTGCCAGCTAACTTTCCTTAGCTATGCATGACAGATGCGGTTTTATGTCGGCTCACCCAGGCTGCGCCAATGCCGCCGTGCAAAAAGCCGTTTGAAAGCGGGACGGCTGGATAGATTGCCTGCAATCGGGCAAGGCCTTCTTCGGTATCGATACGTTCCTGCAGCACATCGTCATGCACTTTTGCGACAGCAACCATATCGCAATCCTGCGGCGACAGCCTGAACCGGGCAACGCCTGCGGCTTTCAGGTCGGGTATGTCTTCAATCAATGCCTGACACGTGTGCGACAGTGTCTGCACCCCATTCAGGGCAAGGAATGACTGGCTATCGAGTGTTTTGACTGGCAGACCGTCCGGCTCCTCGGCACAAACAAACTGACAATTGTCTTTGATGTGTCCTTTAGAGCGTGCATGGGCGCAACGCGCTGAAATGGCGAGTGGTACGCGACCGAAAGTGAAGATTTCGAAGGCAACATCTGGCGCTCCCCTGATGATTTCACGGATTGAAGCCAACGGTAATTCCGGTGGCAGGCAGATGGATTGTGCGCCGCGCTGAGCCAAAACCTTGGCGGTAGCGGCGTTGTAAACATTGATTAGCGGGCCGACCATATGCGGTTTGCCAGCCAGCAGGCCCAAGGCCGACAGATCGTTGGCTTCTACGGGAAAGAGCGATTGTTCAACGGTCTGCCGCACATGCTTTGCCTCGCGTTCAAGCATGACGAGGGCAAGCGAACCAAGGCTGATGGCCTTGCCTGCCTGTTCCAGACGCTCGATTACATCTGCCATGTAGGGATCGATAAAATGGAACCGTTTGGAGCAGACGATTTCACCGAGTGTGACGTGACCGACCGGAGCTTCATCGGCAATGCGGAAATAGAAATCGCGCCATTTCGGGCCATCCCAGAGAAAGAGAACAGGCCCTAGGCTAAGGCTGGGATTAAAGCGTGAATCCGACATGGCTATCTCCAGCGTTTTTCATAGGCGCCCGATGTGGTCTGCTGACCTTCACTTAGTGCGCGCAGTCGTGAAAGCAGAGCGGCCCGCTTTTCGGGTGCGGCGGCAAGCGTTTGACGAAGTGTCGAAACCACTTCCGCGACATAGGCTTTGCCGCGCTGTCGCCCTTCGATTTTCAGAGCCGAAACACCGGCTGCACGGAGTTCGTCTATGTGGTTCATCACATCAAGAGACACCGGGTCTTCAAAGGCATAGCCTTCTTCATCACCGATATTGAAACGCCCTTTGCAAAGGGTCGGATAGCCTGCGGGTTCGCCAGCCGGAAAACGATTGATGGTGTAATCCCCGAGTTCCGAAACGAGCTCGGAACCGTCGTTTCGATAACGCACATGGCTTGCGGGCGAGCAGACACCGTTCATATTCGGTGAGCGGCCGGTGGCGTAGGATGAAAGCGAGCAGCGTCCTTCGGCCATGACGCACAAGCCGCCAAAGACGAAGACTTCCATTTCGCAAGCAATCTTGCGTCCGAGCTTTGCGATATCGGGGATGGTCAGCACGCGCGGCAACACCACGCGTTTGGCTTTGAAGGCATCGATCAGAAAGCTGATCGCATCGGCATTGGAGGCAGACGCCTGCACCGAAACATGAAGCCGCTGTTGCGGATGGCGCTCTGCTGTGTAGGCCATCAAGCCGAAATCGGCGAGGATCACTGCATCGGCACCAAGCGCCGAGGCGTCATCAACGGCCTTGTACCAGAGTTGCTCATCGCCCGCGCGCATGAAGGTGTTGATGGCGACGAAGACCTGCGTGCGCCGCGCATGGGCGAAATTGATCGCTTCCCGCAACTCCTCACGACTGAAATTGAGACCCGGAAAATTGCGTGCGTTGGTTTCATCGCGGAAGCCGCAATAGACCGCATCAGCTCCGGCTTGCACGGCTTCGCGAAATGCGGAGGGTGTTCCAGCAGGACAGATCAGTTCCATGAACGGGCGTCCTCCTTTGTGTCGGCGGCGAGCGCTTTGTCGCGCACAAAACCTGCGATGGCTTCCACCACCGGGGCGAAAGGCCCTGCGCCTTTTCCAAGGTCTGCTGGCAGATCAACGTTGCAATCATCCAGTGCATTGCGCAGGGCAAGCATGGCTTCCATATCGCCAGTCACTGTGATGTCGCGTGAAAAGAACAAGGCATCGCCATCGAGCTTTCCTTCGAGAAGGGCAAGCAGCATGACGAGGGGGCCTTCGATAGCGGCATCGGTCACAAATTCTGCGCTGCTGCGCAACACTGAAATGCGTGGGACGCCGGGTTCAACCAGAAAAGCGAAAGGCAAATCGGATGGCCTGAACCCAAACCGCTTGTTGACGTGCTCGCCGAGCCTTTCAAACAGCCCCGGATGTGCGCGGATAACTTGAAAGAACACACGAGAAATGAGCGGGTTGAGCAAAAATGGCGGAATAAACCGAACCGGGGCAACCACGGCGGGCGGAATTTTCATCATGATTTTGCTCCAGGCATTTCTATGCACACCAGCTTTGCGGGGTCTGCACAAGGACTAGGCGATTCAAGCCCGTAAGAGTTTGATCTGGATCAAAGACGGCAGAAGAATTGCGTATTCAAAGTGAGACATGAAAAATGCCTCCTCACTGCCTTCCTCTTTTAACGATCTACAGAGTTTCGTGTCGGAGCTTGAAAGACGCGGTGATCTTGTCCGCATACAGCGTCCGGTTTCGCTTGTGCATGAGATCACCGAAATTCATAAGCGTGTACTGGCGGCCGACGGCCCGGCCTTGCTATTTGAAAAACCGGTTGATGCCGAGGGCAAAGTGCAGTCCATTCCGCTTCTTGCCAATCTTTTTGGCGCTGAGCGTCGGATTGCCTGGGGGCTTGGCCGCACGCCGGAAGAGCTCCCTGCTTTGGCCAATTTTTTGGCCGAGCTGCGAGCACCAACGCCACCGCGTTCAGCAGGTGAAGTATGGAGCAAGCTGCCTTTGGCAAAAGCAGCCCTGGCAATGCGACCACGTCGTGTCAGCCGTGCGCCGGTGCATGAAATCGTGCGTGAGGGTGGGGCGATTGATCTGGGCGCGTTGCCGATACAATGGTGCTGGCCGGGAGAGCCGGCGCCGCTCGTGACTTGGCCTTTGGTGATCACCTGTGCGCCAGATGATCCTTATGACATCAATGTCGGCATTTACCGAATGCAAAAGCTTGGACCAGACAGGCTGATCATGCGTTGGCTGGCGCATCGCGGGGGTGCGCGACATCATCGTATGTGGCAGAAGGCAGGGATGGATATGCCGGTTGCAGTTGCAATCGGAGCAGACCCCGCAACAATTCTGGCAGCCGTCATGCCTTTACCGGAAGGCATGAGTGAACTAGCTTTTTCGGGCCTTTTTTCGGGGCGAAGGCCTGCAATCGTAGAGGCGCACACCGTCCCTCTCATTGTCCCGGCCAACGCGGAAATTGTGCTTGAAGGTTTTGTATCCGTGAGCGAAACCGCGCCGGAAGGGCCTTATGGCGATCACACCGGCTATTATAACAGCGTCGAAGAATTTCCGGTTATCCGTCTTAGCGCAATCACCATGCGCAAGAATCCGCTCTATCTCTCCACGTATACTGGGCGACCGCCTGACGAGCCTTCAAAACTCGGCGAGGTGATGAACCAGCTGTTTGTGCCGGTAGTGCGCAAGCAGTTTGCCGAGATTACAGATCTCTGGCTGCCACCGGCCGCATGTTCTTATCGTGCAATGGTGGTGGCAATCGACAAGCGATATCCGGGACAGGCGCGGAGGGTCATGATGGGGCTTTGGTCGATATTGCCGCAATTTAGCTACACCAAGCTTATCATCGCCGTCGATCCAGACATCGATGTGCGCAATTGGGATGATGTGCTCTGGGCACTTTCCACACGCTTTGATGCGAGCCGTGATCTGGTGACGCTCGATCATACGCCGGTTGATTATCTCGATTTCGCTTCGCTGCGTTCGGGGCTTGGCGGCAAGCTCGGGCTTGATGCGACCAATAAGATCGGCGCGGAAACTGATCGCGAATGGGGCAATGTTCTTTCCATGAATGAAGAGACGATTGCGCGGGTGGATGCGATGTGGGGCGCGTTGGGAATTGATCTGGAGGCGACGAGGCGATGAAGCGGGTAGTCGTGGGTGTGTCCGGCGCGTCTGGGGTGTTGATTTCGCTGAAGCTACTGGAATGTCTCAACAAGATGCAGGGCATTGAAACGCATCTTGTTATATCGCAGGCGGCAGAGCGAACGCTGCATTACGAGCTTGGTCCAAATGGCAATTCAATGCTGCACCGGCTGGCAGAAAAGACCTATTCGATTGAGGATGTTGGAGCCGCGATTGCGAGTGGATCGGTGCCGACAGCCGGTATGATTGTCGCGCCCTGTTCCATGCGTACACTTGCGTCGATCGCTCACGGTTTCGGCGATAGTCTGCTAACGCGGGCTGCTGATGTGCAACTCAAAGAGCGGCGCAAGCTGTTGCTGATCACACGCGAGACACCTCTGCATCTGGTCCACTTGCGCAATATGTGCACTGTCACCGAAATGGGCGCAATCGTCATGCCGCCGGTACCGGCCTTTTATCTGCATCCGCGAACGGTGGAAGATATTGCCCATCAGATCGCAGCGCGAGCCATTGATCTGATGGGGATTGGTGAGCAACAGGCCGAAAGCTGGAGCGGATCAGCTTAATTTTGGATGCCGGTCAACAAGGGCCTGCCTGCGCAATTGCAGCTCTTCGATCTGCTGTTCCAGCGAGAGGATTTCGTCATCAAGCTTATCGACGCGTTCCTCGATGTGGGAATAAGCTTCTTTGAGCAGCAGTTTGGCTTCCGTCTTGTTGGAGGCGCTTGGTGTGTCACCACGCAACGGTTTGTTGGCCGTTTCGGGCAGGAAGAATGCCGTGATGAGACCCACGACGGCTGCACACATGAGATAATAGGCAGGTAAATAGATATTATCCGTTGCCTCGACGAGCCAAGCGGCAACGGTTGGGGTCAGACCCGCCACGATGATCGAAATATTGAAGGCTGCCGCAAGCGCGCTGTAGCGAATGCGCGCCGGAAACAGAGCAGGCAGTGTTGATGCCATGATGCCGGTCAGGCAGTTGAGCAATATCGCCAGTATCAGCAAGCCTGCAAAAATCGTCGCGATGTGACCGCTGGCCACAAGATGGAAAGCTGGCAAGGCAAAAAACAGCAAGCCGAGGCTGCCGATGATCAGAAATGGCCTGCGACCGAACCGGTCACTGAGAAAACCGACAACGGGCTGCACGAACAGCATCCCGATCATCACCACGATGATGATGAGAACCCCATGATCCTCGGAATAGCCGAGGCTCTGGGAGAGATAGGTCGGCATATAGGTGAGCAGCATGTAATAGGTGACGTTGGTCACCAGAACCATGCCAATGCAGACGCTCAATGCACGCCAATATTTGTTGATGATCTCTTTGAAGGACACCATCGGACGATCTTCGATGGCATCGCGGTCTTCTTTTTCCAGTGCTTCAAGCTGCTGTGTGAAGGCAGGCGTTTCCTCCGCGGCATGGCGAAGATAAAGCCCGATCAAGCCGAGCGGGGCGGCAAGATAGAACGGAATACGCCAGCCCCAATCGAGAAAGTCTTGTTCTCCAACCATTGTGCTGAGGAACACGACGAGACCAGCACCAAGCACAAAGCCCGCAATCGAGCCGAAATCCAGCCAGCTACCGAGAAAGCCGCGACGACGGTCGGGAGCATATTCTGCAACGAAAATCGCAGCGCCCGTATATTCGCCGCCTACGGAAAAACCCTGTGCCAGCTTGCAAAGCAGCAGTAGGATGGGTGCCCAGATACCGATAGTGGCATAGGACGGGATAAGGCCGATACAGAAAGTGCTGGCAGCCATGATGATGATTGTGAGCGACAAAACCTTTTGTCGCCCGAAGCGGTCGCCCATGACGCCAAAGAACAGGCCGCCGAGAGGGCGCACCAGAAATGGCACGGAGAATGTCGCAAGAGCTGCAATGGTTTGAATGCCGGGTGCAGCATTGGGAAAGAATACCTGCCCCAAAGCATAGGCTACGAAGCCATAGACGCCGAAATCGAACCATTCCATTGCATTGCCGAGGGCAGCGGCGGTAATAGCTTTTTTGAGTTTGGTGTTGTCGATGACCTTAATGTCGTGAATTTGTAATGGTGTAGCCTGAGATGAGCTGCTTGCAGCATCGCTTTGCGCCATTCGCCACCGCCTTTATGCGTTTTGTTATCGTATCTCACGCAACAGAACAGCGGCCCTGCATTATAGAACATGCATTGGCCGCTTCTTCGTTCAGTCGATTTGAGCGGGTAACGAGTTGGCGTCTGTTTTGGTTCCGATAAGGCTTATAAATAGTCGGCAAAGAAGGCGGCAGATTGTGTTATGCCGGGCCGAGCATGATGAATGTTTCGCTTTTGCTGACGCCCTGAAGCGAGCGGATTGTCGAAATCACCTCATTAAGTTCGGAAATGGTCGAAACCTCCAGCTCTGCAATCACATCCCAGATGCCATTGGTGTTGAAGACACCGGTCAGGCCCGGGACACGCTTGATTGCGCTGATTGTTGCTTTTAGCGACGAGCCTGACATTTCGATAAGCATGAAGGCACGTATCTGATCCTTGCCGATGTCATCGCGAACGCGGATCGTGAAGCCTTTGATGTCGCCATTGGCAATCAGCCGGTCGAGACGTTTTTGCGCTGTGGCTCGTGCAACGCCTAACAGTTCCGCGAGCTGTGGAACAGAAGCGCGACCGTTGATCCGAAGCTCCGTGACCAGTCTCTTGTCCAGCTCATCCATGGCAGTGACTTTCTTTAAAGTAAGTTCGACTGACGATATCGTCACTATTTTATAAAAATAATCACTTTATATTCTTTTTTGTCAATCTGATTGCAGATAATGATTTTGCCAAGGGGAATGCAACAGCAGCTTCTAATACGAACGAAGTGATAGGAGCGTTGCGCAAATCCCTGTTCAGGCCGGATACAAGGTCGCGAAGATAGCGTTAAAATGTAGCTCCAAAACGGGGCTTTCGTAGGGGAACCTTCAACATGAAATTTGCCAAACTTTTTTCTACCGCCCTTGTGGCGCTAGGCATTTGTGTTTCCTTGAACACAGCAAAAGCCGACGATCTGGAAAAGATTCAGAACAAAGGCAAGATGACGATTGCCCTTTCGGGTGTGTTCCCTCCGTTCAGCTTTGTCGATGAGAGCAATAAGGTTGTCGGCTTTGACGTCGATATAGGCTCGGAAATCGCACGTCGCCTGAAGGCAGAACCTGAAATCGTAACCACGGCCTGGGACGGCATCATTGCAGGTCTCGTGACCGGTCGTTACGACACGATCGTTGGTTCGATGGGCATCACTGAAGAACGCAAGAAGGCAATCAACTTCGTCGGACCTTACTATCGTTCGGGCCTGGCGCTGTTCATTCGCAAGGGTGATACGGTCAAGTCGCTTAGCGAACTGGAAGGCAAGACAATCGGTGTGACGCTGGGCGAAACCTCCGAAAAATGGGTTCGTGAGCAGGGCAAATATGAAGTCCGCACCTATAAGGGCCTGCCTGAAATGCTTCTCGATCTTGGCTCGGGTCGTATCGATGCCGTTGTCGCCGATGACGTTCCTGTGCTTGTCGCCATAGGTAAGAGCAATGCGCCGATTGAACAGGTGAAGGACGATCAGCTGCCGCGTTACGATATCGGTATTGCGGTTCGCAAGAACAATCCGGAGCTTCAGGCTGCCATGCAAAAGGCGCTCGACGATATGATGGCTGATGGCACATATAAGGCCATTTCCGAAAAATGGATTGGTGTGGATATCCGCTAATTCGAACTGTTTCGGGTGAGGGCAGCAAGTGAGCTGCCCCACTTCCGATTAATAGTCCCTAAACTCTGCTTTACAGCTTCTCGCCAGCCCTTTGGCTGAGAGACATATGCGCCATAGGAGATTTCTTCCTGATGGAGCAGAAAGGTTGAAGGATGGATATCGCACTTATCGGGCGGATTTTTCCCTTCATTGTTGAATCGGCCTGGGTCACAGTCCAACTGACTATCGTATCGCTGCTGATTGGCCTCGTTGTTGCCAGCCTTCTCGTCATGGCGCGCTTCTCGCGCTATGCGCCTATTCGCTGGATCGCCATCGGCTATATCAGCATCATGCGCGGTACACCGCTTCTGGTGCAGCTGTTCCTTGTTTTCTTTGGCGGCCCGCAGTTTGGTTTTGAATTTACCCCGTTTGTGGCGGGTGTCATCACGATGGGTTTCAACATCGGCGCCTATATGTCTGAAGGAATGCGCGGAGCAATTCTGGCGGTCGATAAAGGCCAGAACGAAGCGGCGCGTTCGCTGGGCTTTGGCAGGGCCGGAACCATGCGGCTTTTCATTCTGCCGCAGGCGGCTCCGCTCATGATCCGTTCGCTTGGCGTCAATACGGTCATCCTGACCAAGAGCACCGCGCTCGTTTCAACAATTGGCGTGGTGGAACTGACCTACACTGCTCAGCGCTTTGTCACTTCGACATACAAGCCATTTGAGGTTTTTGCGATTGCCGGTGCTGCGTACATCGTCATCATCGCTATCATTTCACTGATCATCCGCGGCTTTGAAATCTTTTTCAATGCTGACAGGAGGGCGGAAGCATGAGTCTGGATTTCACCGTTGTTCCGTCTTATCTGGAATTGATGTTGATTGGTCTGCTCTGGACCGTTTTGATTACCGTACTGGCTGGTGTGATCAGCATTGTGCTCGGTATTCTGATCGCAATCATCACGCTTCATGCGCCTAAAATAATCAGCCTGCCTGTGCGCGGTGTTGTTTTCCTTTTCATGGGAACGCCATTGCTCTTGCAGCTCTATCTGCTCTATTATGGCCTTTCGCAGATCGGGATCATGGTGCCAGCGTTCTGGACCGGCGTGTTTGGCCTTGGCATGCATTATGCAGCCTATAATGCCGATATTTTCCGCGCATCGCTTGAGAGCGTCGACGAAGGACAGATGGAAGCCGCCCGGTCGCTTGGTTTCAGCCACGGATCGTCGCTTCGCTATTTCATCATCCCACAGGCGATCCTCACGGCTCTGCCGCAGGTTGGCAATAACAGCATCATTCTGCTCAAGGACACAGCCGTTCTCTCCGTGCTCGGCATCACAGAACTGGTGCTGAATGCGCAACGCGCCATAAGCGAAACCTATCGCCCCTTTGAGTTCTACTTCGTTGCAGCCGTGCTCTATTACCTCGTCAATCTCTTGATGGAATGGGGTTTGAGCAAAGCGGCCAAGAAAGCGGAAGCTATCCGATGAACACACAGACCCCCATGATCGAATTGCGTCAGATCAGGAAATCCTATGGCGAACATGAGGTGCTGAAAGGCATCGACCTGACTGTCGCACGAGGCAAGATCGTTTCCATTATTGGCCCCAGCGGATCGGGAAAAAGCACACTGCTGCGCTCGATCAATATGCTGGAAGAAACGTCAAGCGGAGAAATCTGGCTTGATGGCAATCAGGTCAATCGCCCGCTCAAAGGGCGCGCTTTTGAAAAGCACATCAACCATATCCGTCAGGAAATGGGGATGGTTTTCCAACAGTTTAACCTGTTTCCGCATTTGACCGTGCTGCAAAACATCATGATTGGCCCAATGCGCCTCAAAGGGCTTTCGCGCAGCGAAGCACTGGAACGCGCCAACAATCTGCTCGCCAAGGTCGGCCTTGTCGATAAGGGTAATGCCTATCCGGCACGTCTTTCGGGTGGTCAGAAACAGCGTGTCGCGATTGCCCGCGCTTTGGCGATGCAGCCCAAGGTCATGCTTTTTGATGAAGCAACCTCTGCGCTCGATCCGGAGCTGGTTGAGGAAGTCAATCAAGTCATGAAGCAGCTCGCAAATGAGCACATGACCATGTTGATCGTGACACACGAAATGCGCTTTGCGGCGGAAGTTTCCGACCATGTGATGTTCATGGACGGTGGTGTGGTGGTTGAACAAGGTCTGCCGCAGCAAGTCCTCTCTACCCCCAAGGAAGAGCGGACGCGGGCATTCCTGCGTAAGCATCTTTCACACTAGTGGATTGAATGTGACGTTTGAATCCCGACTGACATCCACGCCCGTTCAAACGTCAAATTCAGAAAATCGACTAGATTCATATAGTTACCGCCGGTTCGATGAGATCGGCATCTTAAAACTTATATTCTGCAGCGTATTTCTATCGTCTCGGAATATGCTCTAATCGACGGAGACTAGAGTTCATGACTGCGAATGTTTCAAACGGCGCGCAAAACGCCGTAACGACGGCGCACAACCATATTAATGCGCAACACGTCGAAGAGCTGGCCCTGCGCATGGTTGGCTGGGGCAGCGAAACCGGTACGCCCGGCGAGGCCGAGTTTTCCGATCAACTTGTTAGGCTGTTGAAGGAAATTCCATATTTCCAGCAAAACCCGGACAATATTCGTACTGTTGCAAGCCATGGCGATCCGCTGACGCATAATGTGGTTGCGCTGGTCCGCGGTAACGGCAAACGCACGCTCGCACTTGCAGGCCATTTCGATACGGTTGCGACTGATAATTATCACGAGCTCAAGTCGCTTGCTTGCGACAGCCGCAACCTCAAAGACGCGCTCATCAAAGATCTGTCGAAGCGCGCCCGTTCCGCTCAGGAAGAACGCGCGCTTGAAGATTTGCTCAGCGGCGATTTCCTTCCCGGTCGTGGCTTGCTTGATATGAAAAGTGGCCTTGCGGTCGGTATTGCGTGTGCCGAGAAATTCGCAGCCGATCCTGATCGCAGTGGCAATCTGCTGCTGGTTTTTACACCGGACGAAGAGCGTGAAAGCCGCGGCATGCGCTCAATGCGCAATGCGATGCCGACTATTGCCCGGGATTTCGACATTGAGATCTCAGCAGCAATTAATCTCGACGTGACGTCCGACCAGGGCGATGGCAGCGAAGGCCGCGCAGTCTATGCGGGCACCATCGGAAAGCTGTTACCCTTTGCGCTGATCATCGGATTGAGCTCGCATGCAAGCTACCCTTATGAAGGTGTTAGCGCACAGGCGATGGCCGCCAGCATTCTGGCGCGCTTTGAAGGCAATGCAGCGCTCGCTGATCGCGATGAAAATGACATTTCGCCGCCGCCTATCTGCCTTGAGGCAAAAGACCTCCGCGACGGCTATGAAGTAACGACGCCTGAACGCTTCTGGATCGCGCTCAACTGGCTTTATCATGCCATGACTGCTGACGAGCTGTTCAGTCGTTTTAAGAGTGAAGTGCAGGCGGGCGCGACAGAGGCTGTGGAACACTTTGCAGCACAATCAGAAGCTTTCGGCCAGTTGATTGGCAAACGTGCAGGCGCAATTCCAGCAGCACCAAAGCTCATCACATTCGAGCAGCTGCGCGCGATGGCTGCCGATGTTGCCGGTGAGAAATTCGAAGCGCTTTACAGCGCGCAGGAAAAGCGCCTTGCCGATATCGACAATCCGCTATCGGTCAGTCGTCAGTTGACCGAGTGGCTTGTCGGCGTTGCACATCTATCGGGCCCGGCCGTTGTGGTTGGTTTTGCAGGGCTGCATTATCCAGCAAGCCATCTCGACGATGCTCAGGCCAATGATCGCGCTTTCAAACAGGCAATCGACACAACGATGCAGACATTTGCGGCCTTCCCGGATCAGTCGCTTGTGTGGAAGCCGCATTTCCAGGGCATCTCTGACATGAGCTTCTTGGGGCAGGCAACACTTGGTCAGGACATCGTTTCAAACAATACGCCGGTTGCGCGCCTTGTTGATCATCCAGCCGGTGACGCGTTGCGTTTTCCGGTGGTCAATATCGGCCCTTGGGGTCGTGAGTTCCATCAGAAGCTGGAGCGCGTACACGCGCCTTACGCCTTTGAAGTGCTGCCGCAGATCGTTTCGATGATTGCGGAAGAGTTTTTGTCGAAGCGTGTCTGAAGTTCAGCGCGAATTCATCCGATAAAGGATTAGAATCATGACCAATGAAAAGCTGAACATTGTTCCCTTCGTCAGTGTCGATCACATGATGAAGCTTGTGCTTACGGTGGGGGTCGAAACCTTCCTCAAGGAACTTGCTGCGGTGATCGAGGAAGATTTCCGCCGTTGGGAGCAGTTCGACAAGACGCCACGCGTTGCCTCGCATTCTGACGAAGGGGTCATTGAGTTGATGCCAACGAGTGACGGTACGCTTTATGGCTTCAAATACGTGAACGGCCATCCGAAAAACACCAAGGAAGGTCGTCAGACTGTCACTGCTTTTGGTGTGCTGGCTGATGTTGGCAATGGCTATCCGATGCTGCTGACCGAAATGACGATCCTGACGGCATTGCGCACGGCAGCCATGTCGGCAGTTGCCGCAAAACATCTTGCCCGACCAGATTCAAAGACCATGACGATCATCGGCAATGGCGCACAGAGCGAGTTTCAGGCTCTGGCGTTCAAAGCTATTCTCGGGATCGAAAACTTACGTCTTTTCGACATTGATCGCTCTGCCAGCGAGCGTTGCGCACGCAATCTGAGCGATAACGGCCTTTCGATTACGATTCACGCCACCTCGCAGGAAGCCGTTGAAGGTGCCGATATCATCACGACGGTCACAGCTGATAAGCAATATGCGACCATTCTGAGCGACAACATGGTTGGGCCCGGCGTACATATCAACGCAGTTGGCGGCGATTGCCCCGGCAAGACCGAGTTGAACAAGGATATCTTGCTGCGCTCCGACATTTTTGTCGAATACCCGCCGCAGACCCGTATTGAAGGCGAAATCCAGCAGCTTGACGCCGATTATCCGGTCAAAGAACTATGGGAAGTTATCACCGGAGCAATTGCTGGCCGATCGTCAGATCGTGCCATCACGCTGTTTGACAGCGTCGGTTTCGCAATCGAAGACTTTTCTGCGCTGCGTTATGTTCGCAGCAAGTTGCAGGAAACAGGTCTCTATGTCGAGCTCGACATGCTCGCGGATCCCGATGAGCCGCGCGACCTTTACGGAATGCTGCTGCGCTGTGAAAAGGCGATCAAAAAAGCGGCCTAATG
This sequence comes from Ochrobactrum quorumnocens, assembly GCF_002278035.1. NCBI lineage: Bacteria > Pseudomonadati > Pseudomonadota > Alphaproteobacteria > Hyphomicrobiales > Brucellaceae > Ochrobactrum > Ochrobactrum quorumnocens. The sequence continues at coordinate 1,327,911 of NZ_CP022603.1, read as the reverse complement.
GAAATAGTAAAACCGGTGGTGAGAGCCACCGGCTTTTTTTATTATACGCTACTGAGCAGGATGCTGGTTTCGCTGTTCAGCACGCCTTCGATCGTTCGCACTTCGCGCAAGACGCGGTCAAATTCGTGCAGGCTTTCCGCATGGATTTCTGCCACCAGATCCCATGAACCATTGGTCGTATGTAGAGTGCGTATCTGCGGCAATCCCCGCAACAGCTTGATGACTTTTGTCGTTGATCGACCCTGCACTTCGATCAGCATGATCGCGTGTACAACCCCATCATCGTAATCCTGCCGAACCCGGATCGTGAAGCCAAGTGCTGCACCTGTTTCGAGCAGGCGGTCGAGACGCGCCTGAACGGTGCCGCGTGAAACGCCAAGGATTGTCGCCAGTTTCGAAAGCGGCGCGCGTCCGTCCTCTCGCAAAATGGCAATCAGCTTATGATCCAGTTCGTCAAAAATATGCATAGTATTTTTTACAGTTTGACTGTGCAAATTGCTAGAATTTTTACAGTTCACCGAGCGGTTTTACAATTTTAACTGACTTTATGCCCTCCTACTCTGTTTCTCGGAGTGCTGCTGGAGGAGCGTGTGAGAATGTTTGAGAGCTGTCAAAGCGACCTGATCGCGCAACCCATGCTCATTGCGCAGTTCGCGCTGAATTCGGTTCCCTTGGTAATGCGATAAGCGCTTTAAATTTTTGTTTTTACGCATGTCTTTCGCGACGTGCTTCAGCCGTGAGAATAGTCTGAGAATGAGCAGGCCGTCTGTACAGAGCCCAAAATCGGTCGTTATGATCCGACCACACCACTTCACCCCCAATGCGCAGACCGCAAAGGACAATGCGTTTCAATCGGTCGACGAACGCCGTTCCGCTGAGATGGTTGCAAAAGCAGCTTTCGACGAAGTGACGGGCATGGCCGAGGGATTGGCCGATGCAGGCATAACGGTTCATCTCTTTGAAGATGAAACCCATGCCCTGCCCGATTCGGTTTTTCCCAATAACTGGTTTTCCACCCATTCGGGCGGACATGTCGCCATTTATCCGATGTTCTCGGAAAGTCGACAGAAGGAACGCCGTCCCGACGTCATCGAAATGCTGAAGTGCGACTATCGCGTTCAGGATGTCATCGATTATTCGGGTCTCGAACGCGATCACTTCTATCTCGAAGGCACAGGCGCCATGGTGCTCGACCATATTGGACGTGTTGCTTATGCAGCTCGGTCCAACCGCACCAATGAGGTAGCGCTTGAACGCTTTTGCACGCATTTCAATTTCGAACCGATGGTGTTCGATGCGCTCGATTCGTCAGGCAAGCCGATTTATCACACCAATGTTCTGATGTGTATTGGCACTGATTACGCGCTGGTCGGCACCGATATGATTACGGATCCGGCCCGTCGACAGGAGATCGTTGATCGCCTGCAGGAAACAGGCCGCACAGTCATTCATCTCACTGCGGAACAGATCGGTGAATTTGCCGGGAATGCCATCGAACTCGAAGGCCAAGACGGCCGCGTTCTGGCCCTTTCGGCCCGCGCTTTCGCCGCTTTAAGCAAAGCTCAGATCGAGACAATCGAGCAGACTGCAAAGCTTTTGCCTTTCGCTGTGCCAACGATTGAGCTGGCAGGTGGATCGGTACGCTGCATGCTCGCAGGCATTCATCTCTCACGCCGCACAACAAACGGCACACATTTGCTTTACGCAACAACAAGAGCCGGGTAGATAGGCTCCAGCTAAATTGAGGGTAACCTTCCATGTCTTCTAACAGACCCGTTTATGAGTTTAATTCGATCATCGTCCGTGAGCCTTCGCGCTCGGTGGTAAATGGTCTTCGCGCGCTGGATACCGGCAACCCGACCTATGAAGGCGTGAAAGCTGAGCACGATGCTTATATCGCTGCCATGCGCGCCGCAGATGTTGAGGTTACGATCCTTCCTGCACTTGAAGATTTCCCAGATTCCATTTTCGTCGAAGACCCAGCACTTGTCTTCACCGAAGGTGCAATTCTGCTCCGTCCAGGTGCGCTTACGCGCGTTGGTGAAACAGCTGTCATCGAACCGACGCTGCGCCAGATGTTTGATACGGTTGTTGAATTGCCGGAACCAGGTTTTGCTGATGGCGGCGACGTTCTGACGACCCAGAAGACCGTCATGATCGGCCTTTCCGCTCGTACCGACAAAGCAGGCGCAGCAGCCCTGATCGCCAGCCTCGATAAGATTGGTCGCAAGGGTGAGGTTGTCTCGACCCCTGAAGGCGTCCTTCATTTCAAAACCGACTGCTCGCTGGTCGATGAAGAAACTGTTCTTTCGACGAACCGTCTCGCAAAGTCGGGCGTATTCTCTGGTCTTCGCCAGCTGATCGTTCCAGAAGGCGAAGAAGCTGCTGCCAATGCGCTGCGCGTCAATGACGTCGTGATGGTCGGCTCGGATTTCCCACGCACCATCGAGTTGCTGGAGAAGAGCGGCTATAACGTGGTTCCGCTCAAGACCACGGAGATCGGCAAGATCGATGCGGGCCTTTCCTGCATGTCGCTTCGCTGGTATCGCAAGTAATTCTGGCGGCTCAGGGGCGTCCGCTCCTGAGCTGTTTTTGTATGCGCATTCCCCGTGCTTGCTATCGTCACAGGCAAGCCAACAAAAATATAAGGAGAACGGGAACATGGTGGGTTTTAAAGGGAAAATTGCTGGCGCGATCGCGCTTGCTGCCTTGGCCAGCGGTGCTGCTCAGGCTGACGGAAAACTTCGTCTTGGCATGACGCCAGAGCCTTATATGCCTTTCACCCAGGTTAATGCGGCGGGTGAATGGGAAGGGCTGGAAGCAGACCTTTCACGTGCCCTTTGCGAAAAGCTTGCCGACAAGTGCGAGTTCAAGTCGATGGCGTGGGATGGCCTCATTCCATCGCTCACTGAAAACAAGGTCGATTTCATCATCGGTGCGTTCTCCGTGACTGATGAACGCCGCAAGGTCGTCGATTTCAGCACGCCGTACTACACTGAAGGTACGGTCGTCGCTGGCGCCAAGTCTGATGAAGACAAAATCAGCACAGTCGCAGCAAGCGACGGTTCCGGTGAAGTCGTTGATCAGGCAGCCCTCTCAGGCAAGATCGTCGGTGTCCAGACATCAAGCGTCCAGTCGGCCTATATGACGAAATATCTTCCCGACGTTTCGATCAAAAGCTACGACACTGCTGACAATTCGGTTGCCGATCTGGTTGCAGGTCGTGTCGATTATGTTCTGGCACCAGATCTTTTCGTTCAGAACTTCCTGAAGACGTCGCAGGGCGAAGACTACGAGGTCAAGCTTGTGACGCCTAAGAGCGTCGTACTGGGCGAAGGCGTCGCCTATGCCGTTCGTAAGGGCGACACAGCAACGCTTGGAAAAGTCGATGCAGCACTTGCTGAACTTGACAAGGACGGCACTCTCAAGTCGCTGGTCGACAAGTGGATTTTTGAGAAGAAGTAACTCGATCCAATGCGAACGCCGCCAGCGGCGTTCGCTCATCGAGGTGCTGTGACCTCCACATTTCACAAAATGCTTTGCGCTTTTCATAAAGTGGAACGGTAGCAGACCGCAACTCATAAGAGTTGTACCGAGCAGTCGTTCTATAAAGCGCTGAGCTTTTTTGATCGGATTAATCTGCATGGATTCTTATTGGCAACTGTTGGCCTGGGGAAGTGAGGGCTGGGGAGACGAGTTCGCGCATGGGCTTATGATGACCTTGCAGGTCTCGGCCGTAGCATTCGCAGTCTCGTTTCTTTTCGGGCTCACCGGCGCCTCCGGTAAACTTTCGCGTAATCGCTACATAAAAGCGATTGCAGATTTTTATACGACGGTGGTTCGCGCCCTGCCTGAGTTGCTCGTTATTCTGCTGTTGTACTTCTCCGTTGCGACGGGTGCCGAACGCCTTCTGAAAGCAACAGGCCTTGTCGGAAACGATTTCCAGTTCAGCGCCTTCTGGGCTGCGATCATCGCACTGGCTTTCGTCAATGGTGCGTTCATGACGGAAGTGCTACGGGCTTCCTATCTTGCCATTCCACGCGGTCAGATCGAAGCTGCTCTTTCCATCGGAATGCGCAGACGCCAGATATTTACCCGCGTCACCTTTCCGCAAATGATGCGTCATGCAGTGCCCGGCATCGGCAATCTGTGGCTATCGATCACTAAGGAAAGCGCGATCATATCGGTGTTGGGTTCCTTCCATGAACTGCTTTACACCGGCTATCGTGCAGCTGCTTCCACCAAGCAGTACATCTTCTTTTATGGCCTCACGGCATTCCTGTTTTTGGCCATCACACTTGTCTCTGTCATTGTGATTGCGCAGCTTGAAAAGCGCTTGAGCCGGGGGCACGGATAATGGAATCGATTACAAAAATCGTTGAGTTCTTACCGCCTCTCATCAAGGCAATGCCGCTCACTCTGCTTTTGACGGCTACGGCAGGTGTTATTGGTCTCATTTTCGGTACGCTTAGCGCGCTGGCACGGCTTTCAAGCAGCCGCATTCTGAAATGGCCGGCTTTTGTCTACACGTTCATTTTCCGTGGCACGCCGCTTCTGGTTCAGCTTTATCTGATCTATTACGGGCTTGGGCAGATCCTGCCAGGCACATGGGTCAGACACAGCTTCCTCTGGCCATATATGCGTGATGGATTGTGGTATGCCGTGTTTGCGTTGAGCCTCAATCAGGGCGCTTATAATGCCGAGGTTATTCGCGGCGCTATCAAGTCAATTCCGCGTGGTCAGATTGAAGCGGCGCTTTCCATCGGTATGAGCCGGTTCAAGATTTTGCGTCGCATCACCCTGCCGCTGGCCTTCCGTCATTGTATGCCGGTTCTGACCAGCGATCTGATCATCCTGCTTAAATCCACCTCGCTCGCTTCCACAATCACGATCATGGAAGTGATGGGAACCGCACGCGCGTTGCAGCGCAGTTCCTTATCGATCTTTGAGCCGTTGATTGCGGCAGGCATTCTCTATTTCACAGTTGTGTTCATCCTCACCCGGATCATGAATGTGATCGAACGGCGCATGAGTGGCTCACGCGCCTCGATGGTCTGATCTGTTTCAGGAGCAATTCAAAATGACTTCCATGGCACTGGCCGTCAAAAATATTCACAAGAGCTTCGCAGGCGTCGAAGTTCTCAAAGGCATCTCCTTTGAAGCGAAGAAAGGCGATGTCATATCGCTGATAGGCAGCAGCGGCTCCGGTAAGAGCACATTGCTTCGCTGCATCAACTATCTGGAGACGCCCGACCAGGGAGAGATCGCCGTTGCGGGCGAGGTGATCCGCACGAAAGTCGGACGCGATGGAAAATCGCATGCCGCCGATCCGCGTCAGCTTGAACATATCCGCACACGTCTTGGCATGGTCTTCCAGAGCTTCAATCTCTGGTCCCATCGCACCATCGTTGAGAATATCATCGAAGGACCGATCCACGTTCTAGGCATGTCGAAGGCGGAAGCACTGGCCGAGGCTGAGGTGCTGATGGAGAAGGTGGGTATCACGCCCAAGCGCGATCAGTATCCGAGCCAGCTCTCCGGGGGGCAGCAGCAACGTGCCGCGATCGCGCGCGCGCTCGCAATGAAGCCTGAAGTCATGCTGTTCGATGAGCCGACCTCAGCACTCGACCCGGAACTCGTGACGGAAGTGCTGCAGGTTATCAAAAAGCTCGCTAGAGAAGGCCGGACAATGGTGATGGTGACGCATGAAATGGCGCTGGCACGCGAAATTTCGAGCGAAGTCATCTTTCTGCATCAGGGACTGGTTGAAGAGCGCGGTTCGCCTGATATCGTGATGCGCAATCCGCAGTCACCGCGTTTGCGCCAGTTCCTGCATATGAGTTGAGGGGGAGATCATGACGGACAATAAACTGGGTGCATTCGGCGATGAACTGAAAGCTATCCGCAGGCATCTGCACAGCATTCCGGAGCTGGGCCTGGAGGAAGTTGAGACTTCCGACTATATCGCCTCAACGCTCGAAAAATGGGGTTATGAGTTAAGCCGTGGCCTTGCGAAGACTGGCATCGTTGCTTCTCTGCGTCGCGGCAGCTCAAACCGCTCCATCGGTTTCCGCGCTGATTTCGATGCACTGCCAATTCTCGAAGAAACTGAATTGCCTTATGCGAGCAAGAACGCTGGCAAGATGCATGCTTGTGGCCATGATGGCCATACGGCAATGCTGCTGGGCGCGGCTTGGTCGCTTGCGCAGGATACGGACTTTTCTGGAACCGTTCATTTCATCTTCCAGCCCGCCGAAGAAAACTTCGGTGGTGCTCAGATCATGATCGAAGAAGGCCTTTTTGAGCGCTTCCCCTGCGATCAGGTTTTTGCCCTGCATAACTGGCCGGGTCTTCAAGCCGGCAAGTTTGCCTCGAAGGCTGGACCAATTGCGGCGTCCATCGATGCGTTGACGCTCACGGTAAGGGGCAGCGGCGGGCACGGTGCAGAACCGGAAAAAACAGTCGATCCGATCGTTGTGGCCTCAAGCATCGTGATGGCTTTGCAAACAATCGTCGCCCGTAATGTTTCGCCGCATCAGGCAAGTGTCATCACGGTTGGCGCATTTAATTCCGGTGCGGTTTGCAACGTTATTCCCGATGCGGCCACGCTCGAAATTTCGATGCGCGCGACCGATCCGGCCATCCGCAAAACGTTGCGCGATAAGGTCGAGCAGGTGGCAAAGATGCAGGCGGCAAGTTATGGCGCCGATGTCAGCTTTGACTGGATGACCGGTTATCCTGCAACCATCAATGATGCGGGGGCATTCGAGCAGGCAAAAGCCACGGTTTCCCAGCATTATGGCGAAGACGCATTTGAAGAGCTGGATAAGCCGTTCATGGGCAGCGAAGACTTTTCCTTCATGCTGGAAAAGACTGCTGGTGCCTATCTCCTGATCGGAAATGGTGAAAGCTCCGGCCTGCATACGTCGAAGTATAATTTCAACGATGAAATTCTGGAGCGCGGCGTGTCCTTCTTCCATAATCTGGCCAAGGACAGCCTCAAAGTCTAGCATTCAAGAGGCGCGGTATTCCCCGCGCCTCTTTTCCAGAGCGCGGTTCGATCTAATTGGATCAGATCGGCGTTCTAAATATTTGTTTAACGCGCATCCTGAAAACCGTTTCACACTTTTCGGGATGCGCTTTAAAACCGCGCGGGAATGTTGCTCAAGGTCTTCGTGCTGCTGACCACGAGACCTGCAAGAGTGAATTTCAGAGGGAAATGCGCTTCAAAGCCTTGTCGAGAGCAAGAAGCTCAGGCACGGGCGTTCCGGAAGAAAGATTTGGCGCAGCGCGTCCCATCACATCCGCAGGCACAACACAGGCGGCACGGATCGCCTCTTCAAGTGGCACGCCGACTTGTTGAACGAGATTGGCGAGACAGCCGACCATATCGATATGGGCACCAGCAAGTGAACCGGCGGCATTGACGAGGGCGCCGTCGCGCACTTCGATCCGTTCACCGTAAAGTTCGAAATGATCCGGCCCACCAATGGTGGACATGGCGTCAGACACAAGGAACATGCGGTCACGTTTTGGGCGCGCACGCCATGCAATGCCGACCATCTCCCATGTCACATGATGTCCGTCGACAATGATGCCGACGAAAGCATCGCTGCCAATTGCGGTGCCAACCACGCCCGGCTCACGCGAGGTCATTGGCGGCATGGCATTGTAAAGATGGGTGTAGCAGCTGATGCCAGCTTCAAGGCCTGCCTTTGCCTCATCGGTCGTGCCATTGGTATGACCTGCCGAAACCACAACGCCCATATCGACGATCTGTTGAATGGTATCGCTTGGCACCATTTCCGGCGCAAGCGTCAGCATCACCGGCACATCAGCCTTGCGCAGGATTTTCAGCGCTTCAAGCGTGGATGCATCCATAGGGCGGATAAATTCGACACGATGCGTACCCTTGCGGGCAGGGTTCAGATGTGGGCCTTCGATATGCAGGCCGAAGAAGCCGTCCATACCCTTGCATTCGACGGCGGCGTGAGCCGCCTGAATGATGCGCTCCGGCTCGCAGGTGATCAGCGTTGGCAGTACCCATCCGGTGCCGAGTTTGCGAAGTGTGGAAATAATATGCGCGATACCCTTGGCACTGGTATCTGAATTCAGCATGACGCCGCCCGCGCCGTTGACCTGCAAATCAATACAGGCGGGCATCAGGATATGCGGTGTCAGGTCCGGGGTTTCATCTGATTTGCACGGACGCAGGCGGTTGATGCCCGAAGCGCTGATCTCGGCCACAAGACCGGTCTGAAGACGCCCATTGAGGAATACAAAGTCTGGGGCGACAAGACGGCTCATCGGGATTCTCCTGCTTTATTAGAGCGCACCCCCAAACGGGTGAAACGGTTTTCGGATAAGATGCGCTTTAAAACAAATAGTTAGAGTGTATTTGAATGTGACTCAAGCTGATTCAAATGCGCTCGAAGTGCGTAGAGTGCAACGCCGCGCGCGCCGGAACTGTCGCCGAAACGGGCTGTTTTGATCCCTGGTATGCGGGTTGGGCCAAGCTTTTGCTTTTCGAATGCTTTCGATACGCGTTCGGCAACACCTTCCATGTTGGAAAGACCGCCGCCCATCACAATGCAATCGGGGTCGACGACGAGCTGCATCGTCAGTAGCGATTCCGCCATCAGTTCTGCCCAGTCATTGAGCACCTGTTCTGCCGCTACATCACCACTGGATGCGCGTAGTGTGAGTTCCTGATTGGAAATTGTTTCACCAAGCTTGATCTTTGAAATATCGGCAAGACCTGTGCCGGAAACATAGCGCTCCATGCATCCAGTCTTACCACAGCCGCAAGGGATCAAGGGCAGGTTCTGCTGACTTAAAATACGTGCTGGCATGCCCGTATGGCCGATTTCCAGCGCCAGACCATTATAGCGCGGTGGAATATCTCCATTGATCACAAGGCCTGCACCCATGCCGGTGCCTACAATGAGGCCAATCACGACGTCGCCGCCTTCGCCCGCACCGCCGTGAACTTCCGAATAAGCGAAAGCCATACAGTCGTTCATCAGCGGAAAGCTGCGTCCAAAGCGCGCCACGAGTGCTGCACCCACATCACGCCCGGTGATGGGGATGTTGGAGGCAAAGCCGTGGCCGGTGGCGGGGTCAATCCAGCCTGGTAAGCTGATGCCAACGGGCAATTTCGGATTGCCGGATGTTTCGTTCAGCCATTCAATCTGTGCCGCCAGCCCTTCGATGAAATCCTCGAAACTGCTCACAGGAGTTGGAATCCGCCGCGTCAGAACGGTTTCCATATTCGCGTCGAACAGACGACCCTCAATTTTAGTGCCGCCCAGATCAATGGCGCCGCAGATCATGCTGACCTCATGCTTCATGCTTTAAAGGGGTAAATCTTAACCCCGGAAACGACGCGTGTCAGGTTGCCTTGATCGATAAATGGATTGTCGATATTGAGATCGAGTTCCGCAGACCAGCGGGCAGACCAGATTTGCGCCAAAAGCACATAAAGCACAGCATCCCAGCGGCTGTCACCTTGATGATTGGCAGCAGTCAACTGAAGTGCGAGATCACAGCCTTCACCGCCAACGGTTGTGACGGTTGCGAGCGGAAATTGTTGCGCGATTTCGCGGGCGATATCGAGATCATAGCGCTCTGAGTGTTGATCTGAATGGATGAAGACCACGACGCGGGTATCTCCAACGACTGAGGCCTTCGGGCCGTGACGAAAGCCGAGTGTGCTGTCCCAATTGGTCATGACCTGACCTGCGGTTAGCTCGAGCACCTTGAGCGCGCTTTCGCGCGCGACGCCGGTCAATGCGCCGGAACCAAGAAAAATCGCACGTTCAGAATGCGGTGCAGGGGTGGAGTCAAGTTGGGCGATTGCCTTGGCAGCCGCAGCAGAAAGATCGCCAAGTTTTGCCGCCACGTCAGCCGTAGCGTCGATGCAGGCGAGCGCCGACAGAAGCATTGTCGTATAGCTCGAAGTCATGGCAAAGGCGCGATCGTGGGTTGCTTCAGGCAACACAATCACGCGCTGTTCACCCGGACCTTTTGCTGGGCGGACTGCCAATGCGCTTTCACCGTTGCAGGTAATGTTGAGACGATGGACTTTAGGGAAATGCTCATCCAGCAGATCGAGCGTTGCAATGGTTTCCGAGCTGTTGCCGCTGCGGCCAAACTGCACGACAAGGAGTTCTGCGTCATTGATCAGCGTTTCAGACGGATTGGAAACGATATCGGTGGTCGCAATAGCTGCCAGCGAAATTGCGCCAGTCTTTGTCGAGGCAAGGACCTGCCCGATGAAGGCTGACGTACCAGCACCACTGAACACGATACGTTTGATGCCCTTTGCGGCGATCCATTCGCGGATTTCAGCCGATTGCGCGGCAAGCGGCTCGGCCCATGCCTGCCAGATGCCGGGCTGTGCGTGAATTTCCTGCCAGGTGTGGCTCGTTTCCAGCTTAGTCATTAACGCCGTCCTCTTGAGTACTGATGAAACGCACGCCACGTTCGCGGATGCGGTTGGCCATTTCATGGTTTGGCTCAAGATCGGTCACGATTGCTGAAATCCGATCCATTGCGCAAATACGATGCAGCCGTGGTTTGCTGAATTTCGTTTTGTCGGCCAGCACGATGACGCGGCCAGAAGCTTCAATCATCGCGCGGTTCTGATGGGCTTCGTCTTCCAGAAATGTGCTGACGCCGGTTTCCGGGTCAATGCTGTCAGCGCCCATGACGAAGGTGTCGAAGCGCATTTCGGAAAGAGCCGTATCAACCAGTCGTCCGGTCACGGACATGGTTTCACGGCGAATGTTGCCGCCGGTCAGCATCACCTGATGCTGCTTGTGGCTGAGTACGGTCTGCGCCACATCAAGGCTGCGGGTCATGATGACAAGCGGCGCAAGATTGCCAAGATGCGCTGCAAGACGCTCAGTGCTGGAACCATTGTCGAAGAGTACAGCCGTATCACCTTCTAGGAGGTGGACTGCCTTGCGCCCGATTGTATCCTTTGCGTCGAAGTTAACGGCGCGTCGATCAACCGGATTGGATTCAACACCAAGAGGGGTGAGGGCTGGCTTTTGGGCCAGTGATAAAGCAAGATCGATACGAAAATCGGCAAGACCAGTATAACCAAAGCGCTGACAGAAACGGATGAGTGTCGGCTCTGACGTGCCGAGCTGGTTGCACAACTCGCGCGCAGTGGAGCGTATAAAGCCGACCGGATCGCTTTCGATCAACTGACATATGCCGCGTAGCTTCGGAGTAAGCTCCGCCGCCGCTGCCTGCACAGTCTGATAGAGGTCTTCGGTCAGTTGCAACTTAGCCCTTATGTAAAACGGGTTCCCAATTATAGGCGGCATGCTTCAGCGTTTAGTTTTCCTATTCGAAAGTAAATTTTACTTCAACACAAAATTTATGCGCTTAATGTTTATATTAACACAAGTCATATTAGCTTTGCTCAAGTGCGGCGCGCAATTCGGCGACTTTGTTCGCTGCCGTTCGAGTAGCTCCAGGAGCGGCGAAACCGAAATGCAACAGTGTCTGATCGGCGGGTAGCGGCGCGCTACAAGACGCGTGGATTTCGATGATATCTGGTAGGGCCGCAAGGATTGTAGGTAGCGTATCGATATTGACGCCTGAGCCTGGCATGATGACGATCTCGTCCCCGGCTGCTTTGTGCATTGTCGCCAATCTTTCCAGGCCGGACACGGCCTTCTGAGCGCCGCCAGAGGACAGAATTCGGTTGACGCCGAGTTGTTTGGCAATCTCAACAGCTTCCACGACATCAGGTGTCAGATCGATTGAGCGATGCAGTGCTATTTCAAGGCCATCTGCCGCTTTCACCAGTCGTTGGAGCGCGGGTTGGTCGAGCCGGCCATCGGGCAGATTTGCGCCGATCACCACACCGGGGAGGCCAAGGGCCCGTGTTGCTGCAATCTCGGCTTCCATGATCTGCAATTCATCTTCGCTCCAGATGAAGTTCCCCGCGCGCGGGCGTATCATCGCCATGACCGGGATGGGGGCTTTTGCGGAGAGCTGCATGAGACCAATGGACGGTGTCAGTCCGCCAATGGCAAGTGCCGAGCAGAGCTCGATACGATCAGCGCCGCCTTCGATGGCAGCGGCCAAGCCTTCTGCATCATCGACACAGACTTCCAGCAATATTTTGTTCAAGCGCATTCTCACGTTGTCAGTTTCTTTTGTGCTCGACCTTAGGCAGAACCGCTACACCAGCCAAGCCTGCAATCGCACCCCTTTTTCCGCTAAGGCGACGCCACCCTTGCAGCAATTCGGGTGCGATACGCACCAGCCTCGGCCAGTAACAGCAGCGCCGACCGGCGGCGCTCTCTGGCGGTGAAAGAATAGCGACCATTCTTATCGACATTTCGCACAACCAGATTTTGCAGCGGATGATAGCCATCGCTGCGCCGATTGGCCGGCAGTTCTTCAATACCTCACTTGCGATAGGTTTTGCGCACGTTCTTCGGATCGCAATCCAAGTGAGCCATTTTCTTGTCAAAGATCAACAATACTGAAGCGGCATGATATCCCGAGCCTATTATGTTGCTTGAATTACTATGCGGGTTTCAGGAATTGCTGTCCGGGTCGCGATCAGGAAGCCTGCCAGTCCACCCCCTATCTTGCCGAGGAGCAAAGGAAGTATAAGTGTCGGCTGAAAGTTTGCCGAGAATGCCAAATGATCGCCAAACATAAACGCTCCACACACTGCAAAGGATATGACCAGTACCTTGTCGCGCGGTGGCATATCCTTGACTAAGCGAAACATGGCAAGCACGTTCGCGGATGCTGCGAGAAGCCCAGTCGTACCCGCCGAAGACAATCCAAGCCGCGCGCCCATCCACCGCATAGGCCGTTGCAGGAAGTGATTCATGAGATATACCATCGGGAAAGCGCCACACAGCATGATGCCGATATAGCCTGCAACCTCCAAAGCCCTGAACTGGTCCGCTGTGTCAGCGATGATTGGCGCGAAACCCCATCCTCCGAACGCCCAGGTAAAGAATCCGGTAAAGTATTCAACTACCGAGGTGGCCAGTACAAGAGTGATCAACCCGTACATAACGCGACCGAAGACAAGGAAAATCCGTATCATCGCTACCGGAAAGAGCTTCAAGCATCCCGCAAGTGCACCGCAGAATACAACGAGCGGCGCAAGGTTTGTCAGGATGGCTGTGACTGTCAGTGCAAGCTGGTAAGTTGCGTCTCCAGCCGTATTAACATCGGGTCTGACACTGATCTCCATTACGCCTAAAGCAATGCTGGAGATAGCGACCCCTACCGGAACAGAAAGAATACCGCACATGATACCAAGCGCCATGTAAGGGTGGTCTTCCTTTTCTAGCATCGAAAGACCGACGGGAATGGTGAAAATAATCGTTGCACCCGCCATGAAGCCGGTTATCGATGCAATTATCCAGCCCTCATGCGTTTGCGCCAGAGCTTTTGCGAGCTGATAGCCGCCCATATCAACTGCAATGATCGATGTAGCTGCCATCGCAGGATCCGCATTGACCATCTGGAACAGCGGCCCCAAGTAAGCGCTAATGAAGGCAGAAATATACGGAATAGCCGCCATAATGCCTGCGACCGGAATAAAGATGTAACCGATAGAGTGAAGGCCGGCATTAAACTCGCGGCCAAGCGGACTTTCACTATCAATGATCGATGCGACTGCTCCGATCACTGCACACAGCATGATAATATAAATAACATAGGTGCCGATGAGCGCCATTTTTAAGTTCCCTCTGTTTTGGAAGGGTTTCTTTGTCCCTTTCCTGACTAATCAACGAAATAGTTGGCTGAGATGATCGTTGAGGTAATAGCCCTCCGGGTCGAGCTTGCGGCGAAGTTGGCGGAAATCATTGGCGCGGGGATAGATTGAGGTTACATCTTCGCCAGTGAGGAAGTGTAGCTTGCCCCAATGCGGACGCGATCCATAAGAACGCAGGATAGCGTCTACAGCACGCAGATAGTCCCAGTAGTCTTTACCCGGCTCGCCCGAAACTGACACCGTGACGCTGTCCTGTTCGAAGAAGGGGCTCATCCAGGCACCATCCCCTGCGGTGAAACGATATTCGATAGGATAAATCGCATCAGGAAACTCTTCGAGCATCAGCTTGCGAACAGCACGGACGGCATCTTTTCCGTGCGCGATCGGCACCGCATATTCCAACTCATGGAAATTCGGGATGTACTCGATCGGATAAACGTCAGAGCTATAAGCAACCTTTTCAAACTCGCCCGTGAAGGGCGCGCGATCCGTAATGTCCATGATTTTCATTTCGCAGACATCCGTGGTGCGGCCCGACGCAGACGTAGCAGCAGTATCGGGCAGGCAATAGCAGTGGCGACTTTCCTCGTAAGGACACCAAAAGAAACTGAAATGGCGATGCTTTTTCGCTAATTCGTCGTGCATATCCATGGCGCTTTCAAAATCTTCGCGCCAGATACGTTCATAAAGATTGTATTTATCGGTCACCTGAAGCGTCATTTCGGAGATTACACCCAGAACCCCGAGCGAAACCCGACCAGCATGGAGAAGATCTGGCGTTGTTTCGTCCACGACGATGATGTCACCATTCGGCTGGATAAGCTTCATGCCAACGATGGACGAGGCAAGGTTTCCTAAAGTCAGCCCGGTTCCGTGCGTTCCTGTGGTCAGCGCACCGGCAAGCGCCTGACTGTCGATATCGCCTTGGTTGACCATCGACAAGCCTTCGGCTTTGAGAACACCAACCAACTCGTTGATTGTGGTACCAGCCGCCGCAGTGACGCGCCGCATGTCATGATCGATATGGCGCACGCCCTTCATGTTTGAAAGTGTCAGGTGCAGACCGCTTGTCAGCGCAACAGGCGTAAAAGAGTGACCCGATCCTGCCACACGCAAGTTGAGGCCTTTTGCTGTTGCATCACGAACCATGGCGCAAAGCTCGTCCTCGCTCGTCGGTGCTCCCCTCGCTGCGCGGACGCAAGACTGGTTGCCGACCCAGTTGCGCCAATGCGCATGTTCCATACCGAAATCATTGACGTGCATATTGTGTGAAGATGTATTCATTCCACGTTTCCCCTTTTTATTTATTGAAGCGTCCTGTGTTCTTTCTGACGCTGAAAGAACATGCCGACTGATTCACTCCACATAATTTTTTGAGACCGACGCACTAGATTGCTGTGTAACCGTTATCTGCAAAAAGATGCGTTCCATTCACGAAACTTGCATCATCACTGGCGAGAAAAAGTGCTGCCGAGGCTACTTCTGACGGTTTGCACAAACGTCCCTGTGCTGCAGCGATAGCGCTTTCACTAACATCGACACCATATTTTCCGAGTGTCTCAATCTCACGCAATCCGTGGGCGGTGGCGATGAAACCGGGGCATATCGCATTGGAACGAATGCCTCTGTCACGGAATTCAACAGCAATCGCGCGGGCAAACATATGGCAAGCACCTTTGCTAGTGCAGTAGAGCACCTCCATTGGCGTTCCGATAACGGCAGAGATGGACGAAGTGCAGATGATGCTGCCACCACCCGCTGACAACATGCCGGGCAGAACAGCTTTCGTGACGATGAACATGCTCTTCACATTCACCGCCATCACGCGATCCCATTCTTCCTCAGAAGTCTCCAGAAAGGGGACCGCAGCCAGAATGCCCGCATGGTTCATCAGCACCGTGATGGGACCGAATGCGGCTTCGACGGCTTTCACCGCAGAATTGACCTCTTTACTGTCAGAAACATCAGCAGGAGCAAAAATAACCTCATGCCCTGCTTCACGCAGGCGTTCCGCAACAGCACGGCCATCGGTGCCCGGAAGATCGACGATACCGACCTTTGCTCCTTCTGCTGCAAAGAGTTCTGATGCGGCAAGGCCACAGCCTCCCGCGCCGCCCGTGATGAGGGCGACCTTGCCTTTAAGGCGTCCGATCATGTCAATTCTCCAGTAACGAGGCTTGCCCTCGCGGCATATTTTATGTCAGCTTTACGTCTGATCCGGTGTTCCCTTGTCCGGTTATGTTGAACGTGAAAGACTTCAAAAAAAATGGCCATATGCCAAAAGTCATAGGAACTGGACGACGGCCTTGATACAATCAACAGAGGCGAGCTCACTGGCTGAGGCTATTCTCACCTGCGCCACTTCAAATTTTGGGGCCTCACTTGCCCGCTTCGCTGCAACTGCTGCAGACTTCGATATGTCATGCATCTTTGCATTCAGCAGAGATCGTCCGCCTGCTCTCATTCATGATGGATATAGTGAAACGATAGATCGCAAAGCGCTCCAGTCTTATCTTCGGGGTGCGTGTCTTCTGGACCCGTTTTACTCTGCCTGTGTCAACGGACACGCTGAAGGCCTGTGGCGAATGCGCGATCTTGCTCCGGACGCCTTTTACGAATCCGAATTTGCTTGGTCGAGTGAGGTACATCCTTGTATTTCTGACCAGGCCGGAACGCTGATAGAAGAAATTGGCTATATTATTCCACTTGGATTGGAAGAAGCCGCAACATTCTCTCTGATGCGAAACAGAAACAGTTCGCCTTTCACCACAGAGGAATTTCAGAAACTTGAAGCATTGGCGCCGATTGTATCGGCATTTATTCAGCAACATTATAAAGCGATCAATGCGGATCGCGGTGGCGGAAAACATCTCCGGTCTAATGCTGATGCTGTGTTTCTTAAGGCTTTTGGTGATCTGACCCAAGCGCAATACGCTGTAACCAAACTTATTTTGAGTGGTCATAGCAATATTTCCATTGCTAGCATTCTCGGGATTACCGAAGGAACTGTAAAAATGCACAGATATAACATATACAAAAGACTGAATATCTCGAGCCAAGCCGAGTTATTCCAATTATTCATTGAGAAATTAACCGACTGATTAAGTCGGGTGTGTCCAAGAAGTCGCTTAAGGCGAAACCTGGCTTACTGCTAGACGCTACTATGCGGTGAGTTCCGTTATGCAGTGAGTTGCTGCTTGAGCGAGAGCGCTATCGTTTCTGCAAAGATGCCCTGCTTGCTGCTTACGCATCATGTGAAATAGCTTGAGGATGACGGCAAGTTTAATGCCGGCAGCGGCCTCTGACTTGAAGCCGAGCATGGATCGGATGCGCCTTTTGACACGGGCGTTGCGGGTGCCCTATTCCGATAATAGAGCATTAGACTGTATCCCGAAAAGTGCGAAACGATTTTAGTGCTGATGCGCTAGCCGAAGTTGCGCCTGTCTAATGGGTAGCTGTAATGAAGCGGAAATATCAGCCCATAGGGGATGATGGAGATTTCCGTCGCAGGTTCTTGTTCGGGGCCTTTATAGGCCCCGGACCGGCTTTGTTGTCTCGCTTGGCTTTCATTGGACAGGGCAACAATGATCGATCCCCAGACAATGAAGGGAAGCAAGGCTATCGCGATATAAACATAGCTTGTGTAATCCATCCCACCATAATGACCCGGCTGATTTAGCTGAACAAGAAATTCGCTTCTCAAAGGCAGGTCGCTTTTAGCTTTGTTTTCTCAAATCTTCCGATGGCCGCTATTCTGCGGCCACCATGGCAACGCCCTTGTCGATCGTGAAATGGGTTGGACGTAGCGAGACATAGCCATTGCGGATTTCAAGAACATGCGAATAGACGCTTTCGCCATTTTCCAGTGTCGGCAGCTTTTCTTCATGCATGATGCTGATAACAATCGCGTCAGGGCAACGTGTCTTGAGTGCTGTGTGGAAACGCAGCTTGGATGCAGGGTCGAGCGCGCCTGTGGCTTCATCAAGGAAGATGATCGCAGGCTTGTGGAGCAAGATACGCGCCAGCACTAGCTTCTGCTTCTGTCCGCCAGAGAGCACCATGTCCCATGGAGAGCCGTCGGCATCTGGATTGTTCATACGCTCGATAAATTCACCAAGCCCTGCTTCATGAAGAACCGCAGCGATAGACAGATCGTTGAAGTCGCTCGCGTCATCCGGGAGGCAGACAAGCTGCTTGAGCGACACGGACGGGAACTTGGCTTCCTGCGGCGCATAAACCGACTTGGCCTTCTGCGGATAGATGATATCGCCTGTGCCATAAGCCCAAAGCCCGTTGAGCGCTTTGATGAAAGAGGTTTTACCAGAACCCGATTCACCACGCATATAGACCCAGTCGCCACTACGGATATTGATCACACCGGAACGCAGGAAAGGCGCTTCACTTTCAGGCCCCTGCATCAGCGTGAGGTTACGAACAGAAAGACCAAAACGAGGATGCTGCTTGGAGAAGGTGAAGCGGTTGACGCCAGAGCTTGCATAAAACTCGCTCGGTTCCTGAACATTGTCGATAGCTTGCGCCAGGCCCGTAACACGACCGGCGTTGGCCCGCAGATTGGCAATCGCTGGCATGACCTGAATAAACCACGAGCAGTCATTGATCATGGCTGCCACAAGTTCGGCGCCTGTAACATAATTGCGGAAACTGACTGCACCGCTCATATAGGGGACGAGACCCGGAATATAGGCGATGATGCGGTTCGACATGAAGCCATAGGCCTGCGAGAAGGCCAGATACGCAGCATCGAAACGGTTGAGCTTGTTCCAGGTGCCATCAACATCCTTGTAAAGACGCTTGTTGACGGAACGCTGCACGGCTTCGCCTTCTGACGCTGAAATCTGGAAGCTGCGACGCAGAAGTGTCGTCCACTCGCCACGATAGGAGCCTTCAGCTTTCTGCATGCCGAGGTTGAGGCGTTCGAGCTGGCGGCCGATCTTGATCGCGATCAGTGTACCAATCGGCACATAAATAATGATTGCCGCGAAGGCGAGAATGGCACCGCCATAGGAGCCAAGGAATTCCAGTCCGGTGACTTCGGTCGAGATTTCGAGCAGCTTCTGGCCCACGAAAAATGCGGAAAGCACTACGCCGACAACACCCATGACAAGGCCAATGGCCCCGCCCGTCATGCCCTTGATGGATTCTTGCAGGCGCTGGTCGACATTGTCGGGAAGGTTTGCGCCTTTCCCTTGCTGCAGATGAAAATGGGTGTGATTGCTATCAAGCAGGGCGTTGGAAAAGCTGTCATTGAGCCATTTGCGCCACTTGCGATGCAATGTCGTGGACAGGAGGTGGCGAAATCCAACCAGCGTCACATCCTTGGCCAGCATCAGCAGGATCAAGAGGCCGGCATTCATGGCGATTGCCATGAGCGGATTTTGAACTGGTGCGCTTTTAACATTGACGATCGAATTCATCAGCAGGCCGGAAGCTTCAGCCACCCAAACTGTGGTCTTGCTGATAAAGGCCGTGAAGATAAAGATTGCAATCGTTAGGCCCCAGGCTTCCTTCCAGCGCTCGGATACCCAATAGGCGCGCATAAGCCCCCAGAAAGACGTCATCTGAGACACGGCAGAGCTGTTCCTTGGCTGTAAGGACTGCTGATTTATCTGCCGTGTTGTTTCCAATATGCACCTCGTATCGATAGGACCTGCCGTAGCGATTGTAACGCTTTGTAACAGATTGCAACAAACTGTGGTTAACGAAGTGTTAATAGTCAACACAAATGGCGATCACATTTGCGGGCGTGTTTTGAAATACATTGCAAGAAGCTGAAATTATTGCGCTAATGAGAACGACGAATTTGTGTGAAATCCGGGTTTTGCGCTTGGTGTGGCGGACGGGCCACGCTCATTTTGGCGTGCAATCTGACGAATTTGCCGAAGCAGCATTTCACGAAGGAGTACAACTTAGCTGGATTTCGTGAATGGAGGTTGCGCGCTTGTCCGGCCTCTCGCGATATCTGACTGTCATAATCAACTATATTGAATATGTTTGATCCCAATCAAAGAGTTGGAAAGCAAGTCGGGCTAAATCTCCGTTAGCGCGGTTTTTCGGGCACCATCGTGATGCTGCAGAAGCCGGCCTATGGAGATGAGATTAAATGCGTAAGTTTGCAATCCCGTTCGCAGCATTCGGACTATGCTTTGCGATGGCTGCTCCCGCTTTGGCCGAGAATATTGAAGTTCACATGCTCAATAAGGGCGCTGAAGGTGCAATGGTTTTTGAGCCAGCCTATATCAAGGCCAATCCCGGCGACACGATTACCTTCATTCCGGTCGATAAGGGACACAATGTCGAGTCGATCAAGGATATGATCCCTGCAGCTGCAGAAAAGTTCAAAAGCAAAATCAACGAAAACTACGTCCTGTCCGTCACTGAGCCAGGTGCATATTTCGTCAAATGCACGCCGCATTACGCCATGGGCATGGTTGCCCTGATCGTTGTTGGCGACAATCCGGCCAATCTCGAAGAGATCGTTGCTGCCAAGAAGCCAAAGCCCGTTCAGGCGCGCTTGGAAAAGGCAATCGCCAGCGCGAAATGATGGGTTTCAAATATGTAGCCATGCTGCATAACGCTTTACCCCCAGAGCGCAGATAAATTGCGCTTTGGCTGCGGTTTCATGATGAGGATGCCATGACAACACAGGCAGGCCTACGGGCCACTCCCGCAGCAATGCCCTCCGAGCGCCGTGGCGCGATAGCTCGCGGTTTTAAAAAGACTGGCCCGGCAATCTTTAGTTATGGATTTCGCCCATTCTTTCTGGGCGGTGCCATATGGGCCGTTCTGGCCATGCTGCTCTGGATACTCTCCCTCACATTCGGCCTGTCGGTTGGTGGCGCTTATGGCGCGCTCAACTGGCACGCCCATGAGATGGTGTTTGGATTTTCATCAGCAATTCTCGCTGGATTTCTTCTAACCGCCGTCCCGAACTGGACTGGTGGTCTGCCCATTTCAGGAACGCCGCTTGTCATGCTGTTCGGTGTATGGTTGGCCGGGCGACTGGCCTTTCTGGTTCCTGATCTGATTAATCTCTATGTCGCAATCGGCATCGAAAGTCTCTTTCTGCCTTTGCTTCTGTTTATCGCCTCACGCGAAATAATTGCTGGTCATCAGTGGAAGAACCTCAAGGTCCTGATTGGCGTCTCCATCGTCATGCTCGCCAACTTTTGTTTCCATTATCTGGCGATCACCAACGGCGATATTGCCGCTGCCAATCGCGCCGGGGTCAGTGCCTATGTTTTATTGGTGATGCTGATCGGTGGACGGATTATACCGAGTTTCACACGCAATTGGCTTAATCGTATGGGTGCAACGCGCTTTCCTGTTCCGTTCAATCGCTATGATGGCCTTACCATTCTTGTCGGTGCTATCGCATGCGTGAGTTGGATCGCTGCACCTGCACATTCATTGACGGCCATCATCGCAATCATTGCGGCGGTCCTACATCTCGTGCGGCTTTATCGTTGGCGCGGATGGAGCGTGGCAAAAGACAGGCTCGTGTTCATCCTGCACATTGCCTATCTTTTCGTGCCTGCGGGTTTTGTCGCCATAGCGCTGGCAGCACTCGAACAACTCAATCCATTTTCAGCACTGCATGTCATGACAGTTGGGGTCATTGGCTGCATGATGCTGGCAGTCATGACCCGCGCAACCCGTGGCCATACGGGTCGTGAACTGGTGGCTTCACTCACAACCCAGATCGCCTATCTCTGTCTGATCTTGTCAGCTCTGATCCGCCCCTTTGCGGAAATGTTGCCGAATTTCTTCCACACGTTCCTCGCGGCATCAGCACTCTCATGGATGCTGGCTTTCGGGCTGTATGTTCTCGAATATACACCCATGTTGATGACGAAACGTCGCCCGCGCGCCGAATAGAGTATTTGAGCTACAGCATTGCAACGTTCGTTCTTCGCTGGAACTGCTGTAAGGTTCACCGAATGGGCCTCTAAACGGCCCATTCCACATCGGTTGTGAAGGCAATAGTCAGCCAGCGGTTGGGACCTTCGCCACCAAGCGCATCGCCGATCTCATCGCGCAAGGCGTCCCATTCTTCGAGTTTTTTGGCAGGCTGATCTGTTGGCACGATAAAATAAAGCTCAATCTGTTTGCCGCGTCCGACCTTGGCGACATAAGCGCGATAGGATTTGAAACCATAACGCTCCACGACTTGTTTTGCGACTTGATCCACATGTTGTTTGAGATCGATGGGCGTCACCAGCAACATATCGGAAAGTGCCTGTTTGATGGTCCCGAGCGGCATGGGAATGATGACGATACAGACCAGCGCAAGCACTGCAGGATCGATATAGGGCGTTAACCAATCAAGCTCGGTTCCCTGAATCACATAGCCCACCGAAAAAGCGATGAGGAGTGCTGCTGTAATACCGCCAGACATGATCCACGCCTTGGCATCAAGCGCGATAAAATCGGATCTGAGCTTGCGGTTGGCACGCGTTTCGAGCCAGGCCATGCCGAGACACGCGATAAGAGCGACGACCGCATAAAAGATCGCATAGCTGAATTCGAGATCACGCCCGCCATCCATCAGACTGCCGATGGCATTGATGAGCGCATAGATTGCAACACCGGTCAGCATAATACCGTTGAGGCCTAACACCATCGGTTCAAGATGCCAGAAGCCCATGGTGAAACGATCACGGAGCTTTCCGCGCGGCGGTTCCGCCAAAGCTGATAATGCAATAAGCCGAGCAACAACAAGTGCAAGCCCGCTCATTGCAGCGTCAGCCAGCATGTAAACACCGTCAAAGACAATAGAAAATGAACCAGACAAAAGGCCAAATACAACGCCAAAGCCTGCAACAAAAATAGTAACCGCTATGGATATTTGAAGAATAGATTGTTCACTACGCAATTTTTACTCCGAATTGACGCGCAGCACGCGACAATTGACGTGGGGAGGAGAAATGCGATTGTCGGACTGCGGCTGAAATCTATAGTAATATTCAGGTAGAGGCAAATCTGCCTCGGTTTAAATTATTGCGAGCAAAGGCCTCCCGGTAAATTTGGGGGAGGCCTTCGACAGAATTACTGCGATTGCTGGTCCTTGACGAAGGTGCGATCGGTTTCGCCCTTGAAGAAGTCTCGGCCATAAATGAGCAGGCAGAGAACAACGCCGGTGGCAAAGGCCCAGCCTGCACCGCGCGTTGCAAGAACGGCACCTGTAACGCCTGCGATACCGAGATCGCGTTGCGAGCGAGCTTCCATCACGCCGATGCGCACCGAGACGTAGCCTTGGATGAGCAAAGTCAGGGTCAGCGCAACACCGAGAATTGGCTGCACCAATGTAACAATTGGCATCAGGAACAGACCGGTATTGGTGCCCCAGCGGAAAGACCCTGCACCACCGAAGATGGAATGCATGGATTTTTTGCCCTTGGAGAAGCGCTCGCAGATAACGACCTGCATGGCTGCCCAGACCGGGCCACACATGGTGACATCGGGACCAAGCACCGACATGCCGGTGTTGCGCATACCGAAAACAAGATGTGCGCGGTCGGCATTGTAATCGATCTTTTCATCAGGACGCTGAAGCTGCGCTTCACCTAAAATCGACTTGGTTTTCAGCACGTCGCCGAAGAGAACGATGTAAGTCGCGAGAACTGTTGGCAGGGCCGTTAGGAACATCGAAAGCGGCGGCAGGCCAAGTCCGAAGATCGTGTATTCACGCCAGAGCGTGCTGAAATCAGGAGACGAAATCGTCCACTGGAATTCGGGCCATTTGGCTTCACCAAACAGGGGGGCGACGACGACAGCGAGCAGAATGCATGGCAAAACGCCCAGTTTCCCGATCAGGCCGAAAATGCCGCCATTGCGCGAAAGGCGAGCGAACTGCGGAGAGAACATCAGATAGAAGCAAAGGCCGATGGAAATCGCGATCGTGAACGGGAAGATGTCGAAATTGCCGCCGACCTTGAACACGGAAATGACAGCAGCAAAGCCGGCACCGATGATAATGCCGGATTTGATGGCCTGTGGAATTGCCGTGATGACGCGATTGGCTATGCCCGTCGCGCCGATCAATATCGATAGCAGCCCCAAGGTCATCTGGAAGGAGACAAGGGCATGCACACGCTCCGGTCCTTCAGGGAAGGTGGCGCAATAAGCCATGATCAGCGGAACGGCAGGCGTAATCCAGCCCGGAACAACCGGATCACCAAGCAGGTGATGTGTGAGGTAGAAAATGCCGTTAAGAACCACCACGGCAAGGGCAACTTCAAAAGGCATGCCCAGCAGTTCAGCCATCAGCGGGATGGCTGAAAGATCGACAGCACACATCAGAAGGCCCTGACAATAATCAGGCCACTCGAATTTATAATGAACGAAGGGCAGACGGATTTTGAACGGTCCGGCAGGCCAATATGGCTGCTCCTGACCGTCGATGCGTTCAGTGCTCACGATTTTACTCCGAAAGGACGAAACAGAGCTTTGGAAGAGCGGCTAATCAAGCCTGCTCTTCCTGGATGTGCTCTTGAAAATGATTGTTGGCTCAGAATGCTTCGCGATAAAGTGCCAGGGCATCCGCTTCGGTAACATCGACTGGATTGTTACCCAGCAGACGTGTCTGAAGCATCGCATCGCGCGCTAACATTTCGAGGCTTTCTTCTGTCACATCAACATCGCGCAGACGACGCGGTGCACCAGAGCGGTTCATCAGGTCTTCCATGTAATCCACGAAAGCAGCCGAACGCTCTTCTGTCGTGCCTTCCGACTTGCCGAGCAACAGGTCTGCCAGTTCTGCATAGAGATTTGCAGCGCCTGCCATGTTGAAGCGAAGGACGGGGCCGAGCATCAGCGCATTGGAGAGGCCGTGCGGCACGTGGTAATGGCCACCCAGCGGGTAAGCCAGTGCATGAACCGCACCAACCGGCGAGTTGGAGAAAGCCTGACCGGCATAGTTTGCACCAAGCAGCATGGCTTCGCGGGCAGGACGATCTTTGCCATTTTCGCAAGCTGCAACCAGATTGGCGGACAGCAACTTCAGCGCTTCACGCGCAAAGGCATCAGACAGCGGGTTTTTCTTGATACGGCTGGTATAGGCTTCAATGGCGTGAACCATGGCATCGATGCCGGTTGCCGCCGTGTGAAGGGCGGGCAGGCCGCAAGTCAGTTCTGCATCCAGAATGACAAAATCTGCATAAAGCTGACGCGAGACGACACCCATCTTGGTGGTTTCGCCGGTAGTCAGGATCGTGATGTTGGTCACTTCCGAGCCGGTGCCTGCCGTGGTTGGGATCTGAATCAGCGGCAAGCGGCTGCCCTGAACTTTGCCAATACCATAAAGCTCGGACAATTCCTGCTCGGATACAACAAGCACTGCAGCGAGCTTGGCAATGTCCATCGAAGAACCACCACCCAAACCCAAAACAATATCGCACCCAGCGGCTTTGGCCTGGTCGACACAGGCAAACAGAACCGATTCCGGCGGATCTGCCACAACGTCATCAAAGATGCTGATGCCAAAGCCCGCATTTTCCAGCGATGCGAGTGCTTCGTTCAGCACGCCAGCCTTGTGCAGTCCCTTGTCGGTAACAATCAGGATTTTGCGTTCAGAAAACCGTTCGCTCAGAATTTCGCCGAGACGCTTTGCAGCCCCCCACTCAACGAGCATCGAGCCGACCGTGTCGAACGAAAATGGCTTGATCCCTTCAGTCATATTTCCACCCTTATCCAAATTCCCCAGAGCTGAGGTCTCTCATTCCTCGCCGGCACACTGGCGCTGGGTTGATGAGCGGACTGGCTTTCGCACAAGGGAAAGCCAGTCCGACAGTTTCCCGGCGCAGCCGATGCACCGGTCGTTTGAAGAGATGCTTGGGAGGACCTCTTCTTAATTGTTCGATATATTGAACAATGTTCAGGATTATTTAGATCGATACAGGAAAGGACGCCTGACTGTCAATTTATCCCTTCGACCAATGAGGGTAATAACGCTCACGTGAACACATAACTGCTTGCAACAGGCTCTTCTCGGAACGCTGGACGTTACAAGACGGCAACTGTAACTTGGCGTCGTATTTTCATTCAATCGAGCTGGGGCTTGTCATGGAAGTAACAATCATAACAGGAGCATCTGACGGGATTGGAGCTGAGGCTGCGCGTCAGACCGCTATACGCGATGGCAGCAAGGCGGCACTGGTTCTGGCGGCGCGTAATGTCGATAAGTTGCAAGCGCTTGCTGGGGAACTTGATCAGTCGGGCTGCAGGGTTCTGGTGGTGCCGACTGACGTGACTGATCGCAAGGACTGCATTGCTCTGATAGAAAAGACCGCTGCCGTTTTCGGGCAAATTGATACGCTGATCGTCAATGCGGGCATGTCAGCTCACGCCAATTTTGCCGAGATCAAACCGGAAGACTTGCAGTGGATGCATGATCTGATGGAGCTCAATTACTGGGGCAGCATCTGGCCTATCCATGCAGCACTGCCATATCTAGCTAAAACCAAAGGACGCATCGTTGCTGTCTCCTCAGTTGCGGGGCTGATTGGGGTCCCTGGACGCTCAGCCTATAGCGGCACCAAGTTTGCACTTTCCGGGTTTTGTGAGGCGCTGCGATCGGAATTGGAACCGAGCGGCATATCGGTGACAATAATTTATCCCGGTGTGGTGAAAACCGACATCCGCAAGGTTGGTTATGGGGCAAGTGGCTCTGCTCTGGGTGTGAGCGGTGTTCGCGAAGACAATATGATGTCCGTCCAGCAGGCGGTCGAGTTGATGCTCGAGGGAATCAGTCGCCGCAAACGCGAGGTGTTGATGACGCGGCAGATGCGATTTGGTCGGTGGCTGAAGCTGATTGCACCACATCTTGTGGATCGGATGGCGTTGAAGGCTATAAAACCCGAGTTCCGGCCCAAGCCTATCAAACCGAGTGAGTGAAGCCTGATAGATATCCCTGCTATTCACAGGTGCCCCTCATTAAAGCCCATATTTAATTTTTTTGAACCGTCTATCCATTGACGACTTTTTAACTTCGGATACTATATCTTGTGTTCAAGGTTCTTGCGATTCGTGAGAATCAAAAAGCGAAGATGGGAATACGGTGCGTTGCATTCATGATGGATGTGGTTATGCCGTAGCTGCCCCCGCAACTGTAAGCGATGAGCTTTACGTCCATATGCCACTGGTTAAAACCGGGAAGGCGGACCAAAGCGGTGAGTCGTGAGCCAGGAGACCTGCCTTGAACGTGAACGTCCACGGGCGGGGTGTCCGGTTGGTGCGTAATAGAATGTGGCAGCGTTTTGCCATGTCTGTTGCTGCCCCCGAATATCCCCTCCAAAGCTTCGGGGTGACAAGCATGTCGAGTAATTTGAGACCAAACAGTTCCGGTCCGCCCTTTACGGGCTAGTACTTTTGGTTTGCCACTCGGGCGAGCCGCATTTCTCCAGTTTCCGAGTCTTTCTGCACGCATTCGATAATGCGTGAGCGTTATTTTGCGTCTTCATCCCAGTAAGTCGCAACCGATACAACCGATCCCCAGTGAGGAAAAAATGAACGTCACCGTCTATAGCAAGCCCGCCTGCGTCCAGTGCACCGCCACCACTCGCGCACTCGACCGTCAGGGCATTGAATATGATGTCATCGACATTTCCGCCAATGCCGATGCGTACGATCTCGTTCAGGGTCTCGGCTACCGTCAGGTGCCGGTTGTTGTTGTGGGTGAAACCCATTGGGCTGGTTTCCGTCCGGATATGATCAGCTCGCTCGCATA
The DNA here is from genome assembly GCF_002278035.1 of Ochrobactrum quorumnocens. Taxonomy (NCBI): domain Bacteria; kingdom Pseudomonadati; phylum Pseudomonadota; class Alphaproteobacteria; order Hyphomicrobiales; family Brucellaceae; genus Ochrobactrum; species Ochrobactrum quorumnocens. The sequence continues at coordinate 1,300,399 of NZ_CP022603.1, read as the reverse complement.
AAGCCCAATCGCTGTCGGGATTTCGCAATGGGCCAGATCGTATATTTTTCCAGTCGTTCAGAGAACACGCATCGTTTTGTGATGCGTCTGGGAATGCGCTCAAAACGCATTCCGCTGGAAAGCTATGAAGACGATGCTGGCTTGTTACGGGTGAATGAGCCGTTTGTGCTCGTAACCCCCACCTATGGCGGCGGCGGTGCGAAAGGCGCTGTTCCCAAGCCGGTCATTCGGTTTCTCAATGATGCCGATAACCGATCCCTCATTCGCGGTGTCATCGCCGCAGGAAACAGCAATTTCGGTGAAGCCTTCGGCCTCGCCGGTAAGATCATTTCTACCAAGTGTCAGGTTCCCTACCTCTATCGTTTCGAGCTTTTGGGAACTGACGAAGACCTTGGCAATGTTAGAGACGGGATGGAACGATTTTGGACACGGCAGACACAACCTTGACCCGTGAGCGCGAGACGGTCGCCTCATCGGAAAAGCAGGAGCCATCGGCGTCGGCAGCAAGCAAGGCAGCAAAGCTGCCTGAAACCGGGCTCGATTATCACGCGCTCAATGCGATGCTGAACCTTTATGACGATGAAGGCAAAATCCAGCTTGAACGCGACCGTCAGGCCGCGCAGCAGTATTTCCTTCAGCACGTCAACCAGAACACGGTGTTCTTTCACAATCTGCGTGAAAAACTCGATTATCTGGTCACCGAAGGCTATTACGAGCGCGAAGTGCTGGACCAGTATTCCTTCAATTTCGTGCGCGATCTCTTCGATCATGCCTATGACAAGAAGTTCCGCTTTCCGACTTTCCTTGGCGCGTTCAAATATTACACCAGCTACACGCTGAAGACCTTTGATGGTCAGCGCTATCTTGAGCGCTATGAAGACCGTGTCTGCATGGTTGCGCTTGCGCTTGCGCGCGGCAATGAACAACATGCGCGTGAAATGGTCGATGAAATCATTGCGGGCCGTTATCAGCCAGCGACGCCGACCTTTCTCAATGCAGGTAAAAAGCAGCGTGGCGAACTCGTCTCGTGCTTCCTTCTGCGTGTTGAAGATAACATGGAATCGATTGGCCGCTCGATCAACTCCGCCTTGCAGCTTTCAAAGCGCGGCGGCGGCGTGGCGCTGAGCCTTACCAATATCCGTGAAGCCGGTGCACCAATCAAGCAGATCCAGAACCAGTCGTCGGGCATCATCCCTGTAATGAAGCTGCTGGAAGACAGTTTCTCTTATGCAAACCAGCTTGGTGCACGTCAGGGTGCAGGCGCCGTTTATCTGAACGCGCATCACCCCGACATCATGCGCTTCCTCGACACCAAGCGCGAAAATGCGGATGAGAAAATCCGCATCAAGACGCTGTCGCTTGGCGTGGTAATCCCGGATATCACCTTTGAACTCGCCAAGAACGATGAGGATATGTATCTCTTCTCGCCGTATGACGTTGAACGCGTCTATGGCGTGCCGATGACGGAAATCTCCGTCACCGAAAAATATCGCGAAATGGTCAATGATGGCCGTATTCGCAAGAAGAAGATCAATGCACGTGACTTCTTCCAAGTTCTGGCGGAAATTCAGTTCGAGTCCGGCTATCCTTACATCATGTTCGAAGACACGGTGAACCGCGCCAACCCGATCGATGGCCGTATCACCATGAGCAATCTTTGCTCGGAAATTCTTCAGGTCAGTGAAGCCAGCGTCTTTAATGATGATCTGTCTTATGAATATCTGGGTAAGGATATTTCCTGCAATCTCGGCTCGCTCAATATCGCAGCAGCCATGGATAGCCCCGATTTTGGCAAGACGATTGAAACATCGATCCGCGCGCTGACGGCTGTTGCCGACATGAGCCACATCGGATCAGTTCCATCTATTGCACGCGGCAATGACGAGAGCCATGCCATTGGCCTTGGTCAGATGAACCTGCACGGCTATCTCGCTCGGGAGCGTATTTATTACGGTTCGGATGAAGGCGTCGATTTCACCAATATCTACTTTTATACGGTGGCTTATCACGCTATCCGAGCTTCTAACCGCCTTGCCATCGAACAGGGCAGCTCGTTCAAGGGCTTTGAGAAGTCAAAATACGCCTCTGGCGAATATTTCGACAAATATACCGATCAGGTCTGGGAGCCTGCGACCGACAAGGTGCGCCAACTCTTTGAAGATGCAGGTATTGCCATCCCGACGCAGGAAGATTGGCAGGAACTGAAGAAGGCCGTCATGGAAGGCGGACTTTATAACCAGAACCTGCAAGCCGTACCGCCGACAGGCTCGATCTCCTACATCAATCATTCGACCTCTTCGATCCATCCGATCGTTTCCAAGATCGAAATTCGTAAGGAAGGCAAGATTGGCCGCGTTTACTACCCGGCTGCTTTCATGACGAATGATAATCTGGAATATTATCAGGACGCATACGAGATCGGACCGGAAAAGATCATCGATACCTATGCTGCGGCTACCCAGCACGTCGATCAGGGCTTGTCGCTGACGCTGTTCTTCCGTGATACCGCCACCACGCGCGATATCAACAAGGCACAGATCTATGCCTGGAAGAAGGGCATCAAGACCATTTATTACATCCGCTTGCGCCAGATGGCGCTAGAAGGGACGCAGGTTGAAGGCTGCGTATCCTGCGCCCTATGACCAAGGTGAAACCAATGAATATGCAATTCAAATCCAACCCTTCCAAAAAGCCTGGTCTCGTGCGCGCTATCAACTGGAACCGCATCGATGACGATAAGGACCTTGAGGTCTGGAACCGTCTGACCGGCAATTTCTGGTTGCCGGAAAAAGTGCCGCTGTCGAACGACATTCAGTCGTGGGAAACGTTGAAGCCGGAAGAGCAGCAGCTCACTATCCGCGTTTTCACCGGCCTGACCCTTCTTGACACGATCCAGAATGCCGTCGGCTCGGTGAAGCTTATGGATGATGCCGCAACGCCACATGAAGAGGCCGTTCTGTCGAACATCTCTTTCATGGAAGCGGTTCATGCGCGTTCCTATTCGTCGATCTTCTCGACACTGTGTCTGACGCCAGACGTTGATGACGCTTATCGCTGGTCGGAAGAAAACGAGTTCCTGCAGAAGAAGTCGCAACTCATTCTCGATAATTATCGCTCTGACGATCCGCTGAAGAAGAAGATCGCCAGCGTGTTTCTGGAAAGCTTCCTGTTTTATTCGGGCTTTTATCTGCCGATGTATTGGTCGAGCCGTGCCAAGCTTACCAATACGGCCGATCTCATCCGTCTCATCATCCGTGATGAGGCCGTGCATGGTTATTATATCGGCTATAAGTTCCAGCGCGCCATTGAGACACTCAGCGAAGAAAAGAAGCAGGAAATCAAGGATTTTTCCTTCGATCTTTTGCTGGAGCTCTACGACAATGAAGTGCGTTACACCGAGGCACTTTATGATGGCGTTGGCCTGACCGAGGACGTGAAAAAGTTCCTGCATTATAATGCGAACAAGGCATTGATGAATCTGGGCTACGAAGCGCTGTTTCCGGCAGAGGCCTGCAAAGTCAATCCGGCGATCCTCTCAGCACTGTCACCAAACGCTGACGAAAACCATGACTTCTTCTCAGGCTCTGGTTCGTCTTACGTCATCGGCAAAGCTGTCGCGACCGAAGACGAAGATTGGAATTTCTAATTTATAAAAAAGCGCGCTGTGAAAACAGCGCGCTCTAATATTTGCGATTTTATTAAGAGATCAGCCCTTTGGGCTTAGATCCATAGAGAACCATTTTTCAGACATTTTCGAGAGCGTGCCGTCGGCTTGCATCTCGCCAAGTGCCTTATTGAGCTTGGCTTTAAGTTCAGGTTCATCCTTACGCAGGCCAATGCAAACATTTGTCGCCTGAATGCCACCGACAAGAAGCGGACCGGTGATCTTGAGCGCGCCATTGCTTTTCTCCGCACGATCCCGCGCAAAGACGACGTTGTCATATTGACCGTCGAGGCGACCGGATTGTAGATCAAGCTTGACCTGTTCGGAGCCTTTGTATGAGCGGACCTGAGCGACATCGCCGAAATTCTGCTCGACAAATTGCAGCTGGCTGGTTGAAAGCGACGCGCCGAGTGTCGTGCCTTTTACCGCTTCCTTGAGGTCCGCGAGGGCTTTTTTGCCTTCTTCGGTATCGGTGTTAAGGCTCTCGCCGGAATGCGGGAGATTGGCAAGTGGACCTTCAGCGGGCACGAGGAATGTATTGGGCGTGATCACATAAGGGTCGGAGAAGTCGATAACCTTACGGCGCTCTGGATTAGGGCCCATTGTCAGGACCACATCGAATTTGCCAGCAAGAAGCGACGGGATTTGGCCGTCCCAGTCTTGTGCCACGATTGTGCAATCGAGTTCGGCGCGCTTGCAGACTTCCTTGATGACATCAAGATCAAGTCCCTGAAGTTCGCCACTGGGTGTGGTGAGGTTGAAGGGCGGAAAAGCACCTTCGACGCCAACGGTCACGGATTTCCATTCCTTAGCAAGTACGCTGCCGCTGTAAAGAACGGACAGTGTGCACAGGCTGATAGCTGCGATTTTTTTGAACATAGTTCCCTCGTTTTTGGCGCGGTTCTTGTTGAGATTGAAACCTTGGAAACCGCGTCCCAATATTTGTTTTTACGCACCATCCGACGCAAAAACGCTCCGCACTTTTGCTGGAAATGCCTTACCCATGTTGGGATGCGCTCTTCTTCTGAGAACTAATTTTCGCACCCGTCTCACCAATCAGTGTGGACCTGCAATCTAGCGATGAAAAGCGGAATTTGGTTCACATATATGAATAACATTCTGATTTTATGAGCGAATTCATGCTGTCAGGCAACACAGAAACACCCGGTCCGAATCCCGGACCAGGTGCAAAACTGTGACAAGAAAATACTATTCTTATCAGCTATTTAGCGTCGCATAACGCGCAATGCCGGCATGGGTTGCGAACCAGATATCCTTGTGCTGGCGAATGTGGCCAATCAACTCTTTGAGTATCCATATGCGGGAACGATGACCGATGATGTCGGGATGCATGGTCAGCTGGAAAATCCCGCCTTCTTCATAGGCTGCATCGAACTCGCGAATGAATATCTGCAGAATATCATGCGGCGCAATTTGCGGACGCAAGCCACCCCAACGATCCATAACCAGATAGGCGGCATCGTCGCGAATCCATTCGACAGGTAGTTCGGTCACGCCACACGGCTCGCCGTTTAGCAATAGCTCGTAGCAATCGACATCGGCCATCAGGGACGAGTCATAAATCAAGCCCATGTCGGCTGTGATTTGCAGCGTGTTATCGCTGAAGTCCCAGGATGGTGTCCGGATGCCTACAGGACGAACGCCGGTAATCTTTTCCAGCGCATCTGCGGAACGGTGCTGAAGATCGCGTTCTGTATCGCCATCAAGCAGAGCATTGCGCTCATGAATCCAGCCGTGAAGCGCAATTTCATGTCCTTCATCGATCAGCGCGCGCTGTTCTTCGGGATAATGTATCGCCGAAACCGCCGGTACAAAGAATGTCGCAGGAATGCTGTTGTTGCGCAGAAGCTCGCGAATGCGTGGAATGCCTTGTCTTGGTCCAAACTGGCCTTGCGAAAGTGCTGAAATGGATTTGCCGCCATCGCGTAATTCAAACGTATCGTGATCAGAATCAAACGACAGGCCCACCGCGCATTTGCCACCTTCTGGCCACGCGGATGGCTTCAGGCTGCGACCAGCGCGGGCGCGATTCATGATGGTTTGCAGCCGTTCTTCTGGCCATGTCCATGTTGGAACGAGTGCTTCGGTTGTCATGATGTTGGTCCTCCACTGACCGACAAAGTCTGGCCGGTGATCCAGCTCGCATAGGGGGAAGCGAGGAACAGCACGGCATTTGAGATATCTTCCGGCAACCCGATCCGGCGCAGCGGAATTTCATTGAGCATGGCGGCCTGACCATCTTCTCCATAAGACGCCCATTGGCGCTCATAATCGGGGCTTGTGCGCAGGAAGCCGGGTGCGACGGCATTCACATTGATGCCAAAAGGTCCGAGTTCATGGCCGAGCTGGCGCGCGAGGCTGATGAGAGCCGCCTTGGCGCTGGCATAGGCCTGAATTCCGGTCAGGCTTACGCCCAGGCCGGCACCACTTGAAATGAAGACCATTTTGCCTGCGCCACGGCTTTTCATCGCTGGAACAATGGCGCGCGCAACGAGAAACGCTCCGCGCACATTGATGTCATAAATACGATCCCAGTCTGCTGCCGGAACGTCTTCCAGCGGGCGTTTTTTCTGACCCAGAACGCCGCCTGCAACATGCACGAAAACGTCGAAACTGCCTTCGGCTTCGGCGTCAGTTGCCAGTTTGGCAATTGCGGCCTCATCGGTGACATCAAGATGAACTGCCCGGATCGATCCGCCGCGTGCAGGACGCGCTTCGCTCACAAGGCTTGCAAGTTCGTCGTCAAGAACATCGGTTGCCGTTACAAATGCGCCATCGGCGGCAAACGCCTCGCATATTGCACGGCCAATTCCCCTTGCGGCCCCAGTGACCAGGACTCTTTTTTCTTTGAAATGAATATCCATTTTACTGCTTGTCTGTTGTGGATGGTTTGTGTCCGAGGCGCGCGCTCAATTCGGCGGCATGTTTGACCACTGCGTCGATCATGCGCTGTCGGCAGGCGGTAAAGCGCGATGAGATCGTTGCCATATTGAGTGTGGCGATAACTTCGCCGCTGGCATCAAAGACGGGCGCAGCAACGCCCGAGCCGCCAATGACTGCCTCTTCATCGCAGATTGCGTAACCAGCTTCACGCGCAGCGTCGATGATGCGGCGGATCTGCACGCGGTCGATAACCGTCTTGTCGGTCAACGGGATAATGCGCTCTTTTGCGAGATAGCTTGCAGTCTTTTCCGGCTGCCAATGTGCGAGAAGAACGCGTCCCATTGCCGTGCAGTAGGCAGGATCAGAGCCAGTAAGGTCGGAATCGAAGCGTACCACCTGATGGCTGGCACTCTTTGCCAGAAGCTTGACCCGGCCATCCTTGCGGCGCGTACCGAGAAACACCGTTTCTCCTTCGCTGTCGCGCATGGCGTCCATGATCGGCTGTGCGGTGGCTATCAGATAGGCGTCGCTGCCGCTGCACCAGCCGGGGCCGTTTCGGAAAGTATCGTGAATTTTATAGGATTCAGTGTCGTCGCGAACGACATAGGCGCGTGCCACTAGAGTTGCGAGCAGATTGAAGGTGCTGCTCTTGGGATAACCCAGCTCCGCAACGATTGCCTTCAGCGTCACCGGTTTATGGGCGCGAGCAAGGAACTCGAGGATTTCGAGAACCCGGACCGCGGATTTCACTTCGCCACTATTTTCAATGTTCATATATGTGAACCAAATTCCTGTTGTGGAATAATGTGACAGACATACCATCACATGGCAACACAAAAGGAGCACGTTTTGAAATGAACACTGAAAACAAGGTTGCCATCGTCACCGGAGGCGCACGAGGCATCGGAAAGGCTTGTGCTCTTGATCTGGCACGTGCCGGATATCACGTCACACTGGTCGATTTGCTGGAGGCGGAACTGGCGGATACGGCCGCCGAAATCGAAAGCCTTGGCGTGCGTGCGCTGCAATGTGTTGCGGATGTCTCAAGCCATAAGCGGGCTGGCGAAGTTGTCGCCGAAACGGTGGCTGCGTTTGGTCGCGTCGATTTCCTTCTCAACAATGCCGGGCGTTCCGCGCCTGTTGGCATTCTTGATATTTCGGAAGACGAGTTCGACCGCGCCATCGCGATCAATCTGAAAAGCTGTTTCAATTACATTCAGCATAGCGCACCACATATGCTGAAGCAGGGCGGTGGCCGGATTGTTTCGATGTCGTCACTGAATGCCTATTCGGGCGGCGTGACGGCTGCAGTCAGCAAATTCGCTTATGCGGCGGCAAAGGCCGGTATCCTTGGCATGACTCGTTCCCTTGCCAAGGAGCTGGGACCAAACATTGCTGTAAATGCTATTTGCCCCGGCGTCATTCGTACCGAGATTGATACGAATGTCACTGAACGTGCAGATGAGGTTATCAGGGGTATTGCGTTGGGACGGCTCGGCTGTGCTGACGATGTTGCCCGTCTTGTAACTTTTCTGGCGACCTCCGAGCCTTGTTTCATCACGGGACAAGCATTCACGGTTGATGGCTTTCAGTTCAATGTTTGAATTTTTGCGCACGAGACATGGATGAAGCTGAGCTCGAAAGCGCTCGCCTACCCATCGGAGGCTGTGCTGGTTCTCACCGGCGCGGCCTCCAGTCGGGGACTTATCGATCTTCCCTTACAAGAGGTTTCGAACTCGTGTTTGCGCAAATGCTTATCAATCCGGCAACTCTTGCTGGCCATAATGTCGATTATAATGAGGCTTTTGAGCAATTTCACTTATATCTGTTGCCACAAGTTTAGAGTACCTCTAGGTACAGCTCGGGAGGAGCGCTCTCTTCTGTGGCAGCAGTCAGATTGGATTGTTTCAGTCATAAAAGCCGATAAAGCAGAAGCCAGAATGCAGGTCTTCTCTATTGTCCTTGATCTGCTTCTTCCGTCCAAAATGTTAAAACCTGAGCCGAGAGCGTGAACCCCAAGTTGAAAAACCACCACGACATCTGGGATATCGTCGACGCGAAAAGCGCCGCCTATTTCGAACTGAGCGATACGGTTTGGGACAACCCGGAAACGAACTACGAAGAATATAAATCCAGCGACGCACATGCAGCCATGTTGCAGGCGGAAGGTTTTCGCGTAGAGCGCGGCATTGCTGGCCTACCAACCGCTGTAATGGGCGAGGCGGGCGACGAGGGGCCGGTCATCGCTATTCTGGGTGAGTTCGATGCGCTTCCAGGGCTGAGCCAGATTGCCGGTGTTGCTGAAGAACGGGCGATTGAAGCCGGCGGTAATGGTCACGGATGTGGTCATAACCTGCTCGGTTCGGGGTCTTTGCTGGCAGCTGCAGCGGTCAAGGATTACCTTGCTGCCAACGGCATCAAGGGCCGCGTGCGCTATTATGGTTGTCCTGCCGAAGAAGGCGGATCGGCCAAGGGTTTCATGGTGCGCGAAGGCCTGTTCGACGATGTCGATATTGCTTTCTGCTGGCACCCGGCACCTTTTGCTGGTGTAAACGATCCGGTTTCACTGGCCTGTAACGAAATCAATTTCCACTTCACGGGTCGCGCCGCCCATGCAGCTGCAGCACCCCATCTTGGACGCAGTGCGCTTGATGCGGTCGAGCTGATGAATGTCGGCGTCAATTATATGCGCGAGCATATGCCGTCTTCGGCACGCATTCATTATGCTGTCACCGTTACGGGTGGTTTTGCGCCCAATGTCGTGCAAGCCAAAGCTAGTGTGCGCTATCTGATCCGCGCGCGAAACCTGCCGGAGATGCAGGTTCTGCTTGAGCGGGTTAAAAAGATCGCCGAAGGCGCTGCCTTGATGACGGAAACTTCGGTCAAGAGCGAGATCGTCAGCGGTGATGCCAATCTCGTTGGCAATGCACCGCTGGAACAACTGATGCAGCGCGAGCTTGATCGCCTTGGACCGCCAATTTTTGATGAGCAGGACCGCGAAACCGCGCAGCGGTTTCAGGCGACACTGTCAAAAGAAGATATTTCCGATGCTTTCCGCCGGTTCGGTGTTGAACCCAAGGCAGAACTTGCGCTTTGCGAAGGCGTCTATGAGCTTTATAAGGGCGATAATTCGCTCGTCGGCTCGACTGATGTGGGAAGTGTAAGCTGGGTTGTTCCGACTGTGCAGATGCGAGGCGCAACTTGTGCAATCGGTACGCCGCTTCATTCATGGCAGATGGTGGCGCAGGGTAAACTGCCTGCGGCGCATAAAGGCATGGCACATGCGGCAAAGATTATGGGAAGTACGGCTATCGAGCTTTTCCTCAATCCGGAGGAGATCGCGAGAGCCAAAAAAGATCATGAGAAAAAGCTCGACGGCGCAGTTTTTGTGAATCCTATCCCTGATAATGTTCAGCCCGCCTTGCCTGTTTCTGCAAAAGTGCGTCCCGAAAAGTGAGAAACGGTTTTAGGACTAAGATGCGTGTTCGATCAAAATATAAAGACGCGCTCTAAATGAAGCACCAGCCTAAAAGAGATTTCCGGAAAACAATATGACGTTCATTTCCTTATGCCCCACAAGGCCTGATGCATCATGAAGGCCTTTCTCGATATCTTAAGCTTCGGGCCGGATGGCTGGGGCCATGTGCTGATGATGGCCGCACTGGTGAGCGTGTCGCTTGCTGTTTTGGGCTTTCTTCTTGGCGCAATCATCGGCGTGTTTGCAGCCTGGGCGAAGATTTCGGGTGGTCTTGCGCTGCGCGGTATTGCCGATGGTTACACCACAATCATCCGCGGCATTCCTGATCTGCTGGTGATCTATCTGTTTTATTTCGGTGGCAGTGCTGCTGTTACTGCGATAGGCCGGATGTTTGGCGCGCAAGGCTTTGTCGGCTTTCCGGCATTTCTCGCGGGTGTGCTGGCAATCGGCATTTCCTGCGGCGCGCATCATACGGAAGTGTTTCGCGGTGCATTCCGGGCGGTTTCCAAAGGTGAGCTTGAAGCAGCCTCCGCGTGTGGCATGGGACAGGCGCTCAAGTTCCGCCGTATCATTGCTCCCTTGGCGTTGCGTCACGCTTTGCCGGGCCTCGGCAATGTCTGGCAGGTGGCACTCAAGGAGTCTGCACTGATCTCTGTTGTCGGTGTGGTTGATATTCTGCGTCAGTCACAGATCGGTGCCGGATCGACCGGTCTGCCGTTCAACTTCTATCTCATTGCCGGTGCGTTGTACCTGCTGATTTCATCGGTTTCAGGCACCATCCTGCAAAGAGCTGAACGCCACTTCTCGCGTGGCGTCAGGAGGGCAAAATGAACCTCGAATTTTATTCTGAAGCCTTCATGCAGATGTTGAGTGGCGTGCCACTCACGTTGCAGCTCGCTGCAAGTTCGATCGTGTTTGGCGCAATTCTGGCACTGCTTTTTGCCATGATGCGTCTGTCGGGTATCGCTGTTCTTGACTGGATTGCCCGTCTCTACGTGTTCGTGTTTCGCGGTACGCCGCTTCTGGTACAAATCTTCATCATCTATTACGGCCTGAGCCAGTTCCCGGTCATCCGCTACTCGTTCCTGTGGCCGATCCTGCGTGAACCTTACTGGTGTGCGATCATTGCGCTGACTTTGAATAACGCGGCTTACGCCAGCGAAATCATTCGTGGCGGCCTTCTGTCAGTACCAAGCGGTCAGATCGAAGCTGCTAAAGCCTGCGGCATGTCGCGTTTCACCTGCTTCCGCCGTATCGTTATGCCACTGGCGATCCGTCAGGCACTGCCCGGTTATGGCAATGAAATGATCTCCATGGTCAAGGCAACCTCGTTGGCCTCCATCATTACACTGATGGAAGTGACCGGCATCGCCGCCAAGCTGATCGCGGAAACCTATCGTGCGATTGAGGTATTCGTCATTGCGGGTGCCATCTATCTCGCCATCAACTTCGTTCTGACGCGCGCACTGATGTTTGCGGAATACAAGCTGACGCCATATCTGCGCCAGCCCGTCGTCAAGATCACCACCGAAGGAAAAACATCGTGAGTAAAGTCGTATCTCCAAATGCCGCGATTAAGACGAATGTGGCTCTGAAAGTCGAAAACCTCCGCAAGAGCTTCGGCGCCAATGAAGTGCTCAAGGGTATTTCACTTGAAGCACGCGAAGGCGAAGTGATCTCGATCCTCGGCTCTTCCGGTTCCGGCAAGTCAACCTTCCTGCGTTGCATCAATCTGTTGGAAATCCCGACATCGGGTACGGTTACCGTGTCGGGCGAGACTATTCGCATGGCGAAGAATTCAAAGGGCGAACCCTATCCGACAGACAAGAAGCAAGTCTCGCGCATTCGATCCGAGCTTGGCATGGTGTTCCAGAGCTTCAATCTCTGGTCCCACAAGACCATTCTCGAAAACATCATCGAAGCGCCGATCTATGTTCAGGGCCGTTCGCGCGCTGAATGCGTGGAAGAAGCGGAAGCACTTTTGGCCAAGGTCGGCATCGCAGACAAGCGTGACTTCTACCCTGCACATCTTTCCGGCGGTCAGCAGCAGCGCGCGGCAATTGCGCGTGCGCTTGCCATGAAGCCGAAAGTCATGCTTTTTGATGAACCAACATCGGCGCTCGATCCGGAACTGGTCGGCGAAGTGTTGCGCGTTATGCGCGGTCTGGCCGAAGAAGGCCGCACCATGCTGGTCGTAACCCATGAAATGGGTTTTGCCCGGGATGTGTCCAATCGTGTGGTGTTTGTGCATCAGGGATTGGTCGAAGAAGACGGCGCGCCTGAAGAAGTGTTCGGAAATTCGAAATCCGAGCGTTTCCGCAAGTTTATCAGCCACGAAAATGCAGCCTGATTATTTCAAACAACGCTGATCTGTGCCACAAGGCGCGTCAGAAAATAACTGCGTAAGGTAATTCAAATGAAGCCCCTGGGATTGTTCAAAGCCCTGTTCGTTTCTGCACTGGTTCTCACCACCGCTTCTGCTCATGCAGAAGAAAAGAAGTGGACCAAAATCACTATCGCAACGGAAGGTGCTTTTCGTCCGTATAACTTCACCAAGCCAGATGGCACGCTGGATGGTTATGAAGTTGATCTCTACAAGGATCTCTGCGCCCGCATGAAGGTCGAGTGCACCATGGTTGCACAGCCATTCGACGGCATTATCCCGGCGCTCAACGCTGGCAAGTTCGATGCGATCATGGCTGGCCTGACCGCGACGCCAAAGCGTGAAGAAACCATCGATTTCACGGTTTCCTACGGCCTGACGCCACAGACCTTCGCAACGCTAAAGGATAGCCCGTTCGCCAAGCTGCCACACACCGGCGACACGCTTTATCTTGCCAAAGATGAAGAGGCGAGCCAGAAGGCAATCGACGAGATCGCTGCCGAAATTAAGGGCCGCACTGTTGGTGTTCAGACCGCTTCGCTCGGCCTTACCCTTCTCGATAAGTATTTCAAGGATTCAACTGACATCCGCGAATACAAGACCACCGACCAGCATGACCTTGACCTCAAGTCGGGTCGCGTCGATCTGATCGTTGCTTCGTTGGCCTATCTTAGCGATGCTGCCAAGAAGCCAGGCAATGAAGACATCGTCATGACCGGTCCTTACTTCAAGGGCGGCATTCTCGGACGTGGTGTTGCTGTTGGTATCCGTAAGAACGAACCTGAACTTCAGAAAATGTTCAACGAAGCCATCGAAGCAGCCAAGGCTGACGGTACGATCAAGAAGCTTTCCGAAAAGTGGTTCGGCTTCGACGTAACGCCGTAATTGCGACAGTTTTAGTCTGATTGAAACGCCGCCCACTAGGCGGCGTTTTTTTATGGCGGATAGCTGATGCCGACGCTAAGCTTTTGAATTGATTTTATGTGTTATCCAACGCACAACCATTCATGGGGTTTTCTACGCCTCTGGGTGTTGAGCAAAGAAAGAAACTGCCGCATTGACCGACGATATTGCCCATACCGAGCTGATCGCTGTTTTGACCGCTGTCACAGGTGAGCAGCCGCGTGTCATGACTGTGCGTCAAGGGCAGGCTTTGCCGTCCGGTCCATTTGAGACGGAACACCGTTCATTGCAGGCTGGGTTGCGGGCCTGGGTGCAGACGGAAACCGCACATCCCGTCGGTTATCTCGAACAGCTTTATACATTTGCCGATCGCGACCGTCACAGGCAGGGAGAACGCACGATTTCGATCAGCTATCTTGGCCTCGTGCGCGAGGACGATGTGGCTGGTCAGCAGGCCAGCTGGCGCGGCTGGTATGACTATCTGCCATGGGAAGACCATCGACAGGGCGTGCCGGAGGTCGTTGGTCATCTGAGCAATGGTCTGCGGGTCTGGTCGCATCAGGCGCTATCTGCTGATCTGACTGCGCAGCGCTTGCGGCGCATTGCATTTTCGTTTGGACTGAATGGCGAGCGTTGGAATGAAGATCTTGTGCTTCAGCGCTATGAACTGCTCTATGAAGCCGGTCTGGTGAGCGAAGCCGGAAAGGGCGACGAAGAAAACGGTCGTCACATGTTTGCCGATCATCGCCGCATTCTTGCGACAGCCATCGCGCGGTTGCGGGCCAAGATCAAATATCGGCCGGTTGTTTTCGAATTGATGCCCGACAGTTTTACCCTTTTGCAGTTGCAGCGCACCGTTGAGGCATTGGCAGGATTGCGGCTGCATAAACAGAATTTCCGCCGTCTGATCGAACAGCAGGATCTCGTTGAAGAAACCGGCGAAAGCGACAGTGAAACCGGTGGTCGCCCGGCGAAACTGTTCCGTTTCCGCTATTCGATTGTTGAGGAACGCGCGCTTTCTGAGCGGCATCTCGCAGGAACAAAGCTCCCCATCTCTCGTGATTGACAATATACTCGAATCGAGTATAACTGCGCATCTATGAAATACTCATACTGAGTATAATTGGATATTCCGCAACAGCGGAATTTTATGCGCTGCTCGGGAGGCCGCCATGAATGAATTCGTTTCCGTATCAAAGCTTTATGATCGTGTGGCGTCGGTGCTGCCCAAAGCCGAATGGATGGGTTTCGAAGACGATGTCGCGGCAATCCTGGAGCTGAAGCGCAAGCGCAACGCGGTTATTCTCGCGCACAATTACCAGACCCCGGAAATCTTTCACTGCGTCGCGGATATTGTTGGAGACAGTCTCGCACTCGCTCGCAAGGCGATTGATGTTGAAGCTGATGTGATTGTGCTAGCCGGCGTCCATTTTATGGCCGAGACGGCCAAGCTGCTAAACCCCAAAAAGACTGTGCTGATCCCCGATATGGCCGCGGGTTGCTCGCTTGCGGATTCGATCACACCGCAAGATGTAGCACTTCTGCGCGAGGCGCATCCGGGCGTGCCAATCATCACCTATGTCAATACCTCGGCTGCGGTTAAGGCAGCGTCTGATATTTGCTGCACATCGGGCAATGCGAAAAAAGTGGTCGAGTCGCTTGGCGTGCCGCGTGTGCTGATGATCCCCGACGAATATCTCGCGCAGAACATTGCGCGTGAAACCCATGTGGAAATTCTCGCTTGGCACGGCCATTGCGAGGTGCATGAGCGCTTCACCCCTGATGATATCCGACAGTTGCGTGAAAACCATCCCGGCGTGATGGTTTTGGCGCATCCTGAATGCCCGCCGGAAGTGGTAGAAGCTGCGGATTTTGCCGGGTCAACGGCTGTCATGTCTGACTTTGTCGGTGAGAAGAAGCCGCAACGTGTGGTTCTGCTTACTGAATGTTCGATGAGCGACAATGTTGCCGTCGATCATCCCGAGGTCGAATTCATCCGGCCTTGCAATCTCTGCCCACACATGAAGCGGATCACGCTTGCCAATATTCGCCAGGCGCTTGAAGAAAATCGCCATGAAGTGACAGTTGATCCTGCTATTGCCGAGCCCGCACGCCGCGCGGTCGAACGGATGCTTGCAGTATGAGCGCCACTCCTGTGATTGTTATCGGCAGTGGTCTCGCAGGATTGATGACGGCGCTGACCCTTGCGCCGCAACCTGTGATGCTGGTGACCGCGGGAACCTTTGCGTTCGATGGCTCAAGCCCTTTGGCGCAAGGCGGTATCGCAGCAAGCCTTGGTGACGATGATAGCGCAGCTCTGCATCTGGCGGATACGCTGGCAGCGGGTGCTGGTCTTTGCGACGCCGCAGTTGCAAAAGACATAATTGACGCTGCTCCCGAAGCGATTGCAGCGCTTGAACATTATGGCGTTCGCTTTGATCGAAAATCGGATGGATCTTATGCGCTTGGCCTTGAGGCAGCGCACAGCCGTCAACGCATCGTCCATGTTGATGGCGATGCGACGGGCGCAGGCATTATGCGCGTGCTTGCCGCTAAAGGGCGCGCCACCCCATCGATAACAATTAAAGAAAACACCCGCGCGCTGCGGCTTATCAAGCAAGATGGGCGCATCGCGGGTGTTGATCTCGAAGGCTTTGGGCCCGTTGCGGGCTGTGCTGTAGTGCTAGCAACAGGCGGTGCCGGTGGGCTTTATGAAGCGACCACCACGCCGCTTGGCAATCTCGGTCAAGGGGCAGCACTAGCCGGGCGTGCTGGTGCCGTGCTTGCCGATATGGAGTTTGTGCAGTTTCATCCGACCGCTTTGGCGGTGTCTGCATCGCGCTTGCCTTTGATCAGTGAGGCTGTGCGTGGTGAAGGGGCGATCCTCGTCAATGATCGCGGCGAGCGCTTCATGCGGGATATTCCGGGACAGGAACTGGCCGCGCGTGATGTGGTTGCGCGGGCAATTGGGCAGCAACTAACGCAAGGTTGCAAAGTGTTTCTCGATGCACGCGCATCATTGGACAAAGGCTTTGCAAAGCGGTTTCCCGGCATTGATGCGCTGTGCAAACAATACGGCATCGATCCGTCTTGCGACGTGATGCCGGTTCGGCCTGCCACCCATTACCATATGGGCGGCGTGGCAACTGATAGCGATGGCCGCACCAGCCTTGCGGGGCTTTGGGCTGTGGGGGAAGCCGCCTGCACCGGACTGCATGGAGCAAATCGTCTGGCGAGCAACTCGCTTTTAGAAGCTGCCGTCATGGGTCTTCGAGCAGGCCGCGCTATTGCAACTATGCCGCATGCTGCCACGCTGCCGCTTGTTTCGAAAGCCAAGTGCCCATCTTCCAGTCTGCCTTATGTGCGATCAATTGCCTCCCGGCATTTGGGTCTGTTGCGCGATGACGACGGCTTGCGTTCGGCGATTACAGCACTTCTGCCACTCGCGCAGACGGATGACGCTGCTGCGGTAGCACTCATTATGAGTGTCGCAGCATTTGAGCGGCGTGAGTCGCGCGGCAGCCATGCCCGAACAGATTATCCTGAGAAAAGCGCGCAACCCGAGCGCAGCTATTACACATTCGAGCAGACTTTTTTGCTTGCACGCGAAATCGCTCTGGCTGAGCCTTTATCGAGGATCGCATGATGGATCTACCACGCCTTTCGCCTTTGCTCATCGAACCGCTGGTGCGGGCCACACTTCTTGAAGACCTCGGACTTGCGGGCGACATCACCAGCAATGCGGTTGTGCCATCAGGTCATCACTCGACCATGGTGTTCAGCCTGCGTCAGCCCGGTGCCATTGCCGGCCTGGACGTTGCCGAAATGGCGTTTCGGCTTGTTGACCCTTCGGTTGCCTTTGAGCGAATGGTCAATGACGGCGATTTTCTGGGAGAGGGCACGACGCTCGCTCGCGTGTCCGGCTCGTCGCGCAGCATTCTTGCAGCCGAACGAACCGCGCTGAATTTCCTCGGCCATATGTCGGGTGTTGCCACTGCAACGGCCAATCTGGTCAAAGCCGCTCAGGGCACGAAGGCTGCAATCGTGTGTACGCGCAAGACCATGCCGGGCCTGCGAGCTTTACAAAAATATGCCGTGCGGGCAGGCGGTGGCATGAACCATCGGTTTGCGCTTTATGATGCGGTGCTTATCAAAGACAATCATATCGCAGTTGCAGGCGGCGTTGGTGAAGCCATCCAGCGCGCCAAAGCGAATGCTGGGCATATGGTCAAAATTGAAGTTGAGGTCGATACACTCGAACAACTGCATGAAGCAGTGGCAATTGGCGTCGATGCGGTCCTGCTCGATAATATGTCACCCGCGCAATTGCGCGAAGCGGTGAAAATCATCGGTGGTCGTGCGATTGCTGAAGCCTCAGGTGGTATCACCCCGGATACGGTTGCAACTGTCGCCGCAAGTGGCGTCGATCTTATCTCGGTTGGCTGGACGACACATAGTGCGCCCAACCTCGATATCGGCCTCGACTTCAGCTTTGCCCGATAGCTATTCGCTCAGGTGGTGAGCGAACGTGTTGCCGGTATAGTCAGATCGCAAAAGCCCCGCTTCGCTCAACCTCGGCATCAACTCGTCAAGTGCCATGTGCATTGACGATGTCGAGCCGCCGGGTGCGGTGATGAAGCCGTCAATCGCTCCAGCTTCAGACCATTGGCGGATTTGCGCAACCGCATCATCTACCGTTCCGATGATCTGCCAATGAGCCGCGCTGATAACTTCCGATCGGCGGAGCAAATCATCAAGGCGGAGCGTCTCTTTTTGCAGAAGGCGCTGCAGCAATCCGGCATGGGTTTTGCTGCGCACTTTTTCTGGTGGCGGTGGTAAATCGGACGGGCGGATCAATCGATCTTCCGGCCAGTCTGTGAGATCAAGACCAGTCATATCCCGAATATAGGCAATCTTGCGGGCGCGGTTGCCACGCGCGTGGGTATAAGAAAACAGCTCTTCAGCTTCCTTGCGTGTAGGAGCGAGATAGAGGCTGAGGCCGGGTAGCAGGCGCACATCGTCCTCATTGCGGCCATGAGATTGCGCAAGGGAACGCAAGTCTTTGCGTAGATTGATGGCCACATCGATGTCCGGCGTTGCGGAAAAGATTGCATCGGCCACCGAGGCCGCGAAGCTGCGACCGGCAGGTGAGGCGCCAGCCTGAACAAGCGGGATTGGCACATTCTCAATCGAAGGAATGTTGAGCGGTCCTTTGACTTTG
Source organism: Ochrobactrum quorumnocens (assembly GCF_002278035.1). NCBI lineage: Bacteria > Pseudomonadati > Pseudomonadota > Alphaproteobacteria > Hyphomicrobiales > Brucellaceae > Ochrobactrum > Ochrobactrum quorumnocens. The sequence continues at coordinate 1,281,846 of NZ_CP022603.1, read as the reverse complement.
AAGAAATCGCCCTCGTGATTGATCGGCTGAATACGCGCCGTGTCTGCATAGTTTCCGCTAGCCCGGTCGCGCTTGAGGGCCGAACCGGGAAAGCTTTCCCACAAGGCGCGTACGACTTCGGTAAATTCTGCCGCTTTCGCATAGCGCTCGTCGGATGTCGGCATCTCATCAAGGCCGAAATTTACATTGCCATCAAGTGCGGTGACGATGTTCCAGCCTGCGCGCCCATTGCTTAGATGATGCAACGACGAAACCTGCCGTGCCACCGCATATGGCGCCATGAAGGTGGTCGAAATGGTCGTAAGCAACCCGATCTTTGACGTTTCGCGGGCAAGTGTTCCCATCAGCAAAGTCGCGTCCAGACTGGCAAAGCCGGGCGTTGTCTCCATGATCGGACTGTTGAGAAACAGACTGTCAGGTCGAAACACGAAGTCGAGTTTGGCAGCTTCCGCACGTTTGGCAATATCGATATAAAAGTCTGATCCGAAGACACCTTCAATATCGCTGTTTGTATGTCGCCAGCCGTCACCACTTAGCCAGGTGGGAGCGAGTGACATGCCGATATGGAGCGTTTTGCGAGAAGCCATGATCAATTTCCGTCAGTTTTTAAGCCAAAAACCGCGAGCAAAAAGCCCACGGTTTGATTGATTGAAGTATTTGCGCCAAACGTGCGAAGCGGTTCCAACGATTCAATCTTCACTGGAGCCGCTCTAAAGTAAGAGATCAGAAGCTGCCCTTGATGCCTATGCCGAAAGTGCGTGGCATGGTCATGCTGGCTTGCGTCGTTGCTCCGCTGATGCCGCGCGTTGCTTGCAGAGACGTTGGCGCACGTTCGTTGAAGATGTTCTTCACAAAGCCATAGAGCTGGAACTTCTCAGTGAAATCATAGCTCATGCGGGCATCGGCAATCGTATAGGCCCCGACCCAGTAAGCCTTCGTGTTCGCAACGTCTGAATAATAGCCGTCTGTATGGCGGACATTGCCAGAAACATTGAATTTTTCGGTCACATCCCAGCTCGCGCCGAAGCTCAGCATATAGCCGGGAGACTTTGCGAATTCATTGTCTTCATACGAAGCATTGCTGGAAATCTCATCGATCTTGGTGCGCAAAATGCCCGCACTCGATTTGAGCGTCAGATTGTCGAGCACTCGATAGTCTGCACCAATTTCAAGACCATAGGCGTGCGCTTTTTCGGCATTGATGGTGTAGGACTGGACGATGTTATTCGGCAGGACAACTGGAATGTTATACTGCGCATTTTTCATGTCCATGTAGAACACGTTGGCGTTCAGAACGAGCTTGTTATCCAGCACTTCAGCACGCGTGAATAGCTCATAGTTCCACAAAGTTTCTTCGTCGAATTTGTTCCACTTGCTCGATGCAGGGTTGGTCGTGTTCATATAGAGCGACACGCCACCGGGATTATATCCGCGGCTCACCAGTCCGCCGACTGTCAGATCGGGCGTGATAGCGTAGGCCAGCGAGACTTTTGGCAGGAACGCCGAGAAGGTTTCGTCGAAGTTGACTGGCACATACGAATAGACGGAAACACCATCACGCTGAATGTTATCCTGCTGGTAGCGCATACCCCCGGTCAGGGTCCATTGATCATTCATGCGCCAGCTTAACTCACCGAACAGGCCGAGATTTGTCTTCTTGTCGTCGAATGACGAGAGATAATTATTGGCGGTTTTATTGCTCGCATTCAGCAGATAAAGCGCTTCGTCCGTTTTGGTGTGCGCGTAATAAATACCTGCTACGCCGCTGATGACATCTTCCTGGTCGCCATAGGTAATGCGAGCTTCATTGGAAATATTGGTCTGATCGATATTGGCATCGCCACCGTTTACAATACCTGTCGAGCGTTCGACGCTGGAGTCGGAAAATTGCGTCTGGTTAAAGAACTTAAATCCATTATCGAAATCATAGCTGACGTCCAGAATGCCGGTATTGGTACGCTGATCCCATGTCGGCATACTCTGGCCGTTATAATCCAGCTCATAATAAAGAGGTGTGGCTGCCTCGTAGGTCGGGCGATTGCTCTTGTTGAAAGAGTAGGTGAGCTTTGCTTCAAGGCCGGGGATTTCGGCAGGTTGCCATAGAAGCTTTGAACGGATGTTCAGCGACTGGAAATCGTGATCGGTGCCCGACGAGTAGAAGCCTGGATTGATATAATCGATGAAAGTATCGCGACCGGAATAATCAATCGCGAGACGGCCAGCAATCTCGTCTTTATAAAGCGGGGTATTGAGCATGATAGATGTGCGCTTGGCATTGTAATTGCCAATCTCGACCTGATAAGCGCCTTCCTGCTCGAATGTCGGGTCCTTGGTGTTGATGACAATCGCACCGGCGATTGCATTCGCACCCTGCGATGTGGTTTGCGGGCCACGGAAGACTTCGATGCTGTCGACGTCCCAGATGGGGGCAGAGCCAAAAATGAACTCATTATAGTTCAGATAATGGCCGTCGAGATTGATCGTCGCGCGGGGGACGGTGCCCGAAAAGAAGGCCGTTGCACCATTGTTTGGGCCTTGGCTGTCCTGACCTCGAATAACGGGTGCGCCGACTGTATCGGAGTAAACGACGTTGGGGGTTCCGCGTACCACTTCCGCTACCGAAGAATCGCCGGTTTTTTCCCGAGCAATTTCCTTGGCGGTAATCACGGTGACAGATGATGCGGTGTTTTTGATATCACGCGCGACTTTTTCGCCGGTAATGACCAACGTATCGAGCACCAATGTTTTGGATTCGCCTGACGGCTGAGCATCCTGCGCAAGGGCAGGCGATCCAGTAAGTGCCGCAAGCGTCAACGCGCTGACACTATAGAAAAAGCCACGGGTAGAACGGATATTCATAGGTCGCCCCAAACATGAGTGTGTAAGTCATGTTCTGTTATCGCTATGATTTAGATTCCGCAATAAGGAATGCATACCGCAATACAGTATGAGTGCAAGCTGATTATCGATGTTGCACATTAGCAACGCACGGCCCGCATGGCGCGCGCGAAGCACAGAGTTTTGACGCCCGTTCATGGAAATAGGTTTCATGCCAGACATGACTTTGTGTGAGCTTGACGCTAAACATCGCTCAAAGCGGAACAGAATGATCGAATGGTTTTTATAATCTGGAACCATTCTGACGGGAGGCGGAGCATTTGAAAGAACAGGATGGGTTTCCCGCTGATGAGGCTGAGACTGCGGGAGATAAACGCTCCGGCACGATCCAGTCGGTATCAATTGCAGCACGGTTTCTGAAAATTCTGGCCAATGCCGAAAACGAGCTTCCATTGGGTGAAGTTGCGAAGCGGGCAGGAACAGGGGGATCGACAGCGCATCGCTATATGCAAAGTCTCGTGAAGGAAGGGCTTGCAAAGCAGGACCCTGTCAGCGGATTTTACGATCTTGGGCCGACAGCGCTCAGCATCGGCATAGGTGCGCTGAAGCGTGTCGATGCGGTGGAAATCGCAGCGCAGCATATGAAAGCTCTGGCGCAGCGTCATGCCATGAGCGGCGGCGTGGCGATCTGGACGGATAGAGGTCCAACTTTGGTGCGATGGTATCGCAGCGCCTATTTTTCGGTAAATCCACTGGCGCTTGGCGATACGCTGCCGGTCGATAATACGGCCTGTGGTCTGGTTTTTCAGTCTTTCCTGCCGAAAAGCAGCATTGATGCAGTTCGCAAGGTTCAGCCTGCCAATTTTCGTGGCACGCCGCCGACCAAAGCGCTTCTCGATAAGGTGCGTGGCGACCGCTGGTCGGAGATGACGAGCCATCTTTTGTCGAATGTTACCGGGCAGGCATCGCCTGTACTGGATGCTCAGGGCGAAATCGTCTGCGTCATGACGACGGTCGCTGATCTTGGCCAGCTTCGCACTGATGAAGAACGCAGAGCGCTTTTTCACGAAGCCTGCATGGTCAATCAATCCACAGGCGGCCTGATTGTCGATACGCAGCTTGAAATGCCGGAAAGCTAGTGGTCTGGTTCCGACATTTGCATCCCTCGGATACAGGCATCGGACAAATGTCGGAATCAAGAAGACCACTAGCAAGTTTATGAATCTAGTGGATTTTTCGAATTTGACGTTTGAAGCAGCGTATGTCTCAATTGGGATTCAAACGTCAAATTCAATCCACTAGGCCGCGCTGCTCTTCGGAACGATGAGTGGCGTACCGGAAACCGGGTCTGGGATGATGATGGAGGTAAGGCCAAATACGTCTTCGACCAGTTTTTCCGTGACGATATCGGCAGGTCTGCCCTGGGCAATCAAGGCGCCATCGCGCATTGCGATCAGATGCGAGGCATAGCGGCAGGCATGATTGAGTTCATGCAAAACAGCGACGACTGTTCGTCCCTGCTTGTTAAGCTGTGCTAGAAGATCAAGCAATTCGATTTGATGCGCGATATCGAGATAGGTCGTTGGTTCATCGAGAAGCAGGATCGGCGTGTCTTGCGCCAGCACCAAAGCGATCCAGACGCGCTGGCGCTGTCCGCCTGAAAGTTCATCTACAGGCCGGTCTGCAAGTTCGGTGATCTTGGTCGCTTCCATGGCCTGCGCCACGGCCACTTCATCCGCTTCGGACCATTGCCGCAAGAAGGATTGATGTGGGTAACGGCCACGCGCAACGAGATCGGCAACCGTAATCCCTTCCGGTGCAATCGAGCTTTGTGGCAGCAGACCGAGCCGGCGCGCTGTTTCCTTCGCGGGTAGGCTTGAAATGTCACCACCATCCAGAATGATCTTCCCGGACGTTGGTTTTAACAGCCGCGATAAAGCCCGGAGTAGTGTTGATTTTCCACACGCATTCGGCCCGACAATAACCGTGAAGGATGCATCAGGAATAGCCACGGACAAGTCGGTCGCGACTGTTCTCTCATCATATTTCAACGTCACGGTATCAGCGTGAAGGCGATGCATCATTTGCTTTGGGTCCAGTGGCAAGTCAGTGGAAATCGTCGGTGTGCGGCAAGTGATCTGTATTGCATTGCAGAATGCGTTCTGCAATATGGAGTGGAATAATCATATTTTAGCAGAGTGCTTTCACTTTGCCAGAACCGCAGAAAAACGATCTCAGGTAAGGGTCGACCGTGAAATCCTGGAAAATCCTCTTTTCATTCCTGATTATGCTTGCAGCCTTCGCGTTGTCTTTTAAGGTCGCGCTGGCACAAGATGATCAATGGCCCCGCACGATCAAGCACTATTCTGGCGAGCTGATGCTAAAGTCAAAGCCTGTGCGGATTGTCTCGACCGCTCCAAGCCTCACCGGAATTCTGCTTGCGATCAATGCGCCGGTTATCGCGAGCACAGCGACCACACCCAGCATGTTGACCGACGACAAGGGCTTTTTCTCGCAATGGGCAAAGGTCGCGGATGAACGCGGTGTTGAGGTGCTCTATTCCAACCTCGATTTCGATATTGAAGCAATTATTGCACTGGAGCCAGATCTTGTTGTGGCATCAGCGACGGGTGCCGACAGTGTTCTTCAGCATTATCCTGAGCTGAAAGCGCAGGGCATTCCAACGATGGTCGTGAATTATTCCAATCAAAGCTGGCAGGATATTGCAGCCGAGTTTGGCAAGGCTACCGGCCTGGAAGACGAGGTTGTGGCAGCGGTTGCGCGCTTTAATGATTATGCAGCCAAAGCGGCCGCCACCATAACGCGCTCCGATGCACCCGTCAGCATTGTCGGTTATAATATCGGCAACAGCTATTCGATTGGTAAGGCAACAAGTGCGCAGGGGCAATTGCTTGAAGCGCTTGGTTTCAAGGTCGATGGGGTGCCTGAAGCGCTGGCCAAGCAGGTGACGCGCAGTTCCGATTTTGATTTCATTTCTCATGAGAACCTGTCCGCAGCTATAACCGGCAAAACCGTGTTTTTGCTGCGCGGCGTCGATGCTGATGTAACAGCCTTTTTGAATGATCCGGTTCTGGCCAATCTGCCTGCTGTCAAGGAGAAACAGGTTTACCCATTGGGTGCCACGTCTTTTCGGATTGACTATTATTCAGGGATTCAGCTGATTGATATTGTCGCCGCGCATTTTCGTAAATGACGTCTGATCTGACTTCACTTTCTGATCGAAGCCGGGCTTTGCGCGTCTCGTTGCGCCAGCGGCGAATGTGGGGTCTTTGTGCCGGTTTGTTTGTGCTTGGCATAGCGGTTCTCGCCAGCCTTGCGCTTGGCTCCAGGTCAATACCGCTTGGCGATACATTGGAGGCTTTGTGGTCGCCGGATATCCAAAACGACCAGCACCTGATTATTCGCGAGTTGCGTATCCCGCGCACAATTGTTGCTATCCTAGCGGGCCTTGCCTTGGGTGTCGCTGGCGCGGTGATGCAGGCGGTCACGCGCAATCCTTTGGCAGAACCGGGACTGCTTGGCATTAATGCGGGTGCGGCGGTCGCCGTCATCCTTGGTATTGTTGCCTTCAATCTGACATCGATGGTGCAATATGTCTGGTTTGCGTTTCTTGGCGCAGGTCTTGCAGGCGTTGCCGTGTTTATTCTGGGGCGAAGCAATGGAACCGGCACCAATCCGGTGAGGCTGGTTCTTGCGGGTGCTGGCGTATCCGTAGTGCTCGCATCCATTACCGGGATCATCATTATCAATGCGCCATTGGCCGTTTTTGATCAGTTTCGCCACTGGTCTGCCGGTTCGGTCGAGGGCAGAGGCTATGATGTGATTGCAGTCCTGGCCATTTCCGTTGTGCTTGGATTGATCATTGCCTTTTCCATCGCAGGCAAACTGAACGCCATCGCTTTGGGCAAGGAGCTGGGGGCCGCACTTGGAGTCAATGTCTATTCAACGTTGCTGCTATCCTGCCTGACTGTGATGCTTCTGGCAGGTGCTGCCACTGCTGGAGCCGGGCCGATAGGTTTTGTCGGTCTTGTCGCGCCGCATCTCGCACGTGCAATCGTTGGACCGAACTATCGTTGGATTTTGCCTTACGCGGCGTTGTTTGCAGCCATTCTTCTGCTTGGTGCGGATATCATCGGACGAGTAATAGCAGCCCCTTCAGAAGTGGCGGCGGGCATCGTTTCAATGCTGATCGGGGGACCGTTCTTTATTTTCGTCGTTCGTAGATTCCGGTTGTCCAAGCTATGAGGGACGTGAAGAAATCTGTTTTGCGCATTGGCAGCTTCTCTATTCAGTGGCGGAAGAGGGCACTTATTGTCTGTGGCCTGCTGCTGCTTGCCGCTCTAGTACTTGGCATCCTGCATATTGGCACAGGCACAATGTCTTTCACGCCAGCCGAGATCGTCAAAAGTCTTGTGGGTGAAGGTGCCAGTCCGACAGCCGACCGTATCATCATGCGTGTGCGTCTTCCGCGTCTTGTGACCGCACTTTTTGTAGGTGCATCGTTGGGAATGGCCGGATCGATTTTTCAGTCGATATCGCGCAATGCACTCGGATCACCGGATATCATTGGCTTCACGACTGGGGCTGCGACAGGCGCAATCGTTCAGATCATCCTGTTCAATGCAGGCCCTTTTGAGACGGCCTTGGCCGCAGTTTTGTCGGGCATAGGCACAGCGCTTATTGTGTTTCTGCTGTCAATGAAGGGGCGCACCACGGGCGGCTACAGGCTTATTCTGGTTGGTATCGGGATGGGAGCGGTCCTCTCAGGCATCAATACGGTTTTGTTGGTGGTGGGTGATTTGGATCAGGCGGCTTCCGCACAGCTCTGGCTGGCCGGATCGCTCAATACGAGAACGTGGTCGCATGCGATCCCGGCTATTCTGGGCTTTGTCGTCGTTGTACCGATTGCGATCTACCATGCGCAGCGCATTAACCTGCTTGAAATGGGTGACGACGCTGCGAGCCAGCTCGGCGTTCGGGTCGAAACCACCCGTCTGATTATGGTTCTGGCGGCGGTTGGACTGACATCGGTTGCGACGGCCGCCGCGGGACCAATTGCCTTTATCGCACTTGCTGCTCCGCAACTGGTGCGACGCTTGACCCGCTCATCGGCAGTGCCTTTGCTTGCCAGCGCTTTGATGGGCGCGGTTCTGCTTGTGGGAGCCGATCTCGTCAGCCAGCACTTTCCGTTCAATGTAAAAATGCCGATCGGACTAACAACAGGTTTGTTGGGCGGCGTGTATCTTCTCTGGGTGCTCGCGCGTAATCGCCGGATTTCCTGAGAACATATCTTGCAGCTGAATTGCCACTGATCAGGAATCAATAGAAATGCACTTCACGTGCAGGTTGAACTGCTCGATCATGCTTATCTTTATGATTTTTGGAAAGATCTGATCGGAAAACTGGAGCGGGCGAAGGGATTCGAACCCTCGACCCCAACCTTGGCAAGGTTGTGCTCTACCCCTGAGCTACACCCGCTCGCGCCAGTCATTTCCGTCAGGCAGGCGCTATATGGACTAACGACTTTGAGATTGCAACAGGGAAATTAGCGGAAAATGCTGTTTGTTGCGAATAAACTACCGAATCCTATCTAATTAATTGAAATTATTATATTTATTTTCCTTTGAGGAGTTGTTGATCAAGTGCCGACGGGTAGACGGAGTGCAGCTTATGCGCTTTCTATTGGGCGACATCCACACTGGAGCGCAAGAGATTCTAGATTCTGAGTGATTCACTCATGCGAAGCGAAACCCGCCCTTTCGGCCTTTGAAGATGTCTACGATATTGCGTGTTCAGCTGGGTGCATTATGAGTGTATAAAATCACGAAACAGCGTGAGACAGTCTGACTACTTGGGGAGTAGGGTTAAGCATGCCTCTGACATCGCATGAACTTCACGACTATCTGAAAAGCCTCGATATCGAGGTTACAACAGTCGAGCATCCGCCATTGTTCACGGTTGCTGATTCACAGCATCTGCGTGGGGAAATCGCCGGTGGGCACACCAAGAACCTGTTTCTGAAAGACAAGAAAGACAATTTCTTTCTGGTGACGGTAGACGAGAAAGCGGTTGTCGATCTCAAGTCGATCCACCAAATCATTGGTGCCAGCAGCCGTGTTTCGTTCGGCAAGCCTGAAAAGCTGATGGAATATCTCGGTGTCGTGCCCGGCGGTGTGACGGTGTTTGGTGCGGTGAATGATACCGACCATAATGTTCAGATCATTCTGGACGCTGGGTTGATGGAAAACGGCATCATCAATGGTCATCCTTTGACCAATGAAGCGACGACATCAATCAAACGCGATGATCTGATCCGATTTCTTGCCGCCACGGGGCATGAGGTGCGCATATTGGCTGTATCAGAGGATGCGAAAGCGGCATCATCGGTATAGACTGCGCTTTGACGTCTCGATTGTGAAAGCGACTTGAAATTGGCCGCTGTAAATACGAACTGAAATATCGAAACCAGCTTGGTGCTGTCCTATATGCATGCTGGAAGACATAAGGAATATCAGATGACGAGCCAGAACAATCCTTATTCGAGTGCAAGCGGACAAATGACCGGCAATGTGTCGTTTGGCACCACAACGGCAGCCGTTGGTGGTGGCGATCTTATCAAGGACACCACGACTGCGGGCTTTCAGGCGGATGTTCTGGCGGAATCGCGCAATCAGCCTGTGCTTGTTGATTTTTGGGCGCCATGGTGCGGCCCTTGCAAACAGTTGACGCCAATTATCGAGAATGCCGTGCGCGAAGCTGGCGGTGCGGTCAAGCTGGTGAAGATGAATATTGACGATCATCCGTCAATCGCGGGCCAGCTCGGCATTCAGTCAATTCCAGCGGTCATTGCCTTCGTCAATGGCCAGCCAGCAGATGGCTTTATGGGTGCTTTGCCGGAATCCAAGGTCAAGGAATTCATCGCTAAGATTGGCGGTCCAAGCGATCAGGAAGCGGCGATTACCGAAGCGGTGAATGCGGCCAAGGAATTGGTTGAGGCAGGCGATTTTGTTCAGGCTTCGCAGATATTCTCGTCGATCCTGCAAGTTGCACCTGACAATGTGGATGCAGTAGTCGGCCTGGCGACGTGCTTGCTTGAATCAGGTGATGCAGACAAGGCGCGGGAAATTCTGGCAAGCTTGCCCGAAGACAAGCAGGATGCAGCGCCTGTACGTGCGCTTGAGGCCCGCCTTGCGCTTGCAGATCAGGTGAAGCTCATCGGCGATCCGATTGAACTGGAACGCCGCGTGCAGGCCGATCCAAAAGACTATCAAGCACGGTTTGATCTTGCTCAGGTGCGCAATGCACAAGGGCGTCGTGAAGATGCGGCTGATGAATTGTTGGCAATCATGAAAGCGGATCGCAGCTGGGAGGACGATGGCGCGCGCAAGCAACTTTTGCAGTTCTTCGAGGCGTGGGGCAATACGGATCCGGCAACCTTGGGCGCACGTCGCAAACTTTCGTCGCTCCTGTTCTCATGAACAGGCGCGGTGCAATCATTTATTGAGGCGCTCCCGAAAACCGTTCTACCTTTTCGGAATGCGCTCTAAGGGAGAGTGTAATGCAAGTGGGCAATGCCCGTTACCGGACGGGCGCTGATATACCGGAGCTGGTGTCGATCTTCCCATTGAGAGGCGCGCTGCTTTTGCCTGGTGGACAGCTGCCGCTGAATATTTTCGAGCCTCGCTATCTGGAAATGGTGGAAGATGCGCTGGCCGGAAAGCGGATTATCGCCATGATCCAACCGCGCATTGAAGAGGGCCAAGAGGACGAGGACGACAATGACAGATTTGACGAGACTGCGCGACCGCAGTTGAGCCAGGTCGGCTGCCTCGGGCGTATCACTACATACGCAGAAACCGGAGACGGGCGTGTCCTCATTACGCTACAGGGCATATGCCGGTTCAGGGTGCTGGATGAAATCAACTGCCGCAAGCCTTATCGTCAATGCCGGATTGCACCGTTTTTGACGGATTTGGAAACTGCGCCTGATCTGGGTGAGATCGACCGTGATGCGCTGCTCCGAGCTTTCCGAGATTATCTTGAAGTGCATAGTCTGGAAGCAGATTGGGACAGCATTTCGCGTGCGGGCAACGACACATTAGTCAATGCTTTGTCGATGATGTCGCCTTTCGGACCCGCCGAAAAGCAGGCATTGCTGGAAGCGCCTGATTTGAAAACACGTGCAGCGACGCTAATCGCCATTACAGAAATGGTCCTTGCCAAGGTCAAGGATGATTACGGTTCGCGCCTGCAATGAATGCATGAGTGCTTAGAGCATGTCTCCCAAAAGTGGGAACCGCCTTGGCGCGGAAATCAGCCCACCGGACTGATTTCTTGATTCCGCTACGATGGGATAAGACATGCGTTAAAACAAACAGTGCGACGCATTTCTAACGATTCATCTTAAACAGGAAATGCACTAGGAAAAGCCAATGACTGAAAACGAAAACATCGGCAATATCGACGTCAAGCTGCTTGAATTGCTTGTGTGCCCTCTGACCAAGGGCTCGCTGAAATATGATGCAGAAAACAGTGAGCTGATCTCTGAGAAAGCCAAGCTTGCCTACCAGGTTCGCGGGGGCATTCCGATCATGTTGCCGTCGGAAGCGCGTGCGCTGGAATAGGGTCTAGTCGGTCTCTGATCTCGACTCACAATTGCTGTTATATAATTTCTACATATCCTCTGTTCTTTTTCATAAATTTCACGCTGCTGGTTGTTGCTTGCCACGCGAGGGGGCTCTATAACCCTCGCGGAACTTGAAAGCACGATTTCGGAATCTGATTTCCCTGCCGTTATTGTGCGAGAAAAAACAGAGGCTTGGCATTATGGCATCCAGAAAACTCCTTCTCCTGCCCGGTGATGGCATCGGTCCTGAAGCAATGGCTGAGGTCCGCAAAATTATCGCTTTCCTCAACTCCGGACTTAATCTCGGTTTTGAAACCGATGAAGGCCTGGTTGGCGGATCGGCGTATGATGCGCATGGACAGGCTATTTCTGATGCCGATATGGAAAAGGCGCTTGCTGCAGACGCTGTACTTTTCGGTGCCGTTGGTGGTCCGAAGTGGGACAGCGTGCCTTATGAAGTGCGCCCGGAAGCAGGCCTCCTGCGTCTGCGCAAGGATTTGGCCCTCTATGCCAATCTGCGCCCGGCAATTTGCTATCCAGCGCTCGCACATTCATCTTCGCTGAAGCCGGAAGTGATCGAAGGTCTCGACATTCTGATCCTGCGCGAACTGACTGGCGGCGTTTATTTCGGCGAGCCGAAGGAAATCATCGATCTGGGCAATGGCCAGAAGCGCGGTATCGATACGCAGGTTTACGACACTTACGAAATCGAACGTATTGCCGATGTGGCTTTTGAACTTGCGCGCACCCGTCGCAACAAAGTCACGTCGATGGAAAAGCGCAATGTGATGAAGTCGGGCGTCTTGTGGAATCAGGTCGTCACGGCTCGCCACAAGGAAAAGCATTCCGATGTGGAACTTGAGCATATGCTAGCTGATGCTGGCGGTATGCAGCTCGTTCGCTGGCCCAAGCAGTTCGACGTGATTGTCACCGACAATCTGTTCGGCGATATGCTTTCCGACGTTGCTGCAATGCTGACCGGTTCGCTCGGCATGCTGCCATCTGCTTCGCTCGGTGCTGCCGACGCCAAGACCGGTAAGCGCAAGGCGCTTTATGAGCCGGTACATGGCTCCGCACCCGACATCGCAGGTCAGGGTACCGCCAATCCGATTGCAATGATTGCCTCGCTCGCCATGTGCCTGCGCTATTCGTTCAATCTGATTGATGAAGCTGATCGTCTGGAAGCAGCAATCGCTGGTGTTCTCGATGATGGTCTGCGCACGGCCGACATCTGGTCGGAAGGCAAGACCAAGATCGGCACAGTCGAAATGGGCGATGCGATCCTTGCGAAGTTCAAGGCGCTTTCGGCTTAATTACTAGTCGAATAATTATTGACGAGCCGTCGTGTGAACACCACACGGCGGCTTTTTTGTTTTGCGCTCTAATCCAACTGCAGCGTAAAATCTGCAAAGACGCCAGCAATCAGCAGCGCAATAAAGAAATACTGAAATCCTTTGCGCTTTAAGCGCATGGCAAACAGTATGGCTGCGGTTTCAACCGCAAACAGGGTGAATTCGCCCAGATAGGACTCTTTGTGGTCAATTGAGAATTGCGGACCTGTGCCGTTCAGGAATTGTATCAGGTTGAGAAAGATGAAAAGCGAAAAGAGCCATATCTTTCTCGATAGAAAATAGCTCTCGTAGTCGCCATATTCTTTAATGTCGTCGGGCGTTAGCGTAACGCAGACGAAGAAGAGGCTGAAGACATAGAGCAGGTCGAGCACATAGGTGTAGACGTTGTAGCTCTTTGTTCCGCTTTGAAATAAATACTCCCACCAGAACTGGATGATCCAAAGAAATACAACGACGACCCACCCAATATGCATATAGGATATCTTATGCTTATTGGGATGCTGGACGAATTTGGACGCGAAGATGAGCAGTCGTGACAGGCACAGACTGATGCCCATGCCATTGATAATTCTCATATGAGAAAAAGCATCAGCGGCGCTGATGGTGGTTTCAACTCCAGAAGGCAATTTCCACCTGTATCTATAGTTTCACGACGATGATCAATAACTACCGTTTCTTGATGAATAGCGCGTTGTTTATTGAAAATGAAACGAATTGTTCTGTTGTGGTAAAGCGGTTGTCAGTACATGACAGTTGATTGTGTAATGGAAAATAAACGCCCGATTTCCGGCTGCAATTTCCAGCGCAGACACTAAGAATGGTAAGTATGTTGAACACGCTTCCAAATCCGAGCGTCTTGTATGACGCATTGCTTGCCCGTGACGCCGCTTATGAGGGCAAAGCGTATGTTGGTGTCCTTTCAACTGGCATTTTCTGCCGGTTGACCTGCCCGGCAAGAAAGCCGCTCAAAGAAAATTGCAGGTTCTATGCTTCTATCCCTGAATGCATAGCTGACGGGTTCAGACCGTGCAAAAGATGTCATCCGTTGCAGCCTGCAGCGGAAGCAGACGCATCTGTGGAGCGATTACTGAAGGCACTGGAGGCGCAGCCTCAACGCCGTTGGAGTGAAGATGATGTGGCTGGCATGGGGCTTGACCCATCCACGGTGCGCCGCAGTTTCAGAAGACATTTCGGCATTACGTTTCTGGAGATGGCGCGACAGGAGCGATTGCGGCAAGGGTTTCAGGCTTTGGCACAAGGTGACCGCGTCATTGATGCCCAGGTGGACGCCGGTTTTGAATCGCCCGATGCTTTCCGCAACGCCTTCGCCCGGATTTTGGGGCTGCCGCCTGCGCAGTTGCAAAAAGATGGGTTGCTGCGTGCCGACTGGATCAGAACGCCACTCGGTACGATGATCGCGGTATGTGATCAATCGGCCGTCCATCTTCTCGAATTTGCCGACCGCAAAGCTCTGCCGCAAGAGCTTAAAAAGCTGCACAAGGCCTGTCATGGCGCAATCGGTATCGGGCGCTATCCCGCTCATGATAAGCTTGAGCAGCAGCTTGAGGCGTTTTTCGCAGGTCGATCCGCTACATTTGATATTCCGCTGGTCTATCACGGTAGCGAGTTTACGCGCGATGTCTGGCGCGAATTGCAAAACATCGGGGCAGGCGAGACCCGAAGCTATAGCGAGATCGCAAGGGCGGTAGACAAACCGCTTGCAGTGCGCGCCGTGGCCCGTGCGAACGGTGCCAATCAGATTGCGATCATCATTCCTTGTCATCGCGTAATTGGCGCAGACGGATCATTGACGGGCTATGGCGGCGGGCTTTGGCGCAAGCAAAAGCTGATCGAGATCGAAGCGCAATATCGCTGATAGAGCGCTGCGCACTCTATTCGGCGTTATACAAGGCTGCTCTAACAGATTAAATTATGCAGTCGTCTTCGCAAAAGAAAACGCCGCCCATGAGGCGGCGTTTCCGTGTTTTGAATGCCTTACTGATTAAGCGATCTTGTTGAGATCGACATCTTTAGTTTCCTTAACGAACAGGATGCCAATAACCAGTGTGATCGTTGCAATGATGATCGGATACCAAAGACCATAATAGATATCGCCCTTGGCTGCACTCATCGCAAAGACGGTTGCTGGCAGAAGACCACCGAACCAGCCGTTGCCGATATGATATGGCAAAGACATGCCGGTATAGCGGATACGGGTCGGGAACATCTCAACAAGGATAGCTGCGATCGGACCATAGACCATCGTGACATAGATCACGAGGACCGTAAGAATGGCGATCGTCATGACCCAATTGATCTGCGATGGGTCCGCAACCATCTTGAAAGCACCGGCATTCGGGATGGTGTAGACAGCCTGCTCAGGCTGAGCTGCAGCATCGGCTTCTGCCTGCGTGATGATCTTGTTCTTGACGAGATCAGCACTCGACATGCTTGCCTTTTCGCCCGAACGAATGGCTTCTGCATTCAGCCCCAGCTCCGGATTGGCCGCGATGAATGCATCGAGCTTGGAATCTGCAACTTTTGCCGGGCTACGAACCAACGGCCAACCTGCCTTTTGCAAAGCCAGATTGATGTCATGGGTCAAGCCAGCTTGCTTGGCAGTTGCTTCTGCACCGGCCTGGATCGCATCGAAGGACGTCACTGTTGAGTCGCCGATTTTGATGGTTGCGGGCTGTCCGGCAGGACCGGTTACGACATCATAGGGAACAGCGCTGCGCGACAGGAAGCTCGTTGCGATATCGCAGGAACTGGTAAACTTCGACGTACCGGTTGCATTGAACTGGAAGTTACAGTCGCCTGGTGCCGCAGTAACCGTGGCACGGATCGTCTGTTCAGCCTGTGCAAGTGCAGGATTGGCAGCCTGCGTCAGTGCCTTAAACAGCGGGAAGTAGGTGACTGCTGCAAGCAGCAAGCCCGCCATGATGATCGGCTTGCGGCCAATCTTATCGGAGAGCCAGCCGAAGACAACGAAGAAGCCGGTGCCGAGAATAAGCGCCGCCGCGACCATGATGTTTGCCGACTGGTTTTCGACCTTCAACACGTTCTGGAGGAAAAACAGTGCGTAAAACTGACCGCAATACCAGACAACGGCCTGACCCATTGTAAGACCGAACAGAGCGATAAGGGCAATTTTAGCATTTTTCCACTGACCGAATGCTTCCGTAAGGGGTGCCTTGGATGTTTTTCCTTCTTCCTTCATTTTTTTGAATGCCGGGGATTCGCTCATCTGCAAGCGGATCCAGACCGAAATACCCAAAAGAACAATCGAAACCAGGAAAGGAATACGCCAACCCCAAGCCGCAAAGGACTCTGTGGTCATGACATTCTGAATGCTAAGGATGACCATCAGCGAAAGGAACAGGCCCAGTGTCGCTGTTGTCTGAATCCAGGACGTATAGAAGCCGCGACGGCCATTTGGTGCGTGTTCGGCAACATAAGTTGCAGCGCCGCCATATTCGCCGCCGAGTGCCAGACCCTGCAGCATGCGCAGAATGATCAGGATTGCAGGTGCGACGATACCAAGTGTTGCCGATCCGGGCAGAACACCGACGAGAAACGTCGATGCGCCCATGATAACGATGGTCACGAGGAAGGTATATTTACGACCGACGAGATCGCCGATGCGTCCGAAGACGAGCGCGCCGAACGGGCGCACGAGAAAGCCTGCTGCGAAAGCGAGCAAGACGAAGATATTACGGGTGGTTTCAGGATATTCATTAAAGAACGCCGCGCCAATAAAGGCAGCCAGTGTTCCATAGAGATAAAAGTCGTACCATTCAAATACTGTGCCGAGTGAAGAAGCGAAAATGACCTTCTTTTCTTCACGCGTCATTTTTTGCGCGCCGGCCTTGGCGCTTGATTGAACTGACATAAGGTTCCTCCCAACAGCATTTTTGCTGACGTGCGTGGACGTTCTCCTCCAACTTCCGCGCACTTTTCCACGAGAGCATGATGAACTGAATCGTTTAATCCGTTTATTATCTTTTAGTATGAGAAAGGCGCGACCTTAACTGAAAGCCGAAAGGTCATATGCAGCGGGTCCAAGACAAATTGGACGAGCACGGCTGTTCGCAGTAGCATTTCACTTGGGCATTATTCCAGGAGAGAAAGAAATGAACCGTTTTACAGGTGGTTGTCTGTGTGGCGATGTTCGGTTCGTCGCTTTTGGGAAGCCCTATCGCGTGGGCATTTGTCACTGCCTCGATTGCCGCAAGCAACATGGAGCACTGTTTCATGCCTCGGCGATTTTTCCCGGAGCTGGGGTTACAGTGGATGGAGAGACGCGCGATTATGAAGGGCGGTTTTTCTGCCCGCGCTGTGGCTCGTCTGTTTTTTCCCGTTCAGGAGATGAGGTTGAAATTAACCTCGGCTCGCTGGATGACATTGATCAATTTACCCCGACCTATGAGCTCTGGACTATTCGCCGTGAGTCCTGGTTGCCACCGTTTCCCCTCAAGAGCCGATATGATCGCGACCGCACAACAATGAGTCGCTCTGAAGACTAGGCTGTTGAGCCGGGTTAAGGTGCATTTTGGGCACTTCGCACTGCTCGGTAGCGGACGAATTGGAATGATTATCCAAATACGACGCAAATCGGCCTGTTTTCGTCGAATTGGCTTTTTTCCTTGGGCTTTGGGTGCTAAGTCGCTCTCGCGATAAATGCCGACAAACTTATATGGCGAAATCATCAACATGCCCCAAAATCTCGCGGCGACGACATTTGTGGATTGATCTGGAGCACATCCCGAAAAGTGGGAACCGGTTTTCGGACCAAGATGTGCGTAAAACAAAAGACAGAGCATTTTAATCCAGAAATGATCTATGTCGCTGAGCGAGCACTGTGCCCCTGCCGCATAATCCTTAGATCCGGATCGGTTTAAGGTAGAATTACGCGGCAAATTTAAATTATTAGAGCGTCCTTTGTGCGCCCGGTAGCACACACTGCGTTCTAGGCCTGGAAGCCCCAACTATGACTGCACGTCTTTCATTCGCGCGTGAGCGTATCAATGTTCTTCTTCTTGAAGGCATCAACCAGTCTGCTGTCGATTATTTCAAATCGTCTGGCTATACCAATGTCGTGCATATGCCGAAGGCACTCGACAAGGCCGATCTGATCGATGCGATCTCATCGGCGCATATCGTCGGCATTCGCTCGCGCACACAGCTCACCGATGAAGTGTTTGAAGCAGCGCAGCGCCTGATCGCGGTCGGTTGCTACTCGGTTGGCACCAATCAGGTTGATCTTAAGGCCGCACGCAAGCGCGGCATTCCGGTTTTCAATGCGCCATTCTCCAATACACGCTCTGTGGCTGAGCTGGTGATTGGTGAAATCATCATGCTGATGCGCCGGATTTTCCCGCGTTCCAATGCGGCTCACACAGGTGGCTGGGACAAGAGCGCAACCGGCAGCCGCGAAGTGCGTGGCAAGACGCTGGGCATCGTTGGCTACGGCAATATCGGTTCGCAGGTCGGTAACCTCGCCGAAAGCCTTGGCATGACGGTTCGTTATTTCGACATGACCGACAAGCTGCAATACGGCAACGTAATTCCGACAGAAACACTCGACGAATTGCTCGAAATTTCGGACGTGATCAGCCTGCATGTGCCATCGACCAAGTCGACTGCCAAGATGATTACCGAAGCGAAGCTGCGCAAGATGAAGAAGGGCGCCTTCCTCATCAACAACGCACGCGGTTCGGTGGTTGATCTGGAAGCCTTAGCGAAGGTTCTGAAAGAAGGCCATCTCGCTGGTGCTGCGATTGACGTGTTTCCGGTCGAGCCTGCTTCCAATAAGGACCCATTCGTTTCACCATTGCAGGGGCTGGAGAATGTCATTCTCACCCCCCATATTGGCGGCTCAACCGAGGAAGCGCAGGAACGTATCGGTCTTGAAGTCACCCGCAAGCTGGTGGAATACTCCGATGTGGGCTCGACACTTGGTGCGGTTAATTTCCCACAGGTACAGCTGCCTGCGCGCCCAAGCGGCACGCGTTTCATGCATGTGCACGAAAACCGTCCGGGCATTCTCAACAGCCTCGTGAATATTTTCTCTTCGCATAACATCAACATCGTCAGCCAGTTTTTGCAGACCGATGGCGAAGTTGGTTACGTTGTGATCGAAGGCGACGCGATGGAAGATCATGCAGAAGATGTTCTTCAGGCGATGCGCGAAATTCCGGGCACCGTGCGGACGCGTCTCCTTTATTGATTTTAATCAGCTTTAACCAAAGGCCCGCGCTGCATTCACCGCGCGGGCCTTTGCATTTCAATATCGCAACGTAATAAACGGGATTGATCCTGTATTCTTGAGCAGTTTTGTTGCGCTTCACTTCGAGAAATCATTGACTCTTTTTTCAAAGGGCTTAAAAGCGCAATCGGAAAAGGAGACAAACCCGTGAACGCTTCTCGCGCATCACATAGCCTGTGTGGACTGAATGGCCTCATCGCCATCGGTGCCCTCATGGCGTCCGTTTCCAAAACTACCACGGCCACTTGCATTAAAACGACCACCAAAACGGTCTGACCCCTTGGCCTGCTCGCCCTCTCTCCCCGGGTCCGGCCCAGGGAAAAGGCCCGCTGGTCGCGGGTTTTTATGGAAGCGGAGAGGACAGGAGAAGGTAAATGGGTTTTAAGATTGCAGTCGTCGGCGCTACCGGAAATGTCGGTCGCGAAATGCTCAATATCCTCGAAGAACGTGGCTTTCCGGCTGATGAAGTCGTGGCTCTCGCTTCGCGTCGCAGCCAGGGTTCAGAAGTATCTTATGGTGATAAGACGCTTAAGGCCAAGCCTCTCGACCAATATGACTTCTCCGATACCGACATCTGCCTCATGTCCGCTGGTGGCAATGTTTCCAAGGAATGGTCGCCAAAGATCGCGGCGCAGGGTTGTGTCGTTATCGATAATTCTTCTGCATGGCGCTATGATGCCAATGTGCCACTGATTGTTCCTGAAGTGAACCCGGACGCGATTGAGGGATTCCGCAAGCGCAACATCATAGCAAACCCGAATTGCTCGACGGCGCAGCTTGTGGTGGCATTGAAGCCGCTTCACGATGCAGCCACGATCAAGCGCGTTGTCGTTTCGACTTACCAGTCCGTCTCGGGCGCTGGCAAGGAAGGCATGGATGAGCTGTTCCAGCAATCGCGCGCTGTGTTTGTTGCTGATCCTGTGACGGCACAGAAGTTCACCAAGCGCATCGCGTTTAACGTGATTCCGCATATCGATGTCTTCATGGAAGACGGCTACACCAAAGAAGAATGGAAGATGGTGGCCGAAACCAAGAAGATGCTTGATCCGAAGATCAAGCTCACTGCAACTGCTGTACGTGTTCCTGTCTTTATCGGACACTCCGAGTCGGTCAATATTGAGTTTGAAAACCCGATCAGTGCGGAAGAAGCTCGTGAAATCCTTCGTGATGCGCCGGGTTGTCAGGTTATTGATAAGCACGAGGACGGTGGTTACATCACGCCTTATGAATCGGCAGGCGAAGACGCCACCTATATCAGCCGTATTCGCGAAGATATCACCGTCGAAAACGGTCTCGCCATGTGGATTGTTTCTGACAATCTGCGCAAGGGTGCGGCTCTCAATACAATCCAGATTGCAGAACTTCTGGTTGCTCGCGGCTTGATCACACCAAAGGCGCTGGCTGCTTAATCATTCAATTGTGATTTGAAATCAAAAGCGCCGGGAAACCGGCGCTTTTTTGTTAGCGCGGTACACTATTCGCAAGATTGCCGCGAATTTCGAGCAATCGCGCACGCAAATCTTTCAGTTCGTCCAATGGCTGGCCCAGCGCGCAAAAAATCTGTTCAGGGATATTTTCCGCAGCTTCACGCAAAGCCTGGCCCTCATCTGTCAATGTGATGCGCACCTGACGCTCGTCCTGCGGATCGCGGCGGCGCTTGATGCGGCCCGCCGTTTCAAGGCGCTTGAGGAGGGGCGTCAATGTGCCGGAATCAAGATTAAGCTTACCACCAATTTCCGAGACCGTCTGATCGTCCTTTTCCCAGAGGATCAGCATGACCAGAAATTGTGGATAGGTGAGGTCGAGCTTGCTCAGGATTGGCTGATAGGCACGCGTCAGTGCGTTCGCGGTTGAATAGATAGCGAAGCAGACCATATCTGATAGGTGTAAGCGGGAATCTTTGTGGTCGCTGTCCATGATCCACCTTCCTTATCTCGACTATACGCTATGCACAATTGAATTGCGCGTCACATAATCGTGAAAATATATTTTGCAAAATTAGATTGTGAACAATTTAATTATTTGCAACTCTGCCGGCGGAGATAAGTTCACAAACAGGAGAAGTCATATGTCCATTCTCTATACCACACAGTCTACCGCAACCGGCGGACGGACCGGCAGTGCAAAGACCGCTGACGGACGGCTCAGCGTCGTTCTTGATACGCCAAAGGAACTGGGCGGTTCAGGCGGTGAGGGTACCAATCCGGAACAGCTTTTTGCTTCCGGTTATGCGGCCTGCTTTCTTGGCGCACTGAAATTTGTGGCTTCCAAGGAGAAGGTTTCGATTTCAGCTGACAGCACCGTGACCGCAACTGTTGGCATCGGCCCGCGTGAGGATGGCACGGGCTTTGGCCTTGATGTTGCTCTTGAGGTTGCCCTGCCGGGCGTTGACAAGGCCAAGGCCGAAGAGCTGGTTAATGCCGCGCACATCGTCTGCCCTTATTCGCACGCAACCCGCGGCAACATCGATGTTCGGTTGAGCGTAGCCTGATCTAAAGAAATAAAGGCGCCCGTCGGGGCGCCTTTTACTTTATGGTATCCTGCATATTTTAGTAGGAAGTTATTTCGATGGGTATTCTGCCGGACATTGACGAGCTGCGTTCTACCTGTCGAGAATGGCGCGACGATATCTTTGAACCAAGCAGTCGAAGCCTCCTATCACCGAGTTAGCGAACGTTTTTCTGCCGACCTTGCAGACGACCGAGACATATTACTCAGTCGTTATGCAGCCTCATGGCTATCAAGCTTCTAATCGAAGAAAGAGCGCTCTAACATCAGTATTTCAGCGCTTTGATTTTAGCGAGTGCCGCTTCCACTTGCCCATGTACGTCTACTGCCAATGGCAGAATGGGGCGCGGCGGTTCTATCTTCGCAAGGCCAAGAAGGTCAGCAATCACATACATGACACGGAAGCTGCCGAAAGTTTTAAACAATTCCCAGAGCGGCTCAAACGCCGCATTGATGAGTTCTGCTTCAACCGTGTTACCTGCCTGTGCTGCACGCGTTAGAGCCAAAGCTTCGGCAGGTAGAAGACCGGCGATGACGCTATAAAAGGCATCGCAACCTGCGAGAAGCGCGTCTTTTGTACCCCAGTCACCGCTATAGCCAATTGAAAAGTCGCCTGGCGTTTCAGAGCGCAGTTTTGAAAGCGCCGCACCGTAATCGCCATTCGTAGGCAATGGCATTTTAATCGCCTTGATATTTTTGACATGCGCCAGTTGCACGATCAGTTCATCACTGAACACGAACTTGGTGGTGCCGGGATTGTTATAGATGCAAAGCGGCAGTGCGGTTGTTTCAGCCACTGCATGGAAGTGTTGGAAGACTTCGTCTTGGGTCAGTGGCGTATAGGATACCGGAGCAAGCAAAAGCCCATCAGCGTCAGCATTTTCCGCATCACGTGCCAAGGCCTGTGCTTCATCGGTGCGCAATGCGCCCACGCCAACGATGATCGGTGTCTTCCCGCCAACGCATTTAACGGCCGTCTGAACCGTGCGTTGCCGCTGTTCGCGTGTGAGAAAGGCATATCCGCCGGTGCTTCCGAGAAGTCCGATTGAATCTGCGCCTGCTGCGTGAATGCGCTCAAGGAAACGGCACAGCGTCTCCTCCATGAGATTGCCTTTTGCATCAAATGGCGTGATCGGGAAAGCGGAAAGGCCCTTGAAGAGTTTCATGTAGCGTCTCGTTTCTCAAACAGGTTCAGCGTGACAGAAGCAGACGAATACCGGCAAGTGCAAAGACGGCTGCCAGTACACCTTCGATCCAGCGGCGGGCGTTCCGATATAGGCGCACCATGGGTGCAGTTGAAAACACAATAGCGTAGCCGCAGAAAATGGTGATGCTAAGCACAATGCAACCGCCAAGAAAAGCAGCCAAATGAGACCATGACGAGTTGGTGCCAAGACCGAGTGTCACCAAGGCAATCCAGGACAAAATGGATTTGGGATTGGAGAGATGCATCAGCAATCCACGTCGGTAAAGTTCGCCGCCTGAGAGAAATGCGCCACCATTCGGCGCTCGGGCCGCGATTTTTTCATCGGATGTCATGGCGGCACGTCCGGCCTTGAAGGCCAGATAGAGCAGATAAAGACCGCCGAAGATTTTAAGAACAATCAGTGCTTCCGCGAAGCGTGTGAGGATGGCCGAAACGCCAGTCGCAGCCATCAAGTCCCAGAAGATCGAGCCGGTCACAACACCGGCGGCGAACATAAGTCCCGCCTTTCGACCTTGATTCATGGCGACGCCCATAATGCGCATATTGCTTGGGCCGGGGCTGCCAGCGGCAATGACATACGTCGTGTAAACGAGGAGAAGCTGGTAGATGGCCGGGGACATGCTCATGATCGCTACTCTTATTGCTTTGTGAGAAGCTATATCATTCCGGCCAAGCAATATCTGTATGCGATTGTATCGAAATCTACGGAAAAAACGTCGAAATTGTCACCATTTTGGTCCGATGTGACAAAATGCAGCCATTCATCACGTCCGTGTTGCTCTAATCAGCATGCGCTTCGAGAGCTTCCATATCGTCATCTGAAAGGCCGAAATGGTGGCCAATTTCGTGAATGAGCACGTGGGTGATGATATCGCCGAGCGTTTCTTCGTGCTCAGACCAGTAGTCGAGAATGGCGCGACGGAAAAGTGTGATGCGGTTCGGGCTATCCCCCGTTTGCAGGCTGAAACGCTCACCAATGCCCACACCTTCAAACAGGCCAAGAAGATCGAAAGGCGTTTCCAGACCAAGGTCTTCGATGATCTGTTCTTCAGGGAAATCAGCGATCTGAATGATGATGTCACCGCAAAGCGCGCGGAATTCCTGCGGAAGATGCGCTAACGCTTCGATCGCAATGGATTCGACTTCATCAAGCGAGGGCGAGAGGCGTCCCGCCCAGTCGCCGCTTTGATCTTCTCGGGCCATTTCAGCCAACCGGGTCCTATTCAATGATTCAGGCCGCCGGACTCTCTGGCAATAAGCTTGTAATACTAAAAGCCATTATGCCCAGGGACGCTGTTGGGCGTTCTGTGCCTCGAACGTGTCGATGCTGGTTGCCTTTTCCATGGTCAGACCGATGTCATCGAGACCATTGAGCAGGCAGTGACGCTTGAAGTCGTCGAGGTCGAAGGAAATCGTGCCACCATCGGGGCCGTGAATTTCCTTGGCGTCAAGGTCGATCGTCAGCGTTGCATTGGCACCGCGCGAAGCATCGTCCATCAGCTTGTCGAGATCTTCCTGGCTCACCTTGATCGGCAGAATGCCGTTCTTGAAGCAGTTGTTGTAGAAGATGTCGGCGAAAGAAGTCGAAATTACGCACCGAATGCCGAAATCAAGCAGTGCCCATGGCGCATGTTCACGCGAAGAGCCACAACCAAAATTATCGCCAGCAACCAGAATCTGGGCATTGCGATAGCCAGGCTTGTTCAGCACGAAATCCGGGTTTTCGGTTCCGTCTTCGTTGAAGCGCATTTCAGCAAACAGCCCCTTGCTCAGACCCGTGCGCTTGATCGTCTTCAGATAATCCTTAGGGATAATCATGTCCGTATCGATATTGACGATCGGCAGAGGGGCGGCAACGCCCGTGAGCTTGGTGAACTTATCCATATCTGGAGCCTGTCAGTTTGGTATTTGCAAATTTGAAGACTGGTTTACATCAGCATGACACAGAGTCAATGTTTCTGGCCACAAGTGCCCAATAGGTCGCAACCTAGAGCGTTTCGCGTTTAATTGCACCCATCGCTCGAGATTCTTTAAATTGTCGCATGTTCGCGAACGCTAAATGAGCCATTTAACTGCAACATGCTTTGGCGGCCTCTTCATGGAACAGGCCGCCATTGTGTTTAAAGCTTCAGCGCAATACCACCAGCCTCGACACCTGTGAGGCGGCGCGACTTACCATCAGCACCCATTACAACGGTAAAGCGTCTGCGCAAAATCGACAGGTTCGGTGAAACTGCGACATTGATCGCAGGTTCGAACTGCAGCGTGATGCGCCACAAGTCACGCTTGATTGTTTCTTCCACACCCACGATGCGCGCATGGAAAGGCGTAGTGTGGAACATGCCAGAGACATGTTGTCCAACGCGATATGGTGCTGTGTCGTCCTGAACGGGCATCCCATCTTTGTTTTCGTGGCTTGTGGCAGCCAGCGTATTCCAGTCACGCGTACCCGATTGGCGGGCGACGAGGTCGAGCGCCTTTCCGTGGCTGATGGTGATACCTTCTTCGCCTAAAGCCTGACGTAATCTACGGGCCTGATGCTTGAAGTCAGTCGTCATTTGCCCAGCACTTGCTGTGGTCATTGTTTTCGCTCCTGATTGTGAGCGGCGTTTTCATGAACGGGTGCCCGCATTGCCGTTTCTGCCGTCACCGGAACAAAAACGAAAACCAGAATGCTTTACCATGGCCAAAGGCTGCGGGCGGCAGGTGCATTCCAACCGATGGCTGGAAAATAGGCAGCCATGATGCGGAATTCAAGTCCCATGAATGTGTGGGGATGGCGCTTGCACCTTGGCGTCGTTCAGTGCACAAATTGTGTATGAAAACAATTGCTCGTCCGCGTCGTTCTGTATTGTTCGTGCCTGCTTCCAATAGTCGTGCGCTTGAAAAGTCACTGACGCTTGCAGCTGATTGCGTGATTTACGATCTTGAAGATTCCGTCGCGCCAGAGGCTAAAACAACTGCGCGCGGCGCGCTTGCTGCACATTTTGCAGAGCATCCGAAGGTCGGTTTTGAGCGGGTGGTGCGGGTCAATGCCGCTGATACGGAATGGGGCAAGGCTGACGTAACTGCCGCGGCTAAAATCGGGGCTGGCGCCGTGCTTCTGCCGAAGGTGGAGCGGCCGCAGGATATTATCGATACGGCGAACCGGCTTGATCGCAACGATGCTGATCTCGATGTGCGTGTCTGGGCAATGATCGAAACGCCGCGTGGAATTCTCAATGCAGATGAAATTGCAGTTCTCGGACATCGTTCTGCGGCAAGGCTCGGCTGTTTTGTGGTTGGGCCGAACGATATTGCGCGGGCGACTGGTGTACGCCAGCAAACCGGGCGGCCGTATCTTATTCCATGGCTTATGCAGATCATTCTCGCGGCACGCGCTGGCGGTATTGATGTGCTTGATGGCGTTTATAACGACTTTTGTGACGACGTTGGCTATGAAGCCGAGTGCATGCAGGCAGCTCTGATGGGCTTCGACGGCAAGACGCTCATTCATCCTTCGCAAATTGAAGCGGCCAACCGGGCCTTTTCACCATCAGACGAAGATGTTGCGCATGCCCGCGCAGTGATTACCGCCTTCGCACAACCAGAAAATGCGGATAAGGGCGTTGTGTCGCTGGACGGCCAGATGGTCGAGCGCCTGCATCTCGAAATGGCTGAGCGTTTGCTCGCGAAATCCAATTCATAATCATGACAAAGGAAGAAAGACTATGAAGCTCTATCGTTTCATCACTGGTCCAGACGATTCTGCATTCTGCCACCGCGTTACCGCAGCGCTGAACAAGGGTTGGCAGCTTTACGGCTCCCCGACCTATGCATTCAACGCGGCAACGGGTGTTCTGCATTGCGGTCAGCCAGTGGTGAAAGAAGTCGACGGCGTCGACTACACGCCAGACATCAAGCTCGGCGAATATTGATGGCCGTGCGCCGCATCGTTTCCAATGTAGCCGCTGATAATCTGTCGGCCGCGAAGCGTTTCTATGGAGACGTGCTGGAACTCGATGTGGTGATGGATCACGGCTGGATCGTGACCTATGCCGCTGATGCGGACGCGCGGGTGCAGATCAGTTTTGCCACCGAAGGCGGATCGGGCACGCCAGTGCCTGACCTTTCCATCGAGGTCGATGAGGTTGATGCGGTGCTTGAGCGGATGATCGCTGCTGGCTTTGCCGTCGAATATGGACCGAGCGATGAAGAATGGGGCGTGCGCCGTTTCTTTGTGCGTGATCCTTACGGGCGACTTGTAAATATTCTCAACCACAAGAACTGAAAAAGGCCGGTTTGCCGGCCTTTCCATTGAAAATGCATGCCTTTATCCAAAAATCGGTGCCCACTTTTTGGAAACATGTTCCTAATTCAATCCACGTTTTTCAATCATCGCATCGGGTGTCGGCATCTTGCCGCGGAACGCTTTGTACAGCTCTTCCGGATCGCGACTGCCGCCAGCTGAATAGATATATTGCTTGAGCTTTGCCGCCAGTTCTGGATTGAAAGCGTCTCCGGTTTCCTCAAAAGCCGAGAAAGCATCTGCATCCAGCACTTCCGACCACATGTAGGAATAATAACCGGCTGAGTAGCCGTCGCCAGAGAAAACGTGAGTGAAGTGCGGCGTGCGGTGGCGCATGATGATGGCATCAGGCATCGACAGCTTTTTCAGCGTTGCGGCCTCAAAAGCCAGCGGATCTGCGATCTTTTCCTTCCCTGTGTGGAACGCCATATCGACAAGAGCGGATGAGGTGAACTCGACTGTGTTGAAACCAGCATTGAATGAACGCGCTGCAAGTACCTTGTCGAGCAATGCCTTTGGCATGGCCTCACCCGTGCGATAATGCACGGCATATTTTTCCAATACGGCTGGCACAGTCAGCCAATGCTCATAAAGCTGCGATGGCAGTTCGACGAAGTCGCGCGAAACGGCGGTGCCGGATACTGCAGGCCAGGTCACATCAGACAGGAGCCCATGCAGCGCATGGCCGAACTCATGAAACAGTGTTCGCGCATCATCCAGTGAAAGCAGGGCGGGTTCACCAGCCTTTGGCTTTGCAAAATTCATCACATTGTAGATGAACGGCTTCTGTCCGGCATCAAGTTTATGGCTCGATTGCAATGCGCTCATCCAAGCACCAGAACGCTTGGAGGTACGGGCAAAATAATCGCCAAGGAAAAGACCGCGTTCGCTGCCATCCGCATTCAGGACCTGAAACACCCGTACATCAGGGTGCCAGGTGGCGATGCCTTTCTTCTCTTCAAAGCGAATGCCGAAAAGACGGGTCGCAACATCGAAACTTGCTTCAATGATTTTTTCGAGCTGCAAATATGGCTTGAGTTCCGCTTCATCGAAAGCAAAACGCTCGGCACGAAGCTTTTCGGCATAAAAGCGCCAGTCCCATGGCGCAACCTTGTGGTTGCCACCATCGGCCACAATCAGCCGCTCTAGTTCGATTTCTTCTTCGTGCGCTTTGGCGCGAGCCTTGTCCCAGACAGGTTCCAGCAGCTCCATAACAGCTTTCGGTGTCTTGGCCATGGTGTCATCGAGCTTGTAAGCTGCGAAATTCGAGTAGCCGAGCAGATGCGCCTTGCGCTCGCGTAGTTCCACCATCTCGCGCACGATCTCCCGATTGTCGCTGTCGCCGCCATTTTCGCCGCGTTTTCCCCACGCATTGAAGGCCCGTTCGCGCAGCTCGCGGTTTTCCGAGAATGAAAGGAATGGCTCGACAATCGAGCGTGACAGTGTAACCGCCCATGCGTCGGGCTGACCACGTTCAGCGGCGACACTTTGCATCGCGTTCTTCAGAAAATCCGGAAGCCCTGCGAGGTCGGCTTCATCGGTGATGAAGAGCGCCCAACTTGATTCATCCTTTAACACATTCTGGCCAAAGCGCGCACCAAGCCCGGCAAGCTTTTCATTGATGCCTGCCAGTTCCTTTTTGCCAGCTTCATCAAGCCTGGCACCAGAACGGACAAAACCTTTCCACGTCTTTTCCAGCACGCGCTTGGTTTCAACATCAAGATCAAGGTGGTCGCGATTGTCATAAAGCGCATCGATGCGCGCAAACAGCGCCGGGTCCATCATGATGCGAGAGTAATGACGCGACATTTTCGGAGCGATCTCGCGCTCAAGCGCCTGGATATCGTCGTTGCTATGCGCGCCAGCACGCATCCAGAAAATCGAAGATACGCGGTCGAGAGATTTGCCGGTCAGCTGCAGAGCCTTCAACGCATTTTTAATAGTCGGCTCAGTGGTTTCGTTGGCAATGGCTTCCACCTCGGCAAGATCTTCCGCAAGTGCTGCGTCAAAAGCCGGTGCGAAATCATCATCCTTGAATGCGGCAAAATCCGGCAGCTCCAGAGGTCCATTCCATTCGGTCAGTGCGTGATTGTAGGTGGGCTTGGCGGACATGAGAAAACTCCGGATCAAATGAATTCGATATGCACCAGACTTAGGAGTTCAGTGTCGTTGGGGCAAGGGTATTTCCCAAGCTTTCGGTTCGCGAATGAGCCTTTGCTTGACCGTGCCCCATACAGACAATAGGGATGAAAGATGGCTTGCTCGCATGAAAGTGCGGGCACTTATTTATTCAAATACTAGGCCTCTGGTTGCGGGTTTTCCGCCGATGTCGGGCAGAGAGCGATTGTTGCAATCCATGAATGTGGCGCCTGATCATCGCACAGCCCCAGATGCGAAGCCAGTGATGAGCGAGTTGCGGGTCGGTGTTATTGGTGGTCTTCTGGCCGCGTTAGGCCTGATGTCGATGGCGCTTTATACGCCCGCCATGACTGAAATCGTCCATGCATTCGGTACGACAGAGGCGCTGGTCAAGCTTACCATATCGGTCTATCTCGCGGGCTTCTGCTTTTCGCAGCTTATCTGCGGGCCGTTGTCGGATGGTTTCGGACGCAGGCCGATCACAATTGCCTTTATGGTCATTTATCTGGCTGCGAGCGTTTTGGCGCTGTTCTCGACCACTATCGATATGTTGCTGATCGCACGATTTCTGCAAGGCGTGGGAGCGGCTGTTGGGGTCACGATTTCACGCGCAATCGTACGTGATCTTTTCACCCACGAAGCATCGGCCCGTGTGATGAACCTCATCGGTATTGTCATCGCAGTGGGACCTGCTGTGGCACCGACATTGGGTGGTTTCACCATGGAGCTTTTCGGCTGGCAGGCGATTTTCATCGTGATGGTCTGCTTGGGCATTCTGGTTGTCCTGATGGCGATCTTTATCATCAAGGAAACGGTCACCCGTGATCTTAGCCGGATTCGACCGAACGAATTGCTCCGCTCTTACCGCACGCTGTTGACCAGTCGTCAGTTCATTTATGCAAGCGTTGGGGTCGGTGGCACGACTGGCGGGCTTTACACCGCGGCGACCATTCTGCCCTTCATCCTGATGGGGCGCGTGGGCATGACAGCCACGCAATTTGGCATGGCACTGCTTCTGCAAACGAGCTGCTATTTTGCGGGCAGCCTGCTGTTTCGGCGGTTGATGCGGGTCTATCAGCCGCGCCAGCTTACCGCGGCAGGATATGTAGCTATGGTCATTGCCAGTATTCTTATCGCAACGCTGCTGCGCATTTTCGAGCCGTCCTATTTGCTCGTCATGCTGCCGATGGCGCTCTTTGCTTTTGGCGTTGCACTGGTGATGCCTGTGATGACATCAGCGGGCATGGCACCGTTTCCCAAAATGGCGGGTGCTGCGTCCGCAATGATGGGTTTCTTTCAAATGGGAGGCGGACTCGCGGGCGGCACAATCGCAGCTCTTATGGGTGATCCGGTGATTGCTTTTGCAACGCTGATCCCGGCTCTTGGTTTCATTGCTGCGATTGCTTTCCTGTTGTGGTTGCGTTTGCAGCAGGCAACTTGAAACGAGCATGAAAAAGCTTTCATCATCGCTTGCCGGGGCTTGACTTTGATGGCTGTCGGGGGCACATCACGCTCGCAGCCGCATTTATCTGGCCGCATTTCAACCGGAGCTTTATTCTCTTATGCCCAGCGACAGTCACAGTCGATTGTTTCAGCCGTCAAGGCAGTTCGTGATCTGATCGCTTGAGGTCGGCTTGCACGGTCTGTCTTTGACGGCGGATCGACAGAAAGGCAAGCCCCCATGACCGGCCTTAAGCCCGACAACAACTTCGTCTCTGAAGTGCTCAATGTTGCCGACCTCCCTGCTGCAGCAATTGCCAGCCGCCTCGCTGATATTCGCACGGGCGATGCGGTCGAGATCGTCAATGAACTGGATGCTGATGATGCAATCGCAGTCATCGCTCAGCTCTCCCACGAAGACGCTATCCGCCTTCTCGACCAGCCAGAGCTGGAACGGGCGACTGAAATTTTGGCAACGCTTCCGCCAAATACTGCCAGCCTGTTGCTTGATGGCATGTCCGCTGACCGTGCAACCGACGTCTTTCAGGAACTGGAAGATGCTGACCGCGCACGTCTGTTTCCCATTCTCGCGCCTGAAACCAAGGCCGCGCTGAAAAAGCTCATGGGCTATCCGCCAAACACGGCTGGTAGCTTGATGACCATCGAATTCATCACTGTGCCTTCGAATTGGAATGTCGGGCAGACGCTCGACCATATCCGTAAGGTTGAGCGCACGCGTGAGACTGTTTACGCAATCTACGTTGTCGATCCTGAAACCCGCGTTTTGCTAGGTGTCGTCAGCTTGCGCCGTCTGATTATTCGTGAACTGGACGAGCCGATCTTGTCGCTTGCTCGCGATGATGATCCGATCACGATCTCGCCGCATGCGGATCGCGAGGACGTCGCGCGCCTGTTCCGTAAGCACGACTTGTTGGCTGTTCCTGTCGTTGATGACAGCCGTCACATCATCGGCATCGTAACTGTCGATGATGTGCTGGATGCCATGACAGAAGAAGCGAGCGAAGACGCTTATCGTTTCGGTGGTATGGAAGCGCTCGACAAGCCTTATATGCGTATCGGTTTTGGCGAGATGCTGAAGAAGCGTGCTGGCTGGCTGGGCATCCTGTTCCTGGGCGAAATGCTAACCGCAAGTGCCATGCAGCATTTTGAACTGGAGCTGGAAAAAGCACTCGTATTGACGCTGTTCATTCCGCTGATCATGTCTTCGGGCGGCAATTCCGGCTCGCAGGCAACTTCGCTGATCATCCGCGCGCTTGCGCTTCAGGAAGTCAGGCTGAAAGACTGGTGGCGGGTCGCGATCCGCGAAGTGCCGACTGGTTTGGCGCTGGGCAGTTTTCTGGGCTTGATTGGTATGATGCGTATCGCGCTATGGCAAAAGCTCGGCATTTACGATTACGGCGAGCACTGGATTCTGGTGGGCGCAACTGTCGGCATGGCGCTGGTCTGCATCGTGACATTCGGCTCGGTAACGGGTTCAATGCTGCCATTCATTCTCAAACGACTTGGCTTTGATCCAGCCAGCGCATCGGCCCCCTTTGTTGCCACTTTGGTCGATGTGACTGGCCTCGTGATCTATTTCAGCGTCGCGCTGGTCATTCTTTCCGGAACGCTTTTATGAGTTTGAGGCATGTGGCGAAAAAGTGGCAACCGGTTTTTCGATAACAACATGCCAAAGAAATTCAAAAAACTGTCAGAATGGCAGTGTAAAAAAGCAAATAAATCCGGCCTTTTCGGGTTAATTGAGGGGCAGTTTCGCGCTGCCCCTTTCTAAAACGCAAAAAAACCTGTAAGAGCGCCCCATTGATTTTCCGTGCATCTATCTTGGCGCGGCTCCCAACTCATATAGAAGTGATCTCCATATGGAATTGCGTAATATCGCTATTATCGCACACGTCGATCATGGCAAAACCACACTGGTCGACGAACTGCTGAAGCAGTCCGGCTCTTTCCGTGACAATCAGCGCGTTGCCGAACGCATGATGGACTCCAACGATATCGAGCGCGAGCGCGGGATCACGATTCTTGCAAAAGCGACCTCGGTTGTCTGGAAGAACACCCGTATCAACATCGTCGACACGCCAGGCCACGCCGACTTCGGCGGTGAAGTTGAGCGTATCCTTTCGATGGTGGACGGCGCTATCGTTCTCGTTGACGCTGCTGAAGGCCCAATGCCACAGACGAAGTTCGTTGTTGGCAAGGCGCTCAAGGTTGGCTTGCGTCCGATCGTTGCGATCAACAAGATCGACCGTCCGGATGGTCGTCATGAAGAAGTCATCAACGAAGTGTTCGACCTCTTCGCAAATCTTGATGCGACCGACGAGCAGCTTGACTTCCCGATCCTTTACGGTTCAGGCCGTAACGGCTGGATGGCGCTGAACCCGGAAGGTCCACAGGATCAGGGTCTGGCACCACTGTTCGATTTGGTTCTCAAGCACGTGCCTGCGCCAAAGGTTGCTGAAGGTCAGTTCAGCATGATTGGTACGATCCTCGAAGCTGATCCGTTCCTCGGACGCATCATCACGGGTCGTATTCATTCGGGCTCAGTCAAGTCCAACCAGGCTGTCAAGGTTCTCGGTCAGGACGGTTCGCTTCTGGAAACCGGTCGTATCTCCAAGATCCTCGCGTTCCGTGGTATTGAGCGTCAGGCGATTGATGAAGCCCATGCCGGCGACATCGTTGCTATTGCCGGCCTTTCCAAGGGTACGGTTGCTGACACGTTCTGCGACCCATCGGTAAGCGTACCGCTTGAAGCACAGCCAATCGATCCACCAACAGTGACCATGTCCTTCATCGTCAATGACAGCCCTTATGCTGGCACCGAAGGCGACAAGGTAACGAGCCGCGTTATCCGTGATCGTTTGCTGAAAGAAGCCGAAGGCAATGTTGCGCTCAAGATTGAAGAATCAAGCGAGAAGGATTCCTTCTTCGTTTCCGGTCGTGGCGAATTGCAGCTTGCTGTTCTGATCGAAAACATGCGCCGTGAAGGCTTCGAACTTGGCGTTTCGCGTCCGCGCGTCGTCATGAAAGAAGGCGAAAATGGCGAAATGCTTGAGCCGGTTGAAGAAGTCGTCATCGACGTTGATGAAGAATATTCTGGCACCGTTGTTCAGAAAATGTCCGAGCGCAAGGCCGAAATGGTCGAGCTGCGTCCTTCGGGCGGCAACCGCGTTCGTATGGTCTTCTATGCACCGACCCGTGGTCTTATCGGCTATCAGTCGGAACTTCTGACCGATACACGCGGCACGGCGATCATGAACCGCCTGTTCCACGATTATCAGCCATACAAGGGCGAAATCTCGGGCCGTAACAATGGCGTTCTGATCTCCAACGATCAGGGTGAAGCGGTTGCTTACGCGCTCTTCAACCTTGAAGATCGTGGCCCGATGATCATTGACGCTGGTGTCAAGGTTTATCAGGGCATGCTGATCGGCATCCACAGCCGTGATAACGATCTTGAAGTCAACGTATTGAAGGGCAAGAAGCTCACCAACGTTCGCGCCTCGGGCAAGGACGAAGCCGTGAAGCTGACACCTCCGATCCGTATGACGCTGGAACGCGCTCTGTCGTGGATTCAGGACGACGAACTCGTCGAAGTGACACCAAAGTCGATCCGTCTTCGTAAGCTCTATCTCGATCCAAATGAGCGCAAGCGCTTTGAAAAGAGCGGTAAATCAAGTGTTGCTTGACCTGCTTTAATGTATACTAAATAACGGCGCCTTAGGGTGCCGTTTTTTTTGTTTTAAAATTTAAGTAATTTTTCGGTATAATAAGTGATTAATATTTTAGATACTTCTATTATAAAGACGGTTTTCTAATTTTATTTGCATATTTTTGTTTTTTGTTGCTTTTGATGGGTAAGGCAAAGTATTCCCAATTTACAGGAATGACGATCCATGGGTTTAGCCTGCAATCCTGAACTGATAGCTGTATTTAAGCACATCGCTGCATGACTGCGGCGTAGGAATGATGGCACCGGCGGAGCATCTGGCACTGCTGGATCAGGTCATGTCGCAGAACCTGGCGATCCGATATCGCGGCATGCTGGTCTCAACCGCGATGGACCAGTGGGAGAAATTGAATATCAAGCCGGGATTTGGCAGCGATCTCTATCGTTATGAGGATATCAAGGCCTGGGCGGACGGTTCCAATCAGGCACGCACCGGCTATCAGTGCGAAAACTAACTCGGAACCGATGATCGTGGCGCAATGAATTACACGCCTGAACAGCTAACAGCTGCGATCCGCCGGCGCATCAGGGCGGCTGGCAGGTCGGTATTCACGCCAATGGCGATGCCGCGATCGATGCGATGATTGGGGCCTACGAAACTGTGTTGAAGGAAACGCCACGCGACGATCATCGTCATCGTCATCGTCATCGTCATCGTATTGAGCATTGCAGCAGCTTCCATCAGGAGCAGATGCAAAAGGCAAAAGAGCTGGGACTGCGGCCGTCATTCCTCATCGGACATGTGCGTTGGTGGGGCAAGGCGTTCCGCGATGGAATTCTAGGACCTGATCGCGCAAAATTCTACGATCCTTGCGCAACCGCATTGGCCGAAGGCTTGCGTATCTCTTTCCACTCCGACTGCAACGTGACGCCGATTGAGCCGCTGCGCTATGTCGAGGACGCTGTTGCGGTATCATGAATGATGGTGGTGAAGTGTTCTTTCCGGATGAACGTATCCCGGTCGAGCAGGCGCTGCGCGGCGTAACCATTGATGCAGCCTAACATTGCAGAATGGATGATATCGTCGGAAGTTTCGAAGAAGGCAAATGCGTCGATTTTGCAATTCTTGAGGAAGATCCGACAAAGGTTGACCCGACAAAGAACAGCAAGATTAAAGTCAGTTAAACCTGGATGGATGGTCAGAAGCGCTTTAGCGCATAATATCGACGTCGCAAATCAAAAGGGCGGCTGCAATTTGCAGCCGCCCTTTTGATTATCTTTCACCGCGGCGATAAGGCTGCATCAGCGCCTGTGGTACGCGCGCACGGCGTGCCATCACGATAAGCGCCACGATTGACATGATGTAGGGGATCATCAGGAAGAGCTGATATGGCACGACCTTGCCATAAACGGTCTGTAGGCGCAGCTGGAACGCGTCGAAGAGCGCGAAGAGCAATGCACCCAGAAGGGCGCGCGCTGGCTTCCACGAGGCAAATACGACGAGTGCAATGCATACCCATCCGCGCCCCTGCATCATGGTTGGGAAGAACGAGTTGAATGCAGAGAGTGTGAGGAACGCGCCACCCACGGCCATCAGGGCGCTGCCAAACATGATCGTGAAAATACGAACGCGGATCGGATTGATGCCTTGCGCTTCGGCAGCGTGCGGATTTTCGCCGGTCATGCGGATAGCAAGGCCGAGCGGCGTGCGGAACAGAACATAGCCAAGCAGGAGCGCCAGAGGAATGGCAAGCCAGGTGAGCGCCGTCTGTGTGCCAAACACCTGTCCGATAAACGGAATATCTGCAAGCCAGGACGGATTAACCGGCTGGAATGGCGTAATCGTTGGTGGGGTCGAAGACAGTGGCACCAGAAGACGAAACAAAAAATAGCTGAGGCTCGATGCAAAAAGCGTGATGCCCAAGCCCACCACATGTTGCGACAGACCAAGCGGGACGGTGAGCGCTGCATGAAGCAGGCCGAACAGCGCGCCGGAAGCCGCAGCGGCAAGCACACCTACCCAAAGGTCCGCTCCATTATAGACCGTCAGCCAGCCGATCATAGCGCCAAAGGTCATGATACCTTCGATGCCGAGATTGAGAACGCCAGCGCGTTCGCAATAAAGCGCACCAAGTGTGCCAAAAATCAGGGGCGTGGCAATGCGCAGCACCGAGACCCATAGGCCAGCGGAAAGCAGGATATCCATCAACTCGTTCATCGGGCGATCCTGTATTGGGTGAAGAACAATGCGACCAGCATGGCGAGCAGCGAAAGGGCGACGGTGACATCAGCAATGAAGCTGGGAATGCCGATAGCACGGCTCATCCCATCAGCACCGACGAACATGGCGGCGGCAAAGAGGGCCGAAAAGATGGCGCCGATAGGGTTGAGATTAGCCAGCATGGCGACGATGATGCCGGAATAGCCAAAGCCCGGCGACAGATCGGTCGTCACATAGCCCTTCACACCCATAACCTGTATTGCACCGGCAAGGCCAGCAAGACCGCCGGAGATGCAGGCGACCTTCACCAGTGTTTTTCCAAGTGGCACACCAGCAAACCGCGCCGCACGTGGATTAAGACCAGCTGCCTTGGTTTCCAGGCCAAATACCGTGCGCTTCTGCACATAGGCAATGATGAGTGCGAGCGCGATGGCGATCACGATGCCGATATGTAGGCGCATGCCCGCCATGATTTTCGGCAGCACGGCTGCATCGGGAACCGGTTCTGACTGCGGCCAGCCAAAGGCAAGTGGGTCTTTCATCGGTCCTTCGATCATCATCGAGACGAACAATACGGCGATGAAGTTCAGCAGCAGCGTAGTCACGACTTCATCGACACCGAAACGCAGGCGAAACCCAAGCGGGATCAGCAGAAAGATCATGCCCGCAATCGCGCCAACGATCAGCAAAAGCGGAATGAGCAAGGGGGCTGGAAGCTGCAATTGCGTACCGAACGCGACCACTGCAAGAGCGCCCATATAAAACTGGCCTTCCGCACCGATATTCCAGAGCCTGGATCGGAAAGCGACAGCTGCAGCGAGGCCGGTCAGCATCAAAGGCGTGGCGCGCGTCAATGTTTCAGTGATCGAGAGCTTGTTGCCGAATGCTCCAATGGCGATCTGGCGAAAAGATTCGAACACTGGTGCGCCAGCACAGGCAATCAACAGGCCAGCAAGCACGAAAGCAACCAGAACCGCGATAACCGGAGCGGTTGCCACCAAAGCCACGGGCCGTGTCTCGCGTCGTTCAATACGCATCAGTTGAGCCCCTTTGCTTGATTGAGCATAATCTTATTCGAAAACCGCTTCACACTTTTCGGGATCATGCTTTGCTCCACTCACCGGCCATCATCAGGCCCAGTCTTTGCGCATTGGCTTCTTGCGCATCAATCGGTGGTGAGAGTCGGCCTTTGACGATAGCCTGTACGCGATCGGCAAGTCCGATAATTTCGTCGAGATCTTCCGAGATCAGCAGCACGGCAGCACCCTTGGCGCGGGCTTCCAGAATGCGGGCATGGATGGCTGCGACGGCGCCCTCATCGAGCCCGCGTGTCGGCTGTGCGGCAATGAGGATGCGCGGCGCAGTTTCAAGATTGCGGCCCAGAATGAGCTTCTGCATATTGCCGCCGGAAAGCAGGCGAATGCGACTGTCAGGTGTTCCGCCGCGCACATCGAAATCCTTGATAATGCGGTCGGTAAATTCACGCGCAGCCGTTCGGTTGACCAGAAGCCCACTGGAGAACTGTGGATCACGCACGCGTTCAAGCACGGCATTTTCCCAAAGTGTGAGATCGCCGATTGCGCCTTCCGCATTGCGATCTTCCGGGATGCGGCCCACACCGTCCGCCACAAACTGCCGTGGATCGAACTGTGTGACCGGTTGCCCAAACATCACGAGGGTGCCCTTGGAAGGTTGACTGAGCCCCGAAACCAGACGCCCAAGCGCTGCCTGTCCATTACCCGAAACACCGATGATCCCAAGTGTTTCGCCAGCGCGCAGGTGAAAATCGAGGTCGGTCAGGCGCGTTGCGCCGTCTTCCAAGACGGTAACAGTTTTAGCTTCAAGCAATGTTTCGCCTGGTGTTGCAGCGGCGCGCAAAGGGCGGGAAACACGGCGACCGACCATCAGTTCGGCCAGTTCTTCCTTGGATGTTTCCGTGGCCTTGCGTTCAGCCACGAGCTTGCCGCCGCGCAGCACCACGACGCGGTCAGCGGCTGACATTACTTCATGCAGCTTGTGCGAAATGAAAATCAGTGACAGGCCCTGACGCGCCATCTCTTTAAGCGTCGCAAACAGTCCCTCCGCTTCCTGCGTGGTCAGAACGGCGGTCGGCTCATCGAGGATGAGAATGTCGGCGTCGTTATAAAGCGCTTTGAGAATTTCCACGCGCTGCTGTTCGCCAACCGATAGGTCGCCAAGCCGTGCATCAGGATCGACCTGCAAGCCAAAGCGTTTGGCAATCTGGGCGATCTTGGCATGAGCGGCGCCGTGCGATGATTTCAGTTTCCAGAGGCTTTCGGTGCCGGTGGTGATGTTCTCAAGCACTGTGAGGTTCGGTGCAAGTGTGAAATGCTGGTGTACCATGCCAACGCCCGCATCGATTGCAGCGCGTGGCTTGCCCTGTGGGATTTCGATACCTTTGACGAAAACGCGGCCTTCATCGGGCACATAATGACCGAAGAGGATGTTCATCAGCGTGGTCTTGCCAGCGCCATTTTCGCCGAGGAAAGCGAGGATTTCGCCGCGTTCAAGCTTTAGCGAAATATCGTCATTGGCGGTTAATGCGCCAAAGCGCTTGGTTATGTTTTGCAGTTCAAGAACTGTTGTGTTCATGTGTTTAACCCCGCAACGGGAAATTTGTGCTGCCAGCGTTGGTCCTCTTCCATGACCTCACCAAGGTTCAATAGAAGATTGTCCGCTCCCATTCGTCCAATCAACTGAATTGCAAGTGGCATACCATCCGCATCTGTTCCAAAAGGCATCGAAAGTGCCGGGAAGCCGGAAATATTGGCCAGTGCCGCATAAGGCGCAAAGGCGTTCATCTTGTGCCAATGCGCTTCCACATCATCGTGATCCATTGGATATGAGCTGATTGGCTGCGGCGCACGCGCCAGCATGGGTGTCACGAGCACATCGATATCGTGGAAAATCTGCGAGAACTGATAGGCGGTGATCACGCCACCATTCATGGCGTCGTAGAGTGCGACAGCGCTCATCTTGCGACCGCGTGAAGCCACCGCACGCGTCAGTCTTTCGAGTTTTTCTTCATCAATCGAAAACGCATTGATTGCCGATGCGAGATTGGCCGAGATAATCCGATCAAAGGCTGTTGCGCTGACATTAATGAGCGGCGCAATTGTTTTCGCATGAATGTCGCGGATCACATGGCCTTGTGCTTCGAGTAAACGGGCCGCGTCAGCAACCACTTGCTGGCGCTGAGCCGTCACCGGATATTTTGCAAGATCGCCTGAAATGATGCCGATACGCAATTTTTGAGGCACGGTTCCTGATGTGAGTGCTACATCAGGAAGGAAACTGTCGCAGTTTCCGGCCACGAGCGGGAACAGCGCTTTTGCATCGCGGATTGAGCGGCAAAGGGCGAATTCGCTTGCGATACCTGCAAGATAATTTCCGAAATGCGGACCCGCGGGCATGGCACCACGACTTGGCTTGAGCCCGATAAGTCCGCATGTGGCTGCCGGAACGCGAATCGAGCCACCTGCATCTGTTGCATGGGCTATCGAAACGATGCCTGCAGCAACGGCTGCTGCTGCGCCACCGGAGGAACCAGCGGGGGACAGAGCCTCATCGAAAGGATGACGTGCGACAGGCCCATCTATTGGCTCACTTGAAAGCGCCATGCCAAACTCGGGCACTGTGGTCGTTCCGAAGAAATTGAGCCCGGCTTTGCGCAGTCGTGCTGCCAGTTCTGAATCAAGCTCCGGCGATACATTCATACAGGCGCGTGAGCCGAGACGGATCGGCAAACCGGCGCAAGGTCCGCCCAGATCTTTGAACAGTGATGGCACACCAGCGAAGGAGGCTTTCTCCGGATTGATATCGACGGCGGTCGCATTGCGGCGTCCAAGTTCTGCATCGAGATATGTAATGGCGCCCAGAGGGCGCCATTTTTCTGCGGCTTCAATGGCAGCATTCATGGCCTCTTGCGCAGTCAAAACGCCTTTCGCGATCGCATTGGCGAGCGCCGTTGCATCTTGTTGCTTCATGTCGAGTGCCACTTCTGCTGCCCTGAATGTTTATTACTTAGGCTCAGCCGGATTTGGCTCGATCTTGAAAGTGCCAGCTTTGATCTCGGCGCGGCGCGCTTCCATCTTGGCTTCGACTTCTGCAGGAGCTGCGCCCTTGACGTAAACGATATCGTTGCCGCCTTCCTTCATGAGGCTAAACGGGGTGTAATCCTTGCCGGTTGGCGTTCCTGCCTTCACATCAGCAATGGCCGCGTTGAGGATCGGGCGGAAATACCACATCGCATTGGCGAAAACGGTGTCTGGATAACGGGGCGTGTAGTCGATCAGAGAGCCAATTGCCTTGATGCCACGTTCCTTGGCTGCGTCTGCTGTACCGATTCGTTCGCCAAACAGAATGTCTGCACCCGCGTCGATCTGGGCGAGACCAGCTTCGCGTGCCTTCGGCGGGTCGAAGAATGTGCCGATGAACGAGGCATTGAACTTCGCATCCGGGCGTGTTTCTTTCACGCCATCCTGGAATGCGTTGATGAGCATGTTGACTTCCGGGATAGGCACAGCGCCAACTGAACCGAATGTGCCCGACTTGCTCATGCCGCCTGCCAGCATGCCAGCGAGGTAGGCTGCTTCAAAATTCCACGTGCCAAACACGCCGAAATTATCGCCCTGTGCCTTTCCGGACGAACCCATGATAAAGGTGGTCTGCGGATAATCGCCTGCAACCTGACGCGCCTCGCGTTCAACGGCATAGGATTCACCGACGATCAGCTTGATGCCTTGTTCGGCATATTCGCGCATCGCGCGGGGATAATCGCTGGCCGAAACGCCTTCCGAGAAAACATACTCGATGGCGCCTTCGTCATGAGCCTGCTTGAGCGCTTCGTGAAGACGCGAGTTCCACGCATTTTCGACCGGCGAAGCGTGAATGCCAGCTACTTTGAGCTTCTCGTCTGCAGCAAAAACGCGCGTCGAAATTGCGGTCGCACCGAGAGCCGCAGACATCGCAAGAATGTCGCGGCGAGTGAATTTTGATGTTCTGTTCATGAGAACCCCTCTTGAGTGTTTTCAGCGCGCCGGGAAGTGCAGCCGGTTGCTTCGTTTTGCGTGAGTAGATTGACTGAGCAACGGTTCATATCTTTGCTCAATCTGCCTCGAATTCAAGCGAATTAGCTTGCGGCCTCAAAATTAGGCATAGGTTTTCCGCCGCGACTGTTCCGGTTCTTTTATCCAGCGACATGTCGGATAGGTCGAAACTCTTGATATTGTTAGCCGATGGGCGCGTATTCCGCACCGTCAACCGAAGACGGACGGCCTTCGAGGTTGAGAGTGCTGATCCGTTGTGGGGTCTCGGCGATGATCTTGCCGCGCTTGACGACAGTCAGGCGGTTGGCCTTAAGGCGCAGCGCTTCCAGCGGGTCGCGTGCCTGAAGCACCACGAAATCTGCATTGCAGCCTTTTTCAAGGCCGTAGCCTTCGAGGCCAAGCGCCTTCGCTGAATTGACAGTGAGAGAATTGAAGACCTGCTTCTTGCCTTCAATTGATGTCATCTGCGCCACATGAACGGCCATGTGTCCGACTTCGAGCATGTCACCAGAACCCATTGAATACCAAGGGTCCATAACGCAGTCGTGGCCGAAGGCGACATTCACGCCTGCCGCCATCAGTTCCGGTACACGGGTCATGCCACGACGCTTCGGATAAGTGTCGGCGCGGCCCTGCAACGTGATGTTGATCAGCGGGTTCGGAATAGCGTTCATCTGAGCTTCCGCAATCAGCGGAATGAGCTTGGAGACGTAATAATTGTCCATGGAATGCATGGAAGTGAGGTGCGAGCCGGATACGCGGCCCTGAAGACCGAAACGCATTGTCTGCGCCGCCAGCGTCTCGACATGGCGTGACATTGGATCGTCGGTCTCATCGCAGTGGATATCAACGGGCAGGCCACGTTCGGCAGCAATGCGGCAGAGTTCTTCAAGGGATGCTGCGCCATCGGCCATGGTACGTTCAAAATGCGGAATACCGCCCACAACATCAAGGCCCATATCGAGCGAACGATTGACCAGCTCAACCGCGCCTGGCGAGCGGTAATAACCGTCCTGCGGGAAGGCCACGAGCTGGAGGTCAATATAAGGCTTCACCTTTTCGCGAACTTCGATCATCGCGGCTGCAGTGAGCAGACGCGGATCGCTAACATCGACATGGCTGCGGATGGCAAGCAAACCTTGGCTGACCGCCAGATCGCAATAGCGCAAAGCGCGCTCGACCATGGCTTCAACGGTTAGCATGGGCTTCAATTCGCCCCAAAGCGCGATGCCTTCCAGTAGCGTGCCAGAACGATTGAGGCGTGGCAGGCCGAGCGACAAGGTCGCGTCCATATGGAAATGCGGATCGACGAAAGGCGGTGTCACCAGACGGTTGGAAGCATCAATTTCTCTGGCTGCCTGATGCTCGCCCTTGGAAGGGACGATATCGGCAA
The DNA here is from genome assembly GCF_002278035.1 of Ochrobactrum quorumnocens. Taxonomy (NCBI): domain Bacteria; kingdom Pseudomonadati; phylum Pseudomonadota; class Alphaproteobacteria; order Hyphomicrobiales; family Brucellaceae; genus Ochrobactrum; species Ochrobactrum quorumnocens. Next base: position 1,238,788 of record NZ_CP022603.1, on the reverse strand, counting down.
TCTTGCCGTCCTTGATCAGAATGTCCTGCTTTTCACGTCCGTCGGGAAGATTGGCGTTTCTCACAATCAAATCGAACATCGGCGGACCTTTCATATTTTCGGCAGGGGTGAGCGGCAGGCAGGAAGTGCGGCTCATTTTTCATTGCCTTATACCCAAGTTTGAATGTGTGCAATGCTAACGCGGGCATAAGGGGTCGTCATCCGCAACGTAAAATGCTAGGCCCCCGAAATACCTTTTGCAGGAAAGCCATGTTCACCATCAGCCGCATTGAAACTGTCACGCAGGAGATCAAGAAGAGCCGGTTTCTGGCCATTGCTGCACCCGTGGCGAATGAACAGGCTGCGAAGGATTTTCTGACTGAGCATTCCGATCTTGCCGCGAACCATAATTGCTGGGCGTGGCGCACGGGGCAGAATTATCGCTTCAGCGATGATGGAGAGCCGAGTGGTACGGCGGGTAAACCCATTCTACAAGCGATTGATGGGCAACAGCTTGATAATATTGCTGTGGTCGTAACGCGTTGGTTCGGGGGCATACTGCTAGGCAGTGGCGGTTTGATGCGGGCTTATGGCGGTACGGCTGCGATGTGCCTGCGGCAAGCCGAGAAAACTGAAGTGATCCCGGTGATCGGCTTCGCGCTGGCTTGCGATTTTTCAGATCACTCACTCCTCAAGGCTCGCCTGACCGCAGTCGAGCATGTCACGATTGCGAACGAGAATTTCACAGGCACCGGTGTGGAAATGACGGGCACCATGCCGCTCATTGTTCACGGTGAACTGGCCCAGCTCGTCACCGATCTCACGCGTGGCAAGACGGTCATCAAGTTTGATGATGAGAGCATTTGAGCCAAAAGAGTGAACCGCTCTACAGCGGCAGCTGCGACTTTCGCAGAGCTTCCGCCGAGTAATGCTTGCGCTTGTCCTCATACATCAGAAGATCGGCGCGCTTGGCGACTGTTTCCAGTTTTTCGCCGGGCATGCTGGTGGCAGATCCCATCGAGAGTTCGATTTTCAGCTGTGAATAATACTGATTATTGATATCGACCAGTCGACGAATATCTTCCATGACGGCCTCTGCACCGCGTTCATCGACATACGGCAGCACCACTGCGAACTCGTCGCCGCCAATACGGGCAGCGTGTCCCGGTAGCTTCACGGCCTCATTCAGCACTTCACCGATGCGGCGCAACAAGCCGTCGCCACTCGCATGTCCAAGTTGGTCATTGGCCGCCTTCAAGCCATTGAGATCGATGATGATGATTGAGACAAGTGCGTGTCCCTTGCGCTCAAGACGGTTCAATTCATCAACATAGAAGGCACGATTATGCAGTTTGGTCAGCACATCATGCTTGCCAAGATATTCAAGATAGGCTTCGGCTTTCTTGCGTGCAGTAATGTCAGCAAGTGCGACCTGAACCAGCGACCAGTCTTCTTCATGGCCTGGTAGAACCGAGAACTGCAGGAGCAAATGTCGTTCGGTTCCGTCGAGTGCATAATTGACAACTTCACGGCGCTGAAACAGCACGCCATTCCAGAGATCAATCAGTTGCTCGCGGAAATTGGTTTCCATATCGGCTTTAAAAACATTCGGCAGGTTTTGCAGAAGTGTCTGTTTGTCCGGTGCAAGAAACAGTTCGAGCGTCTCCCGATTGATATCCAAAACACGGATTTCGCTCATGCATTGGCGGACGAATTCCGGATGTACATCGGTGAAAACGCGGAAATCAACAATGCCGCGCTCGCGGATATCGTTCATCAGCTGTTTGATACGGCTGAAGTCTTCCACCCAAAGCGAGACAGGCGAATGCTCAAACAGGCCTTCTGCGTGCTGCTTGTGCTTGTTTTGCTGGCGTCGCGCCTCTTCACGCGCTGTCACGTCTTCGATGGACAAGAGAACGCGATCCCAGCTTTCCTCATGGCCGGGCAAAACCACGCCTTTGAGCTGGATGTCGAGACGCTTGCCGCCTAGGGAATAATTCACTGTATCGCTCATGAAAGCGTTGCCGCCGTTCCAGAGCTGCATCATCTCATCAATGTGCGGATCGAGCATGTCGTCGCGGAATACATGATCGAGATTCTCTATCAGATGATTGACGTCTCGCGCCTCATACAGAGACAAGGTTTTGCGATTGACTTTGATGACACGGATCAGGCTTGTGCAGATGCGCAAGCGGCTCGTGTCTTCTTTCAGGAAGGCTCCAAGGTCAGTAACACCGAGCGCACGCCATTGTTCGAATTGCACACGCAATCCGCTATAGTCTTCAAGCCACAGGGAAATTGGTGCCAGTTCAAAGACATTGGCACCGTCATTCACGGCAGATTCAATATTCATGGTCGGTTCTAAACCTGAGGCGTTCCTGCTGTAAGCGCAGATCAAGCTGGAAAATAATCAACGCCTTATATTACGCGATGAAAAGATAGACCAGCAATTATGTAGGATGGCGCGTTTATTAACCAAAACTCGTAGCGATTGCTTAAAGGGCAGTTTGGTAGAGACAAGCCCATCAATAACAATTATCGATTGTAGCGAAGATTAATCATTGTTCATTTGTACTTTCGTCTTGTGTGTTGCCAAGGGGGCCTGGCCGACGAGAGTTTCCGGGGGCGGGTTTGAGGGTAATGACGAAAAATGGATGAGCGGCTAAAGAGCCAGAAATTGCCTTTGGCCGTGGATCTCGACGGGACGCTCGTCGCTACGGATTTGCTTTGGGAAAGCGCTTTCGTTCTTCTGAAGAAGAACCCGCTTTATCTTTTCCTGATGCCGATCTGGCTCTTGTCCGGCAAGGCCCATCTCAAGCAGCAAATTGCGCGCCGCATCGTCATTGATGCTTCATTGTTGCCCTATCGTCAGGAGTTTCTTGATTATCTTCTTCAGGAACATGCCAATGGGCGCAGACTGGTTCTGGCGACCGCAGCAGCAGAGCCACTGGCGCAAGCGGTTGCTTCGGAGCTCGGTATTTTTGAGGCTGTTTTGGCCACGACTGGCAAAAACAATCTTTCTTCGCATCGTAAAGCGCGGGCTCTTACAGAACATTACGGCCCGAAAGGTTTTGACTATGCGGGTAACGACCGCGCCGATATAGCCGTCTTCGAAGCTGCACGGGACGTTATTGTCGTTGCCCCGGATCGGGCAGCTGCGCATTTTCAGAAAGCCAATGGTAGTCGGCTTTTTGTGAAAAGGGCTGCGGGCATCAAGCCATACTTGAAAATGCTGCGAGTCCATCAATGGCTTAAAAACCTTCTGGTTTTTGTTCCCGCAATCCTCGCTCACACCATCTTCTTTCCCGAGGTGTTTCTGGCTTCTATCCTCGCGTTTATCGCGTTTTCTGCGGCCGCCTCGGCGATCTATATTCTCAATGATATCATTGATCTGCCGCTTGATCGCCAGCATGCCAGAAAGCGTTCGCGCCCCTTCGCAAGTGGTGCATTGAGCATTCCATTCGGGCTCAAGGTGTCAGCGCTGCTTTTGTTGATTGCAGCCGCGACCTGCTTTTTCCTGCCGCCGATTTTTGCGCTTGTTATAGGTCTCTATCTGGTTGCCACGACGGCCTATTCGCTCGTGCTGAAGCGGGCATTGCTGGTTGATGTCATCTGCCTTGCGGCGCTTTATACTTTGCGGCTGCTCGGTGGCACGGCGGCAACCGAAATTCCGCAATCATTCTGGCTGATGGCGTTTGCGATGTTCTTCTTCCTCTCGCTGGCGCTGGTGAAACGCTATGTCGAATTGCAACATTCGACGGTTACAGAAAAGGACCGTATCGCGGGCCGAGGTTATCGTCCCGAAGACAGGGACATTGTCGGCCAGAGCGGTGTGGCTTCCGGCTTTACTGCCGTGGTGGTTCTGGCGCTTTACATCAACAGCGCCGCTGTCCAGCAGCTTTATACCTATCCATGGCTGATCTGGCCGCTGGTACCCATCGTTCTCTACATCATCATCCGCGTATGGATCTTGGCGCATCGCAAGGAAATGGACGACGATCCCGTCGTGTTTCTCGCGAATGACTGGCGCAGTCAGGTAGTGATCGCTATTGGTGCAGTCCTGCTATTCGTATCCGGAATGCGATGATGGACCAGTCGTTTGACAGTTTTGGACGCATTGACCGCCACAGGCGAAGCGCCGTTGCGTTCGATGATGTGTTTTCCAAATTGGAAGGCCCGGAAAGCCTGCTCGCTTTTGGCAATGGTCGTTCTTATGGCGACAGCTGCCATAACGATGCGGGATTGCTCGTATCAATGCGGCCACACAATCGCATCGTAAGCTTTGATGTTCACACTGGTATTCTTGAAGCTGAAAGCGGTGTGTTGTTAAGTGAAATTATCGAGGCAGTTGCTAAACAGGGTTATTTTCTGCCTGTAACCCCAGGCACGCGTTTTGTGACACTGGGCGGCGCGATTGCCAATGATGTGCATGGCAAGAACCATCATTTACGCGGCACTTTCGGCAGCCACGTGGAGAGCCTGGAGCTCCTGCGCTCTGATGGTGTGCACTACATCTGTTCGAGCGCCGAAAATGCCGAACTCTTTGCAGCAACAATTGGTGGCATGGGCCTGACCGGGCTGATCCTCAACGCCCGTATTCGGCTGATGCCGGTTGGCTCTCTCGATGTTGAGGAACGCATCACGCCGTTCCAAAACCTGTCCGAGTATTTCGCGATTGCGGAAGACTGCGACCGCCACAATGAATATGCGGTTGCCTGGGTGGATCAATTGGCGAGTGGTCGATCTGCGGGGCGTGGCGTGCTGTTGACTGGCAATCATGCGATCAATGGCAATCGTGCGGGGCAGAGCGGTGAAGCCAAACTTGGCGTGCCATTTGACTTACCGTTTTCAATGTTGAACGGGCCGAGCCTGACTGCGTTCAATAATCTTTATTACCATGCCAAACGCCGCAAACAGGCGCCACATCTGGTCAGCTTTGCGAGTTTCTTTTATCCGCTCGACGGGGTTCGTAACTGGAACAGACTTTATGGCCCTGCAGGGCTTTATCAGCATCAGAGCGTGATACCGTTTGACCATGCTGAACGTGTTATTCCAGCCCTGCTGGCTGCAAGCCGCGCGGCAGGTCAGGCGTCTTTCCTGACGGTGTTGAAGCGGTTTGGCGATCTGCGTTCGCCGGGGCTCCTGTCATTCCCGAAACCGGGCTATACTCTGACGATGGATTTCCCCAATCGAGGGCAGAAGACGCTTGAACTGCTTGGGCAGCTTGACAGCATGACGATTGAAGCAGGTGGGCGCGTCAATCCCTACAAGGACCAGCGCATGAGTTCTGAAACACTTAAGGCGGGCTTTCCAGAGTGGCAGCAGCTTGAAGACATGCGCGATGAGCGGTTCTGCTCCGATTTCTGGCGGCGTACCGCATTAAAAAATTAAACCACGGGACAGACGATGAAATATATCCCATTCATTCTCTTCACAGTCATGACCAACGCGGCAGCACAGTTGCTGCTCAAATATGGCATGATGTCATTTAGTAATGCCAGCTATACAGCGGATACGCTGATTTATCGGATTTTTCAGATTGTTTTTAATCCGTGGGTTTTCGCTGGTCTGACCATGTTTGTGATTTCCATGGCATCACATATGTATGTGCTCTCAAAAGTCGATCTGTCTTTTGCCTATCCTTTTTTGAGCCTTGCCTATGTTGCCGTGGCAGTTTTCGCTTGGCTGTTGTTCAAGGAAGAACTGGGCGCCTACAAAATTGCGGGCATCGCCTTCATTTGCATTGGAACAGTGCTGATCGCACAGAGCGGCAAGACGCCGAATGCCGAACAAAATGCGGCCGTTCACGACCGCTCGCCAGTTTAGAGCGCGTTTCGATCTGATACGATCAGATCGGCGTTCTAGCTATTTACTTTAACGCGCATCCTATCCGAAAGCTGGCTCACACTTTTCGGGATGCGCTCTAATTTTAAAGTCGGGGCAGGATTATGAGACATATTATTTTTGGTGGCGATGGCTTTGTGGGGCGCTATCTAGCTCCAATGCTTTTCGCCGATGGACATGAAGTCATTGTCGCGGATATCGTGAAAAGCGATCTCGCGCATTATAACGATGTGACATTTGTCCATACCGATGTGACTGACCCGGAGGCGATCCGCAAACTTGGCATTCGCGCCGATGACATGGTCTATAATCTGTCTGCCAAGATGCTGTCGCCGCTTCAGGTGCGTGCCAAGCGTCACGATTTCTTCTTCCCGGTCAACTATTACGGTACGGAAAACATTATCAAGGCGATGGACGAGGCGGGCGCAAAGCGTCTCGTGCATTTCACGACCGATATGGTCTATGGCCACACCTATGTCTGGCCGCAGAAAGAAGATCATCCCTGCAATCCGCTTGGTGAATATGGTTTGTCGAAATTCAAAACCGAGGAGCTGGCCGCTGAATGGCGCACGCGCGGCATGAATATTTCGCTGTTCCGTCCGCGTCTCATTATTGGACCGGGACGCCTTGGCATTCTCGAAAAGCTGTTCAAGCTCATCGATAATAATCTGCCGGTTCCGATGATCGGCTCGGGCAAGAACCCTTATCAGTTTATATCGGTGTTTGATTGCGCGTCGGCGGCTTATGCAGCCTATAAAGCGGGCGTTCCAAATGAGGTTTATAATCTCGGCTCGCTCAACCCGCCGCCGGTGCGTAAACTGCTCGGTGATCTCGTCAAGCACGCAGGATCAAAATCCATTCTGGTGCCGACCCCCGCATGGGCCGTGAAGCGCACGCTGGACTTCCTTGATTGGCTCAACAAGCCATTGATGGACCCGGAGCAATATCTGATTGCCGATGAAATGTGCGTTCTCGATGTTTCAAAAGGCGAACGGGAATTGGGCTGGATACCGCAATATCGTGATGAGGACATGCTGATCGCGGCCTACAGCGAATATCGCAAGAAACTTGCCGATGCATCGAAGGCGGCGTGAGGAGCAAACCATGACAAAGACATTTACGACACATGACACGGTTGCTGTTGCCAATCACACGCCCAAGCCCAAGCTTCTGACCGTAGAAGATGCCAAGGCGCTCGATCTGCCGCGCATGACCGAGCTTTTCACCGGACATCTTAACCCCGGACAGCTGCATTTCATGAAGCTGCTCGGATTTCACAAGGTGAAAATCGAACGTGCCGAAGGCATGTATTACTTCGATCAGAACGGTCGCAAGATACTTGATTTCTTCGGTGGCTTTGGCTCACTCGCTCTTGGGCATAATCACCCGCGCATTCTCGAAGCTCGCCGCAAGTTTCAGGAAGAAATGCGGCACGAAATCGCCATCGCCTTCATGTCGCAATATGCGGCTGCATTGGCTTATGACATTGCGGCCTGTTCGCCAGGCGATCTTGATATGGTCTTCTTAGGCTCGTCCGGTTCGGAAGCCATGGAAGCTGCGATCAAGGTCGCAGAACGTGCCACAGGCCCGAAGAAGCCGAAGATTGTCTATGCTGAAAACTCTTTCCACGGAAAGACCAAGGGCGTGCTATCGATCACCGATGGTGGGCTTTACCGCGGTGATTTCAAGCTGGTCGATAATACGGTTCGCGTGCCGTTCGGCGATATTGATGCCATTGAAAACTCGTTCCGTTCTGATCCGGAAATTGGCGTTATTGTGTTGGAAACCGTTCAGGGCGGCGGCGGAATCATTCAGGCCGATGCTGCCTTCTGGCAGAAGCTGCGCGAGCTTTGCGATCAGTATGGCGTGATCTGGGTGGCGGACGAAGTGCAGTGCGGTTTTGGCCGCACCGGCAAGTTCTATGCATTCGAGCATTATGGTGTCATTCCTGATGTCACTGCCCTTGCCAAGTCGCTTGGTGGTGGCAAGACAGCGATGGCCGCGATGATCGCCAAGCGCGACGTCTATATGAAAGCTTACGGCACGCCTAAAACGGCGATGATCCATGCCATGGCAACCTTTGGTGGTATTGGTGAAGCCTGCATCACCTCGATTGAAACGATCAATGTACTTTACGATGAGCATCTGATCGATAACTCGGCAGAAACCGGCGACTATCTGCTTGATCGTTTGAAAGACCTGCACGGACGGTACCCGACGCTTATCAAGGATGTCCGGGGCAAGGGCATGATGGTGGGACTTGAGTTTCATGATTTCTCTAAGGCCATGCCAATGGTGCTGCGCCCTGTGCTGGCCATGCTGGATGAGAAGCTGAAAGGTTCGCTGCCGGGCTTTATTGGCAGTCATCTCCTGCGCGATCATGGCGTGCTGGTGGCATTCACGGAGTATAATCGCAATGTGATCCGGCTTGAGCCACCATTGATCTGTACGCGGGCGCATGTTGATGAGTTCATCGCAGCGCTTGATGAGATTCTGGGGCGCGGTATCGTCGGTATCGTCAAGGATTTCGTGAAGGCGCAAATCAAGTAAAAAGAAAGGCCGGGTGGTTTCATCCGGCCTTTCCTTTTCTTGCTTTATTTTCGCAAAATTCCGGGACGCAGCAATAAGTCCCAGCATGCATCAAGTGGCAAGACTTCGCGATCTTTGAGCGCGTCTGCGTAAATTTCCTGCAGAGCCAGACGGGTTGTTGTCATCGGACATTTAGGGCGTATAACGCCGTCGGTTGCTTCAATCGCTGCTCTGGTTTCAGGCGTCATCGCGGGAACCGTGCGGAATGGATCAGCGCCGATCTGGATTTTCCGCGTCGCGTCGCGGTTTAACAACCACGGAAATGGATCGGTGAAGTCGAGCGTCATCAGCGTTTTGATATAAACGCCGGTCTTACTCTCGAACTCTTTGAAGGCTTTGACGGCCTCATCGGCCGAGATGATCCAGTACATCTGATAATCAAGCTCTGAATAAAGCCGCCAGCTTGGCAGTTGTCCCTGCGTTGCCAATGCTTCGTAAGGTGCAGAATAATCCGCATAATGCACGGGCAGCAATTTCGCACGATCCATGATGTCCGGTCTGGCGGACACCTGACGCATGTTTTTAAGCTCCGTCACAGGTGGCTGGACATAAGTGGGTGCTACCGCAATTGCGCGCAAAGTCTTGTGTGTGACCTTGCTGAAGGTTGGGATAACGCAGAAGGCTGCCAGCACCAGAAAAGCAATCTTAGACTTGCCTTCAACGTTTTTGACACGGTGGTAGATCATCAACAAAATCGGCCAGATGAAGATGAATTCCTGACTGCCAGTGTTTTGGGTTTCGAGAATAATGCCACCGAGTAAAATGACTGCGAGCCATACGGAGTTGCGGTCAAAAAAATGAAGGGAGGCCGTGTCGCGTGTCATTTCAATCCAGAAAAGCACCAGAACAAGAATTGTGGTTGGCAGAATGACGTCAAGCTTACCCGATACGACCGTCAAAAACCGCGGCAGCAGCGCGCCTTCATTCAAGGCCAGAAGTTGCGCGATATCGGCAAGATAGGCCGATATCATATGGCCGTTTAGTTCGAGCACAGCCAATCCGATCAGTGTTATGGCGGCAGCAATCAGAACTGTTTTAATGGACAAGCGTCCTGCAAGAAGTGCCGTCAGTCCGAACAGACCGCCAACCAGAAAGCCGGTGATCTTTGTGAGAAACAATGCAAGCATTGCAACGGCACAAAAGACTGCGATCTTGCGTCCGTCAGCAATGAACATCAGACCGCATGTCAGTACATACAGAAGCAGCGACACTTGCCGGTTATAGATGCCGAAGCCGTCGAGACCCGGATAGGACGTATAGGTTTGCACATTGGCAGGGAATATGGCGAAGGCCAGAAAAGGAATGAGAAGCGCAAAGGCAATCGTTCGACTTTTGCTTCCTACCTCAGCGAGAACTACTGCCATGAGGGGGGCCGCCACAACAAGCGTGGACCACTGCACAAGCAATAAGGATTGCGCTTGTGGAAATAGCTTCATGCCCCAGGAGAACAGATAATATCCCATCGGGCCTACGGGGGTGAAAAAATCGACCGAGGGAATTTGCCCGGTGTTTATGCGCTGTGCCGCATCAAGATAGAGATACGTATCCCAATACATGGGGCCAATTGGCACGGTCAGCGGGATGCTCAAAAGACCAATTAAAGCGACGATTACAAGCAGCAGCCAGAAGATCGGGCGACCGACAAAGCGGGTTCTTCCGTTTTCTAAATCAGGCGCTGATGAGACTGAAACTTTCAAATTCTGCCCCCGCTCCTTTGAAATGGCCCTGTGTTATACCCTTTCTATCGCGGATATGTTTAAAATCTCCAAAACACGGCTTGCGCTCACAATTTACGGCAATATGGTGCCGCAATCTTTTTAAATCGGAGTTGAATGTTGCAGAGCGTCGATGTTTTGGTGATAGGCGCTGGCGCTGCTGGCATGATGTGCGCGATCGAAGCTGCAAAGCGCGGCCGTTCGGTGTTGGTGCTGGATCACGCGAGAAAGCCCGGTGACAAGATCCGCATTTCTGGGGGCGGCCGCTGTAACTTCACCAATATCCATGCAAGCCCGAAGAACTTTCTGTCGCAAAACCCGCATTTCTGTATTTCGGCGCTAAGTCGTTATACGCAGCGTGATTTCATCAAACTCGTGGAAAAGTACCGCATCGCTTATCACGAGAAGACGCTTGGCCAATTGTTCTGCGATAGTTCTGCAACGCTGATCATCGATATGCTGCTTGATGAAATGGAGCGGCATGGTGCGCGTTTGCTGCTCGAAACATCAGTCGAGAACGTCGAGAAAACCGAGAGAGGTTTTGTTGTCCAGCATTCCGGCGGTACAGTTTCAGCGAAGTCGCTGGTCATTGCCACTGGCGGAAAATCCATTCCGAAGATGGGGGCGACGGGTTTTGGCTATGACGTTGCCACGCGTTTCGGCCTGCGTATCGTCGAAACACGCCCCGGTCTAGTGCCACTGACTTTCGAGCCGAATTTGCTCGAACGTTTGAAGCCGCTTGCGGGTGTTGCCGTCGATGCTGCGGTTTCATGCAAGAAGACGAAATTTGCCGAGGCGATGCTGTTCACGCATCGAGGCATCAGTGGTCCGTCCATTCTGCAGATCTCATCTTACTGGCGTGAAGGCGACGAAATTGTCATTTCCATGCTGCCAAAGAACGATCTGTTTGAATCTCTTAGAGAGCAGCGCTCTAAGAACGGCAAGCAGGCGCTGCAAACGGCTCTGTCGTTCTTCATTCCCAAGAAACTCGCCCAGCTTATCGCTGCAGATTTTCCCGCGACTAATCTTGCCGATCTGTCGGACGCCGTATTGCGGTGCGCTGCAGCTGCGGTCAACGACTGGCACGTGAAGCCAGCCGGTTCGGAAGGTTATCGGACGGCTGAAGTCACATTGGGCGGAGTTGATACGCGCGATCTCGATTCCAAAACCATGGAAGCAAAGAACGTACCGGACCTTTATTTCATCGGCGAAGTGGTTGATGTCACCGGCTGGCTTGGCGGCTATAATTTCCAGTGGGCGTGGTCGTCAGGTTGGTGTGCGGGGCAGGTAGCTTAAGGTTTAACCAAACTGTCGGCGAGCTTCGGCGGATATTCGAGTTCGATTTCATTCTCGCCGTAGATGAAACTGCCGAGGCCGGGTCCTGTGATTATCGGTCGAACACGATACTTGCCCGGCAAAAGGTTCGTCGGGAAGAATAAAGGATAGGCGTCCTGCCCGTCATTATCGTGATAAATCACAAATTGTCCGTCGCGCTTCTCAATCGGATTGTCGTCGAGCATATGGCTTTCGCCGGGCGCGAGCGTCGTATCGGAGACATCGTAGAGCTTGTGGGCTAATCGTGTGCCGTTATCTCCATTGAAGAGAAGAAAAAGCTCAGCATTCGACAATTGGATTTCCGTATCGCTGGTGTTTTGCATCGTCAGCGTGAAGAGGTTGCGATAATAATCGGGGTTTTCCGTTGTATCTTTGTAGTCGGAAAGGCCGAGGGAGGCCGTTTGTGGCTTGGTTGCGTCAGTATCATAACGGGCGACGAGGTCATAGGCTTCTTTAAGCGATACCCAGCCGTCGGGTTGGGTATCGTTGCCTTCGCGGGCGACCTTCATGAAGTCGCCACTGAAAGCAAGGATGCGAACGCTTTCGCCTTTGACAAGATGGCCAGGCGTTCTGCTCTGCAGATTATCTGCACTATATATTTCGAGCTTAGTTACGGGGACTTCCCAGCTATTCTCTGCTTCATCTAGGGCAATGACTGTCTCCAGAGTGATGTTGCCCTGTTGGTCATACGAAACCATGCGGGCGGGACGGTCGAGATAGGGCCAATGCCAGTTTTCTTCCTTCGGGCGCGATTGTTCCAGCAAATTTGCACCGCCGTCGGGGTCTATCTGCACAACATCGATGCGCGCATCTTCGCCCTCCAAACTACAGTTGCTTTTGATCGCTTTCCTGCTTTCGATTAACTTAATATTCCACAGAGCGCCGCAGTTAAGCCGCTCGCTGAAATTGTCCGGGAAATCGAGTGCGGCATAAGATTTTATTGTTGGCTTATAGAGAAAAAGACCAAACCCAATATCGGGACTCTCGCTTGTACTTGCGCCACGCGCCACATCGGGAAATCCATCGAAATTGAAATCTGCAACTATGAAGCTTGGCTCACCGTCGAAATTTGCGGCCGATTCGGCATCAATCATCATGAGTTCCCGCCCACCGGGCTGAACTATGACGTAACCATTCTCGGTTTTAGCAATTTGGGCTGTGACACCCGCCTCCGGCGTCAGTCGCGGCAATGCCTCCGCAGCAAAAGGCGCTGTTGTTAATCCTGCAGTGAAACAAACAAGGGCAAGTCCAAACAGAGAAGATCGGGAAAGCTGTGTCATCTTGAACGCATTGTTATGAAGGGATTAAGCCTGTTTACATGATCCCGCCATAAAGTGGGAGTGACGCTTTGATCATCTGCATGCTGATTTAAATGTTTAAGTGTGTCGTCCGGTCGCGCTTGATGGAAGCTGCTTGTTCCCTGGATGCGATTCGCGTATCGCCTAGAAGAACGGATGAGGATGGAGGTCGTCCGAATGCCGCAAAGAAATTCCCCCCTGGCGCCGTTTCAGTATGGAACTTTTCGCGCCTTATGGTCTGCGACGCTATTTTCAAACCTGGGCGGTCTTGTGCAGACTGTCGGTGCGGGCTGGATGATGGCCACCATCGCGCGTTCGGATGATATGGTCGCACTAGTTCAGGCCTCCACTACTTTGCCGGTGATGATCTTTTCGGTTGCGGCAGGCGCACTTGCGGATAACTTCGACCGCCGTCGCATCATGCTCACCGCTCAGATTCTCCTGCTCGTCATCTCGGTTGCGCTTGCAGCTTTCGCCTATATGGGCATGCTGACACCGTGGATGTTGCTCGGCTTCACCTTTCTCATCGGTTGCGGTGGTGCTTTGCATAATCCATCGTGGCAGGCATCGATGGGCGACATTGTTCCCAGAACAGATTTGCCTGCAGCAGTTGCTCTTAATTCCATGAGTTTCAATCTGATGCGCAGCATCGGTCCGGCAATTGGTGGCGCGATTGTTGCGGCAGCGGGTGCTGCGTTTGCTTTCATCTTCAATGCCTTCAGTTACTGCGCGCTTATTTTAGCGCTTTGGCGCTGGCAACCTCAGACGACGAAATCCACGTTGCCGCGCGAAGCGTTAGGGCCTGCAATGGTCGCCGGGCTGCGCTATGTGGCTATGTCGCCAAATCTTCTAAAAGTCATGTTTCGCGGCTTTCTGTTCGGTCTGTCTGCGATTGTCATTCTTGCACTGTTGCCGCTTGTGGCACGTGACCTCGTTAAAGGCACAGCACTGACATATGGCATCATGCTCGGTTTTTTCGGGATTGGTGCTATAGGTGGCGCTCTTTCAAGCGCCCGACTGCGTGAACTGCTGGGCAATGAATGGCTGGTACGCGGTGCTTTTGTCGCTTTTGCGCTCAGCTGTCTTTTGCTCTCGGTGAGCCGCAGCATCTGGATGAGCTGTATTTTTCTGCTTCCTGCGGGATTGTCGTGGGTTCTCGCGCTTTCCCTGTTTAATGTGACTGTGCAGCTTTCAACCCCGCGATGGGTAGTTGGTCGTGCGTTAGCACTCTACCAGACAGCCACGTTCGGTGGCATGGCGGCGGGCAGTTGGCTATGGGGTTCGGTTGCCGATGAATTCGGCGTTCCGGGAGCCTTGTTGGCGGCGGCCGGCGTTCTGCTCTTCGGTGCGCTCGTCGGGTTTTTGCTGCCGCAGCCGGAATTTGAATCGCTTAATCTCGACCCACTCAACCGCTTCAGCGAACCGCAGTTGCGCTTAGACCTACGGTCGCGCAGTGGCCCGATCATGATCATGGTCGATTATAAAATCGCTCAGGATGATGTGCAGGCATTTCTTGGGGCAATGGCGCTGCGGCGACGCATTCGCATTCGCGACGGCGCACGACAATGGGCCTTGCTGCGCGATCTGGAAAATCCGGAAACATGGACGGAAAGTTATCACGTTCCGACATGGGTGGAATATGTGCGCCACAATCAGCGGCGTACGCAATCTGACGCGGAAGTGTCAGAAAGGCTGCTTGCTCTGCACAAGGGATCAACACCCCCTCTGGTCCATCGCATGATTGAACGGCAGACTGTGTCTATCCATGATGACATGCCGCTAAAGGCGCATCTCGATTTGACGTGATGTGTTCATACCAATGCGCTAAGATAGAGACGCATCATGCCTTGCAAATATTCATTCTCTACAAAGGCTTAACCGACATCCAATAAGTTGCACGCATCGGATGTTGGTATCAGTTTCAGGCCGTTGAAAACTCGGTCTTTGCAATCTGGTTGCGACCGCTCTTTTTGCTCGTGTAAAGCTGATGGTCGGCGTGCTGCAGCCAAAGTGATCCGCCCATATCGGGATGGGTGCGCGCAGATGCAATCCCCATGCTGACGGTTACGTTCGTGCTGACTTCCGAGCCGGTATGGGGAATGTTCAGCGACTGGATTTGAAACTGGATTTCATGTGCTGTGGCCAAAGCGGTTTCGGGGTCCGCACCGGGCAGAACACAGGCAAATTCTTCGCCGCCATAGCGCGCCGTCATACCCGAAACCTTATGCACAGCACGGTTCAGAGCGGCTGCAACCATGGCAATGCATCGATCGCCTTCAGGGTGACCATAGGTGTCGTTGAAGAGCTTGAAGAAATCGATGTCGAGCATGATGACGGAAAGCCATGCGCCCGCAGGCGCAAGACGCGAGATTTCTCCCGCGAGAATGACTTCCAGCTGACGGCGGTTGCTAAGACCCGTCAAAGCATCGGTAACCGCCATCTGGGCCAGCTGATCGCGCAGACGCTTGAGCTCGATATGATTGGACACGCGTGCGCGCAACACGACCGGATTGATCGGCTTTGTTACATAATCGATGGCACCCAGCGAAAGGCCGCGAACCTCTGCTTCCTGATCATCAAGACCTGTCGTGAAGATAACCGGCACGTCAGCCAGCAGACGATCATTCTTCAGTCGCATGCAGACTTCATAACCATCGACACCCGGCATCATGACATCCAGCAAAATCAGATCGGGTAAAACTGAGCGCGCAACTTCCAGCGCCTGTTCACCAGACGTGGCAAAGCAGATTTCATAATGGTCTTCCAGCACCGCGTTCATGATCTCGATATTTGAAACTTCGTCATCGACGATCAGGACGGTTGCACGATCAGGCATTTAATTTACTCCGGTAGTGTTTAGATCGCCGCTTGGTTTTTATGATCTGGGGCGAATTCTAGAACGTCGATCCGATTCAATCAGATCGACGCTCTAACTTTTTATTTTAACGCGCATCTTGTCCGAAAACCGTTTCGAACTTTTGCTGGAAATGCTTTAGTTCGCAGGAGGAAGTTCTTCGGAAAAGGCTTCGTCCAAACTACGCAGGGCCTGCTCATAATCGAGCTTGTCAAGCGCAGCTTTCGCCGTGCGTAAAGCTTCCTCTTTGTTGCCTTGCTCGGCGTCTGAGCCGAGCATTTGGAGCAACGCATCGAAACTGCTGCGCGCGCGCATGCTCCGGCGCGCAAGGTGCTCGCGCAGCATCGTCACTGCGGATACAATATCTGCGGTCTGAGCACTCGTATTTGTCTGCTGTTGCGGCGCGGTCACCTTTTCCTTCAGGCTGGCAGCAGCCTTCAAGGCGGGTTTCATGGCGGAGTTGAGCGCCGAAAGCGTTGGCTCCATTCCGACCAGCTGTTCATTGGCTATTGCCAGTTCCACCTCAGCAGAAATACGCGCAATTTCTGGTAATTCCAGAGATGCTGCAACACCTTTGAGTGTATGGGCAAGGCGTCGTGCCCCGGTCAGGTCCCCCTTGGCTATTTGATCCATCAGAGATTCGATGACATTCGCAAAATCGTCGTGGAAACTTATGATCAGACGACGCAGAAGAGCCTGCTTTCCGTTCACCCGCACGAGCGCTCGTGTGAGGTCGAATGGCGGAAGGCGTTCAGGAAGATCGGTCTGAGTGACCTCGATCAGGCTTTCCTGCGGTTGGGCGACGGTAAGATCCACCCTGCGTGGCTTCATCCAGCGCTCAAGTGTTCCGATAAGTACGCTTGGATCGATTGGCTTGGCCACATGATCGTTCATACCAGCTTCGGCACATCTGCGGCGCTCTTCTTCATAAGCATGTGCGGTCAGAGCGATGATTGGCAGGGCGTCCGGGCTCCAGTCGCGACGAATATGACGCGTGGCTTCCAGACCATCCATTTCGGGCATTTGAACGTCCATCAGCACGGCTGAATAGAGCGATCCAGCTCGCGCAACGCTTTCGCAGGCAATGCGCCCGTTTTCGGCGGTATCAACATCAAGGCCTGCATCACAAAGGAGCTGATAAGCGATTTCACGATTAATCGCATTATCTTCAACGAGCAGAACATGCGCGCCACGCAGTGGCTCTGCGATTAATTCTGAATCCCGTACAGCTTCCTTGGCATCTTTTGATAGCGGGAAAAGCATATTCAGCGTTTGCAATATCTGCTGAGCTTCGATTGGCTTTGGCAGATAGGCCGCGATACCGGCGCGCGAAGCTTTTTCCTTGAATTCGTCGCTGCCATAGGCAGTTATCAGAACGATTTCGGGCAGTTTGGCGAGCTTTGCATTGGCATACAGGCTCCCCACTGTTTCCATGCCATCCATACCGGGCATTTTCCAGTCGAGTAGCAACAGATCATAGGACTGGCCGTGCTGGAATGCGGTTTCCAGTGCGCCAATAACCTCGGTGCCTGATGCGACCAGATCGACCTGAATCGACCAGTCCGCGAATATGCCCTGTAGAATTTCGCGGGAAGCCGGATTGTCGTCTGCTACAAGTATCCGAAGCTTCTGGATATGTGCCTGTGGCTTTTCGACAATCGAATGCGCGCGATCCACATTACTCAGAGTGGTCGTGACGGTGAAGACGCTGCCCTTGCCGGGGGTGCTGAGTACGGTGATGTCACCGCCCATTTGCTCGGCAATCTGCTTGCTGATGACCAGTCCTAGTCCGGTGCCGCCAAAGCGGCGCGTGGTGGAGCTATCGGCTTGCGAGAAGGAGCTGAACAGCTTGGATTGCTGATCAGGCGTCATGCCAATGCCGGTATCCGCAACGGCAATCTGCAGGCTGTAGTCGCCACTATCTGCTGGTTTTCCGCTTACGCGAAGAGTAACGGAGCCATTCTCGCTGAACTTGATAGCATTGCTCATCAGGTTGAGGAGCACTTGCCCAAGACGCATTTCATCGCCGACAAGGCGTTCCGGTACGCCCTGATCGATATGCAAGCTCATTGCCACATTCCTGGCGCGAGCGTCGGCACTTGTAATCTGCAATTTGCGATCAAAGAGGGCGCGCAACTCGAACGGACGGTTTTCCAGCGTGAGTTTGCCAGCATCGTTCTTGGAGAAATCCAAAATGTCATTGATCAGGCGCAGCAGCGAACCACTGGCACCGTTGATCTTGGAAAGGTAATCGCGCTGACGCTCTGTCATGTCGGTGCGGAGCATTAGATGGCAGAAGCCCAAAATGGCATTGAGCGGCGTGCGGATTTCATGGCTCATATTTGCCAGGAACATGCCCTTGGCCTTGTAAGCCTGTTCAACCTGGGCAGAACGCTTCTCGATTTCAGCATTCTTGACCATGATCTCGTCGCGCATTTTGCTGATGCTGTTGACGCAAGCGACAAGCATATCGCTGAACCAGACAAGAACGGCTGCCTGAAAGGCTACAATCACAGCATGAATCATTACTCGGCGAATATCGCTGCCCGTTGGAAAGACGAGGGATGGCAGCAGATAGTCGAGTGTCAGATGGTGCAACGCAACTGCGACGGCTGCAATGATGGTTGCTCTGCGGTCGCACCAGCCAATGGTAAGTGCGAGCATGGCAAAGAAATACATATGCATGTCCATCTGCCAGATGTGCCCGCGAAGCAGATAGAGCAGGATTGCAGGCTCAGCCACGAGGGCTACGGCAGACAAAAAGCGGGTTGCGGGCGCGATATCGGCGCGCCACCACATCAGATTATAGCTTGCGGCAAGGAAAGCTCCTGCAAGCGCCCCGCCGAGGATGGAAGCGCCGGTTCCATAAGCGATGACCGCGAACAGCGGAACATGCAGCCAAAAAAGAATCACCAGAAAGCGCGCAAAGCGTCTGCGAATATCATCAAGCTCAATGATCATGGATTAGGCCCCGGTAACAGCAAGGTCAAAACAGCTGGACAGCTGGGCGGGTTCAAAGACGAGCCACGCGCCTGCACCGTAAAGTGCGTCGATTGCGTCAGGACGTGCGGAATATACAACCACAACGTTCATTCGCTCATTGAAGGAAAGGATCTGTGCATCGGCATTGCTAAGCAGCGTTGCCACTTGTGAGACATTCGCCCATGGCTGCATGAGGACGGCAAACTGACCGTTCTCGCCACGTGGGGAAAGCATCGCATAGATGAGTGCTGTGAGGCCGATCACGAAAAGGACTACGGCTGGCAGCATGTCTAGCATGCGCCATTTTGACTGCGCTAAATGGGAGTTCATGTGTCTGTATCCGCAATTCAACACGCCTTGGACGTACTGCTTCATAGTATATAAAAAAGCGCGTGTCTTGCTGTATGTGCTAATTTAAGATTGTATTATTTGGTGATCGCCGAGGCGTAATCAGCCACTCGTTTCAGAGCGCACCCTGAAAAGTGTGCGTCCGTTTCTGGATAAGATTCGCGTCAGATCAAATGCGCTCTATTGGTCTTGTAACGCGGCAAGGGGCGTTATACATCGAATTTACGGCCTTTCAACATTACGCTTTGCGCTTTGTCTTTTCATTTTTGAGTGACGAGCGGTACGCTGAATATCAGTCCAAATTATGATTTGAGTATACCCCTTTGGTTGAGTGCCTCCAACTGTCGCCTTGCATTCTACGTGAATCGAATAGCTATTAATTGCCAATGATTTTTATGTTGTGCAGAATTTTGCTTTACGTACCTCAAAGCCGACGTTAAGGTTACACAGTGAAGCTTTGGGAGGAGTTCACATGCAATTGGCAATTCAGACAATCAGAAGTCTCGACAGGCGCTCAAGCTTTAGTGCTTGCGCTGGTGCGCGCGTATGAAAGCGAGCCGAAACGAGCTTGGTGCGCCGCTTCTGGAGGCGGTTTCGCTGTCGAAATCGTTCGGACCTGTTCAGGTTCTGAAAAGTATAAATCTCAGCATTTATGGCGGCGAAGTTCACGCAATTATCGGCGAAAACGGTGCTGGTAAATCGACGCTGATGAAGCTGCTTGCCGGTAATGAGCGCCCAACCAGCGGTGAAATTCGCATCGATGGCAAACCGATCTCGTTTTCTGGCCCGGTGGAAGCGGAAGCGCAGGGCATTGTTTTGGTGCATCAGGAAATCCTGCTGGCACCCGACCTGACTGTTGCCCAGAATATTTATCTGGGACGCGAACTTTCCAACGGCCTTGTGGTTGATGACAAATCCATGCGCGAAGGCGCACGCAAAGCTATTCGTGATCTTGGTGCGGATATTAATCCCGATGCCATCGTTGGTAGCCTCTCCATCGCACAGCGCCAGCTTGTGCAGATCGCTCGTGTTTTGCTCGTA
Source organism: Ochrobactrum quorumnocens (assembly GCF_002278035.1). NCBI lineage: Bacteria > Pseudomonadati > Pseudomonadota > Alphaproteobacteria > Hyphomicrobiales > Brucellaceae > Ochrobactrum > Ochrobactrum quorumnocens. Next base: position 1,218,803 of record NZ_CP022603.1, on the reverse strand, counting down.
CCGCATCGTGTGGTGATCTTTGATGAGCCAACGGCATCGCTTACTCCAGTCGAAACGGAGGCGCTTCTGAAAGTCATTTGTGACATTCGCGCCAAAGGCGTCGCGGTTCTCTATATTTCGCATCGGTTGCCTGAAGTGAAAGAAATCTCGGACCGCGTGACGGTCTTGCGCGATGGGACGCTCGTGGCAGCTCATATGGCATCGGAGCTTCAGCCAAACGACATGGCCCGGCTGATGGTTGGGCGCGATGTTGCTAAGCTTTACCCTGATCGCGCAGCACGTCACGGACAGGAGCCAGTGCTCGAGATCGATGATTTCAGTGTTGCGGGCTATGTCAAAACTGCAAGTTTTACCTTGGGCAAGGGTGAAATTCTGGGCTTTGCTGGGTTGGTCGGTGCTGGTCGAACGGAATTGATGGAAGGCATTGTTGGATTGCGTCCCGGCAAAGGCCAGGTCCGTCATAATGGAAAGCCTGTCAATTTCCACAATGCCCACGAAAGTCTTTCCGCTGGTATCGCGTATCTGAGTGAAGATCGGAAGGGCAAGGGTCTGCTGCTTACCAAGGATCTTGGCATCAATTTGACACTCGCGTCGATCAGCAAATTCGTCCGGGGCCTACAGATCGATCGGCGCAAAGAGCGCGCGGCCCTCGACGATGCAATCAAAGAGTTCGATATCCGCACTGGCCGCAAGGATATTCTTGCCGGACAACTTTCTGGTGGCAATCAGCAGAAGCTTCTGTTGGCAAAGATGATGATGCTCAACCCGTCTATCGTCATCATTGACGAGCCGACCCGAGGCATCGACGTGGGCACCAAAGAACAAATCTATCAGTTCATTGCCAATTTAGCCGACGAGGGCAAATCGATCATCGTCGTATCGTCTGAAATGCCGGAACTCATTGGCGTATGCGACCGTATCGTCGTCATGCGCGAGGGCCGGGTTGCAGGCGAGGTGACAGGCGAACGCATGACCGAAAATGACATCGTTGTCTTAGCGACCGGCGTCAGCACCGAAGAAGCGGCTTAAACAAAAAAGGGGAGTAAATGACAGACGTAGTGACCGATAAAAGCAGAGTGCCGAAAACGTCCAAAGATTGGGATCTGAGGGCTGTTGCGCCTTTTATTGCGCTGCTTTTGCTGCTTGTTCTGGGTACAATTGCCAATCCGAATTTCATCAGCATCGACAATCTGTTGAATGTTGCGACGCGTAGCGCGTTCATTGCCATTATCGCGCTTGGTGCCACCTATGTAATCTCATCGGGCGGGTTGGATTTGTCGGTTGGCGCCATGGCGGCTTTTGTCGGCAGCATCATGATCATGTTCATGAACAGCGGTGTTATTGCCGATCCGGTCATGATGCTGATCGCAGCCGTGCTTCTGGCCGTGGTCGTGGGAGCGCTTTGTGGCCTGACAAATGGATTGATCACAACACTCGGCGGCATAGAACCGTTCATCGCCACGCTTGGCACGATGGGCATCTACCGTGGCCTGACGACATGGTTGTCGCAGGGTGGTGCTATCACTTTGCGCAATCCTGATATTCAGGCGCTCTACAGACCCGTCTACTTCGGTTCCGTTTTTGGTGTTCCGATCCCGGTTATTGCGATCTTTGTGACGGCAGCAATAGCGGCTTTCGTACTCTATCGCACACGCTATGGTCGCCATGTGATTGCAGTCGGATCGAGCGAAGATGTGGCACGTTACTCGGGCATCTCCGTAAAGCGGGTCCGCACGATTGCATATATCGTGCAGGGGCTTTGTGTGGCTGTTGCAGTGCTTCTCTATGTACCGCGACTAGGGTCGACATCTGCAACAACCGGCATGTTGTGGGAACTGCAGGCGATTACTGCCGTCGTTGTTGGTGGGACCGCATTGCGGGGTGGCGTGGGGCGTGTCTGGGGCACTATCTGCGGAGCATTCATTCTGGAAATTGTCGGCAATATCATGCTGCTTTCCAACTTCATCAGCGAATATCTGATCGGGGCCATTCAAGGGGCGATCATCATTATCGCCATGCTGGTGCAACGGTCGCTGTCGCGACGATAAAAACCCAAGGCGTGATAGGTAACTTTATCGCGCCTTGGACAACGAGTTTGACGGGATTGAAGGGGCGGTCCGGTCACAGAGGGATAAAGCCCCCTGAACATTTGGGAGGAAATAATGCGAGGAAAACTTTTAGGTGTTGCGTTTGCAACATTGGCCGCCGGTGCGCTAGCCTTTACGGGCATTGCAAGCGCGCAGGACAAGAAGGTCACGATCGGCGTATCTATTCCAGCAGCCGACCATGGCTGGACTGCTGGTGTGGTCTATCATGCCGAACGTGTGGCCAAGCTTCTGATGCAGGAGCATCCGGGCCTCAACGTGATCGTCAAGACGTCGCCGGATGCGGCCAGTCAGGCAAACGCATTGCAGGATCTTGCCGTTCAGGGTCTGGACGGTCTGGTCGTTCTGCCATCCGATCCTGATCCACTGGTAAATGCTATCAAGGAGATCAAAGACAAGGGTACGTTTGTGGCATTGGTCGATCGCGCACCGAGCAATAACGACAACTCCATCCGTGATCTTTATGTGGCGGGTAACAACCCGGCGCTTGGTCAGGTTGCTGGTGAATACATCAAGAAGACCACGCCAGACGCACAGGTCGTCGTCATTCGCGGTCTGCCGATCCCTATCGATCAGCAGCGTCAGGACGGCTTTGACAAGGGTATCGAAGGCTCGAATGTCAAGATTCTTGATCGCCAGTATGGCAACTGGAACCGCGACGATGCCTTCCGTGTGATGCAGGACTTCCTGACGAAATATCCGAAGATCGATGTTGTCTGGTGTCAGGATGATGACATGGCCGTTGGAGTGCTTGAAGCAATCAAGCAGGCTAACCGTGAAGATATCCAGTATGTTATCGGCGGTGCTGGTTCCAAGGATATGATCAAGAAGGTCATGGATGGCGACAAGCTGATGCCTGTCGATGTTCTTTATCCACCTGCGATGGTTTCAACTGCTATGCAGCTTGCTGCCGGTCACTTCTACGACCAGATTCCAGTGAGCGGCAACTATATCCTCGACGCCACGTTGGTGACCAAGGATAACGCCGAGCAGTTCTACTTCCCGGATTCTCCGTTCTAATATTCATATGCGCGTCCGCTTTGGCGGACGCGCAGTCTGTCGCTTGATTTATAGCGCATCCCGAAAAGTGTGAAGCGGTTTTCGGACAAGATGGTTCAAAAACAAATACTTAGCGCGTTTCCTCGGATTCAAAGAAAATTGAAAACGCTCTAAGCCCTTATTCCCGATATCGGGTCGAATTTTCAGTTGGAGGACTTTTGATGAAGACGATCAAAGGGCCGGGGATATTTCTCGGGCAGTTTGCGGGCGATGAAGCGCCGTTTAATACATGGGACGGCATCACCAAATGGGCCGCAGAAAAAGGTTATGCCGGTGTTCAGGTGCCGACATGGGCGAGCCAGCTGATCGATCTGAAGAAGGCCTCGGAATCCAAAGATTATTGCGATGAGTTTGCCGGTGTCGCGCGCGAAAATGGCGTTGAAGTGACAGAGCTTTCGACGCATCTGCAAGGCCAGCTTGTTGCCGTGCATCCGGCCTATAACGAAGCTTTTGACGGATTTGCAGTGCCGGAAGTGCGCGGCAATCCCAAAGCGCGTCAGGCATGGGCGGTTGAGCAGGTGAAGATGGCCATCAAGGCATCTCGCAATTTGGGAATTGGCGCGCATGCGACCTTCTCAGGCGCTTTGGCATGGCCGTTCATCTATCCATGGCCCCAGCGCCCTGCCGGTCTGGTTGAAGCGGCATTCGATGAACTCGCTCGCCGCTGGACGCCGATCCTTGACCATGCCGACGAGCATGGCGTCGATATTTGCTATGAAATCCATCCGGGCGAAGACCTGCATGATGGCGTGACGTTCGAAATGTTTCTGGAGCGGGTCAAAAACCATCCGCGCGCCAATATGCTCTATGATCCGTCGCATTATGTGCTGCAATGTCTGGATTACCTCGACAATATCGACATCTATAAAGACCGGATCAAGATGTTCCACGTCAAAGATGCCGAGTTCAATCCAACCGGACGTCAGGGCGTCTATGGTGGCTATCAGGGCTGGGTCAATCGTGCCGGACGTTTCCGCTCGCTGGGCGATGGACAGGTCGATTTTGGCGCTGTGTTCTCGAAAATGGCTGCCAATGATTTTGATGGTTGGGCTGTGGTTGAGTGGGAATGTGCACTCAAACATCCTGAAGACGGTGCGCGTGAGGGTGCTGAGTTTGTTAAGCACCATATCATTCGCGTGACTGACAAAGCATTCGATGATTTTGCAGCTGGCGGAACCGATGATGCAGCCAATCGGCGCATGCTGGGGCTCTGAGGGAAAACGGACACAATGACCATTGAAGCAAAAACCAAAGAAACCGCAAACCCGCGCATTCGGCTAGGCATGGTTGGCGGTGGTGCGGGGGCATTCATCGGTGGTGTTCATCGTATGGCCTCGCGGCTCGACAATCGCTTTGAGTTGGTGGCGGGGGCGTTGTCTTCGTCGCCTGAAAAAGCGCAAGCCTCGGGTCGCGAGCTTGGCCTTGCGGAGGATCGCACCTATTCGAGCTATAAGGAAATGGCAATTCGCGAAGCGCGCCTCAAGAATGGTATTGAGGCTGTGGCCATCGTGACGCCAAATCATGTGCATTACGATGCGGCCAAGGAATTTTTGCGCCGTGGCATTCATGTGATCTGCGACAAGCCATTGACTTCGACACTCGCTGACGCAAAGAAGCTCAAGAAAGTGGCCGACGAGAGCGGCGCGCTATTTGTGCTAACCCATAACTATACCGGCTATCCGATGGTTCGTCAGGCGCGCGAAATGATCGCCAACGGTGAGTTGGGTGATCTGCGTGTGGTTCAGGTGGAATATGCACAGGACTGGCTCACGGAAGCTGTTGAAGAAACCGGTGCCAAAGGTGCCGTCTGGCGCACCGATCCGGCTCAGTCCGGCCTTGGCGGAGCAACGGGTGACATCGGCACCCATGCCTTCAATCTTGCGTCGTTCGTGACTGGTTTGACGCTCGACAGTCTCGCGGCTGATCTCGATAGCTTTGTTTCTGGGCGTAGACTTGATGACAATGCGCATGTGATGCTGCGTTTTGCTGGCGGTGCCAAGGGTATGCTGTGGTGCAGTCAGGTCGCACCGGGCAATGAGAATGCGCTGCGTCTTCGCGTTTATGGCACCAAGGGCGGCATCGAATGGGCCCAGGAAGACCCGAACCGGCTTTGGTTTACGCCGTTTGGAGAACAGAAGCGGTTGATCACCCGTGGTGGTTCAGGCGTCGGAGATGCCGCAACCCGCGTCACGCGGGTGCCGGGCGGCCATCCGGAAGGCTATCTGGAAGCGTTCGCGACTATCTATGTGGAAGCAGCCAACGCCATTCAGGCCAAGCGCGATAACACAAAGCCTGATGGTGCGGTTCTCTATCCAACTGTCGACGATGGTGTCAAAGGCGTCGCGTTCATCGATGCTTGCGTAAGATCTTCGAACAAAAATGGCGGATGGGTTAGTCTCTGATATAAATTCGAACTCGAGAACGCCGCCAATGATGGCGGCGTTTTTGTTTGTGTGATAAGGCTGAATTCTGTACGGAAACTCGCCCAGTTAAATGACTGCGCTGTTTTGAAGTGGCAGATTTGGTTCACTCGATGGCAGCAGATACGGCGAAATGTCGATCGTCGCGCCAGTGAACTATAACGCCAAAGAACCAAACTTTATATCGAGAGCCAGCGCCACTGCGGGTTACGACCCAACCACCTTCAATGCTGGCTCACCGGAAAAAGCGCCTATTCTGAGGCGAATTTTACGCAAAGATTGATGCTGGGCACACTATCCTTCGGGTTTGGTTGAATTTGTTATGGTATCGCGGTTGTTATAGGCCTTCTCGATGCGCTTCGTCCAAGTTTTGAGCGACCTCTCGAATAGCCTGGAAGCAGCATTTATGGTTGAGCCGTTCGTTGAACAGAACATTTCGGAAAAATTGGCGATAGCGTCCACACAAGCATTTTATTCATGGCTGTGTGCAGAAGAGTGTCAGTAGAGGCGTTTTGATCTATTCTTTGGAAATTTATCAACTCATAACCTCTGCATAAGGCTCTGACAGGTTTAGATGTCGCGAGTATTAGAGCGCCTTCCGAAAACTGTGAAACAGTTTTCGGAAAGAGATGCGCGTTAACACAGATACTTAGAGCGCTTATCTGCTTCAATCAGATTGGAATGTGCTCTTATGGGACAAGGCAACTCTATGAATGACAACGATGCTATTCTGGCTTCAGTCTACACGCGATGGCACCAGCTTGCTGCGCCTTTTGCTCTCATAACAAGTGTCGGATGCTTCCTTTTGGTTACTTTAAATCATGGCCCCTTCATCCTTGCGGGCGTTTTTGCACTGCTTGCATTGGCGTTGTTGCATGGAGGCCAATGAAGGCGGATAGCGTTCTTTGATGTTTGGTTACAGATCTAGAGCTTTCACGCGGACAGAATTAGGGCGTGCAGAATCGCGCATTCGATTAAGAATGCGGCATCCGAGTTTGATTTCGGTTTGCTGATTGGCAAACTTGCGTGAGCGAAGAGAGTTTCCATTGACGGATTTATACCGGCCCATTGTCGTTTCCACATTGGAACGTCTGCCACTTCATCCGTCCATGCTCAGCAATAGTTTGACTGTGCCAGTCACGCTGATCCAGTGGATCATAAATGTTCGCTGGTAATTGTCGTGCTCGCGGCGGTACGATGACGCTGACAACCGGACTGCGGACAGATCTATAGGTTTCATCACTGTCATAGGCCCCATCAGTAATGAAGCTCGCAATGGGCTGCTCAATCTGCCCAAGCAGATCTGTAAGCTGGCTGATGTCACTGCTGTTCTGATCGGTCAGGACTTCAGCGATGATCTCGCCTGTAACAGCATCCACCGCAACGTGCAGTTTGCGCCATTGTCTTTGGGGTTTGCAGCCATGCTTTTCCTCAAGCCACTGGCCTGCACCATAAATCTTCAATCCTGTGCTGTCGACAAGAACATGAATGGTTCATCGGGTGCGGTTGTTTTATGACGGTCCGAAGCCTTCAAAAGCGACAAGCTGGAACAGCGCCTGCTCAATGTCGTATGATCAGGCGCTGGCAGATCAACGCCCATCAACTGCAATAAAGACGTCATCAAGCCTTCGGTTTGGCGCAAGGGTTGATTGAAAACGATCCCGCACATCAGAGATGTTTCAATCGCCAAATCGGAATAGCGCTACTGACCACCCGGTGCCGTACGTCGCGGAGCCGACTACCCCGCAATCGCCGCTTCACTGATCCAGAAGGTAATACTACCGCGGTATCCGATGGCGATGAGCAGCATGATGTTTGAAAGGCATAAACAAGATACTGAGAACGAAAAGCTTAACTGCCAAAGCCTAATTCTGTAAAATCTTTAAACCGCAAATGCCATCCGTGGACCAACGCCCCTGCAGACCATGGCCGGTTGGGCTGGCAAGCCATCACTGGTTATGGCAGACGCGCCAGGGCAGAGACATCAATGGGGCGTTACAAATCCATCATTGGCAACCGGCTGCGCTCCCGTAAGTTTGCCAATCAGCAAAAAGAAGTCGCCCTTGGTTGCAGCGCACTCAATCGTATGCTCGACTGGCACGGCCAAAATCCATCCGCGCCCCAGACAAAGCCTCATAGAGCAACCATTCAAAGACCCAAATCCGCCGACAAACGCATCCGTGCACAAACGCCGGTGCAGGGCATCGTACCGCGTGTCATCGTCACAGATAAGCTTCGCTCTTATGGCGTAGCTGAAAGAGAAATCATTCCATCGGTGGAACGCAGTTCTCACAAAAGTCTGAATACCCGAGCGGAGAATTCGCATCCGCCTTTGCCACGAACAGAGCGGATCTTGCACCGGTTCAAATCCACCCGCCATCAAATGACATCATCTGACTTCCGCGATCTGCGCCACTCAGCCATCTGAATGATGGGTGAGGTCTCGCCTTGGGAAAAGACTGGAATTACTGTTGCATTGAAAATGCGTTGACAGCGGTTTTCGGCGGTAGTCAATTGCAGTAACTTTCAGCGAACTGTGGGAACACCCGCTGGAGAAGCCTTCGGCGTTTCATAAATAACTGGGCGGACCCTTGCCTATGGCACAGTCGATCACACTGACGACGGAGACAATGGAGCGCTGGCAGCGCTCTCTGGGCACGCTTGTCGAGCGTATAGGGGCGGATGCCGTACGCGTTGTTCGCGCATCACCTTTCGGGTTCGAGATTATATTATCCCTTGGCGAACAGGCCGGGAGTTTTTCGGTGGGCAGCGGCTGGGATAGGCTTGCGGCGCCTTTGCTCGAAGCTGTTGCAGGAAATGCGAGGCCCCTTGCAGTCTTGCGGATTTCGCCTCGGGTGGACTATTCCGGGAGTCCGGAATCCGAAGCTGGGTTCGATGCGTATCTGGGCCGGTCTCTATACTGGCCCGACGGATCACTGTTTGCGATCCTTGACGGCCTCAAACGCGATCGCACGCCGTTTCTGGATCAGGACATCAGCTTGCTAGAGCATTTTGCGCGCGGTATGGAAGACCAACTCGCCCTGCTCGTGACAAGCCATGACCATTCCCGCGCAGTGGAGGAACTGCATGCCCAGCAGGAGCGCATATCGCTGGCGGCCGAAGTCGTCGGAATGGGGATATGGGATTATAATATCGACGACGATGTCCTTCGATGCGACGCTACCTGTTACAAAATATACGGCCTTGACCCGGCCGGCGGCCAGATGCGCGGGATCGCCGATTTTAAGGCTCTGGTTCATCCCGGTGACGTCGACCGCATTACGGATGAGCGCATAGCGGAGCTTGCGACGCGAACACAGGATCGCCATGTCGACTTTCGGCTGATCAGACCCTCGGGCGAAACGCGATGGATCACGTCTGCAACCTGTATGCTGCATGCTACTGAGACGACGCCCAACCGGCTTGTAGGGGTCGTTATCGATATTACTGAAGCACGCGATGCTGAAAGGAAGCTTAAAAACAGTTACGATACGCTGAAGCGTGCCGAGAGGGTTGCAAAGGTCGGTAGCTGGTTGCTCACTTTGGAGACCGGCGCGTTTACCTCGTCCGAGATGCTCAACGAGATGAACGGCATGGACCCCGCGGGCCCGCCTCTGACGCCCGGCGATCTCCAGAGGATGCTCTCGCCCGAGAGCTTCGACAGGGTCTCGGCGGCAATTGCACGGTGTGTCGAAACCGGCGAGCCGTATAGCATTGACGCCGTTCATTTTCGCCCGGACGGGTCATCTTTCGCTTGCAATATTCGAGGCGAGGCAATCCGCGACGCGACCGGGCAGATCGTCGCGCTTACCGGCACGGTGCAGGACATATCCGAACGTGAGGATGCGCGCGCCCAGTTGGAAGCCCTCGCGGACAATCTGCCAAGCGGTGGCATCTACCGGATGGAGCGCGATGCTGAACATCCAGGGCGGTTTGTCTATGCGAGCGCCGGCATCGAGATGCTGCTGGGAAGTCCGATCCACGAGATTGTGTCCGAAGACTATATGCTCGGTGCCTCTTTCGATCCATCGGATCGTGGCCTGGCTATCGATGCGGTGGCGGATTCAGAAACAAATCTCAGCGAGTACGATTTCCGGGCTCGACACCGTAAACCGGATGGCAACGAGATATGGCTCCGGTTTCGCGCAGTGCCGCGCCGCGTAGGCGATAAGACGGTCTGGGATGGGCTCATGCTCGACGTCACACGCGACATGCAGATCTCCCGGCAATTGCAGAATGCAAAGGAAGCGGCAGAAGCTGGCGAGCGGGCCAAGGCAGACTTCCTGGCGATGATGAGCCATGAGATACGCACGCCGATGAATACGGTTATCGGCATGACTCGGTTGGTTCAGCAGACCGATCTTTCGCCGAAGCAGCGCAACTATCTCGATAAGATCGACCTGTCAGCGAAAGCGCTGCTCTCGATCATCAACGACGTACTCGACTATTCCAAGATCGAGGCTGGAATGCTTGCGCTCGAGGATACCGAGTTCGAACTGGAAGAAGTGCTGGAGACCATCTCCGCGGTCACCGCAATGCGCGCCGACGAGAAGGGGATCGAAATCGCATTTTCAGTGGCGCCGGATGTTCCGCGTCGCCTTCGAGGCGATCCGTTTCGGCTCGGGCAGGTGCTTACGAATCTTGTTGGCAACGCGATCAAGTTCACCGAAGAGGGAGAAATCGTCGTCAGCGTGAGGTTGAAGAATGCTGGGCCGGCTGTTTCAGGGGCGAGCATTCTGGCATTCTCGGTACGGGATACGGGCATAGGGATCGACCCCGAGCAGATAGCTCAATTGTTCCGGCCGTTCTCTCAGGCGGAATCCAGGACGTCGCGCCGATATGGAGGTACCGGGCTAGGGTTGGCGATCTGCCGGCAACTGGTCGACTTGATGGGCGGTCGCATCGATGTCCGTAGCGAGCCCGGACGAGGAAGCGACTTCCATTTCACAATCTCGATCCGTCCTGCCAGTGGCAAGGAAGAAGACCTTCAGACGGTTCCCAATTCCGTTCTTGCTGGCGGCCGCGTGCTCATTGTCGATGACAACGCCAGCGCTCGTGAGATTCTATCCAACATGGTTGGCGCTTTCGGCATGGACCCCGAAGTGGCGTCCTCCGGTGCGGAGGGTATCGACAAGCTTCGCCACGCCTCACAAACCGGTCAACCATTCGAAATCGTTCTTATGGACTGGCGCATGCCCGAGATGGATGGCCTGGAGGCGGCCCGCAGGATTCGCGAGGAGGAAAACCTTCCTCATTTACCGGCAGTCCTAATGGTAACCGCATACGGCCGTGATGAAGTACTTCAAAAAGTGGAGCAGCTTCATCTGCAGGGACTGCTTATCAAGCCGATCACCGAGTCGGTGAGTTTCAATACACTCACGGAAATACTGGCGCCGTCGAGTATGGTTGTCGAGGCAGGCACGAAGCCTGTCGGCAACAGGCGCCAGAATGACGATCCGCGTATTCTCCTGGCGGGGCGCAAGGTCCTTGTTGTTGATGATAATGCCTTGAATCGCGAGGTCGCCTCCGATTTCCTTGAACTGGTGGGCATTGTCGTTGCGACCGCTACCAATGGACGGGAGGCGATTGAAGCGCTTGAGAACGAAGCATTCGACGCCGTCCTGATGGATGTTCACATGCCGGTGATGGACGGCATCGAGGCGACCAAAGCAATCCGTCGCCGCGCCAAGTGGTCAAGTCTTCCCATTATTGCCCTCACCGCCCAGGCTCGCCCCGAAGACCGCGCTATCGTCGAAGCCGCCGGAATGAGCGAACATCTGAGCAAGCCTATCGACGAAGGCCATCTCTATTCTGTCCTGATCTCGTTGTTGCCGGGTGCTATGGCAAGCCTTGACCGAGCCAATACTCTGGATTTTGGAGTGGGGCCATATCCGGCGCAAACTCAACTTGATATGGGAGCAGTGAGGAAGCGTTTCGGGGGCAATCTCCAGCGAATAGACCGAATGTTGCGCGGGTTCCTGCGCGACTTCAAAAATGCCCCGGAAGATTTCGAGCGTCTTGCTGCTCACCCTTCGGGAACGCAACTTGCGGAACTGGCACACCTTCTGAAAGGTGCCGTCGGTTACCTGGGCGCGGTCAGCATCCAGCAAAATGCAGGTCAGCTTGAACGGGCGGCACGACAAAGGGATGCCGCTGGTGGACGGATCCTGTTGGAAAAGGTTGTGAAGGACCTGCGCCTTCTGCTCGCCGAGGTAGCGAGCGAGGTCGAAAAGCATGCTGCCTCTGAAATCGATCACGCCGCTAACGACTACGACGGGACTGGTCCATTGATTGGACAAGCGAGGGCGCTACTTCTACAGGGTGACTACGACGCGGTGAAAATACTGGAAGAGCTTGCCGTCTGGACGACACAACCGGAGCACAAGGCCATTCTCGAACAAGTGCTGGTGTCCTTCGATGACCTTCGACTTGAGGATGCAGTTACCCGGCTTGACAGGCTTTCAGCATTGCTGATGGCGAATAAGGGCAGTGATGGGCAATGACGGATGAACGACCGACGATACTTGTCGCGGACGATGAACGCATAAATCGTACGGTTCTGGCGGAACTTCTCGGTGCGGATTACCGTGTTCTTCTCGCCGGGAACGGCGAAGACTTGCTGTTTTTCGCAAGGCAGCAAGCGAAAGTTATCGCCCTAATCCTGCTTGATGTTTCCATGCCAGGCATGAACGGCTACGAGGTGCTCTCGGCGCTACGTGCGGACGAACGTACCGCTGAAATAGCGGTCGTTTTCATCACCGGGCAAAATGAGGAGGCCGATGAGGAACTGGGGCTCCGGTTGGGTGCGGCCGATTATATCCACAAGCCCATTCGACCGGCGATAGTGGCAGCAAGGATCAGGAACCTCGTCAAGCTTGCTTTGCAGAAAAGGGAACTGAAACAGCTTGCGCAACAGGATGGGCTGACAGGGATCGCCAATCGGCGACATTTCGATGATGCGCTGGATCGGGCCTGCTGCAATGCGGCGCGTAGCGGTGAACCGATCGGGCTTGCTTTAATAGATATCGACCATTTCAAGAGATTCAACGACTTCTATGGACATGTTGCCGGCGATGACGTTCTGCGGACCGTCGCGCAGTTGCTCGGTCACCACGCGCGGCGTCCTTATGATCTGGCAGCAAGGTATGGAGGCGAGGAGTTTGCATTGCTGGCGCCTCAAGGAGACGGCATCATTGAACTGGTTCAGTGTTTTCGTCAGGCTTTGCGCGACCTCGATATTGTCCACGACGGGTCTCCTGCATTGCAGCAACGCGTGACGGTAAGCTGTGGTGCGGTCGTGATGTCCAAACTCGTATATCCTGAAGGACGACTGCTCCTTGTCGGCAAGGCAGACGAACTGCTTTACCAGGCTAAGCAGCGGGGACGGGATTTGGTAGTTTCAAGCACTGCCTGAAACACCGTCGAGTTCCTTGGGCACAATCTCCTCAACGTCCCACCATTACTGAAGCGAGCTCATGATCTATTGTCATGTCGCCAGTCTGTGGGAAAGGTAGCTGGACATGCAACGCACTGCCGAAAGGAGCCTGAATCTGAGTGAACGCTGAGCAGGCATTGCTATTCACTCCGAAATCTTTTCGGATATGGTCGCATCCCACCGGAAGCGATCCTCACGGAAGATGAAATAAAGTGCGGCTGGCACCTGTCCGACGCGTTGCATGGTGAAAAGGATGGCCATCCGACCGGCCGCAGAGGTCATGCCCCGGACCCAGCGGAATGAAGCAAGGTGCCGCGGAACTTTACGTAAGCTTGGTGTCCATACCTGAAGCTTTCCAATGCACAATCAAGCTCCTGATCAGGAGAGGTCACTGGGCCCCGGCATCCATATTAGCTGCGTCGCGTACCAATGCCTCATCGATCTCCGCCGATGATACCTGAAGGAACTGGCGGCGGGTCATTGCGACCGAGATCGCGGGAAGCTCAAGATGGGTCGCAACTCTCCGATACGCTGTGAAACTCAGACCTTCTATCAACTCCTCGTCAACTACCAGGCGATACGTGCCTGCTTCCAATGGCTCCGAAAGGGATTTTAGATGAAACGGATGCATGAATGTGATTTCGGTTTCCGTGGTTCTTTCGGTCATTTCGCGCGCCGCCTTTCTCGCCGTCCTTGCCTTGGCCTATCGAAACAATCCCTCGCCCAGAATGTAGACAATCATGGCAAGGCTCGCTGCGGATAAGAAGTAACCAGCGATGGTCGCGTATTCAGGTTTCTTCGGATAACGAAATAGGGAAGACATTGTGTCCCCCTCGCTTGGGGCCAGGGTAATCAACCCTCAAACAGCAACGCCCGTAAAATAGCTGCTGGAATAGTTACCGTGAACCTATTTCGCTTCTTTAGCAACTAATTGTTTTGGCGATTTAGAGATGCCGCTCACTGGCACTACGTGAATCCGAGGGCTCGAACCAGGAGTAAAGAGGCATGTGTTGATTGCCGCTAAGAATTGCCCCGGTGGGGGTGCGGATAAAAACTTGGACTGGTTTTACGTCACAATGCCAAGACTGTTTCGATATTCGATTGGGCTTTGAGCGCCAAGTGATATCTTGATCCGCTTCTCGTTGTACCATCGAATGTAGCCATCAACTTCTTTGATAAACTGCTCGAGCGCGGTGTTCTTCCAGTCACGAGGGTAAAAGAGTTCCGTTTTTAGCCTGCCAAAGAAACCTTCGCACGCGGCATTATCTGGGGAACACGCCTTGCGAGACATTGAGCGCACCAGCTTCGCATCACTGATCCTCGATAGCCAACCCGGCCAGCGATAGTGTGCTCCCCGATCAGAATGTACTATTGGCCACTCATCTCTACCTGTGACAGTTTCTATGGCGGCATCAAGCATCGTATTGACCAATTCCGCATCTGGTCTCACTCCGATAGACCAGCTGATGACCAAACCATCGAAGCAGTCGATGATGGGCGAGAGATACACCTTGCCAGCCGGAATATGGAATTCAGTGATATCGGTCAGCCATTTCTCGTTTGGGGCTGTGGCCTGAAAGTCGCGATTAATAAGATTCTCGGGTGCCGGACTGATTTCTCCGAGATAAGAGCGGTATCGCCGCCGCTTTGGCGTGGCAACGATCAGGTTCTCCTGCTTCATCAAGCGCTGCACAACCTTCTCTGAGATTGTAACGCATTGTTTGGCTAATGACGCCTGTAGCCTGCGGTAGCCATAGCATCGACGGTTGGCTTCGAAGATTTCGGTGATGTTTTGACGAATAGTGAGGTACTTGTCGCTCATCCTCATGCGGGTTCGATGGTAAAAATATGAGCTGCGCGCCAGTCCCAACTGAGCAAGCAGATCCGGGAGTTGATAAAGATCTTTTAGGGCGTCAACCAACAGCGTTTTCTCCCGATTATTCAGGAGTTGCAGATCGACGCCCAGGTCTTTTTTTAGAATTTCATTCGCTTTCTTCAAAAGGTCGTGCTCAAGCTGCAGTTTCTGAATATCGTGCTGCAGTGTTTCGAGCTGGCGCTCTAATTCTTTTCGCTCTGGCACTGGCGGTGAGTTGTTCTTGCGTTTCATGATTGCGGGAGCCTCCGGACCAAGTAACTGGTTTTTCCAGTTATACAGTGTCGGTCTGCATACGCCGAGCTTTTCGGCCAGGGCCTGCGCACTTTCTTGCCGATTATAAAGTCCGACGACGCCAGCCTTCTTCAACGTCTCCGGATATCGCGGACGTCCAGTTCTTCCAGTGACAGCTTTGCTAGTTTCGGGAAACGCCTCACGAACCCATGCTGTCAACGTTGCACGACCTGGATAGCCTAAGGCGCGCATCGTTGCAGAAACACAACGACTATGTGTGCGGTAGTGCTCAACAGCCGCTTCCTTCTGCGCCTGTGTGAACTTTGGGGCTCGGGGCGCAAATCCTAAACGCAGATCAAGAAGGTGCTCATATTCCAGGTACCAGCCCTTCAAAGCATTCTTGCTTGGATAGCCCAACTGGCGAATAGTCGCTTTCGGGCGTTTGCCAAGCTTGATGTAGAGCGCAACTGCTCGCATCCGGTCTTCGTAGGAATACATGAACTACCTCCCTGATAGTCCAAGTTTTCGTCCGCACCCCCACCGGGTCAATTCTTAGCGGCAATCAACACATTGACGAGCCAGAAGCGTCGCGCTTTGTTAACAGCCCGCAGATTACTTCAGGAGAAGGCTATTGCCATTGAGAACGATATCCGCGGATTGTTACGCAATTTCGGTCTTAAGGTAGGTGTTATAGGAACCATTGGTTTTGATGATCGCATCCGCGAACTCGTTGACGATAGCGCGGAGTTATTTGAGATCATGGAACCCTTGTTGTCAGCACGGCAAAAGCTGCGCGAAACATTCACGGTACTCCACAGCAAGCTCCTGGCAATCGTGCGTGAGGACAGGGCATGCCAACAGTTAATGACGATCTCTGGCGTCGGCCCTGTTACCGCGCTTGCTTTCATCAGCACCATCGATGTCCCGGCGCGATTCAGTAAATCACGCGCTGTCGGTTCAGCGTTGGGGCTGACACCTGTCCTCAACCAGTCAGGTGAAAGTCATCGTATCGGCCGTGTTTCCTTATGTGGGGATGGCATGATGAGAGCTTTGCTTTATGAAGCAGCTCAGGTCATGTTGAGCCGGGTGAAGAAATGGTCTTGGTTGAAAGCCTGGGCGATGAATATCGCCAAACGACGTGGGAGGCAAAAAGCAATCGTTGCACTCGCTCGCCGGATGGCCGTGATCATGCATCGTATGTGGAAAGATGGCACGGAATTCCATTGGACAAAAGACAGCATGTCGGTAGCCATTTAAAATGAGAGCCAAACAATAAAGTTCCACTTGCCGGTGGAAGAACGTCCTTCGCAGGACGATGGATGAGGTGAGTTCGCTTAGGGTCTTGTGCCGGGCGCACTCTCACGATCAGGACGCGCGTCAGATTGGGCCGCTTCATTCTACTGATCCCATGCTGGGAGGGCCATAGAGCCGATCTCGAAGAGAAGCGAGGACCTGCGAAATACGTCAGATGCGGGCAAAACGGAAGCTTTTAGGCATTGACTTCAACGGGCCGAATAGAGAAGACCCAATATTCCGTTCCGATTGACATGTAGGTCTCTTCGTGCCCTGGCGTGACGGTCCAAGCAACGCGTTTGCCTGATGGGAGCCGTATGAGGCGAGAGTCTCACGTACGGTTCTGAGAGAGCGGAGCCTCAATGAGGTTCCGCGCTGCTCGCCTGCGTGATAATTGGCTGTCATACCGGATTTTTGAAACCTATGACGACATCATCGATCATTGCTGCAAGGCCTGGTGCAAGCTTATCGCCGATCCATGGACAATCATTTCAATTGCATTGCGAGATTGGGCACATCGGTTCTAATCAATGGGCTTCGGTATAACCTTATCAAAGTTCTGCAGCACTGGTGGTTACAGACACGCTATCTATGTCAGCCCCTAGTTTTATATAAACTGATCTTTATTGTTTGATCTGATCAAATAAATACATTTTTTGAGAAATAGTGTTGCAGCTAGTTGCCGCATAGAGAATATCCTCCCGAATAAGTAATTTGTTGTGTGCAATCCGTGTGTCAGTAATAGCTGAGCGCTGCAAGTGTATATTGTGATCATCGACACTGACGGAAGCTTCGTCGGAGGCGTGTCGTGCAGACTTGGTCTACCACTGATATGGCTTATCGCATCGTTAGCGGATATTCGCGTAACTGCAAGCCAGAATCGCCATGCTAAAGCCGGAGAAACTGGTTTTATCGACCCTTTATGGTCACAAAGTGGGCGTGGAAGAGCGGAGCCCACCAGATGGACGGTCCTGGTAACATAGTTCCTCATATAGAGAGCCGATTAAGGGCAAATGCCAAAAAATGGGGCAATATGGTCGCGTTATTCTTTCGCTAGCGTTCTCTGTTCCGGCTGCGGCAGTTTTCGTAAAGTTAGTGGGCAGTGGGCACTGTAATGGCGCGTTCCGGTTGTCTCACTGTCATGAACACATCCCTTAGCGGACTCGTTCGCCACACAATGCAGGAATCCTTGTGGCCGTTTAAGCGCTCGTAGCGCCACGGAGAAGAAAGGTACGTCTGCGAAACAATATGATTCACTTAAAAAGGAAGTGACATGAGAGGTAAGTATCAAAGAAATATAGAAGTAGAGATTAAGCTTAGATGTTCGGCTTATATTGTTTCGTCTTATGCGAAATATAATAGAATCAACCGATTTGAACTTCCCGCAGTGATATGCATAATCAGCGAAGCTTTATTTTTCACATCAGAAAATACGGAGTCCAAATTTTAAAAGATGTCAAAGACAACTCAGGGCCCACCAAATCGCTGAGGTCCTGCTGTCGAGAGCCGTTGCGTCCCAATTGGAAGAGCGTTCAATAAAAGGCACGCCGAAGATAGAGCGGATAGTTTGAAGATTGCCACTCGTTGTTGGGTGGGCGAGAGCTGAACTTCTTTGGTTGGACAGGACTGAAGTCCAACGGTTCACTCGGTTTGGAGAGAGAATAAGATTGGTGTCTTCACGAGGAAGCGGGGAGCCGGAGCGCATTAGTCGCCTCATTAGGCACACTCACAGTGTGGTTCGCCGTGCACAGATCGTTTGACCGCAAAACAAGGGCTTGTTGAGCTTTACGGGAAAGCCCGGCTGGGACGACTGAGAACCTATGACGAAGAAAGAGTGGCGCAACTTCTGCGCACGGTTCTCGACAGTTAGCCGCCGATAGCCCCCACTGGAGTCCGGGCCGTGTGTGTAGTCCGATCGTGTCAAGGGATCGGAAGGTGACTAGGCTCAGGACCCATTGATTTTAGAGTTATGAACTGATTCAGTTTCGCTTGAGCAGACTGATCGATGAGTAATCTTTACTGGCTGAGTGAAGGACAAATGGCACGCCTTCGTCCCTTTTTTCCCTAGAGCCATGGACGCCCACGCGTTGATGATAGGCGTGTCTTGAGTGGAATTATCTTCATTCTTCGCAATGGGTTACGGTGGTGTGATGCTCCTCGGGAATACGGGTCCTGTAAAACGCTCTATAATCGTTGGAACCGTTGGTGTCACAAGAGGATATTTGCTCAGATATTAGAAGGTCTGTCTTCCAAATCGTCGGTTGGAAAGACTGTCATGATGGATGCGACCTATTTGAAAGCTCACCGCACGGCTTCAAGCCTACGGTTAAAAAAGGGGGCGATGGACGACTGATCGGTCGGGCGAAGGGTGGCATGAATACCAAATTGCACGCCGTCACCGATGCACAGGGTCGCCCCATCAGGTTACACATCACGACAGGACAAATCAGCGACTATACCGGAGCTGCAGCCTTAATCGCGACGCTACCAGAGGTCGACTGGCTTCTTGCTGACAGAGGCTATGATGCTGACTGGTTCAGAAAACAGTTAAAAGACAAAGAGATAAAGCCGCATCCCGGGGCGCAAAAACCGCAAGAAGGCTATCAAATATGACAAACGCCGATACAAGCGGCGCAATCGTATCGAAATCATGTTTGGTAGACTGAAAGACTGGCGAAGAATTGCTACCCGTTATGATCGCTGCCCCGTCGTGTTCCGCGCAGCAATAGACCTCGCAGCAGCCGTTATATTCTGGCTCGGAAAGCAATGAGTCCTGAGCCTAAGCACACCTGATTGAACGCGCAAACAATCTGCCGCCGGTTTTTTGTCGGAATCTGACCAATCTGTTGGATTTCGAGCAAAATCATCCGCGTACTTTGTACTCAATATTAGTAATGCTTTTGAGTTTCTGCGCGATAGCATAAGCGATTCATGATCTGCCTATGTACCCTCTATCGTTGATCGTCTTCGACACAGCATGCGATATTCGGTGGTATTTTTCGTAAGGCAGCTTCGAACCGACTTTGGAAAGCTGATTTGTACCATTCCCGTTCCTGTTGGTGGCGTAGACCCGAGTTAAGTCTGGACAATGGACAACAGGTACGAAGATAGGGCACAGGTCGATGCGGTCCAGGTTTTAAGGCCATTGTGCTGTTTTTCTGACAGGTGATGTCAGAATGATTGTCTTTATTGTGCAATGGCAGAGGATATTGTTAGCAAATGAGAGCGGTCTTTCAAGCGGCCGCCTAACGGCAAAGGAGGCCACCTCATGACTGACCACAGCATCAAGGGAAAAACCGTCATCATCGCCGGCGGAGCAAAGAACCTCGGGGGATTGATCGCACGCGATCTCGCGGCTCAGGGTGCCAAGGCGATTGCCATCCATTACAACAGCGCTGCGACCAGGGCGGATGCGGACGCGACCGTGGCTGCGGTCAGGGCGGCAGGCGTGGAAGCGGTTGCCTTCCAGGCGGATATGACCACTGCAGGTGCTGTCGAGAAGTTGTTTGCGGATGCGGTCGCTGCAATTGGCCGTCCTGACATTGCCATCAATACCGTGGGCAAAGTCCTGAAGAAGCCGATGGTTGAGATATCGGAAGCCGAATATGACGAAATGACCGCAGTCAATTCAAAGACGGCCTTCTTCTTCATCAAAGAAGCCGGCAGGCATCTCAACGACAATGGCAAGCTGGTGACGCTTGTCACCTCGCTGCTGGGTGCATACACACCTTTCTACGCGGCCTATGCTGGCACCAAGGCACCGGTCGAGCATTTCACGCGAGCAGCCTCGAAGGAGTTTGGTGCGCGTGGCATCTCGGTGACGGCGATCGGGCCGGGACCAATGGACACGCCGTTTTTCTATCCGGCTGAGGGCGCGGACGCGGTTGCCTATCATAAAACTGCGGCGGCATTGTCCGGCTTCTCCAAAACGGGCCTGACCGACATTGAGGACATCGTCCCCTATATCCGCTTCATGGTCTCTGATGGCTGGTGGATGACCGGCCAGACTATTCTCGTTAATGGTGGCTATACCACAAAGTAAGTGTACCAAGGCGGTCGGGGATATCCCCGACTGCCTTGGTACATTCCTCCAGGAGGTTTCCGTGACCAACCGGTTCCAGCCATTATTCGACACACAGCGCGAGCATTTCCTAAGCGACACGACCAAGAGCTACGACTGGCGCATCGACCAGCTCAACCGCATGGAGCGGATGCTGCGCGACAACAAAGACGCGTTTTGCGCCGCACTCTATCAGGATTTCCACAAGCCACCCTTCGAACAGGTCTTTGAAATCACTGTACCAATCGGGATGATCAAATATTATCGTGAGAACCTTCTTGATTTGATGGCGCCGCAGCCCACTCCGATCCCGGCCGGGCTGGAAGCAACTGGCAATAGCGGCGTAATTTACAAGGAGCCTTATGGCGTCACGCTGGTGATCGGCCCGTTCAATGCACCAATTCTTCTTCTGCTCGACCCTGCGATAGCGGCACTGGCCGCTGGCAACCCAGTCATCCTTAAGCCCGCCAATACCACGCCGGTTACGGCGTCGCTGTTGGCGAGGTTAACGCCGCAGTATTTTGCGCCGGAGAATGTTTCGGTCGTGACTGGTGGGCGCGAGGAAATTGGCGAGCTTCTGCAACTGCCATTCGATTTCATCTTCTTCACAGGTTCGTCGACGGTAGGAAAAGTAGTGATGCGAGCAGCGGCCGAGAACCTGACCCCGATCATCCTTGAACTCGGTGGGCAGAACCCTACTATCGTTGATGCAACTGCCAATCTCGACGTTGCCGCCGATCGTATTGTCTGGGGTCACAACGCAATCTCCGGCCAATGGTGTATTGCGCCCGGCTATGTCTATGTCCATGAAAGCGTTGCTAATGTTTTCACCGTAAAGCTCAAGGCGTCGATCGTTAGGATGTACGGTGAAGACCCAAGCCAGAGTACCGACTTTGCGCGGATGATCAGCGAGCATGACGCGGAACGGGTTGCGAGTTACATCTTGCCCGAAAAGGTCGTGCATGGTGGGCGCTACGATGTAAGTTCACGATATGTCGAGCCAACCGTCCTCTTTCCTTCGACATGGGATGATCCGGCGCTGCAGCAGGAGCTGTTTGGCCCGGTTCTGCCAGTCATGCCCTATACCGATCTCAATGAAATTGTCGGGATCATAAAGCGTAAGCCCACACCACTTGCCGCCTACATTTTTAGCAAAGATCGGACCATGGTAGATTTTGTCCTCTCATCGCTCTCGTTCGGGGGAAGTTGTGTCAATCAAACCAATTTGCATTGCTGGATCGATAGTTTGCCGTTCGGCGGTGTCGGCAATAGTGGCATGGGCAAATATTATGGCAAAGCCGGCTTCGACGCCCTCAGCAATACCAAAGCAATGTTGATGGGCAACCCCGATCTTGAGTTTGATGTTTTTCCGCCTTATGCAGGCAAAGACATTGCTAGGAACTTGAGTGTGTTTTCGTAAAATTCACTGACGTGCCGAGACGGTGTTTGAGAAGGTGAACAAAAAACACATCTTTTTATTCAGGTCACGTCACGAGAAAGCAATACGGATTGTCGCGTAATCAGCGGGAGCTGCGAATGCAGTTTCAAATTCTTGATAGAGTTCGGAATCAATTGGATGGCAATCTTGACCGGCACATCGGCCAATCTTGCGGCTATTCTGGCGAGCAACTGATCACAGGCTGAGCGAACATGTAATACACACCAACCGTGTAATCAAGCAGAGAAAGGCTCAGGCAACTGCTGTCGCAACAGAGGTGAAGGGGTGTGGTTATTGCGCTGCTGTCGGGATGTCCAGCTTGGCCGTTGAAAAAGAGCTTCTTGAGCTGTGGAAACGGACGCAATACTTCAACCGGCTGGAGGGCCGTCGTTTAACGGAGATTTTGCTGCGATAGCAAAATTCACGAGTGCTTCTTTGAAGGTCCACACACGTGGTCGCGCTGAACAAAGCATCGCCATGGGAAGATGAACAATCCAGATTAGACAGCCGAAGAGGCATTCTGCCAATGATGATCACATAGAAACCGAATTACACAGAGGGAATAATAGTTTGCATATGCTGATAGTAATCATAGCCGGAATTATTCAGCTCGGCGTGTTTGCGCTGTTCGGAAAGCTCTGGGGGGGTGATGTCGCTGGGATAACAGTTGCAGCGAAAGCTTTTGTCCCTGTCTGGCTGGCAGTAGCTCTCATGAACATGTGGGTGGGCG
This sequence comes from Ochrobactrum quorumnocens, assembly GCF_002278035.1. Classification (NCBI taxonomy): domain Bacteria; kingdom Pseudomonadati; phylum Pseudomonadota; class Alphaproteobacteria; order Hyphomicrobiales; family Brucellaceae; genus Ochrobactrum; species Ochrobactrum quorumnocens. Next base: position 1,196,156 of record NZ_CP022603.1, on the reverse strand, counting down.
TGAGCCGGGCAGGTTACACGGTCGCGCAGGAATTGCCGATTTTGCTCGTTGTCTTCGCGATCCCTGCAACATTCGCCGCCGCCGTGGCGTGGCAATTGGCAAGAGGCTGATGCGATGGCCGCAGAGTCCGTTGCTCATGCTGTGGAGGCCGCTTCTCACAGCAGCTTCAATCTGTTTCCAATTGTTGTACTGCTCGGCGCAGCCGTTGTGGCCGTTCCGCTGTTCAAGCGGCTTGGCCTTGGCTCGGTGCTCGGCTATCTTGCCGCCGGCCTGGCCATTGGCCCGTTCGGCATAGGTTTGTTTTCTGATCCGCAGGCGATACTGCATGTTGCGGAACTCGGCGTCGTCATGTTCCTGTTTATAATAGGTCTCGAAATGCAGCCCTCCCGGCTGTGGTCGATGCGTGGAGAAATATTTGGGCTCGGTTTAATCCAGGTCAGCGTTTGTATCGGTTTACTCACTTGTGTCGGACTGACGTTCGGCTATCCATTGGTGCAGAGTTTTGTCGCGGGCACTGGTTTTGTGCTGACCTCGACGGCCATCGTTATGCAAATGCTCGAAGAGCGACGTTCCATGGGATCGCCGAAGGGCAGACGCATCGTTGCGATCCTGTTATTCGAGGATCTTGCGATCGTCCCGTTGCTGGCGATTGTCGCCTTTCTCGCGTCCGGCAGTGAAAACGCTACCCTTGCGGACCGTATCACCGACGTCGCCATCGGACTTGCTTCCATCATTGCGTTGGTGTTTGCAGGTCGCTATCTGCTTGATCCGCTGTTCCGCCTTCTGGGCAAGGCCAGAGCGCGCGAGGTGATGACGGCAGCCGCACTCTTCGTCGTGCTTGGTGCAGCGCTTGCCATGCAGCTTGGTGGTCTTTCGATGGCGATGGGCGCATTCCTTGCTGGCGTTCTCCTATCGGAATCCTCCTTCCGTCATCAGCTTGAAGCTGATATTGAGCCTTTTCGCGGTATTCTTCTTGGTCTATTCTTCCTCGGCGTGGGTATGACGCTCGATATCACAGTAATCACCACTAATTGGTGGCCCATTGTCGTAGCTGTCATCGCTTACATGGTGCTTAAGACTGTTGGTATCTATGCCATTGCGTGCCTGTTTCGCGCGAGCAATCGTGAAGCAGTCGAACGTGCCGTGCTGATGGCACAGGGGGGGGAGTTCGCTTTCGTGCTCTATGCTGCGTCCGCCTCGGTTGGCATTATCGACAGCGAGGCCCACGCCATCCTGACCGCGACCATTATCGTCTCAATGGCGCTAACGCCGATTATAGCCATCCTGCACGACCGGCTGATGCCAAAGCCCGCGCCATCAATGGTGGGCATCGAGGCGGCAGAGGATCTCGCAGCCAGTGTGCTGCTGATTGGCTTTGGCCGCTTCGGCCAGATTGTCAGCCAGCCTCTATTGGCCAATGGCTGCTCGATCTCCATTATTGAAACCGATACAGACGCCATCCGTGATGCAAAACATTTTGGGTTCAAAGTCTATTTTGGCGACGGCGCACGCCTCGATATTCTTCATGCTGCCGGCGCCCACAATACACGCCTTATCGTTCTTGCTGTCAATGATCGCGAAGCGAGCCTAAAGATCGCCGAGCTTGTGACAACGGAATTTCCACTAGTTCCACTACTGGCACGCTCGTTCGACCGTGAGCATGCCATTGAATTACTCCAGGTGGGCGTCGAGTACCAGATCCGCGAGACCTTTGAATCAGCGCTGACTCTCGGCCAGAAGGCGTTGGAACTGATGAACGTGGAGGAAGAGGAACGTGGTCGTGTGATAGAGGATGTGCGTCGGCGCGACGCCGAGCGCTTCGCCCTAGAGACTGTCGATGGCATATATGCCGGACGCGATCTGATCCATGGTAATGCGCCTCGAGGCGGCTTGCCCGCAGCGCCGGAGGCATCGCCGTGATTGGACGACCATTTTTAAGGGATGTGCACACAAGCCTGCCGGACAGGTCCATTCTCGCGTTCTGGCAGGAGGCGGGCAAGCAAGGACGGTGGTTTGAGAAGAACCCACGATTTGATCGGGTTTTCCGCGAACGGTTTCTCGATCTGCATATGCAGATCGCCGCGCGCGCGCATGATGATTGGATCGCTGGACCCGAGGGTGGATTGGCTCTTCTGATCCTGACTGATCAGTTTCCACGTAATGCGTTTCGAAACACAGCGCACATGTATGCAACCGATCTGCTGGCTCGCCACTACGCGCGACAAGCTCTAGACGCCAGACATATGGAACGAATTGATCCCGAATTGCGATTATTCTTTTGCCTCCCCTTTGCGCATTCGGAAGATATTTCTGACCAGGACATCTCGGTCGTCTTGAACAGAAAGCTCGGCGAGCCGTGGCTCGGTCATGCTGTGGGACACAGAGAGATTATCCGGCGCTTCGGTCGGTTTCCACATCGTAATCACTTGTTTGGCCGCACCACGACGCCAGAAGAAGAACACTATCTCAAGGAAGGTGGCTTCGGAGGATAGTTGCGAAGAACATTGATTGTGCCCACGGAGATGAACGCGGGCCAACTGCAGAGCCAAACCGTCCCGTGAGCATTGTAGATAATCGCCGTATTATAAAAACATGATCATATTCTTAATGGTTGACGCTCTTAGGCCGTGTGGACGAATTGACTCAGGTATAAGTTTTCGGGTTCCAGATTATCACTTGAGGTGATTCATATGTTGTCGACGTGTTTGGAGGTCGGCAATGTGCACCAAGATGACAGAGAGTGACTATGAACTGGCACTGGAGGTTTTCCGCGCTTGTCTGCCAGCCGTTGGCGCGAAAGCCAAAAATGACCGTCTATTCCTTGAAGCGCTACATTATTTCACCCTCCACAACATCTCGTGGCGAGCACTGCCGGAACGGTATGGTAATTGGAACAGCATATGGAAGCGTTTTGACCGCTTGGGGAAAGCAGGTATTTTCGAAGACTATTTCTCCATTTTAGCTGGGCTTGATGAAAGCGCTCATCTGATTGCTATGTTCGACAGCACCGTAATTCGCGCCCATGTTTCTGCAGCCGGTGCAAAAGGGGGCAGGAAGGCCAAGCGCTCGGGTATTCGCGTGGAGGGTTTGGAACCAAAATCCATCTGAAAACCGACCGAAATGGTCAGCCCCTTGGGTTTGAACTGACCGGTGGTGAAGCTTCCGATAGCAAACAGTTTAAAAGCCTCATGGAAACAGGTCCTCAAATCACGCACCGCGCTATCATTGCTGATAAGGGCTATGATAGCGATGACAATCGAAAGACTGCGCGAATGGCTGGCGCTATTCCAGTGATCCCTTACAGATCAAACAGGCGGAATATTCCAAAACATTTTGCCGTAGCACTTTATCGAGGCCGCGCACGTATCGAACAAATGATGGGGAAGCTCAAACGGTTCAAACGTGTCGCTTTACGTTGCGAGAAAACAGCAAGAAACTTCCGATCAATCGTCGCAATCGCAGCGGTTTTCATCTTAATCAAATCCGTCCACACGGCCTAGTCATTGGTTTGAAGACGGCAACTATATTGATAGTCAAGGAAACTCAGAAAGCAGTCTCTGTTCTCGACGCGGGAACGTTCAAATTCAAGAGGAACAAAAAGTCGATGATCAAGTTCACTCCCAGCTCAGTAACCAGTTTAATCTGCGCAACTTCCATGGGGCTGCTTCTAGCGTTTGGCGCTGCCGCTAAGTCAAAGATTGATCCAATGCCGACTGAAAATACCCGCTCTTATTCTGCCCTGTCCGATGGAACCTCCTCGACCTTGGGGAATACGATGAAGCTCAGTCGCACGTCAGCAAGCTTCACAAAACTAAAGGGGGAGTTGAAGCTACAGTACTCCGATGTTTGGAAGGGCGGAACCGATACGGAGTTTGATGGAGACGTATACAAGGTACTCAACGCGGACGCATTCTTCTCACAGAACAAGGGGAAAAACGGATTCTGCGACGAACCGGTTTTATGGCTCACCGTCAAGGATATTAGCAGTCAGATCGGTAGCGGAGCTGTTCGCATCGGGATGCTCAGCATCGACGACTGGCGCAAATATAAGGCGGATTCTTCGGGGGCGTGCAGTGCTGACACGTTCACGCTGAAATAATGTTGGCACCGAAGTCTTGGAGTGGGGTTACAGCCGCAGAGGACGCAAAGCTACCAACGTTGGAAAGCGTGAAGGTTGGAACCCAACATGAGCTAGGCATTTTAATAAATCAAAATCCTCAGAGGAACTCAAGATGCTTGTATCCGATCTTAAAGTTGAAACCCGCATCGGCATAAAGCGCAAGCCGCGCCGCGTTTTGTTGATCGTCTCCAACACGACCGAACTGAAAGGATTTCCCGTTGGCTTTTTTGCTGAGGAGATGACACGCGCTTTCCTGATGTTCATCGAAGCAGGACATCATGTGAAGCTCGCCTCGTCAAAAGGCGGCGAGGTAATGATTGACACTCATAGCGATCCGCGCACACCTGACGGTGCTTATGCAGACGATCTCATCAGTCTCGGCTTTGTCCAGCATGCGAAGTTCGGATCGATGTTGAAGAATACGATTCCCATCAGTGCGATCTCGGTGGACGACTATGACGCGGTCTGGGTTGCCGGCGGCGGTGGGCCGTTGCTCACCTTCAGGGACGACACCGCACTGCATGCGCTGATCGCGGATTTCTACGATAAGGGCAAGATAGTCACGCTGATTTGCCACGGGTCCTGCCTTTTGTTGTGGACCCGCCTGTCCAACGGGAAGCTGCTGGCTGAGGGCAAGAAATGGACCGGCTTCACCGATGAAGAAGAAGAAAAGGTGAATGTCGCCTTCGGTATGAAGCTGAATGAATACACCATTCAGAGTGCTGCGATGGATATCGCTGGCACCACTTTCCTGTGCCAAGCCGCCAATGAGCCCTTCGCAATTCGCGATGGACGACTCATCACGGGGCAGCAGCAGTATAGCAGTGGAATTACAGCCGAACTCATGTTAGAAGCTCTCGACGAATAATCATAGACACGGGCCGGGATTCAATCAACCAAGGTTAGCAAAGGGCGCTATCCATGGAGTGTTTCCCCTTAACTTTTTCGCAAGCAAACTCTGCTCGAGATATGGGGCCTTTTAAGCCAAGTGTTTTGCAGCTAGAGGAGCACAACTTTTTATTGTTATATTCGTATCGGTTATCAAAATATTGCTCTTTTGATAGAGGAGATGAATTTGCAATACCGGAATTTTTTTTGAATGAGGTCGTCGAATGTTAGAAAGAGGAAAACGTTGGTTGTGTGTAAGCTGCAGTAAAGAAGGTATCGGAGAACACCCCTCATATTGTCAGGAATGTGGAATAGTCGCGTCCTGGTTTGTGGTTATAGATAATGGGAATGACAACCGTTCAATGACGGAAATTATGCTAGATCGTCTGATGGGCTATGACGGTCTAGATGAGCTGCAAAATCAAGAATAATCGATTATACCGGAGTCAATGTCTCGCAATATTCCGGGGCGTTGCTCGCAACAAATACCGGAATTTGATTTCTTGTTTGTACCGAAAAGTCTGGCAGCCTTGTGAGCGCCCCAGCTTATGAATTTTTTAAAGCTGTGTGATCAATAGCGGTTGCTGTGGGAGTGTTGGCTAGCATTCTGCGTTTACACGATGATTTCCGGGTGAAGCATCATACGTGCCTGATCAAATTTAATATACAAGGCATTTTCCTCTTCCTATCCACAGCAGGTTATCGATTATTATTTGCCGTATTTCAGGTGATCAGTATTAATACTCCGTCGCCCACAGCTTACATGGCCGATATTTGCCACCACGAGCTGGGCGTTTTCTTTCACCTTATAGGATTTTTTTCAATCCCACATCCTTGCTGTGCCACTGCACACTGACGTCTTTCTCCTGCTTGACGAGCCCGACGCCAATTTGTCAACGGTTCTGATGACGGTCACTGACAAATGTGCCATCAGTGACCTTCAAGGTAACAGCGACGATACTCCTATATAGAGAGCATAGCGTTTTGGTGGTAACGCAACACGAAGCATTCAAAGTCAAAGTAACGGTGATCAATTTCGTACGGTTTTCCCCTTAGCTCGACTTTGCACATTATGCAGCGAAGCAAAGCGCCTCGGCCATACGTTTGATGCGCCCTGGCGGTATTTTAGGTATGTCCGGGTGAAACGCGGACTGTCGATAAATATCCTGCTCCCATAAAACCATACGAACTGCACCGATGGCGTCGGAGAAAGTGCAGCTTGTTTTTTGTACCAGGCAGCGGTGTACGGAAGACTGTTTTGGCCGAGCAGATCACAAGCCCACAGTGTTAAGAGGCTGTAGAGTGCCATCAAAGACGGCGTCGTGTCCTTGTTGGAAAAGATCGTGGCTCAGTTTCATTGTCACAATCAACAGCATCATGCGAATTTACATGCCAGCAATTTTGTCATGCGTCCCATGCCAGGCACTGCATTGAATATGGCGGTGTCTTGACCTCCATCTTGTCTTTACAATCTCTATGTGAATTGCGTATTAAGTCTGGCTCACTGCACGCAACCAACATCAAGCCCGGCGGTTCAAGTCTTAATTTTATGATCAGGCTACTCTTTCTCCTTCTAGGCGCACGGGCATTAAAACCCCTGTGGCGCGTGCTTATGTTGGCTGGTATCGTATGGACGTTACTGGGGTTTCTGCTGCTGTTCGATCTGAGTGATGGGCGGCTATCAGTCGTCCTGGATACATTGGCACTGTTCCTCATTATTGAAGGAAGCGTGGAGATCGCCGCCGCCGTATCGCTCGGTTTACGTCGCCATTGGATCGACGTAATACGGGGTGGTTCATTTCTATTTGCGGCTTTTTTAGTATTTAATGTGCCGTGGGACAACAATATTGGTGCTGCGATTGTCTTCGGCACTGCGTTCCTTATCGACGGACTGTTCCGGATCGCCTCGGCCCATATTTTACGTAGTGTGCGCTGGCGTATGGGCGTGGCGGCGGGGTTGATTGAAGTATGTCTTGCGTTGATGATACTTTTCGCTTGGCCGGTTCCGCATCTGTTGACAGTCCCATTTTGCTTCGCGTTGCTTTTGTTGACCTCCGGATATGGGCTCATTCGTTTAGCGTTGCCGTTACGAGAGTTGCCTCAGGGGGCATCAATCACGTCTCTTCCATTGTATGCAGCCCGCAATTGGCAGGGAGGCCAAGTTCACCCGGTCGCTAGTTATGGCGCTATTGCGGAAAGCGGTTCTAACCTGAACGTTTATGTTTGGACCGCGCTAGGTTCGATAAAAGATCCAGAGCGCCGACTGTTGATTGACCGTTACGTGGCAGCAGTGGACAAGAAGGGGGTTATTTCTACCGGCCACGCGGCCCTAGAGATGCCGCCGGATTTATATGTCAGCCATTATCCCGCAAACGATATTGATCACAGCCCAGACGATTTTCGTGCCCTGCTCTCCGCTGGTCATGAGAATGATGTGTCAGGTCGTTTTAACAAATCACTGGCCGATGAAGCTGCTGCTTGGTGTATGCCTGATCAGAAGGTTGTATTTCGCAGATTCAACGCCCATGCGCTGCGGGCGTTCTGGGAAGTCTATAGCAAGAATAATACTTACAACCTCACAGCACGCAATTGTTCCACGACGGTAATCCAGGCATTAGACGCGGCAATCGAAGGGGCAAGCGATACAGGAAAACCGTTGCGAGATTTGTTCCGCATCATCAGTGATCCCCATTTTTGGCTGATGCGTATTGTGCGTGGCAGAGCCGAAGCCATGACATGGACTCCTGGGCTGGTGCTCGATTACTTCATCAGGTTGTTGAACATAGCGACAGACGTTGGAGAAATCGGATTTTTCGCGCCATCCAATCCCGTAGGCAGTTTGCTCGCACCAACGAACGCTCTGTGACGGAAAGGGCGGTCTCTTGCACCAATCGATGAGAACAATGGTTGTCGTAATCCTTACGGCGGCTACATTTGGCCTGACTTACGGACTCAGCGCGCCTTTGATCGCGCTGGAACTGTCCGTTCGGGATATTCGGAGTTCCTGATTGGCGCGAACGGTGCGATGTATGCGATAGGTGTGCTGATAGTCGCTCCGTTTTTACCCCGGCTTTTGTCTCGATTTGGCTTTGGTCGACTAACGAAAGGCGCACTAGTACCACGCCACAGAGATTATGACTCTTTGACGAGGTAAGCTTTTCGGAGCTTTTGGCGGGCTTTTTCGGTTGTGAACATCCATTGGATCTGGGCGCCATTAGCGTTGCGTTGCTGCTCCCATGCTGCGACTTCGGCGATGATAGTGTCTTTGTTGTCGATACGACGGTGGAGGCATTGGCTGCGCAGGACACCGATCTCGATCTCGACCATGTTGAGCCAACTGGCGTGCTTGGGCGTGTGGTGGAACTCCAGTCGCTTCAGGACCCTTTGAGCCTCCGGCGCGGGGAAGGCGTCGTAAAGCGCCCCGGCGGAATGGGTGGAGAGGTTGTCCATCACCACGCGGATGATCGGGGCGTCGGGATAATCGACATCGACCAGTTCGCGCATGCACTCGGCGAAGTCTTGGTTGGTTCGCCGATCGGTGACCTTCACCCTGCGTCAGGGCCGGTGGGCGTCCATGAAGACAAACAGATTGACCGTGCCGTTTCGGCGATACTCGCAGTCGTAGCGTTCAAACTGGCCAGGCTTGGCCGCAATGGGCTCGCGCACTTCGCCGATGAGTTGGGTCGGGCTCTCGTCGAAGCAGACCCACGGGCCTTTGTGGATCAGGCGTCTCTGCGTAGAGGTCGAGAACATCCTCCATGCGCGCGACGTATTCCCCATCGAGCTTTGGGATGCACCACATGTCTTTGCGCCAAGGCTTGAGATGGTTCTCAGCCAGCCGGCGACGTACGGTCTCCGAGGACAATTCGTCGTGATCGGTGAGCCGGACCATCTCATCGGCCAGAAGCTCAAGCGTCCAGCGGGCTCGCCCGGGCGGCGGCTTTGAGCAGGCGGTCGCCACCAACAGCGCCTCCTCCTTGGCTGATAGCTTGCGCCCAACGCCCGGGCGCGGTTCTTCACTGAGCGCGCCCTCCAGATTGGCTTCCACAAACCGGCGCTTGGTCCGGTAAATCGTCGATCCGCTGACGTTCAAGGTTGCCGCGATCAACTCGTCGCTGAAGCCTTCGTCCGCCGCGACCAGGATCTGGGCGCGCTTGATCTTGCGCGACGCATGACGGCCCCCGCTCAACAAAGCAGCCAGTTGATCACGTTCCGATTGGCTAAGCTCTACGTAAAACTTTATATTCATCGACACCTCCTTCAGCGCGGAGACGCAGATGAAACCGAAAATGAGTCCCTCACTTGACCCGCAAGCCGCAACGGCAAGACATGGCCTTACGCAAGTCCAAGGCCAGTACCTGGCCTTTATCTACGCCTATAGCCGCATCTTCAAACAGCCTCCGGCCGAAGCCGACATGCGTCGCCACTTCGCCGTTACCGCTCCGTCTGTTCACCAGATGGTGCTGACCCTCGAGAAGGCAGGATTTATATCCCGCGTGCCGGGCGCAGCACGCAGCATCCAACTCCTGATCCCACCAGAAGACCTCCCTATTCTACGATAAGCCAACCCGTCATAATCTCTGTGGCGCGGTACTAGTTGTCGCAGGAGCACTGTTCGCGCTCTTTCCTGCTGCACCTATGTTCTGGATTTGGTTTCCACTACGTGCAGCTCTGGGGCCCGCATCTGAAACAATGTTTGTAGTTTCTGAAGCATGGCTAAATTAGATTGCCAGCGAAGCTAGCCGGGGAAAAATAATTGCTATTTATGTGACCGCTCTCTCAGCGGGAACAGCCCTGGGGCCGGCAATACTTGCGCTTGTTGGACGCGAGCAGGCTCTCGCCTTTATCATTGGTGCAGCACTCACATTCTTTGCTTGTCTTGTTCTGCAGGTCGGCCGACCTGGCGAATTGCAATCAATAGAGGAGAGCAATGGCAATTTGTTTCGCCTTGTAAAAGCGGTGCCGTTGGCAATCGCAGCTGCGGGGCTGAATGCGGCATTGGAGGCGGCCAGCCTGACTTTACTGCCAATTTACGCAATCCAGCTTGGCTGGTCCGAGCGATCGGCCACACTTTTGCTGACAGTGCTACTCATTGGTTCTATACTGTTACAACTTCCTGTAGGATGGTTTGGAGACAGGGTGAAGCGCCAAAAACTCGTAGTTGTTCTGGCGGTAGTTTCGGCTATCGGAGCGCTCGTCTGGCCCATTGCACTATCGAATGTTTGGATCGCTTATCCGTTGCTAATTATCTGGGGGGAGCATTCGTTGGTATCTACACGACTATTATTGCCATGTTGGGGGACCGTTTTAGGGGGAGTGAGTTGGTAAGTGTTTACGCGCTCATGTCCATATCGTGGGGAGTGGGAGCGCTCAGTGGCCCATTGATAGGCGGCTTATCGATGGAGTTTTCACCGCACGGCCTTCCGATTTTTGCGGCAGCGTCATGCGCATTTTTTACTGCTTTCGCTATTTTTAGTACTAGCCAATCCAGCAGTGTCTGACAAAAAGGATCGTATGCTACTTGCTCTGCGCTTTCAGCTTAGAATGCCGGCCGAGGAGTTTTGCGGTGCTTCAAAACGTACGCACCAACACAGAGCCAGATGCCCGACATTAAAGGGCGATGTCTTGCGAGACGAAGCCGCGTCTCCCGCCAACCGGGATACTGACATGATAAGAACAGGTGTGTCTGATGATAAACTTTCTCGAGCGCGATTAGCCTACGAAGGTATAGCTCTTTTTCCATTCACTCAGTCACCCAATTTAACGCGATAAGGACCAAAACACTGAGTAAATAGATTCTATTGCATCCGGAATATCTCTTCTTTGTGTTGGATTACGAGCAAGGAAGGCGGCAAGAACGTCGGCAGTATATTTCATGCATATCGCATTATCGATAAAGCGACGCTCATCTATCTTATATTGGGGCGACACAACGTAGTCCTATACAATGCTATTTATCAGCCTATCGCTTCAGAACGAGAGTTTCTCCTACATTAGAATGCTTCTAATGCCAGCCTTCCTGGCCATCAAAACTGGCCACCAGTTTACGTTTGTACAATACAGCGCGAACCTGTTTTTCGAACTTAAGAATATTTCGCTTGAGCCCTATTTTCGTGCAGCCAAACCCGCTCCGCATGTATGCGTCGTGCCTGTCATGAACTATTCTCGAGTTTGCGAGTCGCCTGCTTTCTTCGAAAAGAAGATATGCAGCAGACGACCATACCTTGAGACCAAATTCCCATGGATGAGCAAAATCCTCGTCTACTGGTCTGAATATTTTTTTTCGCTTTAATAGAAGCTTTGCAGCGTGTGGGTTGATCAGGTACCCAACTGCCCCTTTGGGTTGGTGTTTGTGGCTCACGAGTTCTGAAGCGCCAACAAATCTGGATGCCAGAGTCTTTGTACTGTTAAAGGTAGATAATTTTATGATGCTCCAGCTTTTGTAGTCCAATTTAAAAAGAACGTCATGGAGAAACGTCTCCAGCTCTATACAATTTACGATCTGCGCGTCGTCTTCCAAAACCAGCCCGGCGTAAACTCCATCGTCTATAATCTTTTCCCAGATTTTACGATGGCCCATATACACTGCAATTTCGCGTGATGTTAACGCACGTTTATACCGCATGAAATTCTTCAGATTAGAGCAATTTCCCATCAGAAAGCATCATACCCGGCAGCCTTGAAGTAATTCCGGCATTCGTCAGGTTTGAACTGTTTGATGGCGTCGGCGATGGCCTGCCACAAGTCAGGGACGGTTCTGGCGGCTGCGGCCCGAAGCAAGGCCTTCAGTTTGGAGAATGCCATTTCAATCGGATTGAAGTCGGGTGAATACGGCGGCAGGTAGAACAGGCCTGCCCCTGCCGCTTCGATGGCGTCGCGAACGCCTGCAACCTTGTGGGCGGGAAGATTGTCCATGATGACGATATCGCCAGGCGTCAGTTCGGGAACGAGAACCTGGCTGACATAGGCAAGGAACGCGTCGCCGTTCATCGGGCCGTCCAGCACCATGGGAGCTGCCATGCCGCCCAGTCGAAGGCCGGCGGTGAACGTCGTGGTCTTCCAATGACCATGCGGGACGGATGCCCGGCACCGCTGACCTTTCGGTGCTCGACCATACAGGCGCGCCATCTTCGTTGAAGCAGAGGTTTCGTCGATGAATACCAGACGCTCGGGATCGAGGTCTGGTTGGCTTTCGAACCACTCCTGGCGCTTTTGCATCAAAGCTGGTCGCTCCTGTTCGGCCGCGTGCGCCGTCTTTTTTTACGCGTGATCCCGTGCCGGTCGAAGAACCGCCAGAGCGTGCCGATCCCGGCCCTTATGCCACTCTCAGCCAACCGCACTTTGATTTCGGCAAGGGTGATATCCGGCGTCGTCTCGTAAAGCGCAAGGATCGTGGCGGCATGGGCGTCGATGTGTTTCGAACGACGGTCGCCGCCCTGCTTGTCGGATTGAATGGTTCCGGTGTCGCTGAACTGCTTCTGCCAGCGAATAGCACTGGCGGCGCTCACACCAAACCGCTCAGCCGCTTGTCTGCGGGACATACCGGTGGCAATCGCATTCACAACGCGCTGGCGAAGATCGAGTGAAAGAGCTTTAGCCATCCATGCTGGCCTCCTTCACCAGCAGGGATGTTGAATCAGTTCGACACTGATTTGAAAACCCTGATTGATTCAATCAGACGGGAAATCGTTCTAGAGTAGCCCGTCGATAAATCATCATCAACAGTAAAGCCTGAAACAAACTGATATGTGAGATCGGTAGAAGCCCAAATATTGTCCGCATTTTCACGGCGAAGCCCCCCTGGAACGTCGATTGTCAAAATGTAAGCTTGTATCGCCCGATCATTACTGAGTGATGATTGCAAGTTACCCCCAGCAACTTTAATGTGAATCAATGTACGGTATAAGACGGCAGAGCGACTATCACTATAGTGTAGTCAAAAATCGACGCAGAAATCTGATAGAATGATCATATTATAACATCGCGAACGATCAGCCTTTATTGCCTGAGAGAATGAGTCACTCTGTTTTTTGCGCGGCAAAATTGGAAAGTTTAGCGAATGAGAAATGACGACGCCCTCAGCTCGACTTTGCACATTATGCAGCGAAGCAAAGCGCCTCTGCCATTCGTTTGATCCGCCCTGGCGGTATTTTAGGTATGTCCGGGTGAAACGCGGACTGTCGATAAATATCCTGGTGCCATAAAACCATACGAACTGCACCGATGGCGTCGGAGAAAGTGCAGCTTGTTTTTTTGTACCAGGCAGCGGTGTACGGAAGACTGTTTTGGCCGAGCAGATCACAAGCCCACAGTGTTACGAGGCTGTAGAGTGCCATCAAAGACGGCGTCGTGCGCAGAATGGCCTTATCGTTCCACTGTCTTTGCGTTTCCACACCAAGATGCGCACGGGTCTCGGCAAAAGTGACCTCGATCTGCCAACGCCGAACGTAGTAGGAGATGATTTCCACAGGATCAAGATCCGTATTCGTACTCATGAAGGCCTGCGGTTCGCGGCGAGATGTTGGATCGCGAACGATGACCCAGCGAATGTGTTTGGGTGGTGTTCCACGTCGATACCAAAGAGCTGTTCCCGACGTGATGTCGAGAACTTTGTTGGTCTGTCTGGCATACCACGACGATACTGCAATCTGCTGCCACGAGGTATTTGTGTCCTTGAGCACAGCTTTTAGTTTTGGCAAGGGTTGCCCCTTTTGCGCGGGTCGTCCGAGCGTGTGTTCATGCCTTTGAGACGGTGCTGCAAAAAGATTAGCATCGAGGCGCAACCGAGTGATGAGCGTAGCCCTGTCTGGAAGTGCTGCGGCCAGTGTATGAACCGCAAAGCTGCTATCGCCGACAAAGATGATCTGGCGACCTGGTAGCCAACGACATATCTGCAGCAGGCCCTGCCTTGCCCAATCGGTCAGCATCTTGTGTCTTCGGAGCATCTTCTGGCTATATCGTTCTGAGGGAGACAGGATTGTCAGCACAGGCATTGCTTTGAGGCATTTGGCCCAGGGGACCGGTGAAAGAACCATAAAACTCAGCCACCGCAATCCACTGGCCTTGACGAAATGACCATGGCTGGAACGTATCGGGTCTCGGTATATACCTCGAGCAGCAATACGCTGACCCCATCGCCGTTCTATTGTATCGTCCATTCCAATGACAACGGGGCCTTCGGGTACAAGCCGTGTCACAACAATGGATAATAAGTGTCTTGCCAACAAGCGTGGGTTCCAGCGAGCCCGATTGAGAAACTGGTGATAAGTGGCAAAGCTGGTCACATCGGCGCGACCCGTAATTCGCAGACACGATGTCACTGTTCGCTTCCCCGGTGCAAGGAGAGCTCCCATGACAAGGACGAGCAGATGACTCCATGTGGGCGCTGTGAACCCGCAACGAAAAGGCTCTAGCCATTGGTGAAGACGATGAGGAACCGCATCCCCGGTCTCATTATTGCATTCATCTGCTTTGGTCATTCAACAGTTCGAATCCGATCAGACGAATGACGCAAGGTCACAAGCTGCGGCGAATTGATTCACCAAAGACGCTCAGTGCGGCACTCAAAATCGATGCCAATTTTGTGCAAAGTCGAGCTCAACAAGGGTACTCTAAAAACGCATTGATGAGGCAAGTCCTAAACGCTGTTGCAATAATTTGCGCTTTACCCTTACACTCATGATCGGTCTCCGATTGGATAGGCTAGCTGTTTGGTCCCGGCATGTGATGGTGCGGTTTAACGATAAAGGCCTCTGGCTTTGACTTCCAGAGTTCCTTAATCGCTTCATAGGGCGTTTTGAACTTCAAGGCTTTGAGTTGTTTGGCAAAGTTGTATGCAGTCAGCCAATCACACACATGCCGGCGCATTTCATTGATCGAGCTGTAGTGAAAGGATTTGACGGTCGCTTCCTTGATCGTCCGCACCATCCGCTCCGCCTGACCATTGGTCCACGGATGATATGGTTTTGTCAGCCGGTGCTCGATGTCGTTTTCAAGTGCGACCCGCCCGAAGATGTGCGGTAAAGTGAGGCTTGTACCTTGCTCGCGCTGAACAAATTGTACGCCATTATCAGTCAGAATTGTATGGATCCTGTAGAGCACGGTTCTAATCAATGACTTGAGGAAACCGGCTGCCGCCAATTTTGTGGCCTTACGATATATCCGGGCAAACACCAGCTTGCTGGTCCGATCAACCGCGACAAAGAGAAAGCCTTTGCCGTCTTCATAGCGGAGCTCGGCAATGCAATGTGGAAGTAGCCAATCTCGTAGTCTTTGAACTTCTTGGGCTTTTCCCGGTCGCCTTTCGGCAGACGAGATATGCCGTGGCGTTGCAGGCACCGGTGCAGCGAAGAACGGGTCAAATGCGGAATGACATCCTTGAGCGCAATATAGACATCGTCCAACGGTAACCGTGCCTGGACCCGCAGCGCTACGATCGCGGCCTCTTCAACAGGCGTCAAAACCGTACTGCGGCGCTCCTTCGGACCCATTGGCATATCTTCGACGGAACGCCTCTTGCGCCACTTCAAGACCGTTTTCTCGTTCATCCCGAACCGCGCGGCGAGCTGCGCGGCCGAAGCTTTCGATCGCTGTAGTTCTGCTCGATTGGCGTGCGTGGTCTTGGCGCTGCCGTGGAGAATTTGGCCCATAGCTCCCTCCGCTGTGTCGGTGACAATTCTGCACCATCACATGCTGGGACCAAACAGCTACACCAAATTAACTTCAAACAGGTTTCCTATGGCACACAAGTTCGAAATTTACCAAGACAAAGCAGGCGAATATCGTGTTCGCTTCAAGTACAATAATGAAATTATGGTTTCTACCGAAGGGTATAATAAGGCCGGTGCTCCCGGTCGAAGCGGGGAGATCGGCTGAAAATCCTGGTATGGGATGGCACCGGACTGGTTCTGACATATAGAATTCTTGATAACGGCAGTTTTGCCTGGCCCAAAGTGCAGGAGGGGATCATGCGTCTTTAAAGGCTCAATATGAGGCTTTATTTGAAGGTCTCGATTGGCGTCGCGTGACGCCGCCCTTTGCTGCGGGGTGATCTCGCTGGCATTTTGTCATTGTTTTATTGGGCTTTTATGCTGTGACATGCTATGATAACGCATATCGAAACCCATTGATCTCGGCCAGCTCCCAGAGCTTCCGCCAGAGGTGGTGAAGGCGTTTGCGGACATGCAATTTAAGCTGTCGGTCGAGCGGGCGGCGCGTCAGCATGAGCAGGCGGTGGTGGCCGAAAAGGATGTGTTCATCACCGACCTGCAAGAACTGATCGAGAAGCTGGAAGGCCAGGTTCAGGAGTACCGGCGCACGAAGTTCGGGCCGAAATCGGAAAAGCTCGTTCCTGCGCAGATGGAACTGACGCTGGAAGATTTGGAGGGGGCGATTGCCGAAACGCAGGCGCGGATTACGGCTGTTGAAGAGAAGATGGCGGCCAGCACTCTCAGTCCCGACGAGGCGGCATCTCCACGCAAGGAACGAAAAGCCGGTGCGCTGCCGGCAGGCCTGCGGCGTGTCGAGCGTGTGATTGAGCCTTTAAGCATTGCCTGTGGCTGTGGCGATATGGTTCGCATCGGTTGACCTGAGGCCCGATTTACCTCCAGTTTTCGGGAGCAGAGCCGGAACAATAAAAACTTCTCACGTTATTTTATTGGCTGCTTTGCACCTTATTCAAGTCCGTTACAATTTCTCGGATGAAGTCACTGCGAAAGTGACGATTGCGTAAGTCTGCTTCGAACATATGTGAAAAGTCTGGGCTCAGATCGTCCAATGACTTTAGTGCCGCTATTGCTGTGGTCAGGTCGCCGAGGCGACAAGCGACTGAGGCCAACAGGACCCAGTATAATTTACTGTCGGGAACCCGTTGGCCCTGTAAAAGCAGCCTAGCTTTATTCATCTCCCCGCGCCGGTAAAGATCAGCTGCCAGAAACAAGTGATCTGAGGGTTGAGGATATGTGATCCATGGGATGGTTTCCTGGATTACATCCTGCGCCTGTTGGTAATCTCCGAGTGCAAAAAGCCGACTGCCTATAACGAGCCGCTCTCGTGCATTTTTTGGCAGAATGAGCAGTGCTTGAGATGCCAAAGCTTCAAAGCTTTCGAAATTCTCCATTTGAAATTCGACCACTATTCTCGCATGCAGGGTAAACCAAGATGCAGGTGCGAGCTTTTGAGCATTCAGATAGCTTCTTCTGGCATCGTCCAACATCGCTTTGCTGATATCAATCTCACCCCTGTCTGCGGCCGCGATGCTATCCTCTACCCGAACGCGCGCAAGCAATGCCCAAGCCTGAGCGTAGTCCGGCTGCTCAGCAACAGTGTCAGCCAGACACCTCGACATCCACGCGCGATCGGCATCGGTGATTGTCGTGAGTTTATTGAGTGTATGTGTCACACACACATAGCCGGTAATCGGCTTGGTTGGAAGCTTCCGCCGTTCAAAGAAGCGTATCAGCGCGTCTTCCCCCACAAGCTCATGGATTAGAATGTCTAAGGAACGACTGTCACCCTTCTCGGGTATCGTTGACGACCAAAGCACCGCCCCCGTACGGGCATCAACAAGCTGCCAGTATATGACGAGACCGAATTCATCTGCGGCCACTTCGCTAGTGATTACATAGATACTCTGGTATGGTGGAAATTTGACGGCGCCTGTGTGAGCCTCGTCCGAATTTAATGCTCTCGTGACACTGTTTATATCATAGTGAGACAGCGCACCCGACAACCGCACGGGCAGGCTCCGGGCAAATAGTTTCGATGGTTCGTCGTCTGTAAGCGCCGTTGTTGCTTGTATGATAAGGATGGGAGGCAGCCATCGTGTTTGATCACGCAGATATGGTAGCACAGTACCAGCTATGATCATAATCACTGTTAAAAAACAGACTGCGGCCATCCATAACCGGATCTTCCGATGCAGAACAACGGAGCGGCTACTGACAGCGTTAACATCAGCTACTGATACTGCAGTCTCGCTGACATCGAAAAAGTCTTCATTGCCAGGTGCTATAGTTTCTAAATGGACCGGTTTTTCGACGAAGCTCGGAACATAGCGTCCTTTAGGTAGAGAAATGACCACCGGGTCATTAATCCCTTCCAGTCGGTAGTATTTTTCTAATGCGGATCTCAACCTGTTAGCGGTTGTTCGTACAATTCCGTCCTGGGAGGTGTCAAAATCGGTGTGACGGTGAAATACCTCAATCGCTATCGAGTATGATTTAATTCGGTCCCCACGACCTTCGATAGTTTCTATGACCACATAGCTCAAAAATTTTCTCAATTTATCTGAGCTGCTAAAAGCGCTTGATCGTAAGATTCGATCAAGCTGAGCGCTCACCTTCTGTTTGTCGCCCATTCAGTCCCCCTAAGTGACATGCCTCTTTGTGCATTCCCACCATCATGATTCAGTGTTGCGGTATAACTTGTTCTCAGAAGCGCACTTGACGCTACTGCACAACAGTTGCGCAACAGCTCGCCCGACGGTTGTAACCGTTTGTTGCGTCACACGCTGATCTGCAGGACCGTTTGTAACCTTCTCGAGACTGCGAAAATTCGTCAAACTGTATTTCTAGCCAATCTAAGATCAGCTTAATCTAAGATCAGCTTGTAGACATACCGGTACCACAGTTTGGGTGAGGCAACTGAGATTGATTGTCGAGGGCACAGGGCAAGAAACTTAGTACCTGATGCACTCTGTTGTGGCGGACGGCAAATGTAGTCAAGCAACTTCACTCGATGGCGAGGCTACAGCCCCACGGACGGTGGTTCGTCCAGATGGAGTGTGGAGGGGGAGTGATTGTCGAGAGTTTCGATGAGGAATGTAGAGTTCGTTCTTTAGGCTCGGGACAGACATCCAAAATGATAGTGGGATTGAAGGACGTGCAGTTTTGTAAGGCACATTTGTCTGTGGGTGTTCGATACGATCAAACTTCCCTGTTCATGGAGGATTAAATGTTTGATCATCTTGATATCGTCGATACCAGATATGTTGACGTTGTTCAGGCGGCAATTACTGAAGGGCGAGTGCTCTGTAAGGTTCAGGGCATTCACTCAGCAATCGATGTGGACTCTATATTGTATGGAGAATGCTTTGCCGCGCTGCGGGGGCGAGATGGTCGTGTTTACGGTGCGTGTGATTTTATTCCTGCACTTGAGACGATGCATGAAGCCCCGCTGATCGACCAGTACATGCTTGATCAGGTTCTTGATCGACTCGAGCACGACGGTAATGCTGTCCTCGGCTGCAATTTATCAGCAGACAACTTTAGCAATCAGGATATGTGGGCTGGAGTTCTCTCGCAAATTCAGACCCGACCTCAACTGGCAGAGCGCTTGGTCCTTGAAATTACCGAAACGCAGGCTTTTGAATGTCTGACATTCTCTGCGCATGCGATAACGAACATTCGCAGTTTTGGCTGCCGTGTGGCTCTGGATGACTTTGGAGCGGGTTTTGCCTCTCCGAGGCTTCTGCAGTTGATCAACTTCGATATCGTGAAGATCGACAAGGCATTTATTCGTGACATCCGTTCGTCGGCGAGCGGCTCCGACAGTTTGAGCCACCTGGTGGGACTTGCTTCTAGCTTTGCTCCTATCATTGTTGTCGAAGGCGTTGAGACGAAACAGCAGGCCGAAACTGCATTGGTTGCCGGTGCAACCCATATCCAGGGCCATTACCTTTCGATGCCTATCGCCTATGACGCGGTTGTTCGCAACGATGTGAGGATAGCATGACTCTTCACGAAGATCGCCACACAGCTGAATTTCTTTTGGATGGTGAAAGCGCTGCTCAAAGCGGGGAGTCGACAGCACCTGCCTTGGTGCTTTCTGGCGCGTCGGCGATTTCAGGCGCAGTCATGGGGTTTCTGCTTGCAGGTGATTTCTATGCCTGTGCGGGCTCTTTGGTATCTGCCCTCCTGTCTGGGTCCTATGGCCTACGCAATAAAAACACCCAAGCAGTCGCCTGTGGAATCGCGGTGCAGATCTCTGGAATAGACATGCAACAGTGTGAGGATGTTTCGCACCAGCAAGCGCGGCTCTCTTTTCTGCGTTCGGAGCTGGTTGTTTTGTATGATGACCAGGCCTGCCCCTATGACCTTCTGCCATTCGTGCTTGATATTGACGGAGAGACGCCCAAGCTGCTTATCGGAGAGAGTGCAGTTGTGACTATCAATAATAAGGCGGGGCACTTTGTGTTCACGGAACTTGCCCCGCATACCGGTGTTATCGTCATAACTGCCAGCGAAGGGCGGCTTATAGATCATGTCGTGTACCATCTTACGGCAAGCGAGAGCATGTCTGGGGAGGAAACGACCAACAAAGCAGCCCGGTTGCCGGTCGGCGAAACGCTTGCTGAGGTAGAGCGGCGCGTCATCCTGCAGACATTGCGATATTATAACAGCAACAGGAAGAGAGCCGCCCAGCTACTTAGTATTTCGTTAGGCACTGTTGGAAACAGGCTCCGCAGTTACTGGCGGAGTGTCGAGCAGGAAGGAGGGTTGACGTGAACGCGGCCATCCTTTCATCTGAAAACATGAGTTCGATCAGTCTGCTCATTCCCAAGACACTTGGTGCCTGGAATGCGCTTGAAGCAAGGTACGCATCTCAGTTATCACCTGATGAACTGGACCATTTGTTTGCGCTATACGTGTTAGGATTGACTTTTCCTTTCTACAAGGAGGAGAAACCGGCGGTACATCTTGATGCTTGCCGAAATCTACTGGCGCTTAAGCTTGCCAAAGATCGTGTTGAGCGCGCGCTGTGTACGGTGCCGCCGATAACGCAAAGCTGGGTCGAAAGGGCCTTAATGTCCATCGAACAGCTGGGTGCCAAAGATGGGCAACGGTTGTTCGAACAGCGGCAAAAATCAAATCAAATTTTGAATTCAATAGAATTGACGCCTGCGGGGGATTCCAACGGCGCAGGGAGAGAACATGACTGAAATAATTTCTGCTGCAAGCTCTATAACCTCAAAGGGTCGCCGGGAATTCATCCGCAATTGGGTGGCCGGGGAGCCGGACACCCGTTCTATTCGACGGCGTTTGATGGCGACGCTGCGTCTATCGTCCATGTCGCTGGGCGTGGGTCGAAAGCGCCTTGGTCTCGGAACGCTGGGTATCGGAGGAACTCTGGCGCTCACCTTGGCGTCCGTTAACCCTGCGCTGGCAGATATCGCTGTGACCCCAAGCGGACTTTGTTCAAGACCGGGGTTGGGGGGATCTGGTTCGTGGACCTGTGACATTCCGAAGGTTGGCGGCGGGATTGCAATTATCAGCGGCGTCCCTTCCGATGGCGGACCGGGCGTTAATTTGACGGCGTTAAACGCCTGGACCGCGGCAAATCTGGGGGCTGGGGCTGTTGCAATTGGAAACATGGCCACTTCGGCAGGCGGTGAGAGCGCTGTCGCAATCGGGGCGGGCGCAGAAGCGGATGCCGGTAGCACAACGGCCATCGGGGCCAATGCGGGAGCCGGTGTGATCGGCGGTACGAGCAGCACGTATGTCGGCATTTCTGCTGGTATCGGATCCAACGGGAGTTCGAACGCCTATATCGGGGCCTCGGCTGGTGGCGGAGCACAGGGCGACCAGAATGTGGCGCTGGGTGCTTTAGCCGGATTGTCGAATGGTAATGACAACGCAGCCATCGGCAATTTAGCCGGTCTTGGTATCGAGGGAAACAGTAACTATTCCCTCGGTGCTTATTCCGGGGGGCAAATGGCAGGTGATCGCAATACTGCCATTGGTCGGTATTCCGCCATCGGCGTTCAGGGCAGCGACAACTTCATTTCTGGCAGCTCTGCGGGGGTTGCGATAGAAGGCAGCAACAACGTCGTTATCGGTAAGTCGGCGGGCACGGGGTATTATGTCACCGAGAATGGCTTCACCGATCGGGACGGAAACGAAGTCACCCCTGTAATGACCACTTTGAATGAAGTGGTTGCAATCGGTGACAGTAGTTACGTTACGACCAACGGTTCGGTCGCTCTCGGCGCGAAAAGTGAAGTTACGGCTGAAAACAGTGTGGCGCTTGGCGCTGGCAGCGTCGCGGATGGCAGTACGCTGGCCAATACCGCGTTCTCGCCCACCGGTGACATTGCAGACATTGCCGGTACTGCCCCAGCGGGAGAAGTATCGATCGGCTCGGTTGGTTCGGAACGTCGCATCACGAATGTCGCGGCTGGCTCGTCTGGCACCGACGCCGTGAATGTCTCACAGCTCGGCGCGCTGGCTGGCGTGGTGGAAGAGAGCAAGACACATTATTTCAGCGTTAATTCCACGGCAACCGGCGCGGGTAGTAACTACAACAACGACGGCGCAACGGGTGTGAATGCGCTGGCCGCAGGAAACTTTGCTGCCGCCTCAGGTGCTGGGAGCGTCGCAGTTGGTGTTAATGCGAAGGCTAACGGAAATAGTCAGGTATCAGTTGGGGCGCTGGCGGGATTTCAAACTGCTGGCAGTACAAATGTAACGAACTACGCGACGAACCTCGGATATTATGCTGGGTCATATTCGAACGGTTCGCACAATGTTGCCGTTGGCTATGATGCCGGTGCATCGGTTAACGGAACGGGGAATGTTGCCTCTGGATATCGTGCCGGCCGTAACACAGTTGGCGACTATAACGTTGCTACAGGCTATAATAGCGGAATTGAGGTTACCGGACAGCAGAACGTAGCTTCGGGCTTTGAATCGGGCGCTAGAGTTAATGGCTCAAGCAACACGGCATCCGGCGCTTGGTCTGGAGGCGATGTTACTGGCTCCTATAATATAGCCTCTGGATTTGATGCAGGATCCGACATTACGGGCTCTTACAACGTAGCATCTGGATATGGCGCTGGAGCCGACGTCAATGGTTCCAATAACCTCGCTATTGGCCACGATGCGGGCCATTACGTAACGGGAAACCGCAATATTGCCTTAGGGCAGAATGCGGGCCTCGGTATTAACGCCAGCGATACTATTTCCTTAGGTGCGAGTTCCAAGGCAGACGCTGAAAACGCTGTTGCCATAGGCACGGCCTCTAGCGTGGCTATCGATAGTGGTGTGGCGCTCGGTTCTTACTCTGTCGCAGATACTGCGGCGGGCATTGCGGGCTATGTATTGATCGGCGCAGATCCAACGGCGGTCAACGCTACGACCAGCACGCTAGCAGCCGTATCGGTCGGCGACGTCGCCAACGGTCAATATCGTCAGATCACAGGCGTTGCGGCTGGCACTATTGATACTGATGCGGTAAATGTAGCTCAGCTCAAGGCGCTTGGTAACGTGGTCGATGCGTCAGCAACGCATTACTATAGCGTCAACGACGGCGGTACGTCCGGTGGCAATTACAACAATGACGGCGCGACGGGGAGCCAGTCGCTGGCGGCTGGTCTCGATGCCCAGGCAAACGGTGATGTCTCGACAGCGGTTGGTACGCGCTCCGTTGCTAACAATTGGGGCAGTACGGCCTTAGGGGCGGATGCGGCTGCATGGGAAGTTGCAGCAACCGCTATCGGGCGGGGTGCGCAGGCAGCAGGATTTGCGTCGACAGCGATCGGCGAAGCCTCAGCCGTCTATGGCGAACTGGGTACGGCTATTGGTTCGGCTAGCTCGGCTGGCTGGCACGACACGGCCGTAGGGCAATTTAGCCGTGCGCAAGGTGGAGAGTCGACTGCTCTAGGACAAGGTTCACTGGCCCAAAGCTACCGGGACACTGCGCTGGGGCAACAAGCTAGTGCCACCGGTGGGGCTTCTACAGCAGTGGGCCAGTTCAGCGAAGCCACGGGATCGTATACTACTGCCTTGGGCCAGGATAGCCATGCGACCGGCGAGTATGCTACTGCGCTTGGCCAATTTAGCCAAGCCACGCAACAGTTTTCCACTGCGGTGGGCGAGGGATCGCTCGCCAGTAACTACAATACCACGGCGGTGGGTCAGGCAGCCCAGGCCACAGGGGTTTATTCGACGGCGGTTGGTCAATTCAGTCAATCAATTGGTGACCGTTCGACTGCGGTGGGCATGGCTGCGCGATCTGATGGCTTTGCGGCGACTGCGCTCGGACAGGAGGCCCAGTCCACAGGAGACCTCTCGGTTGCGGTAGGCATGGGCACCGTCGCAAGTGGCCTTGCTTCGACTGCCCTTGGGCAGGTCGCGTTGGCGTCTGGGGATCATTCCACAGCACTGGGGCAACACAGCTTGGCATCGGGCATTTGGTCAACAGCGGTCGGCGAAGGTGCAATAGCGGCCGACGAAAATACAACGGCGGTTGGTCAGCTTGCTCGTGCAGAAGGCACCTACAGCACTGCAATTGGTCAGTATAGCTTGGCAACAGGTTCGTATTCCTCGGCATTCGGCCAGGCTGCCCAAGCGACGGGTGGTAATTCAACCGCCATCGGTCAGGTTGCTGAGGCGGCAGGAGTCAACTCGACTGCTGTTGGTCACTTTACAAGTGCGATCGGTGCGTATTCCTCGGCGTTTGGCCAGTTTTCATTGGCCAGCGCGGATTTTGCAACGGCTGTGGGACAGGGCTCGCAGGCCCTGATCGGAGATAGCGTGGCATTAGGCCATGGTTCCATCGCGAACATGCTAGTTGCAACTTCCGGAGTGACAATCAACGGAACGGCGTACACTTTTGCCGGTTCTAACCCCGTCTCAACCGTGAGCGTCGGATCAGAAGGTGCCGAGCGTACGATTACCAACCTGGGCGCCGGCAGAATTGCAGCAGACAGTACCGATGGCATCAATGGTTCACAGCTGTTTGCCACTAACCAAGCGATCGAGGATATAGATGACACTGTCGGAGAGCTGGATGATCGCGCCGTCAAATATGACGGAATTAAAGACGATCCAAAGAATTTGATCACCCTCGAAGGAACCGTGGGCACCAAAATCGCTAATCTTGCAGCAGGGGACGTGAACGCGACCTCAACTGATGCTATAAACGGGTCCCAGCTTTTTGGCGCTTCGCAAAGCATTGCTAACCATCTAGGCCAAGGCGCTGTGGTTAACTTAGACGGGACGATAACTGGCCCTACCTACACAATGCAGGGCGGTTCATACACGACCGTTTATGATACCTTCGAAGCGGTTGACGGCAGTCTGACCACGATCAACAACACAATCAACGACATCAACAATGGTGCGGGTATCAAATACTTCCATGCCAACTCCTCTGCTGCGGATAGCCAGGCTTTGGGCCAGGAAAGTGTCGCGGTTGGTCCTCAGGCAATGGCCAATGCCGACGGCGGGATTGCTATGGGTAATGGAGCGATCGTGGGTATTGGCGCGGATGGGGGTGTTGCAATCGGTCAGGGAGCTCAAGCCAACCATACTAACGACGTGGCGCTTGGAGCGGGATCGGTGACTCAGGAAGCAGTCGGAACAGCCGGGACCACGATCAACGGCAAAGACTATGCATTTGCGGGTACCGATCCAACAGGTACGGTCAGCGTAGGTGACGTTGCCGCTGAACGCACTATTACCAATGTTGCGGCAGGTCGGCTTTCCGAAGACTCCACCGATGCAGTTAACGGCTCGCAGCTTCATGCGACCAACCAGGCGATTGAGGACCTCGATTCTGGTATAGGTGAACTGGATGAATTCACAGTAAAATACGACAAGAACACCGACGGCACAAAGTCCAACACCGTTACGCTTGAGGGCGGTGATCCAAATGCACCAGTGTTGATTTCTAACGTTGCAACCGGCGTCAAGACGACAGACGCCGTCAATGTCGGACAGCTAAAGGATGGCATGCAGACGACTCTGAACCAATCCAAGTCATACACTGACAATCGCGTAAACTACGCGGTAGAGACTTCGAATGCTTATACAGACAAGGTGGCTGTTACGACTCTCAATCAAGCCAACAACTATACTGACTACAAGTACGGACAGCTGAACCAGGAGATCGGTGAAGTTCGTACTGAAGCTCGCCAGGCGGCCGCGATTGGACTTGCAGCAGCGTCACTTCGCTATGATGATCGTCCGGGAAAAGCCAGCGTTGCTGTGGGCGGCGGCTTCTGGAGAAGCGAGGGAGCACTTGCATTTGGTACCGGTTACACCAGTGAGGACGGTCGCCTCCGTAGCAACCTCTCTGCCACCACTGCTGGCGGTCACTGGGGTGTTGGCGCTGGTCTGAGCTTCACGCTGAACTGAGGTCGGCATGTTCAAGCAGGCCGCGTCTGCCACCCTCATGGTGGTTTTCTTTCACCTGTCCGGGAGCTTTCCTGTTGCCGGACAGGAAGCTTCGCAATCTGTTTCAATCAGCTACCGGATCAAACCCTCTGAGGTAATCGTACCGCCAGAAGTTCCGTTGGGCCAATATCGGCGGAGCATCCGGCCATTCGGAAATTGGACCTTAATTTGCGATGAAAACCTGCACGCCAAAAAAATGGTATGCAACGTAAGTCAGGTTATCGTCGATCAAACCGATGCTTTGGTTTTCAGTTGGTCTCTTGCTGCCACGCGGGATGGGAAGCCCTTCATGGTCTTGCGTACGGCCCCGAACGCGCGACCAGACGGAAAGATATCTCTGAGATTTCCCGGCCGGGTTAAGCCGGTCGATATAGCACTCGAGGGCTGCAATACTGTTGTTTGTGTTGGTAAGGTCGCTGTCGGTCCGATCTTTCGTGAGCAAATATCTAAAGAATCCACACCTCAGATTTCCTATTCGATGACGTCGGGACAGAGCATCTCAGTTACTGCATCACTGAAGGGACTGGGAAAAGCCTTGTCCGTAATCAACTGAATCGAGCACCAACGTGACCCAGCTATCTATTCAGGACAGGATAATGTCGAGGGACGCCGCACCCGTAAGCAACTCGGGAACTGCCGAACTGCCCGTCACTCCCAAGAGAACCTGGGGACGGTTAGCACTTGCCAGCGCATTTGGGATCATGGCGGTCGGAGCTATTGGGCTCGCTACCTTCCAATTTCCGGCGGTGGTGAACGTTTTCGCACAAGGTATGTCTGCAGACAGAAAGGCCAATCCCGGATTGCCTGCCACTCCTTTTCTTGAGCACGTCAAGCAAGCTGGCATTAAAAGCTGCGGCACCGTGTACCCGATACTCGGTCAGCTACTTGCAAATGGAACGGAATATAATGTTCAGTCGCAATGGCATAACACTGAGCCTGACAAGCACACGGTGCAAGCGTTTGTTGGTATGAAATATGCTACTTCGATATATTCTGGCCCTGCTGCAGGCTTGGTCTTTGCATCGCCGAACGGAGCAGCTTGCGAGGGTTCGATGGTCCGGGTCGCGCCTTTTCCACGGAAGTGTGCAGAGATACCTGCAACCCTGCCACCTGGAAGCACGCTTGCTAACACCTTGGGGCCGATCCCCGTCTATAATATCGCGAACAATGGCGGACAGGTCCTTCTGCTGCCGTCAGACCAGTCATGCATCGTGATTTCAGTCGCGCAGGCAGCCGGTTAAAACAATGAATATTCTTCCTGAAGCAAGTTAGGTAGCAACGTCAAGTTGGTTACCGACGGCTGCGTTGAACCTCTCGATGCTTCGGAGGTTACCGTGGCAGCGCTCGTTCGGTGCACGCAAACGAACGGGCCATCAAACATCCAGTAAAGGGAGCCTAGACTATGAATGCAGTAACGATGATAGTCTTTGTCGGCACGATGATGCTGAGCGGGTCAAACGGATTTTCTGCGGATTCTCTTACCGTCCCTTCAGATATTCCTATGCCGCCGATAACTGGAAAAAGTGCGGACCAAAAGGGAATATGGGCGGCTATCGCTTATTCAGAGAGTGATACCAAGCATGGTTTTTTTGGGGGCGCCGACAAGCGTCCAGAGGCCGAACAAGCAGCGCTTCGACATTGCGGGAAGGCGGGCGGAAAATCCTGTATAGTGGTCACGGTATTTCGCAACTACAGACACTGGAACGATGATGGCGATACCAGTTTTCCATACAATCATTGTGCGGCGTTAGCAGTTTCCAATCGATCCACCGGTAGGTCCATCTGGGCGGCGAAATCGGCCACGAACAGGAAAGAGGCAGAGGACCTTTCATTAAAAGCGTGCGCGGCGAAAGGTGCTAAATGCAACATCCGGGAATGGGTTTGCACATAACCTCATCGTGTTTCCCATGACAGTGGATAGTTCATGGGTCGAACAGGTCGATTAGACATGGTACAGTGTAAATGCGACACGTTCAAGCTCGTGGGAACTATTTGAGCGGTAGATCTTCCCGATCTTGCATCCGACGAAATCTTATCGCAGCGCGGCGGTTAAGGTTGAGCGAGCACGCAAAAGATTGTTCCGGGTAAGGCACCTCGGACGTGTGCTCCGCAGGTATTGACCAAGACCAACAGAAACACTGGCCCCAGTGGAACGTCCAGTAAGGCGTCAAATACCAGGAGGGGTGCCCAATTCGCGTTGGAGCCGTCTGTCACCGGGTTGCCCCAACTCGCCAACGAAACGGGCTGGAACTGTGACCAAGTGGTTTATGCAGGCTCTCAATAGCCCCACCACATATCCCTGACCATTCATTTCTGAAAGACGGTTCACATTCCAAAGAGACGCCAGTACTTTGCGTGCTTGACCGACAAGAAACAACTCTGTCCTCAGAAGCAAACTCGAATTGCTGGACCCGAGACAGGGGTGTGCGCCGTTGGCATTTTGGACGTTGTCATTACACATGTCATCACTGTTACAGTGATGACATGTGTGTATTTGGGAACAGCCCTGCATGGGCAGTTGGTCGGTAAAATCGCAGTGGCCAGTGCGTTCACATCTTCGCAAAATGGGAAAGGCAACACAAGAATTGACTAGAAGCGCGTCCGAGCTGGATCTGAATGCTGCTAGCATTCTTCTCGAACACCCGGCAGCGATTGTAACAGTCTATGTCTGTTTCAACGATGTTGCGCAATCAGAGTTGCCCATCCTCATCAGTAGGATACCCCAGTGTCTTATCATCATAGCAAAGACAGAGAACCAAGCAGCACCTGCTTTAGTTCCGGCCGTTTCTCCGGCCAAATCTGTAACGGCCGAGTACATCATATGCCTCGAATGGCAAGCGGTTCAGATCGTTAAAGCGTCATTTGAGGACGAGCTACAATCTTACGCCGGAAGAATACAGGGAGAAATGGAGTCTGGCCCCCTCTTATCCGATGGTTGCACCTGTCTATTCAATAATACGCTCAAATATGGCTAAGGCATGGGGACTGGGCCACAACAGAACTAAGTAATTCTGTAGCGGTAGATCAGGCACCACGAAGGGGAACGGCATTTTCCAATTCTTCGATCTTTGCTGGTATTATTGCACCTGTATCAACTCAAGCCGCGTTTATTCCATCAATCTGCCGGCGAGGGGCGGGTCTAACGACATTAAAATAATGCGATGTTAGCGATGCGATTCTAAATTTGTAGGTACGTTACTCGGTTTTATGTACGGGCGTGGAATGATGGTTTCTGCCCGGCCCAATGCTTCGTTGAGAAGTGGATTCAATTCGTTATAACGCCAAACATTCTCAAGTTCTCGTAGAGTACAGGATTTCAATTTGAATGGAGGTGTGACGACCTTGCCTCACTATGCGTGTCTTCTATCAGACAGGTCTACAAATAAGGCAAAGCTGATATGGCCATGCGGGACATCTGCTGACTACCGCAGATGGTCTTGATACGGCAAACGCGATCTTCTGATGGCTCTGCTTACAAAGCCGACGCCAAACTGAGCAGAGAACTTACAACTGGGGCCTTGCATAGCGAACGACATTTTCGATTATGTTGATCGTCGTTTTGCAAACCATCAATTGTAATTTTCTGAAGGTTGTTACACCTTGAGCATCAATTCGGACGATTTTGATCCAAGGAATATGCCATGAATCTCTCAGCAGAACTGCCATTCATGATGCATTCGCTTTACCTGATTGCGATTGTCGCCGAAGCAATGACAGCCGCACTCGCTGCGGGCAGGCGCAGCATGGATTGGGTCGGAGTCTGCCTGCTGGGCTGCGTGACGGCCCTTGGCGGTGGTTCCGCACGTGACGTCCTTCTCGGGCACCATCCATTGTCTTGGGTCGAACACCCGTCGTATCTGCTGATTACAGGAGGTGCGGCACTTGCAACGATCGCTATTGCGCATTTCGTCCATCATCTGCGGCGGTTGTTCCTGTTGCTCGACGCTATTGGTCTTGTCGTTTTTACCGTGATTGGTTGCAATATTGCCCTGGCGCTCGATCTTTCTGTACTGATCGTTATTGCCTCCGGTATGATCACCGGTTGTGTGGGAGGCGTGCTTCGCGACATACTTTGCGCCGATATTCCACTGCTTTTCCGCAGTGAACTTTATGCCACCGTTTCGGTAGCCACTGGCGGTATCTACGTCGCAGGGCTGTTGGTCGGATGCAATCATGATCTTGTTGTGCTTGTCGCAATGGCTGTTGGACTGACGCTGCGCCTGCTTGCGTTGCGGTTTAACTGGAGCATGCCTAAATTCGTCTACACTCGTGATCTGCATTGAGCCAAGTGAGGAATGAAGAGGAATTAACAGATCCCGCCTGTTTCCATCTCGCAGGCAATGCTAATGTTTGATCTCTCATTACAGCAGGGTCCATCGACATCTGCTCGTAAATGTTAAAATTCAGCCGCAATCGTGCACGCCCACCGCTGGTGAGTGGGTATAGCGTTACCGTTGGCCGCTGCGGTGTCGTCGATTGCTGGGACAAAGTTGTTGTTGTGACCGTTTTGGACGATCGGGTTGACTGGCAGTACGAAAGCCGGACCTTCAATTTTCCCTCGAAGAATACATATGCAAAGTCAGGGACGCCGCCAACGACTATTTGAGCTGGGCTGTTTTGAGCGAAGGCAAAGGATTTCGATGGGCGATCACCAGAATATCACGAGGATAGGTGAAGTTGTCTTTTGAGAGGCCCTCCGGCCAAAACCTTGATAAGCATTGGCTGGGATGGAAGCGACCCGCAAACTGCTTTGATTTCCGCGAAAGCCATTAAACTGCATAGGGATTTATGATTATCTAAGGTCTTTAAGATTTTGCGAGCAAGCTGCAGGCCGCGCGACGAGATCTCGATCTTGAAGGTGCAATAGCAAAGCTCGACAGATATCATCTGCTCGTACTCGATGACATGGCCTATGTGAGCAAGGATCAGGCCGAAACCACTGTGCTCTTTGAACCCATCAGTGCACGATGCGAGGGACGATCAATACTGATCACGGCAAATCAACCTTTTGGGGAATGGGACAAGGTCTTTCCCGACAAAGGCATGATGCTGGCTGCAATTGACAGCCTAGTTCATCACGCAACCATCTTCTAGATGAATGTGGAGAGCTACAGGCGCAAAACCGCTATCGCACGTGTAACACAGGATGAAAATGAAGCACCCGGCGTGCCGACGGCATATCTCCGGCTTTCGTTCCAGCTTAGATGTTTGATCCCGGATTTTGATGGTGCAATCTTATTCACGGAATGGAGGGAGGCATTATGGGCCAGATTTTGCATGGGAGCGCCACGACGACAGAGGCAGTCCGTCGCGCCACACGCGGGATCGCCTTGCGCCTGCGCGACGAAACCTGCAAAGGTCTGAAAGAAAAAAACAAGCGCCGGATTCCATGCTCGTCGTTCGGGTGAAGGATAAAAAGTAAAGTGCGATCTAAAAAGCCCCTTGTGCTTTGACGAAGTGTTCCATTATGAAACGTTTCGTGGACGCGCATGGTTGGGGGGAGCTATGAGCCATCGCCTTGACGTGAATGAAGAATACTTAAAATTGGACAAACCCTACGAATTCGCGAAACTATGTTCGCTATTGGCCGATGGAAACAGAGCCCGACTAGTTCTTGAAATTGTTGACCGAGAGAGAACCGTGGGAGCTCTCGCCAAATTGGTAGGTCTGTCGCAATCCGCAACATCGCAACACTTAAAGATACTGCGATCGGCTTCGGTTGTTAAGGTTCGCGGGGATGCTTAGAATATCTACTGCTCGATCTCATGAGAGTCATTAAAAAGACTAATGATGTATGCTCAGAGTGAACCTGAATAATTCACAAACGGCACAGCGCTGCGGATAAAATGCCGTGCAGAATATACTACAGCTCAGCAAACGCGATGAACCTAGCGGTTTGTAAGAATGTTGATCGTTTTGAGTTTGCCCTGGGAAGGAGCGCGATGGCGGCACATCGGTACGAATGAGGAGCAATGAGGTTCGCGCCATGTGTAACACATTCTTCGAATATATTTGAAGCTATTGAGAAGACCCGGCCTAGCAGGGTGTGTAACGCAGGCCGGGGCTCGCGCACCGTTGGATCCGTATCCCTGACGTTGCGCAAACGGGATTATATCAGATCAAACAGTGAAGCAAAAAGCCCCGTCTCCCAATGTCTCGAGGCTACTTTCCGGAAGGAAACAGGGTCTTTTTCTTAGGTAAATATTTTTTCGAGAAATCTGAAAGCAAGTCGACTTGATGGCCGAGTAGTTTGATTTCTCCTGGTAATCCCCGCGTTTGATAAAGCCCTCAGGCCCCAAAATCTTTGAAACGCGTCCAATTTTATGCGAGGTCTTGCCAGTTGCAGAGCTTGCCAGAAGAGCCCTTCTCCGAAGGCTTGCGCGTTGGCCGGTGGTAAGAAGGCGACTATGCGCGAGAAGAACTATGCACCAAGCAGCAGCACAACCCAAAAGACCATACGATTTAGTTTTTTGTGGCACTATTACCAGAGGGCCACCAAGAATGTCGCGGGACATTTTCACTTCAGCCAGCGCGAATCGTTGCAGTAGGAGTGCTGCGGGCGCTGTGCTGGGTTGTTTCGTGCGACAGCACTCGGCGTTGGGCGAACCATGTATATCGTGCCGGGCGTTTGCAAAGGATGCAACGCGCGTTTTGTGTTCCGGTGGATCCTAATCGCGTAGTTGTTTGGGTGTGACACCCCAATGTTTCTTCACTAGGACAGTCATATGACTGTGGCTCGAGAATCCACATGCTTTTGCGACTTCATTAAGTTGAAGCTGGTTCTCCCGGATTAGTTGAACTGCGCGCTCTAAGCGACATTGTATTACGAATTGATGAGGAGACTGTCCGGTTGCCAATTGAAATGATCTCAGAAAATGGCTTCCCGATAACCCGGCTGCTTCTGCCATCTTAATTATCGTGACATCAGATAGATTATCGCGCACATAGCTCAACACCGTTTTCAATGTTCGCGGTGAGAGGCCCCCTTTATGTTTCGCAAATGGCGGGGATTTTAACGTGGAATACTGCCGTAACAGATGCACCCAGAACAGAATCTGTAGTGCCTCGAGTGCCATCGTGCTCGGGTAAGGTTGACTATTCTCTTCAATCAGCAGCTTGGAGAGAAGCAAAATTTTCTTATCAATAATACCGATTTTTGGCACGCAGAAATTGAAGTTTTCGTCGTCGAACGTCTCCCCGGCTATTGTTCTTAAGCGCTCGGGAGGCATCGCCGAACCAATTGCGTTACAGTTTCCGTTCCATCGGGACCTATAATGGATGCCACTGGATGCGAGGCGAAATGAGCCGGCTAGATCCCGTACAGATATGAACCTATCCGATTCTATAGCTAATTCTTTATCGACCGGAATGATCGTTACGAGTGCCATGTAATCAGATGAACTGAAGTCTGTTCCATCTGGACCGGATACAACCCTCATTACTGTGCCATTCTCGGTTGGTCGAACGCTCCCCCATCTATCTTTAATGACGTATTTCCAAGATGAATTCATCGAGTCTGCCTCGCAAAACATGGTTGAGTTGTATTACTCGGTACGCCTCGCTCTCTCCGAGAGTGGGCTGATTTTAAATAGATAGTGTTATGATAGATGGGTTCAATTCCTTACATTTTCACGTCTCAAAGAAAAAGGCAGCTATAATTTGAAATAATGAGTATATTTTGACATAGAGAGCGCGGTGAGTTAGTGCCGTGGAGGATAATAACCATTAGGCTGGCGGTAATGTCCCGTTATTAACCGTGGCTTGTGCTCTGCCCCCTTAAAACTGGACCGTTTATGATTAGAGTTTTCCGCGGTATTTTCCTGGCTGGGAGAAGGAGTGGAAAGCATGAAAGCATCGAAGTTTTCGGATGCCCAGAAGGTGTTTATTCTCAAGCAGGGGGATGATGGGGTGCCGGTAAGAGAGATCTGTCGCAAGAGCGGGATCAGCCAAGCGACGTATTTCAATTGGAAGAAGAAATACGCAGGTCTTCTGCCTGATGAGATGCGGCGGCTGCGTGTTTTGGAAGACGAGAACAGCCGTCTGAAGAAGATTGTTGCAGATCTAACGCTTGACCGCGAGATGTTGCAGGACGTCATACGCCGAAAACTTTAAGGCCTGCTCGGAAACGTGATCTGGTGGCGGGAATGCTTGTTGACTGGGGAATATCGATCCGGCGTACTTGCTTGGCGCTCAGCCTCGACAGATCAACCATCAATTACAAGTCCCGCCGCCTGATGCAATAAACTGTGCAGGCCGCTGTTGAAAAGCGGATCAAAGAGATTTGTGAGACCCGTGTGCGTTACGGTTACCGGCGCGTACACGTCCTGCTTCGTCGCGAAGGCTGGGTTATCAATATGAAGAAAACGCGCAGAATATATAGTGAGTTAGGTCTTCAACTCAGGAACAAGAATCCGACGCGTCGCGTCAAAGCGAAACTGCGTGAAGACCGACAAAAAGCCACTGGTCCGAACGATGTCTGGGCGATGGATTTTGTGCATGATCAACTGGCAACAGGAAGGAAACTCCGGATTCTGACTATTGTCGACACGCATTCGCGCTATTCACCGGCAACCGTTCCGCGCTTCAGCTATCGCGGCGAAGATGTCGTTCAGGCACTCGAGAAAGTATGCCGTCGCGCTGGATATCCGAAGACAATCAGGGTGGATAACGGAAGTGAGTTTGTTTCGCGTGACCTAGATCTGTGGGCTTATGCCAACAAAGTCACACTAGACTTCTCCAGACCCGGGAAGCCGACGAATAACGGATTTATCGAGGCCTTCAACAGCAAGCTTCGTGCGGAATGTTTGAACGCACACTGGTTCTTAACGCTTGAAGATGCGCGCGAAAAGTTAGAGAATTGGCTTAGACACTACAACGAGGATCGTCCTCATTCGGCAATCGGATATAACGTACCGATTGCCTTGCATAATCCCGGTGGCGTTATCAGCCAGCCATTGGGGTGAGAGCCGGATAATTCTAATTCCCGGCGGTCCAATGTTGGGGCTCAGTGCAAGAAAACCCCAGACTCTCCTGAAAACTGGAGGGAAGATGGGTCTCAGGTCATGACCGTTCATAACAACCTCTCCGTTAAAGACACTACTATCTTGGCATATTGCGATGCCGGTAGGAGTTGTCCACACCATCGGACATTTTCAGGATTGAGCATTTCGGCTCAGGAACTCTCGTGGAGATTGATATCCTAAAGCCTTGTGCGGGTGAAGATTGTTATAATGCTCGAACCATAATGGCAGTTGAGCCATGACAGTTTCGGCGTCCGGCTTCGGGTTGATCCGGACATAATCGCGCTTGAATGTTTTGACGAAAGCCTCAGCCATTCCATTTGACTGCGGGCTGCGCACTGGTGTTCTGCACTGCTCCATACCGATATCCCGGAGCAGGGACGCGGTGTTTTTCGCAATGAAGCATGAACCATTGTCGGTAAGCCACTGGATGGGCTCTGCCAGCATATTGATGCGCCCGAAGCGGTTTTCTACCGCCGTGATGACAAGATCCTGCACATCTTCGCTCTTGATGCCTTCTGTCGTGGACACATGAGCGATTGCTTCCCGGTTACAGCAGTCGAGCGCAAAAGCAACGCGGACCTTTTCTTTGTTGTCGCACGTGATTTCGAAGCCATCGGAGCGCCATCTGGTATTGGAGCGCTCGACGGCGATTTGCCCGTCGTGTCTGCGTTCACCGGCAGCTCCGGTATGGCGCTGAAGGAGCAGATCATGCTGCTTCATCACGCGATAAACCCGCTTGGCATTTGGCCATGAACAGCCCTGTTCACGGGCCTTGCGCCGCAGAGTGGCATGAACGCGCCGATAGCCATAGGTCGACATTTCTTCAATGATCGCCTTGATCTGAGCAACCAGATCAGCGTCGGGAAGCGGAGCTCTCCCTAGGGCTTTGGAAAGGGTGCCTGTGGCTCGCGCCGCGATATTCGACCGGGCAACACCTAGCGTCTCGCATACCGCTTTCATCGCAAAACGTCCTTCGGCAGCGAGATTGAGTGCAGCATGGGTTTTTTGGGCCGTTGGCGATTTCGAGGGCTTCCTTGAGAATTTCCCCCTCCATCGTTTTCTTGCCCAGAAGGCGTTGCAATTCCTTCACCTGAGCCTGAAGCGCCCGATATTCCGAGGCAGGGACAATCTCCTCTTCGGCTGCCGTTGCGACCAATGCACCCTGTGACGCAAGCTTGTGCCAGGTGAACAGCTGGTTAGGCGCAATGCCATGACGAACAGTGGTCCTATCACTTATTTAAATGTGAGAAACTGTCCGGGCAATTAGGGGGGGCTATTGTAAATCTTCTGGGCGGACTTAATGACAATGTCTTCCAATAACGGATAACGCGCTAGCCGACGATGGTATACTCGACGAAAGTAGCTAGATAACTGGATACGCCGCAACCTAACACGCTCAATTTGATCGTTTTCCGATAGTTGATGGGTTTCTGATAGAATGTTCTAAAAAAAGCACTTTCTAAACTACCGGAATTTCCCTTAGATGGAATCTTAAGTTCATATTGGTATTTGATTAGTGCAGTTCCAACGAGAAAACTGAAGAGCAATATGATTTGATAGGTCGGCCGTGTGGTGAGAAAACAATGAAATAAGCAGACAGACGTCCTCTTGTAACTGCTGAAAATCGCTTGTGGTAGAAGTGTGAGACCTGAGGTCAAGACAATGCGCAACTTTCTTAATGGCATTCCCGATGAATGGGGCCCCAAGTTCGCTGGGGAATCTGGTGTGGTTACACATACCCAGACCGGTCCAAACGAGATTAGCTTCCGTGCGCCTTGCCATATGGCACTTGTAATGTTATCGCCACAACCGGTTCGGGAGGTCTCCCTTAATACTGATCGCAAATCTGTTTTTCGGGCTCCGGTTGGCGCTATCGAAATAGTACCCGAAAATGCAGAACTATTTGCGCGATGGACAACATCCAAAAAGAATATTCTTGTAGGATTGGGGCCGGATAAACTTAATACTTTAGCTGGGATTGAGTTCGGAGAGGTTTCTTTCGAATTTTGTTCACCTGCATCTGGACAGGTGGATGATAAGGCTCTGCTCTTGGCTAGCCTCATTCAGGACGAACTGACAAAGGGGGAAGAAAGTAACGAAATTTATCTCGATTCCCTGATTACGGTCTTTTCAACCTATCTTTTGCGCAGCTACTCGACGTTGCGAAACCGAGAATTGGTTCTACATAAAGGTGGTCTTTCAGACAGATCGTTACGCGATGTACGCGACTACATTCGCGCTAATATTTCCGATAGGCTGTCTATCGAACGGCTCGCACAAGTTGCTAGACTGTCTCCAAGCCATTTTTTGAGAGCTT
Organism: Ochrobactrum quorumnocens; assembly: GCF_002278035.1. Taxonomy (NCBI): domain Bacteria; kingdom Pseudomonadati; phylum Pseudomonadota; class Alphaproteobacteria; order Hyphomicrobiales; family Brucellaceae; genus Ochrobactrum; species Ochrobactrum quorumnocens. The sequence continues at coordinate 1,158,632 of NZ_CP022603.1, read as the reverse complement.
TTCGACATACGGTTGGACAGTCGCCCCACCAATACGTCTTGGCTACACGCCTCGAGATGGCAGAAGATTTGATTGTTACGACTGATATGTCGCTCAGCATTATCGCCAAGCTTACGGGGTTTTCCACTCACAGTCATATGTCCGCGTCAATGCGGCGCTATAAATTCACGACTCCGCGTGCTTTACGCCGTTTGGGGTGAATGGCTGAGCGTGTTTGTCTGACCTTTTCGTGGGCAGATCACACCAGGCATCATTTTCGATAGGGTGGGGGGCGTTCGTTTTGCTTGCACGCGGATGAGGTGATGCGCGCAGCAATCAGTGCATCCATTGAACGCATCAGCATGCTGAGCGCTGCGGTCCCATGGGAGGCCCTACGATCTGAACAAACTCGTTTTGAGAGGACGGTGCGCACCCTAAATAAAAAGCGGATTCCAGTTTCTGAATTTTCGTGTTTCTGGGATGTAATGGACAAAGCAGGAGCCATATCGTTCTCGCTTTGGTACCAAATCCGGTAATATATACAGAACATTAGCGTTGCTGCGACCCGCAAGGATCACTTCGCTTCCAAAATGGAAGCGATAACGCTTGGCTATCACTAGCCGCGTGTTAATTACTTGTATCCCGGCACTAGAGATCGGAGATGATATATGGCTGGGCTGCTTATTGGTCAATTCTCGGTCCGTAATTTACGGCCGACGTGCAACTCTAAGATGCTATGTGCAATGGTTTTATTCATTGCTGCCTATCTAGGAGTGGTACTCGTTTCGACTGGTGGGGCGCTTGCGGCAGAAGAACATCCATATAGCGTTGATGCCACCTTGGGTCGCTATGTAAGCCAGTCCGTGCATTTGCCTGCTCCTTCGACAACGAACTGGTATCTCCAAGTTGCGCAAAGCAGCGAGTATCTCCCTGGGGTGGGTTTGCGGTGCGGCGGCAGCGATCCCTATGGTCTTTGCGGGGGCGGCTCCAACATAATGTACATCACCGGTACGCCGACAAAGGCGGGAGTGTATAGATATGTATACGATACAGATAATTTCTTTGGGACAACAATAAAGAAAGCATATATTACGATCCGAGTTCCGCCAGTTTCCGTAACCTCACAGTCGTTGCCGGATGGAAGGGTTGGCTCAGCTTATGTGATGTCAGCGCTAAGTGCGTCCGGCGGTACAGGTCCATATAATTTTTCAGCGACAGGCCTGCCTGCCGGTCTATCAATTTCCGGAGATAAGATTTCTGGTGTACCAACTGTACCAGGAAGCTTCGCTGTATCCGTAACGGCGACAGATGCCAATCATTATTTTAGCTCTGCTAAGACTTATTTGATCACCATTATACCTGCGCCGTCCATCGTGATCAATCCGGTCTCGCTGCCTTCGGGCAAGGTGGGCCTGAGCTATGTCTCGCAGCAATTGAGCGCGACGGGAGGCACTGCCCCGTACTCCTTTAAAACCAGTGGAACACTGCCGCCAGGCCTGACGCTAAATGCATCCACCGGTGTTTTTTCCGGCACGCCGAGCGCTGCCGGAACGTACTCATTCTGGTTAGGTGCGACCGATGCGGAAGGTTTTGGCGGCGAAGCAACCGGTACAAATGGTTGGCGGCAATACACTGTAACTATTGCTGCGAAGCCGGTGATAACCATTTCTCCTGCAAACTTTCCGTCGGGGATGGTCGGGGAAGTCTATGCGGAACAGACACTCACTGCTTCGGGAGGAACAGGGCCATACACATTTACGGTCGCTGGCCTGCCTGCTGGCTTGTCGTTGTCAGGCAACAAGATCTCCGGAACGCCGACGAATGTATTTGATTTTGATTTCACAGTCACAACAACGGACAGTGAAGGCTATAGGGAGTTAAAGACCTATCATATAAAGATACATCAAAAGATAACAATCAGCCCTGACAGCCTGCCTTCTGGCAAGGTTGGCCTTGCTTATGCCGAGCAGACGCTCACGGCATCGGGCGGCACCGGTCCCTACAGTTTCGAGGTGACGGGTCTTCCTGCCGGTCTTGCATTCTCCAATGGCAAGATCAGCGGCACGCCGACTGTGTCCGGCAGCTTCACGGTCAGCGCATCGGTCACCGATGCGGAAGGCTTTGAGGCAAGCAAAGACTATACGGTCAATATTGAGGTAAATCTACCTGAGGCTCAGGCGCATGCAATGAGTGTAGTTGCCGGTACAACCAACTCAGTCGACTTGACAAAGGGTGCCATCGGTGGCCCGATCAGATCTGCAAGGATCATTACTGCACCAGATGCTGCAGCAGGCAATGCCTGGATCGTGCGGGAGGGCAATGGATATATGCTGCACTTTGGGGCATCCGCAACATTTGCCGGTGCAACGCAGCTTGTCTATTCGCTTTCCAACGCTCACGGCACATCAACGCCGGCTATTGTGACAATCAATGTTATTGCGAGGCCAGATCCTTCCAAGGACGAAGAAGTAATCGGTCTGGTGCATGCGCAAACCGAAGCCACTAACCAGCTGGCAAAGACGCAGATAAGAAACTTCAATCAACGTTTGGAACAGTTGCACAACGAAGGCGAATGCCGTGCGAACTCGATCAACGTTCATCTCGGTCTCGAAGGTGCACAGCTTCGTCCAAGTCTCGATGCTCTGGGCAAACTCAGTCCGGATACGGATGCTCGGGAATGCAACGATTTGCAACGAAAGCTCTCAATGTGGACGACAGGAGAAATCAGCGTCGGAGATACTCAGGACAGTTTTGATAACAAACAGAAGCACACAGGTGTGGGGATAAGCGGCGGTATCGACTACCGTTTCTCGCCATCATTTGTTGGCGGTCTTGGCTTCGGATACGGCCGGGATGTTACCGATATTGGCAATCATGGCACACGGAACCGAGCCAGCATGCTTAGCGTAGCAGCCTATGGCAGCTACCATCCGGCTCAGAACATTTTCCTTGATGGTGTAATCGGACACGGCTGGCTGCAATTTGACAGCAGCCGCTATGTCACGGCAACGGGTGAAATGGCGGACGGCGAGCGCGACGGACGTCAGATCTTCGGGTCACTAACAATGGGGTATGAGCACCTCGAGGACCAATGGCTGTTGTCGCCTTATGCGCGTCTCGATGCAGCTCGCACTACTTTAAACAGCTTTAGCGAGACAGGGGGTGGAATTCACAGTCTTACCTTTGGAGAGCAGTCCATCGACTACCTTGCAACCACGCTTGGCGTCCGGGGACAGTATACTATTCCTATGGACTGGGGCGCGCTGAAACCACGCGCTCGTGTTGAGTATACCCACGACTTCTCCGGCACGAGCCAGGCGAGAATTGGCTATGCGGATATGGGCGCGCTATTGCCCTATGTTGTCGAGGCAAAATCCACCTCTCAAGACCTGTTCAGAATTGAAGCCGGGTTTGACGCCGAGATTCATGAGAGCTGGTCAATGGGCTTCGATTACAGCACGGAAATCGCATCGTCCGGCGGCAGTCTCCGCCATGGATTTCGCTGGAAACTCTCAACGCAATTCAGGTGACCGGATAAAGGGTTCATGTTCCATGAGGGGTGGCCGGCTTGCCGGCCACCCCGTTTTCATTAAAGCGCATTTTGTCTTTGCACGTTCTGCCTCGGGCAAATACCGATACTGATGATCCTCCCGTTCTAGTATTCTCGCTGTACTGCAATCTTGAAGTCGAGCTCAGTTGCTCGAATTTGGCGGCTTCTAGCAGTTTGGTTGCGGAACATCATTGGGATGAGGTAGGATGGGCTATTGCTGAAAAATGCGTGGCGTTTCAAAACCATCAACCCTTCCGACCAAAGGACAGGGCCGCTTTCGCGAATATGATCTGGGCTACATCCATATCGACGTCAAACATTTACCGAAGCTGCGGACCGCAGATGGAGAGATACGCAAGCGTTATCTCTACGTAGCAATTGATCGCTGTTCCCGCTTCGTGCATCTGGCTGTTTACGATGCTGAAAATGCAGCCAACGCGGTTGCCTTCCTGAGCCAGACACGAAAAGCATTTCCCTTCCGGATAACGCATGTGCTGACTGATCGCGGATCATGCTTTACAGCTGACAGCTTTGAAGAAGCCTGCGCAAAACTCAAAGTCATCCGCCGCACGACAAAGCCATATACGCCGCAGACTAACGGCATGGTGGAACGCTTTAACGGTCGGGTCGCGAGCGAGGTTCTCGGTATCAATGTCGCCGGCCATGCAGACCTCGAAACACTACTCATCGGCTTCAACCATGCCTATAATCAACGAAGACAGCGGGTTCTTTCAGGAAAGTCGCCCGTCAACAAAGTAAAGCAACATCTTGAGCTGAATGCTCGCCTCGCCAACCCTCTTTACAAACCCGCAATTGACGGCGAACTCATGGCCAAAGTAGATGACGTGCTTTATTATGCCAATGAGGTCTCACAACCAGACAGCTAGTTTCGTTGTATTCACGTATCGTGGATGGCTGACTGACGTAAGCGGACTTGTATTGTTCATTGGTTTCCTGCAGTAGTTCAAGGACCGTGAGACCCGTTACCGCTGGATCATCTGTCAGGTAAAGTATGGATCGTCTTCGTAAAACTGATCGACGGACTATGCGCTTTTATTGGCTAGCATCAGTCATCGTCGTTTTAATTGCATCGGTTGGTGCGGGAACTATGATTCAACGCGATTATAATCGACGAATGAACGTTGCTGCCCAACAAGCGATGTCTCTTGCCCAAGCGCTTGCTGAGCACACTACGCAAGTGTTTACGAAGCTTGAAGTGTTGAGCTGGGCACTCATCGAAGATCAATCGGATCGAATAGTAGATGATAGTTTGCTTTCCGAAGTCATGCGACGGCGTGCCGCCGCTGAGCCAGCGGTTCTGGGTATTGCTATTGTCAGTAAACGGGGTCGCATAGTCGCGAGTGGCTTGGAAAAATATGCGATTAATAGCGACGTTGGCGGCCAAGCTGACTATCTCGTTCTTAGTCGAAACGATGCACCTCCCGTTTACATAAGCAAGCCTTACCGATGGAACACCGGTCTGCCCGCAGCGCCCAGTAAATGGGTAATGAGCTATGCCCGCCGGATAAATGACCAAAGCGGTAACTTTGATGGATACGTCCTGATTATTATAAACGAGGCGTACCTTTATGGCTTTTATAGCCGTTTAGGCGAGCTACCCGATCTGGTCCTAGGGCTAGTTGGAACTGACGGCATCGTACGGGCATCCAATGATGAATCTGCGATTGGACGAGAGATCCCGCGATTCATAGAAGACTATGTGGAGAAGGGAAACGGCATTCAAACAAACGTTGCCGACCAAGCTGGCATTAGGCGGGTCTTCGCGAACTATCAGTCGGCTGTGACGCCGTTAGTTGCTTATGTTGGCTTACCGTCAACACCTCTTTACAGGGCATGGATCGCATCTTCGTCGATAATCGTTAGCGCACTCATTGCTCTTTTTACAGCTCTTGTTGCGCTAGGTTTTGTCCTCAGCAAGTACGTCAAGAATCGGGGCTCTCTTATGTCGGCCGTTCTCGACGCCTTGGATCAGCGACGAGAACGAGAGTTTCTTGAAACAATTGTTAACACTGGCGCTGTGCTTATGATCGTGACGGATTCCATCGGGCAGGTGATCGTCACCAATCACGCAATACGCGCACTTTTCCCCGAACTCAATGACGCTCAAAGCAAAACGGATTTTTTCCCGGATGTGTTGGGGAAGCCGCTTGTTACAGTGCTGGATAATTTACCTTGGCAGGGCGTAAATAACATCGTTCTCAACGACGGGCGCAAACGAGCCCTCTCTTGGTCTGTCTCCCCGATCCTTACACATGATGGAACAATAAAGAATCTCATAGCAGTGGGACTTGATATTACAGAGCGGCGCGAAGCAGAATTGGCGATTTATCAATCAGGTAAATTGATTACTCTCGGAGAGGTTGCAACCGGAATTGCTCATGAGATCAACCAGCCTCTTGCTACACTTTCGATGGCTATTTTTAATCTTCAGACGAGAGACACACAAGGGACACTAGATGAAACGACCATCCGTGAAGGTCTTGCGCTGGCTGCAAGTCAGATTGATCGTGCCGCAAAAATAGTAAGGCATATGCGTGTTTATGGACACCGGAGCGACGGCAAACTTCAGCCGTTGGATCCTGTCGATGCAATAGAAGGTGTGCTAACGATAATCGGCGCACAGATTGAAAAGCAAGGTATCGCCGTCAGACGGCGGTACAATCAAAACGAGTACCTCGTAGCAGCGGAACTTGTTTTGCTTGAACAAATACTTCTCAACTTGATACTAAACGCCCGAGATGCCGTACTGGACAAAACGGGCGACCAGAAAACAACCGATGAATTCATCGAAATAAGCGTCAGTGAGTGGTCGGAAGAGACAATATGTATCAACGTGAAAGATTCAGGTCCCGGAATTTCGGCGGCTATTATTGACCGAGTATTCGAGCCTTTCTTTACAACAAAACAAGTTGGGCAAGGAACTGGTCTGGGGCTTTCTCTCAGTTATGGCATGGCACGAGAGATGGGCGGCCAACTACGAGTACGAAATAGCGAAGCTGGTGCGGAGTTTCGCCTGATACTGAACAGAGCTTCGTGACTTTAGGAGACAGGTTGTGAATATTGAAGCAGGTATTAGTTCCACCATCCTTTTAATCGACGATGAAGAGCCACTACTGGACGTTCTCTCCACAGCTCTGCGCAATGCAGGTTACGATTCTTTACGCGCTTCCAACGCTCACGGTGCATTAAAGCTACTCGAGCGAACCCCGGAAATTGACGTTGTGGTCAGCGATATCCGTATGCCTGGCATGGACGGCATAGAATTAATCCGCACTGTCCGCGAGCGATACCCGGACAGAGTTTGGCTGCAGATTATTTTCATCACCGGTCATGCAACACTGGATGTCTCTATTGAAGCGTTGCGCCTCTCTGCAGCAGATTTTCTTCATAAGCCTGTTCAGGGATTTGAATTTATTACAGCGATAAATACTGCAGCTAAGAAAGCTCAGGAACTGCGTACAGAGTTGAACTGGAGACAAGAAGGGAATGATCGGCTGTCACGACTAATAGAAGAAGTTCAAAAACTTGGAGCCGTGTTAAATCAAGCGTCGCCTGACCTAAATGCTGCGAAACTCTCAGCATCGGTGGCAGATAGCCGTGCCTTTTCCAAACCAAGCGAATTGCCAGACACCGAACGTCTAAAAGAACTGCTACGCATACGAGACGTCCGAGCACAATTTTTCCCAGGTAAGCTGTTTATCGACCCGGCTTGGCATATAATGCTGGAGCTCATGGAGAGTTATTTGGCAGGAACAAATATAACGGCATTTTCACTGTTTGTGGTGTCCGGCGTTCCAACCGCTACTGCTTCCCGCCGACTTGAAGAAATGGAAAGCACGGGTCTTGTCCGACGTTGGGTTGACCCTTCAGATGGTCGACGGCAACTCGTTGCTCTGACCGACGCGGCTGTAGAGTTGATGTATTCTTATCTCACCGCGCTCGATCACCAGATGAGGAAAGTCTGATCAACTTATATGCTTCGTAGTCAATGAGCGCACATACCAAAAAAAGCCGACCTTCGTCTATTTCCGCCGGAATTTATGCTCCCTGTCGAGACAGGTTTTATTGATCCATTGCATTGAGCAGCGAACCAGTTTGGCACACTTTGTGACACTCATTGATTCCGCCACATTGATCGTTGCTTCTTCCGTGCCAGGCTATGCAGTGATGGCAAGGACGGGTCGCGGAATTTTAAAAAGCTATCAATTTTTTCGTCTGGAACATCGGTGAAGGCGGGGTCATTGCCGGGTTTCTTTCACGCTCCCCAATCGACATAGCTGCACGAACTCTCCGAAGCATTAAATTTAAAGCAATTACTATCATTTTGGAAACGATAGTACAGGCAGGAGACCAAATTTCAATTTTCATTCAGGCTGCGGAAGTAACTATGTGATAGCGTCGCTGCATCTGGTTTCAGCTATAGTTTGATTATGGCTTTATTGAGCGCGTACAACAGAGAGGTTCGCATATGGCAAGGCTATTGGGGCCTTCAAGACGTTGGCGCGTAATCGCAGTGGGCATCTTGACAGCGCTTATTGGCGCGGCCCTCCCTATTACTGCAATGACCTGGGTGTCTGCTGAAGCAGCACTTTCTAAGGAACGAACACGGCTTAATGTAACAGCAGATCGAGTTATTGCCCGCGCGATAGCAACCTTCGATGAAGTTCGTATTTCGTTGAGCTATCTACAGGGCACCGCGGTTGTTCCTTGCTCACAGTCTCATATAGCGCTAATGCGCGATCAAACACTGAATACGTTACCGGTCACAGAGATTGGATACTTTGATAAGGACCTTTTGAAATGCTCTTCGTGGGGCAAGGTTGATCCCGAGATCAGAAAAACAAAACCAGATTTCAAAACAATGAGCGGTTTAAGCGTCAGCCTCGGCATCAGACCTAACGCGAGTTTAGGGAGACGTATGATAGCCGTCAGCTTCGGAGATTATAACGCACTCGTCTTGCCGTCCAGTCTTGTCGACGTAGCCGTTGATGACCAAATGGCTGTGTTTTTATCCAGCGGCGACAGGCAAATCATCGCTACGAAAGACGGCTCTCAATTATTCGATACCATCGAGTCTATGGCTGACACTTCTAGACTATTGAACGATTTCTTTCTCCTCGCCATTTCTGAAAAAGAAGGGCTGCGCGCGACAGTAGTGATTCCTCGCTCAACTCTCACCTTGGTCATGTGGAACGAACTAGCGTTCTTTCTTCCTGTTGGTGGCCTCATCGCGCTTGCCTTTGTTGCTGCTATTTATTGGCTTTCAAAGCAACGGTTATCTCCGCACGCCGAGCTCGAGATCGCCGTCAAAAAGCGAGAATTCGTTGTGGAGTATCAACCTATCATTGAACTTAGTACAGGTGTGTGTGTGGGCGCCGAGGCATTGGTAAGATGGAAAATGAGGGATGGGACATTTGTGCGCCCAGATTACTTTATACCGTTAGCGGAAGAAACAGGTCTAATTGCACCGATTACAGACCAGATTATCGATAACATAATTGCTGATCTTGGAACTGCTCTTATCAAAGATCGGACATTGCATATTGCAATCAACGTATCGTCCCGTGATATCGTATCAGGGCGAATTGCTGATCTCCTGGATTGCAAGTTGCGTGGCACAAATATACGCAACGAGCAGATTTGGCTCGAAGCAACAGAAAGGGGATTCCTAGACGTCGCCACGGCGGGAAGAACACTCGAGCGCGTCAGAGAGGCGGGCCATTCAGTCGCGATTGATGACTTCGGTACGGGTTATTCCAATTTGCAATATCTGCAAGGCTTGCCGCTCGACGCCATTAAGATTGATAAGTCTTTCGTTAGCATGATCGGTAAGCAGACGGCGACAAGTTCTGTAGTTGAGCTCATTATAGACCTGACTAAGAAACTCGATCTATTCTCGGTCGCAGAAGGTGTGGAGACCCAGCAGCAGGCAGTATTCCTCAAAGAACGTGGTGTTACATTTGCGCAAGGCTGGCTTTTTGCGAAATCGCTGCCGGCAAAGGATTTCATTTCCTACCAATTACAAAGCAAAGATACCTGCGGGTCGGCCGACGAAATTATTCAGAATCCGAAGAACAGATGGGCATCGTAGTCAAGCTGCCAGCCAAGCGCGTTATTCGGATCGATCTCTGCATTAGACCGGCACTCATAAATAGACGAAATATTTGAATGGATTAGCGATTCAAAGGCCTTGGATTTGGAGGTCTTTGATGTCACGTCGCCGCTATGAACTCACAGATTGGGGTAGTCGATTATTGCACCGCTGTTTCCGAGAAAACCTCGCGGCGTTCCACGGGTTGATGATCGCATGGTTCTCAACGGGATCCTGTGCGCTTCCGCACCGGGTCATCATGGTCCGACATCCCTGAACGCTATTGTATTGCAACGACCTGCTACAACCGTTTCGCTCGCTGGCATCGTACCGGTGTCTGGGCTCGACAGCACCTGTGTTCGCGTTCACCGTAGCGGCCCGATTGCTGCCGCCTGTTGAAGCAAGGCCTCATGATGTAAGGAACGTCTTTAGCGACGTCGCTAATGACGTGTCTTGAGATTGAGGTAGACGATGCTGATGGAGATGCTGGGCCACGAACGCCGACGTCGGTGGCGGGCCGAAGAGAAGCTTGCGATAGTCAATTCGGTTGGGGTTGATGGCGCGACAGTAACAGAAGTTGCGCTACGTCACGATGTATCGCGGCAGCAGATTTATATGTGGCGTAGCGAGTTGAAGAGTAAGGGGCTTCTGCCTCCCTCGCCGGAGCCCTTGTTTCTTCCCGTTGACATGACTGCCGCTCCGCTCGGTTCTGAGGCGAACAGTTCCGTCGATGCTTCATCCTCAATGGTTGAATTGCAATTGCGCTGCGGCCGTCGACTTTGTTTTGGCAGCCAAGTGGAAGGCGCAGTGCTGACGCGGCTCATCCGGGCGGTGGAACAGGCATGATTGGACTGGGCACGGCGTACGGGTTTACCTGGCCAGCGGCGTCACAGATATGAGGAAGGGTATTGAGGGTCTTTCAATGTTGGCGCAGCATGTCTTGCGTCAGAAGCCGACAGGTGGAGCTGTCTTCGCCTTTCGCGGGCGGCGTGGCGATCGGGTGAAGCTCTTTTATTTTGATGGCCAGGGATTTTGCCTTTACTATAAAATCCTGCAGAAAGGCCGTTTCTCCTGGCCGTGGGCGGCCAATTGGACAGCTCGCGGTACCTGATTGAAAGACGGGACATACGCATGCCCCGACTTAAAATTACTGCATTTCTGACTGACCCGGCTCTGGAATATCGTCAGACGTCTGGGGGGCTTCCATGTTGATTTGACCCGGCTCTGGTGGGGCATCAGTAGTTCTTTGCCGTTGGAAAGTTGTTTCGCCTGGCTCAAGGGGAGCATCCCCATTTGGTCGATGCCGGTCATCTGAGCTTTGACATCCTGCAATAATGACAAATAGGATGGATGTCATAGCGAGAAGCAGCTTTTTCATATGCGCGCCTGTTAGTTCGATTTTCTGGTTTCGTTACATCTAGCAACAGAGTTGACTTTCTGCCTCTGCGCTATGTGCCATCATGTTACGGACCGGCCAGAGGAAAGGGCCTTCAGCAGCCGTCCAACGACGACGGACCGAGTTGATTTCAGTTCCCAAACGACAATGACGGTTCCCGGATGCTTAAGCTTGTATTCGGCAACGACCTCGACGTACCGGTTCAAATTGCGGGGCTCAATTATTATATATCGAGAGTGAATTCTATCTAGTTGTCGTCTCCCGGATCATCAACAAGGCAACCAGTTCCGTGACAGCCGATGTAGCCCCCATGGGTATCAAAGTTCGGCTCACCTTCTTTATCGAACTGGGGAGTAGGGTCGATGTCATCTTGCCGATCTGGATTATCGACAGTGCAACCGATACCATGACACCCATTATAGCCGTCATCGTCCCTATAATTAGATGTGGTATGACGATGCTTGTTCTTGCCACTTTCCGCCATCCCTTCAATAAGGGCTCCTATCACCGCTCCGGTAACAACTCCGCCAACATCGTTTCCGCGTTTGTTGTACATCCGCGCACCCGGATCAAATCCGTCACCTCGACCATAATGATAACCGCCAACGTCCGCGAATACGCCAGCACAACCTTCGGCGACCCAAAGATACTTGCTCTTGGGATTGTATCCCCATGTGCGATTCAAGATACATGGACTACCGGATGTCTGATGGACCAGTTGTGGCTTCGAAAGGGGCCCCGCATAACACTCATCATACTGGTAGTTTCGTGAGCGGCATTCCACTGTCGTTTGTGCATGAGCTTGTTGAACAAAGTTGGGAGAAAACTGCAGTCCGATAACTATGATGCTTGATCCAACGATGTACCTGAACACTTTACCTCTCCGCAATCGGTTTATCGCTCCGTCGAGCCCTGCGGATCTCTGTTGTCTATTCCCTCCTAGATAGCTTGAGCAATTTTCAGGAATGTCAGCTGGAGTTCGGATTGTTCTGCTCAATCCAATTCGCTTTGCCCATACTGATTCATATTTTTGGTTCATCATCAAAATCCCGTGGTTTGTGTATAGTGTGACGAACGCATCCCCAGCGCGCCCTGTACCAACCCCACAGCACCTCCCAAAGCCGATACAAAAGATACAAGCCCCTCAGCTCCCCGCAGAGGAACGAGGCTCGTTACAGCCACACACTTTAAAAACCGCCCGGCAATCTTCCACGGTAGATTCTTCAAAGTTCCACGCGGATCGCTACTATAACGGGCCATGTATTCGGTTATATTATGATCCCGACTTCGCCTGAAATGGTAGGAAAACGTAAGACGCGCATGGGGGACCGTCTCGTAAACAATAGCATCAACAGCCCAACCGCTCTTTGCGCCAACCGCCTTTGCCTTAGACCAAAGATGCCAATCTTCGCCGCCCGTCAGCCCAAGATTGGAATCAAATCGCAAACCGGTATTGCGAAAAAACTCAACCCGCCCAATCCAGCTACCGGTGGCGACTTTGATCGTATGACCCCGGCCAGCAGCACATCTGCGCCTCGATCTCTTCTCAGACTTGAATCCTCCATGCCGGATTCCAGACCAAACCAGTTGTTGTTCCAGTGTCAGGCGACCTTCAACGGGTGTAGGGCGCACGGGAGATCCAACAATATCGAGATCACGTCGGTCCCTGGCAGCTAACAGGTTCACAAGCCAATCGCGCTCAACAAACTCATCATCATCGACGAAAACCAAAAAATCAAAATGACGTTCCAATGCATATTCAAGTGCATGGTTTCGGGCCGATGATATGCCTAGAACGGTTTCATTTCGATAGATGATCTGATCGGATGGCATTGCCGTTCGGAAATCTTCTATTTCTTCCATCAGATTTTGGGCAAGATCATTTTCGACAATAAGAAAAGAAATCCGTTCGCCAAGAGGCCGGTGCATGTTCTGGAGTGATTGAAACAGCTTTCTAAGCATTATAGGCCTGTTACGTGTCACAACAGAGATACAAATATGTCGAACCATAAATTTATAAGACCTTTGGAATTTGAAGTTAGGTTGCAACTGATATAAATTAATACAAACTTACTACGTACTTTTGAATAGTATCAATAATAATTTCTTATCTCGAACGGAAAGGTTATCTTACGAACTTTTCCCATATATAAGGATATAACTCTTTCATGATGTGATCGCATCAGTCAAACTTGTTTACAAACCATCCAATCTATAAAAATGATTTAAAGTATCAGCTATAGTTCTATATTTTATAAACATATTTTGACGCTCTTATACACGTCAACAACACAGAATACGATGAATTTTCATAAATTTAGCATTATTCTGATATTTTTTGTGCGAGTATAGCACGTCCGCAGAGTATCCGAGATTGGACACCTCGAAATACCTGGAATCTGCGGAGATCAGTGTAGCGATGGGTTTCTGATGGTTTTGCGAGAGGTCCAGGTCAGATTTTTTGTCGTTACGACCCCTTTGGGGCTTGGCGCTTCATGCAGTTGCGCGTCGACGCTCTTGATAGATATATCGGAGCATGTCGTAAGCGATAGTTGCGATGCCAATTTTCCCCTTGGCTCTGTTAATGCCGATCGTCTTGATGAAGAGCTTCATCTTGTCCTTCTGCCTGGCAAAGACATGCTCGACGGCGGACCTGATTTTTGACCGCCGCCCGTTTGCCCGCGACATAGCTTCCGGCATGGGCTTACCCTTCGGCTTTCGCTGATGAATATCCGACTTCAGGCCGTTCTTTTCCGGCTGTTCCTCGTTGCTCTTTGAGCGGTAGGCACTCTCGACCCAGACTGTAGATGCGGTGTAAGCGTTCGCTGCGTTGCACCTGTTTCTTAGCTCGACTTTGCACATTAAGCAGCGAAGCAAAGTGCCTCTGCCATTCGTTTGATGCGGCCTGGCGGTATTTTAGGTATGTCCGGGTGAAACGCGGACTGTCGATAAATATCCTGGTGCCATAAAACCATACGAACTGCACCGATGGCGTCGGAGAAAGTGCAGCTTGTTTTTTTGTACCAGGCAGCGGTGTACGGAAGACTGTTTTGGCCGAGCAGATCACAAGCCCACAGTGTTACGAGGCTGTAGAGTGCCATCAAAGACGGCGTCGTGCGCAGAATGGCCTTATCGTTCCACTGTCTTTGCGTTTCCACACCAAGATGCGCACGGGTCTCGGCAAAAGTGACCTCGATCTGCCAACGCCGAACGTAGTAGGAGATGATTTCCACAGGATCAAGATCCGTATTCGTACTCATGAAGGCCTGCGGTTCGCGGCGAGATGTTGGATCGCGAACGATGACCCAGCGAATGTGTTTGGGTGGTGTTCCACGTCGATACCAAAGAGCTGTTCCCGACGTGATGTCGAGAACTTTGTTGGTCTGTCTGGCATACCACGACGATACTGCAATCTGCTGCCACGAGGTATTTGTGTCCTTGAGCACAGCTTTTAGTTTTGGCAAGGGTTGCCCCTTTTGCGCGGGTCGTCCGAGCGTGTGTTCATGCCTTTGAGACGGTGCTGCAAAAAGATTAGCATCGAGGCGCAACCGAGTGATGAGCGTAGCCCTGTCTGGAAGTGCTGCGGCCAGTGTATGAACCGCAAAGCTGCTATCGCCGACAAAGATGATCTGGCGACCTGGTAGCCAACGACATATCTGCAGCAGGCCCTGCCTTGCCCAATCGGTCAGCATCTTGTGTCTTCGGAGCATCTTCTGGCTATATCGTTCTGAGGGAGACAGGATTGTCAGCACAGGCATTGCTTTGAGGCATTTGGCCCAGGGGACCGGTGAAAGAACCATAAAACTCAGCCACCGCAATCCACTGGCCTTGACGAAATGACCATGGCTGGAACGTATCGGGTCTCGGTATATACCTCGAGCAGCAATACGCTGACCCCATCGCCGTTCTATTGTATCGTCCATTCCAATGACAACGGGGCCTTCGGGTACAAGCCGTGTCACAACAATGGATAATAAGTGTCTTGCCAACAAGCGTGGGTTCCAGCGAGCCCGATTGAGAAACTGGTGATAAGTGGCAAAGCTGGTCACATCGGCGCGACCCGTAATTCGCAGACACGATGTCACTGTTCGCTTCCCCGGTGCAAGGAGAGCTCCCATGACAAGGACGAGCAGATGACTCCATGTGGGCGCTGTGAACCCGCAACGAAAAGGCTCTAGCCATTGGTGAAGACGATGAGGAACCGCATCCCCGGTCTCATTATTGCATTCATCTGCTTTGGTCATTCAACAGTTCGAATCCGATCAGACGAATGACGCAAGGTCACAAGCTGCGGCGAATTGATTCACCAAAGACGCTCAGTGCGGCACTCAAAATCGATGCCAATTTTGTGCAAAGTCGAGCTTAGCTTGACGTATTAAAGTTCCATATGTGGACGGCTCCAACTTGCAAGTGGTTTTTACAGATATTTTTGATCGGATCGCTTGTTTCCATATGTGCGGCCTTTGTGTGTGGTCGCACATGACCACTGGCCAAGATGGTTTCCGCAACGCGTGTTCCTAACATGGAAACGACCTTAAATGGCCAATGGAACTGACGGATTGTCACGCGTCTTGGATCGATCGATCGCACCATCTGCTTTTCTCTTGCAAGTTCACAGCATCAGCTCAACACGTTAGCATTATCGTGCTCATCGTGATGGCCAATCTCTTACGTTGCAGCATTTTGTCCTTCTGTCCGCCGATACGTTTCGCCGCTCACCATGAGCTTCCAGGCGATACGGGCGATCTTGTTGGCAAACGCCACGGCAACCAGCTTAGGCTTTTTTCGTTGCAGGAGTTCGGTAACCCATCGGGAAGCATACCTGCTTCGGCCTGCTCTGACGTGTTGAAGAAGAGCAGTCGCGCCAATCACCAATACACTCCTCAGCATTTCATCGCCGGCACGGGTGATCACCCCAAGCCTGACCTTGCCTGCGGTCGAATGGTCTTTCGGTGTGAGCCCTATCCAGGCGGCAAAATCTCGTCCACACTTAAACATTCGAGGATCTGGGGCCTTCATCATCAAGAGCGATGCGCCGACGGGTCCGACACCCGGGATTTCTGCAAGGCGCCTGCTGCATTCATCTGAGCAATGCAAAGCAATCAATTTTTCCTCTACGGTCTTCGTTTCGCTAAGCAAGTCACGATACTCAACGCCATGCGCCGTGGAAGGCATGGAAAACCGCGCCTAACAGCCCAATTGCGACCCCTTACGCACAAGCCATATGCGGCCTAACAAAATGCACGTCATGGGCGCAGGCTTTAAACTCGACAGGCTCCGACATTTTTGCTTTGATCACTTGCGGATTTGGGGAAGTTGTAATTGTCGAAAGCCAAAAACTGGATCATGGCGCTGCAGCCATCTTTATCATAATAAAGGTATTTTGGCGAAGGCTCGCCAAAGCCTGCGTTGCCGCCTGCTTCGGTTCCCTCCTCCAATGAAATGCAAAAGCTGTTTGCTGCGGAAGAACAAGGTGTGGCACTTGGCTTTTTGCAAGCGACATCGCCGCGAAACTCAGACGAGCCAGCAAGAGTGGCCGATCAACATCCTTTCGTAGGGAAGTGGCTTTATGCGAGCAGTCGGGTCAACATGAGAGCGGGGCCGTCAACTTCGACAAAAGTCATTACGGCAATAAGCCGGGGAGCCACTGTGAAAATTCTAAACTACAGAAGTGGCTGGTTTAGCGTCTCCTACGCCAATCACGTGGGCTGGGTGTCAGAAAAATATATATCCCAACAGCGCCCCCTCACCGAAACAAGACCGGTGAGGGCACTAAAGATGATAGTGCCAACAGCACCAGCACACAGTGCACCCGTAAGCCGTTCGGGACAACCTGTACGATCTCCCTATGTTGGGACGTGTGACTGCCCATACGATCTGATGCGAAATGGACATCAGTGCGGTGGTCGAAGGGCTTATCGTAAGCCTGGTGGCGGAAATCCAATCTGTTATGATTGATAAGCGTTTATAAATCGGTCATAGAATCTAGCTGTTTGGTTGCAGAACATCATTGGGATGAGGTAGGATGGGCTATTGCTGAAAATGCATGCCAGGCGAGGAGGTCTGGCTCGTCGGCGAACGCCGGTCGACTGGCGAACAAAAATACTATGTGTCCAACTTACCATCCGATACGAGCCTCAAGATACTTGCCGCCACGATTAAGGCCAGATGGATCTGTGAACAGGCACATCAGCAATTGAAGGAAGAGCTCGGTCTCGACCGCTTCGAAGGTCGATCATGGACTGGATTACATAGACACGCCTTGATGACCATGATCGCCTACGCCTTCCTACAATCCCGCCGCCTCAAAGCTGCGGGACGGAAATAGAGTCGGAGGACCACCTCCTCAACCGAGCATGCCAGCTGTTAGGCAAGCGCTGCTGCGAGATCTATTGCTGCGCGGAACACGATCGGGCAGCGATCATAACGGGTGGCAATTCTTCGCCAGTCTTTCAGTCTGCCAAACATGATTTCGATACGATTGCGCCGCTTGTATCGACGTTTGTCATACTTGATATCCTTCTTGCGGTTTTTGCGCCCCGGGATGCGGCTTTATCTCTTTGTCTTTTAACTGTTTTCTGAACCAGTCAGCATCATAGCCTCTGTCAGCAAGAAGCCAGTCGACCTCTGGTAGCGTCGCGATTAAGGCTGCAGCTCCGGTATAGTCGCTGATTTGTCCTGTCGTGATGTGTAACCTGATGGGGCGACCCTGTGCATCGGTGACGGCGTGCAATTTGGTATTCATGCCACCCTTCGCCCGACCGATCAGGCGTCCATCGCCCCCTTTTTTAAGCGTAGGCTTGAAGCCGTACGGTGGGCTTTCAAATAGATCGCATCCATCATCACGGTCCTGCCGACCGACGACTTGGAAGACAGGCCTTCCAATATATGAGCAAATATCCCCTTGTGACACCAACGGTTCCAACGATTATAGAGCGTTTTACAGGACCCGTATTCCCGAGGAGCATCACACCACCGTAACCCATTGCGAAGAATGAAGATAATTCCACTCAAGACACGCCTATCATCAACGCGTGGACGTCCATGGCTCTTGGGAAAAAAGGGACGAAGGCGTGCCATTTGTCCTTCCCTCAGCCAGTAAAGATTACTCATCGATCAGTCTCCTCAAGCGAAACTGAATCAGTTCATAACTCTAAAATCAATGGGTCCTGAGCCTAGCCAATTAATGTAACCTTCTGCATGGATGCATCTCTTGATGTGAGTTCGACAACCCACATCTTAGCACAGTGCGATGCCGGAGTGGAGGATAACATCAGGACATCTGTACCGTTCGCATTCTGTCTTCGTAGGAAGGTCGGAACCACCTAATTGATAGTCCAGGTTCTCGTCCGCCCCAATTCATAGCCCATCCATTGACATTTATAGGTTATCGGGACTAATTATAATATTCCAAGCTATTTCTTGTTAAATGTTTCGAGTATTATTGCAAGCACCTGAACGGCGGCCGACATGACAAACACAGTATTTCAAACACCTCGAAATCCTGCGAACTGGCCCGCCACCTTTCTGATAGCCACCACATTTCGGCTCGCGTCCTACGAATGTCGAACAGTCATTATTTTCGGACTGACGGCTTATGCAAGGAGTTACCTTATCGATGGCGCCAAGAAACTGGGTTATCCGGTCAGATTGCTGCCACGTCCCCTACAGACGTTTATCTCGGCTGGTCCGGATTCGGCGTGGGTACATTAAGCGGCAGTTGGCGTACCGCCTTTGGCCCTGACGACATCTCGAATGATTTGCGGATAGCAAGGTGCTGATATGCCAGTAGTAGTACAATCAATCTGGCTTTCGGGACCGTTGAAGGCAGCGGAAACGCGCGGGACGTATAATGCCATAGTTTCCGTTCTCGGTGATAATTCGCGGCCAATGCCGCGCCGTTGGTTTGGTAAACAACAACCCTGGCTCAACCGGAATTTGCCAGCTCCGGCGCAGAACCACCCCGATATCGCGTTTGGTGAACTCGGCTATGCTGCAGGGGCCTATCACGCCTTTCGTCTTTTCAAAGCGGTTCGTGATACGGGAGAAGTCGCGGACTTCGTCCAGTTCCAAGGTTCACTTCCCAGCCGTGTCTCTGTGGCAAGGAAATCCATGCCAACGGCAATGAATACCGATGAATTGCCCGAGGTAGAAGCCGCATTGCTGCCGGATTTGGGCCGATTCTTTGTTGAAGTTTCATCGAGGGACCTCGCGATCCAGTTGACTGTTACTGTCGAACTCTTAACCTTAGATAAGAGGCTGGTCAGCATACAAAGAGCAATTAGGTTGTGTCGTGCTAGACCTGACGCGGCTTGGTGATGCCGTCCTGATCGAACTGGGTTATCGGTTCGGGTTCGGCAATATTCTTCAAACGCATCTCGTCCATAAGTCGAATGGCGACCGGATATACGCTCTTGCTAACTGCATTCGCGGCAAAGATGGCCGGAGAAGCGACCGGCGACAAACTAGTATCCCGTCCGACTGGCATGATGCTGACAATTTTGTTCCGCTTGCGGCGCTCAGGCGCTTAGCAGGCATGCTGATATTCAACGGTGATGCCCCCTTGATGAAGCCTTCCGGCCCGCATGCAATCGTCTCACGGCCGCATTGCACATCTGCCAGACGTCGGCATTGCCACAGCCGAGGCTCTCGGTCTCCGATCGTCACAGCGAATGCAAGAAATCTTAGCATCATATCGATTACTCCAAGAGGTTTTACCATGAAAAAACTGCGCTTGATTCTAGAAAGTCGTATCGCTTCCGGCAGTGAGACAGCGCTTGCGCACTTTACGCTCGGCAAATTGTGTCTTGATGAAGGTTGCCACGAGACGGCCGCGCATCATCTGAGCCGTGCTGTAGAGTTGGACGCACTCTACTCAGCAGCCTGGAGCTTATTGGGCAAATCGCAGGCAGCGTTAGAACGGCGTGCCGCCGCCAAGGAGGCCTATCAAAGCGGTATATTCGCTGCAGAACAGAAAGGAGAATTGCAGGCGGCGCGTCAGATGCGTGGCTTCATTGCGCGCCTCGAAAAACAATCAGGGGGCAAATCATAGACCGCCCGGTTCTCACAGGATCCGCCGTCACAACCACTGCCCATGATCGGCGCTCTTCTCGTTCTCTTACGCCCACATATGGCAAATGCATGCAGATTATCTCCGACTTTGACCTGACCTCTCACAACACGTTCGGGCTTATCTCAAAAGCGCGTTACGTCGCCAACGTAAGAAAGGTCGATGATCTCGACGAAGTTTCAGCCTTCGCCGCAGCGAAATGTCTGCGGCTGCGTGTCGTCGGTGGTGGAAGCAACGTACTACTGCGTGAACGAATTGAAGGTGTGATTGCCATCATGGCAACTAAAGGTCGGTCGATCATCGCGCAGGAGGACGGGCGGGTCCTTGTCCGTGCCATGGCGGGTGAAGACTGGCAGGATTTTGTCGCATGGACCATTGAGCAGGGACTTGGTGGTCTTGAAAATCTTGCCGGTATCCCTGGGACGGTCGGAGCCGCCCCGGTTCAGAACATAGGTGCTTACGGCCTGGAACTGAGCGACCGTTTCGTCTCACTCACGGCTTACGACGTTTTATACCGAAAATTGGTTACATTCGATCGAGAGGAATGCCGCTTCAGCTACAGGCAATCGGTCTTCAAGACAACGAATAGATACGTCATTGTGGACATTACACTTGCTTTGCCAAGACCGTGGCGTCCTGTTCTCGGTTATAAGGGACTAGAAAGCTCTTTCGCCGACGCCCAAGCAATCATGGCAGAGGTTATCAATATGCGTAGACAAAAATTGCCTGATTTGAAGATACTCGGAAATGCAGGTTCGTTCTTTCACAATCCGGTTGTTTCTCCATCCGTGCTCGACCAAATTGCCAAGGCTCCTCGTTACCACCAAGCTGATGGTACATGCAAACTGTCAGCCGCCTGGCTAATTGAGACCTGTGGGCTAAAAGGCGCGCGAGAGGGTCAAGCCGGTGTTTACGATAATCATGCGCTGATCATCGTAAACCATGGCGGAGCTACGTTTGGGGACGTATCGCGAATTGCCTCACGCGTGATAGAGAGTGTTCGTGCTCGCTTTAACATCAATCTTGCTATGGAGCCCATTATAGTCTGAACATTTAACGTCCAATAGCTATGATTTCTGATAGGGCTATTCGGGCAAGTGATCTTCTCTTTCTAAAGGCTTCAGATGCATTAACTCATCGCCACGGTGCATGCGGATATTGAGGCGAAATGAATTGCCTACCCGCTCCGAACGTTCGATGAATAAAGCCGCGATATCAGGCGGGCACAGATCGCAAGCCGTGAAGCGGAAAAGGGCTAGCCAGCGCCGGAAGTGCGCATCGGTTATTTCGGAAAGCGCCAGATGCTTCGGCATCGGTCGGCCCTTGTAGCGTCCGCTGCCTAGCAACATGGAACTCCAGAAGTCGACAATCGTGTCAAGGTGAGCCTGCCAAAGGTCATCGGCTACGGCACGCCTGAAGACAGGACCGAGGACATCATCTTCCCTGACTAGCGCGTAGAAGTGATTGACAACAGTGTGGATCATAGCCTCGTCAAGAGCATAACGTGCCGGCGATCCTGCAGCGCTAAGCAAGGCCGGTGTTTTAGGCTGAACAGATGTGCTCATACATTAACCTCGCGAATGACATAAGTGCAGCGGCGTGCACCGCTGAGAATGTGCTCTTTGCGCTCGACGTGCACTTTTAGCCCGAGCACGGCCTTAAATACCTGTAGCTCTGCCCGACAGAAACCCTGACAGGCGGTTGCCGCCGCGCAGATTGGACAGTGATTTTCGTTGAGTATGATCGAGCCGTCTTCCACTTCCTCCCAGTCAGCCATGTAGCCTTCGGCCGTCCGGAGTTCGGCAAGCACGGCAACTCGTTCAGAAAGACTGGTGCGCCCTGCCATCGCCGCCACATATGCAGAACGAGTGTCGTCCTCTCTCTTTGTGATGATACTGTTTAACGCGCTTTCGCCAAGACTGTTGCGGATGATGTCGAGCAACTGAACCGTGAGTGCCGCGTGGGTGTCAGGAAAACGCGCCTGCGCAACCGCAGTCAAATCCCAATTCTGCACTGGACGTCCAACTCCCGAAGGTGTGCTGCTGACCGATACAAGCCCCTCGTCGGCTAGTCGAATAAGCTGCTGACGCGCTGCCTCCCCAGACGTGCGAAGGTGCTGGCCGAGCGAAGAGGATGTCTGTGCTCCATGCATCTTGAGCAACATTAGAATCCTGTCAGCAGGGTTGCGTGGTGCCGAAATTGTATTTTCCAAGAATGTGCTTGACATATTCCCCACAATGTTTTTCAAAGAACATACTTGGAAAATAGACGCCACGTGCCAAAAATGCAAGGGCGTTCCGATCAAGGAGTAAACTTATGGCTTTCGAACTGCCCGCTTTGCCCTATGTCCATTCCGCTCTTGCCGAGAGAGGTATGAGTCCGGAAACGCTGGAATTTCATCACGACAAGCACCATCTGGCCTATGTAACGGCTCTTAATGGTTTCGTCGAAAAAAACACCGATCTTCAGCATAAATCGCTCGAAGAGATCATCGCCTTCAGCAAAGGTAAAGACGACCTTGCAGGGGTCTTCAACAACGCAGGCCAACACTGGAATCATACGCACTTCTGGAACGCGCTTTCTCCTGTCGGCGGCAAGTTCCCCGGCAAGCTGGAAGCGAAGATCATAGAGGATTTTGGCTCGATTGGTGCCTACAAAGACGACTTCAAGGCTGCCGCGACCACACAGTTCGGGTCGGGTTGGGCCTGGCTCATCCTGAGCCCCGACGGCAGATTGAAGACCACAAAGACGCCTAACGGTTCCAATCCTCTCGCAACTGGCGAGGGTAAACCGCTGCTAGGCCTCGATGTTTGGGAGCACAGCTATTATGTGGACTTTCGCAACCGGCGCCCGGATTACGTAACGAACTTCCTCGATAAACTGGCTAATTATGAATTCGCCGAAGCCAATCTCGGTTGATCTTTAACCGCCACCGGTTGTACCGCCTAGCATGGTCCAGCCGGTGCTGCGTTTTGCCTTAAGTCGACCCCGGATCCCTAAATGACGTACGTTGTCACTGAAGACTGCATTGCCTGTAAACATATGGACTGCGTTGAAGTCTGTCCCGTCGATTGTTTTTATGAGGGCGAGAACTTCCTCGTCATCCATCCTGACGAGTGCATTGATTGCGGTGTATGCGAACCGGAATGTCCAATCGATGCTATTAAACCTGATATCGAGCCAGGCCTTGATAGCTGGCTCGAACTGAATACCCGCTTTGCCAATCTGTGGCCCAACATTGTCGAAAAGGGAGTATCCCTTGCCAATGCCAAGGAGATGGAAGGCGTGCCTAACAAATTCCGCGATCTGTTCTCTGAATTGCCGGGAACAGGATCTTGACAAGAGAACCGAGCGACTTCCAGATGACCGACGCACTTCGACTTGAACCCGCGCTTCGCCCTTATGTGGATACAAGAACCTTCCGTGACACCATGGCGTCTATGGGCACCACCGCATCGCTGGTAACGACCCAGTTCGGTGTGGAGTGTCTTGGACGCACTGTGACTTCGGTGTTTTCCCTGTCGGTGGAACCACCAGCAATTCTGCTATCAATCGATATAACAAGCAGGCTCGCTGATCATATTGTCAAAACGGGCGGCTTCTCCTTTGCATTGCTTGCCCAGGGCCAGCAAACAATTGCTGATGCCTTCGCCGGGCGCGGCGATCCCGAGCGCAGGTTTGACACCGGCAGGTGGCTCAAATGGAAATCCGGGCACCCAAGGTTGATTGGAGCAGTCGCCGCAATGGATTGCACGGTGCTCGGCGCGGTGGAAACGGGAACGCATGTTTTGTTTGTCGGGGGCGTCGTCGATATTGATTTAGTGACCGACCGATCACCACTGATATGGCAAAAGCGGCAATACAAGGCACTAGCAGAAGAGCCAAATTCATTGTCCAAGGTCTTCCCTCTTTCTGGCTTTCCAAAAATGGAGAACGGCCTATGACCGCAACCTCAGCGATTGCTACTTCAGATCTATTCCCCATCCCGTCAGGTGTGCATGCCGAACGCATCGTCTCTGTCCGCCATTACACAGACCGACTGTTTTCTTTCCGCACTACACGGCCTCAATCCTTTCGTTTCCGATCGGGTGAATTCGTAATGATCGGTCTGCCAAATGCCCAAAAGCCCGTATTTCGGGCATACTCCATCGCAAGTCCCGCATGGGATGATGAACTTGAGTTTTTCTCGATCAAGGTCGAAGACGGCCCTCTAACGCAGCATCTTCAGAATATTCGGGAAGGCGACAAAATCCTGCTGCGTCCTAAGACGACCGGAACGTTAGTCGTGGATGCTCTTCTTCCTGGACGAAGGCTTTGGATGCTATCCACGGGCACTGGTATCGCGCCATTCGCCAGCATTATACGCGATCCGGCGACCTACGAGAAGTTCGAGCATATCATTCTGACCCATACGTGCCGCAAGGTCGCGGAACTCACTTATGGATTCGATCTGGCGCGCGGACTGCTCTCCAATCCACTCACTGCAGAATTCGCTGGTGACCAATTCAGCCATTATACCACGACAACTCGAGAACCATACGAGCGCATGGGGCGCATCACAGAGCGTATTTGGAATGAGAGTCTATTCACTGATCTTGCTATAAAACCATTCGATCCGACAAATGACAGGATCATGATCTGCGGCTCAATCGAGATGACACGTGAGCTTGGGGCTTTTGCAGAGCTCCTTGGTTTCAGAGAAGGCTCGAACAATAAACCTGGTGAGTTCGTAGTGGAGCGTGCCTTTGTCGGATAGCGAGACGGCGTAGCCAAAACCCAAACCCGTATGCCCCGCATGCATGACGGGTTTGGGTGACATGCGCATCTGCCGGTGGAACGGAATATCACACTCATCGTCCTTGCATGAAGTGCTTAAACCGATGAGTGTGACAAGTTCCGCAAAGCGAGCAAATTATTAGGTCTTATTATATTTATATTAGATAATCCGAACGGAGGCGTCGCCTTAATCTAGGACCGGGCGCACTTCTTCCCGTAGGCCGTCTTTCATGTGTTGATCGACAGGGCGATGTCTTGCCATGTTGCGATGGCGTGGGAGCGAAGTTTTCGATGATCTGCGGCAGAGAGTTGTTTGCGATGAAGTAGAAAAAGATTGGCGATCTGGCCATGGACTGAGACGAAACGCTGGCATTGCCGGGCCGAGTTGAAACGCATCATACGCCGCTCCCGTCGGCGCACGGGAAGATGTGAATTCTCTGCTCGATTGTTGATGCCCTTGTGAGATCGATGCTCGACGCCCGGCATCAGTTCCGTCTTCGCTGCAGCGTAGGATCGCAGCGTGTCGGTGACCATGACCCGTGGGGAGATGCCCTGTCCTTTGAGTAGCTTGCGCATCAACCGCAGGGCTGCACGTTTGTTTCTCCTGGTCTGCAACAACGCATCGAGGACGTGGCCATTGGCGTCAACGGCGCGCCACAGCCAGTATTTCATTCCCTTGATCGTCACCACCATTTCATCAAACTGCCATTTGTCAGCAAAGTGGCCTCGCGAGCGGTGACGGAGTTGGTGGGCGAGTTTAAGGCCAAACTTTGCAGCCCATTCCGAGACGGTCTAGAACGAAACCTCATACCGCGCTCGGCCAGCAGATCTTCGATGTCCCGAAAGCTGAGCGGAAACCGGTAATAGAGCCAGACCGCATAGGCGATAATCTCGGCGGGGAAGCGGTGACGTCGAAAATGAGCAGGCTGGAGTTCGGTCATAACCATCGAATATCAAATCGATCCAGACTATTCCGTTAACCCGACGCTACCGTGCCGACTGTAGCCATAAACCGTCGCATCAGGTTTCTGCTTGATGCGCGCACCAACAAGTCCAAGTGACTTGGCTCGCCATTCCTTTAAAGGCCGTGCAAATAAAATGTCGGCACCCCGTATCGCCAGTCGATGGCTCATTTTGTTCAACGGGCCCAACGAGAGGAACGGTAGCAATGGGCTTGAGAATGCGCTGCGTCTTCGCGTTTATGGCACCAAGGGCGGCATCGAATGGGCCCAGGAAGACCCGAACCGGCTTTGGTTTACGCCGTTTGGAGAACAGAAGCGGTTGATCACCCGTGGTGGTTCAGGCGTCGGAGATGCCGCAACCCGCGTCACGCGGGTGCCGGGCGGCCATCCGGAAGGCTATCTGGAAGCGTTCGCGACTATCTATGTGGAAGCAGCCAACGCCATTCAGGCCAAGCGCGATAACACAAAGCCTGATGGTGCGGTTCTCTATCCAACTGTCGACGATGGTGTCAAAGGCGTCGCGTTCATCGATGCTTGCGTAAGATCTTCGAACAAAAATGGCGGATGGGTTAGTCTCTGATATAAATTCGAACTCGAGAACGCCGCCAATGACGGCGGCGTTCTTGTTTGTGCGATACGGCATGGCCAGCGGTACAATTCGTTCGCCGTAGAAAAGCCATCAAGATTTCATGTTTGACTGAGACGTGCCTGATATAGCTGACTCATTACATCAGCCGGCCCTGTAAGGCGCGCGAATTCAAAGCGTTCGAAAGCGTGTGTCATGCAGAAATTTCGTCCCACAATTGCCAGCGGGCCGCTGTGCCTTTTCACCGTTCTCTACATTCTCATTTTCACAAACAGGTCCTTCTGGCACGCGATCAGCACCTATTATGCTGATGCACCGATGAGACTCGCGGGCATAGTAGCCACGCTTTTGCTGCTGCATGTGGCGCTGTTTGTCCTGTTCTCGGCAAAATACATCATCAAGCCGATGCTTATCTTGTTCGTGATAATTGCTGCGGGCGGCTCTTATTTCACGGACACATTTGGCACGATTATCGACAAGAATGTCGTTGAAGCTGCGCTCACAACCACACAGGCCGAGTCTGGTGCATTGCTGACGTCGAGCTTCCTTTGGCATATGCTGTTTTACGGTATGCCCCCCTCGCTCTTGATTGTTTGGGTACGTGTAAAACACCGCCCGCTGCTTAGAAAGCTGATGGTGAACACAGGCGTCATTCTCACCTGTCTGATTGCAGCTATCACCATACTCGGCACCAACTACGCCGCCTATTCATCCATGTTCCGCGAGCATGGAGCCGATATCATGCAAAAGCTGATGCCTAGCACCCCGATCACCAGCACGATCCAATATGTTTCGCACATCGTCAAAAATCGAGACATTCCGATGGAGCCGCTTGGGCTGGATGCCAAGCAAGCGCTGACGCAATTGCCAGCAGGCAAGAAGCTGGTGACGGTTGTCGTTGTGGGTGAAACGGCGCGCGCGCAAAATTTCAGCCTTAATGGATATGCGCGGGAAACCAATCCTGACTTGAAGAAGCGCGACGTTGTTGCCTTTACCGATACAACGAGCTGTGGCACGGAGACATCCGTTTCTGTGCCGTGCATGTTTTCCCCTTTCACGCGCGAAGATTACTCCAATACGAAATTCCGCGGCTCTGAAAACCTGATGGACGTGCTCAAACATGCAGGCGTTGAGGTTAGCTGGTACGAGAATAATACGGGCAGCAAAGGCGTTGCCGAGCGGATCAAGCTGATTGATCTGCAGGGTGCTCAGGACAAACGCTATTGCGAAGGTGGTGAGTGTCTCGATCAGATATTGGTGGATAGTCTCTCAAAAGAGCTGAACGAAGTCGCCGGCAATGCGACCATTGTTTTGCACATGACGGGCAGTCACGGACCGGCCTATTATCGTCGCTATCCGGCAAAATATGCCGGTTTCAAACCGGATTGCCGCTCTAACGATTTCGCCAAGTGTTCGCAGGAAGAAATCGTCAATGCCTATGACAATTCGATCCTTTACACGGATTATATTTTGTCCGAAGTGATTGACCTCCTCAAAGCACGTGAGGACAAGTTTGCATCGGCTATGATTTATATGTCCGACCATGGCGAGTCGCTTGGTGAAGATGGTCTGTATCTTCACGCGGCACCCTATTTCATCGCGCCATCGCAGCAGACCCATATACCGTTTATCACCTGGTTTGCACCGGAATATGCAGCGGATACGGGTCTTAATCTCGATTGCTTGCGCAAGGCGACGGCAGAACCGTCATCGCATGACAATCTGTTCCACACAGTGCTTGGTATGATGGCGGTTAAAACTTCCGCTTATGATCAGACGCTTGATCGTTTTGCCGCCTGTCGGATGTCGCATAACGTGGCGTCTAACTAAAACCCAAACTTCGCTCAATGAGCGGGGTTTTGTATTTTGAAAACAGTTGCAGCGGTTCCGGTTCAGACTGAATCGTTGGAACCGCTGTAACTGTTTGTCTTATCGCATTCGCCTCACGCAAAACCACTTCGCGCGTTTAGCTCAAATGCTTTAAACGTAGCGATTGACCAGGTTTTCCAGATATTCCTGACGACCGGATCGTGGCTGCGGATTGATGTCTTTTGTTTCAACTTCTGACGCAATCTGTTCCAGCGATAGGCCGGTCGCAACTCTCTTACCGAAATCACCAGACCAGCCTGCATAGCGTTCATCAAGCGGTTTCGTTAGAGCACCGTCATTCAACATGTGGGCGGCGGCCTTAAGACCACGCGCACAGCAATCCATGCCGCCTATATGGCCAATCAGCAGGTCTTGCGGGTCGAGCGACTGGCGACGCAGCTTGGCATCGAAGTTGGTGCCGCCATTCCTGAAGCCGCCGTCGAGCAGCACCTGATAATAGGCGAGCGCCATTTCAGGCACATTGTTCGGAAACTGATCTGTATCCCAACCCGACTGATAGTCGTTACGGTTCATGTCAATGGAACCGAGAATGCCGAGGCTGCGCGCGAGAGCCAGCTCGTGTTCGAACGAATGACCGGCAAGAATTGCATGGCCCTGTTCGATGTTGAGCTTTACTTCGTTTTCCAGACCATAGCGCTTGAGGAAGCCATAAACCGTTGCGACATCGTAATCATACTGATGCTTGGTTGGTTCCTGTGGCTTTGGCTCGATCAGGATCGTACCCTTAAAGCCAATCTTGTGCTTGTACTCCACCACGAGATTGAGGAAGCGACCCATATTGTCGAGCTCACGGCTCAGATCGGTGTTGAGCAAGGTTTCATAACCTTCGCGACCACCCCAAAGCACATAATTGTCACCCCCGAGGCGCTTGGTTGCGTCGAGGCAGGTTTTGACCGTGGCAGCTGCAAAAGCAAACACTTCCGGATCAGGATTGGTCGCAGCACCCGACATGTAGCGGCGATGCGAGAAGAGATTGGCTGTGCCCCACAGAAGCTTGATGCCGGTTTCGGCCTGCTTCTGCGCAAAAACGTCGACGATAGCTTCGAGATTCCTGGTGTTCTCCACGAAATTATTGCCTTCCGGGCGCACGTCGGCGTCATGGAAGCAATAGAAAGGCGCGCCGAGCAGTGAGAAGAATTCAAACGCCACATCGGCCTTCAGCTTTGCAGCTTCGAGGCTGTCCTTATACCAAGGACGGTCGAAGGTGCGGCCGCCAAAAGGATCGCCGCCTTCCCATGCAAATGTATGCCAATAGGCGACCGCAAAGCGCAGGTGATCTTCCATACGCTTGCCAAGAACGATTTCGTCCGGGTTGTAGTGACGAAAAGCCAGCGGATTGTCGCTGTCAGGTCCTTCGTAACGTATTTTCTGGATGTCGCCGAAAAATCCGGTGCTCATCATGCTCCTCCAATGTTGATGCTGGTGACGCTGTCGCTTCACTTTTTAGGCGAGTGGGCGCAGCGCCGGATAAAGTGCGTGATAGCGCTCATAGGCCTCGTCGTAAGACGAGATCAGCGCTTGTTCAGGTTCGATGGTGCGGGCTGTGCCAGGTGGTGTGCAGATCGCAAATGGATCAGCGCCGCTGGCGGCGATCAGCCCGAGGCGCGCGGCACCGAATGCAGCACCGAAATCGCCTTCT
Source organism: Ochrobactrum quorumnocens (assembly GCF_002278035.1). Lineage (NCBI taxonomy): Bacteria > Pseudomonadati > Pseudomonadota > Alphaproteobacteria > Hyphomicrobiales > Brucellaceae > Ochrobactrum > Ochrobactrum quorumnocens. Next base: position 1,128,672 of record NZ_CP022603.1, on the reverse strand, counting down.
TCAGGCAGCGAGATTGGCACATTCAATGCGGTCGCGATCGATTTCAGCCAATAGGCTGAGCGCGAGCCACCCCCCACAGCAATGAGCGATTTGATCTCTGTGCCGGTCGATTGCAGCGCCACGAGATTGTCACGGATGGCAAAAGCCACGCCTTCAAGCACGGCTTGAGTCATCGCGTTGCGGTCGGTTTCATGCTCAAGGCCGCTGAAGACACCGCGGATTTTCGCGTCATTGTAAGGCGTGCGTTCGCCAGAAAGATAAGGCAGGAATGTCACGCTGCGGGGTGCTTTGAGTGTGCCGCCAAGTTCCGTGTCGAGCGCATGTGGAGTTGCGCCAACGATGTGGGAAAACCAGTCAAGTGCGCTTGCTGCAGACAGGATAACGCCCATCTGATGCCACGTACCGGGAAGTGCGTGACAGAAGGCGTGAACCGCACTCTCAGGCTTTGGCTGGTAGGCACCATTGGCTGCAAATAATACACCTGACGTGCCGAGCGAAACGAAAGCATGACCGGGCTGGACTGTCCCCATGCCACAGGCGGAAGCCGCGTTATCGCCCGCACCACCCGCAACGACGGGAGCATTCGTAAGCCCCCAACGCGCGATAAGTTCAGCACGCAAAGTCCCGGTTGCATCGCTGCCTTCAGCGAGCTTAGGCATATGGTTTTCGGTCAGGCTGGTCTTTGAGAGAAGCTCAGGTGACCATTTGCGCGCGCCAGTATCGAGCCAGCTCGTGCCAGCCGAGTCCGACATATCGGACACATATTCACCGGTCAGCCAGAGGCGCAGATAATCTTTCGGCAAAAGCACCTTGCGGGTACGTGCAAAGACATCTGGTTCATTACGCGCAATCCAAACGAGTTTAGGCGCTGTGAAACCTGGAAAAACGATATTGCCGGTGATCGCGCGGAAGGCCGGATCAGCATCAAGTTCTGCCGCTTCCTTGTAACTGCGCGTGTCATTCCACAGGATGCAGGGGCGAAGCACCTGATCGTGTTCATCAAGCAACGTGGCGCCATGCATCTGGCCGGAGAGGCCAATGCCCGCAGTGGCTGCAAATTCTTTTGGATGGGCCGCGCGCAGACCATCAATAGCTGTTTCGCATGCAATGATCCACTGTGCGGGGTTCTGTTCGCTCCAGCCAGGGTGAAGGCGCGAAACATCGAGCTCACCATGGGCAGAGCCAACCAACTTCTGTTCGCTGTCGATCAGAAGCGCCTTTACGCCGGATGTTCCAAGATCAAGGCCGAGATACATAATCGCTCCTGTGGAATTGTCGTTTCGCCTGCGCCTCAGTCAAGCTGTGGCAGGTTGTCTTTGAGAAAGATTTCGATGCGGATATGTTCCTGTCCCGGCACAATGGCCAGGCGATCCGCCGTTGCTTTGAGAACACGGATTGCACTGCGGATTTCATGGCCCGCATCTTGTGCAAGGACTGCATGAACGAGACCGTCTTTCAGAGCGTGCGACGTGATATCGTCACGTTCATGGACGATGACGAGTGGCTGGTTGTCATGTCGGGAGGCTGCAAGTGCTCGTACAAGCCCGCTGTTGCCTGCACCTAAACTATAAATTCCTGCGAGGTCTTTGCGCTTTTCAAGCAATTCTATAACGAGCTTTTCAACGCGCGCACCTTCATCGAAACCTTCCAGAACCGGCAGAATCTCGCGCCCGGAAAAATCGGTTTCCATGGCGTTTTTGAAACCTTCGAAACGTTCCTGATGGTCGTGCACTTTCAGCGAGCCAGCGATAACCGCAATGGCTCCATTGGTGCCGCTTGCAAAAAGGCCCAGCAAGCGCGCAGCGGTCCGACCGGCAGCACCGTTATCGATGCCGACATAATGCGCGCGGGATGAATTGCCGAGGTCTGAAACGAGGGTAATTGCATGAATACCTTGTTCTGCAAGCCGCAAGCAGGCGTTGCGCACTGGATCGGTATCGACCGCAACAAACGCGACACCATCAGGTTTGCGTTCCGCACTTGCGTCTAGTGCCCTAACAAGAGCTGCTTCATCAAATGCCGGAACCAGCACGAGATTGATCAGAACGCGCTCGGAAAGTCCGCGCTCTGTTGCTGCTTCCAGCTCTGCCCGAAGGCTCTGCATGAAGGTATTTTCATTATCCGGTAAAATGAAATCGAACTGATAAAGCCTGCCCCGTGCAAGATTGGCCGCACCGACGTCGCGCACATAGCCGAGCGTGTTCATCGCGTCCGTCACACGGTCGCGCGTCTTAGCTCTCACACCGGGGCGATCGTTCAGCACACGGTCTACCGTGGCGAGGCTGACGCCCGCAGTTCTGGCTATATCATGCACGGTGGGTTTCATTCTCACTCCTCGGAGCGGAACATAGGATCAAAAATGAGGTACGTAAATCAAAAAATGCTTGCTATTCATTTTTGTTCACGTATCAATTGCATCCGAGGATGAGATCTTGCACCTTTATGCGCAAGACTCACTGGAGTGATCTTGGTGCATTGCACCACAGGGAGGATCAGCCAGATATGAAATCAAGCAGCTTCGTTAGGGGCTGCTTTGTCGTGCCAGACTCCGGGGGCGGGTTCGTTCGGGGCGAGGATTTATATCAACCGGCATAACGCCGGCGGTGATTGGAGGAACAGTGCATGAAACGTCGTAATTTTCTAACTGGCGCGCTGGTTGCAGCAGCTCTCGGCATTGGGGCAATGGGCGCAACACCAGCTTTTGCATCGCCGGAAAATCCGGTTATCGGCTTTTCCATCGACGATCTGCGCGTTGAGCGCTGGGCGCGCGACCGCGATTATTTCATCGCGGCAGCACAAAAGCTGGGTGCCAAGGTCAACGTTCAGTCGGCTGACGGCAACGAAGAAAAGCAGGTCAAGCAGGTCGAAAACCTGATCTCGCAGGGCGTCGATGCCATCGTGATCGTGCCAATGAATTCAAAGGTTTTTGACGCGGTGGTTGCCGACGCAAAGGCTTCCGGCATCAAGGTTCTTTCCTATGACCGCCTGATCCTCAATGCCGATATCGACGCTTACATTTCGTTCGATAATGAGCGTGTTGGTTTCATGCAGGCTGAGGCTGTGCTGAAGGCAAAGCCAGAAGGCAATTATTACCTGCTCGGCGGTTCGCCAACTGACAACAATGCGAAGCTGCTTCGCGCAGGTCAGGAACGGGCGCTGAAAGAAGCTGTTGATTCAGGTAAGGTCAAAATCGTTGGCTCGCAGTGGGTCAAGGAATGGAGCCCGACTGAAGCGCTTTCGATCATGGAAAACGCACTGACTGCTGCGCAGAACAAGATCGATGCAGTGGTTGCTTCCAATGACGGCACCGCTGGTGGTGCAATTCAGGCACTTGCAGCACAGGGCCTTGCAGGCAAGACTGCTGTTTCGGGGCAGGATAGCGATCTGGCCGCCGTTAAGCGTTTGGTTGATGGCACACAGACCGTTACGGTTTACAAGCCACTCAAGCTGATCGCTGAAGAAGCTGCCAAGCTTACCGTACAAATGGTCAAGGGCGAAAAGCCTGAGTTCAACGGCAAGATCGACAATGGTTCCAAGGAAGTTGATACGCTTCTGCTCACGCCTACGGCCGTGACCAAGGACAATATCGATATCTATGTAACTGATGGCTTCTACACCAAGGAGCAGATAGAGGGAAAATAAAACCCTTCGGTGATGCAGACTTGAGTATAAATTGCGAGGCGGATGCTGGAAACTTATGCTTCCAGCATCCGGCCTCACATAAGGCAAGGCAGGTCTGCTTCTGACAGCGTTGTCGGATAAAATTCTCCAGATGAGTGGCTTTCAGGAGTCGCTTCAGGGTTTAGCCCAAAGCTAGTTTCCTATGTAAATACTGCAAGGTCATTGTTGATGTCCGAATATCTTTTGGAAATGCGAAACATCGGTAAAGAGTTCAACGGCGTGAAGGCGCTGGATGGCATTTACCTGAAAGTGCGCGCGGGAGAATGTGTCGGGCTCTGCGGTGAAAATGGTGCGGGCAAGTCAACGCTGATGAAGGTGCTTTCTGGGGTGTATCCCCATGGCACCTGGACCGGCGAGATATTCTGGGAAGGCGAGGCGCTGAAGGCTGCTGGAATTCGCGACACGGAAGCTGCCGGCATCGTAATTATACATCAGGAACTGATGATGGTTCCGCATCTGTCAGTGGCTGAGAACATCTTTCTGGGTTCCGAGCCAACCAATGGTGGCTTCATCGATTACGATCAGATGAATGCGCGGGCGACGGAGTTGCTCGCACGTCTTAAGATCCACGATATCAATGTTGCGCTCCCCGTTTATCATTATTCCGGCGGTAAGCAGCAATTGATTGAGATCGCAAAAGCGATCAACAAGAACGCCAAGCTTCTGATCCTTGACGAGCCAACCTCGGCACTGACTGCATCCGAAACGCGGGTTCTGCTTGATCTGATTAAAGACTTTAAAGCGCAAGGCATGGCTTGCGTATATATCTCGCACAAGCTTGATGAAGTGGCGGAGATTTCCGACACTGTGACAGTCATTCGTGACGGCGCGCATATCGCGACGAGGCCAATGGCTGAATTGACCACGCCTGATATCATCACCATGATGGTGGGACGTGAGATGAAGAACCTTTTCCCGCGTGAGCCGCATGATATTGGCGAGGTGATGTTTGAAGCTCGAAACGTGAGCTGTTGGGATGTCACCAATCCCGACCGCAAGGTAGTCGACAATGTTTCGTTTGCGTTGAGACGCGGCGAGATTTTGGGCATCGCGGGTCTTGTAGGTGCGGGGCGCACCGAACTCGTATCAAGCTTGTTTGGTGTGTGGCCTGGTGCTTATGCAGGTCAGATCTTTCTTGACGGCAAAGAAATCAAAATCCGCACGCCGCGTGATGCCGTGCGACAGGGCATTTGCATGGTGCCGGAAGATCGCAAACGTGACGGCATCCTTCCAATCATGCCGGTTGGTCATAATATGACGATCTCTGTACTGGATCGCTTTTCACTGCGCGGCCTGATCGATAAGGAATCGGAACTTGCCACCATTCAGCGCGAGATTCTGCGGCTCAAAGTGAAAACCGCAGATCCAATGCTGGCAATTGCATCGCTGTCTGGCGGTAATCAGCAGAAGGCGGTGCTTTCAAAAATGATGTTGCCAGACCCCAAGGTTCTCATACTTGATGAGCCGACGCGTGGCGTCGATGTTGGTGCGAAATACGAAATTTATAAGCTGATTTTCGCGCTCGCCAAACAAGGCGTGGCAATTTTGATGGTTTCGTCGGAAATGCCGGAAGTGCTTGGCATCAGCGACCGTGTTCTCGTGATTGGCGAGGGCAAATTACGTGGCGATTTCGCGAATGAAAATCTCACCCAGGAGAAGGTTCTTGCCGCCGCTATCGGCAAGCCTGCAACCAATGCGGCCTAATATTCTAAATCCTGGGGTGGCTCCAATTATTTGTTTTTACGCATTGTCCAAAGCAAAACCGCTTCGCACTATTGCTGGAAATGCTCAATCCGCAGCTAATCTGAACTGGTGCATGACATGACGTTGACAGGCAAAAGCCTCAGAAAATTCCTTGCAGAATATAAGATCGTGGCGCTGCTGATTGTGGTGGCCCTCATCTGGGCATTCTTTGCCGTGATGACTTATGATCCGGAAATGGGGCGCTCGCAGTTTCTGACGGCGCGCAATTTCTCTAATCTTCTGCGTCAGATGGCGATTACGGGCATGTTGGCCTCGGCGATGGTGTTTGTCATTGTCGCAGGTGAAATCGACCTGTCTGTGGGGGCGCTGCTCGGGCTTCTTGGTGGGGTCGCCGCAGTTTTGGACGTGGTTTATGGTTGGCCGCTATGGGCCACAGTGAGCACGGTTCTGGTTCTCGGCGTGATCTTGGGCGGCTTTAACGGTTGGCTGACAGCCTATCTCGGTATTCCCTCGTTTATTGTCACGCTTGGTGGACAATTGGTATTTCGCGGCATTGTGCTGGGCATCATGGGCGGCGTCACCATTGCGCCGATTTCGCCGGAGTTCAAATATATCGGACAGGGTTATCTGCCTGGCTGGTTGGGCAATGTCTGCGCCATGGTCCTCTTCACTGTGCTCATTCTGATCACACTGCGAACGCGCTCCAGCAAGCGCAAGCACAGTCTGCAAACGCTGTCACCGGCGATGGAAACAGCACGTCTTCTTGGTACGGGCATCCTGATCCTCGGCTTTATTTTGATCCTTAACAGCTATCAAGGCGTTCCGGTTCCGGTTCTGGTGTTGCTGGTCATTCTCGGTGTTTTCACTGTCATTTCGCGCCAGACGGTCTTTGGGCGACACATTTATGCGGTCGGTTCCAATCTGGAAGCCACGCGCTTTTCAGGCGTTAATGTGAACTTCGTAAAAATGGCGGTGTTTGCGCTAATGGGCTTGATGGCTGCGGTTGCCGGTCTGACAACGACGGCGCGTCTTGCAGCAGGAACGCCGTCAGCGGGCTTTGGCGGTGAGCTTGATGCGATCGCGTCCTGCTTTATCGGCGGCACATCGATGCGTGGTGGTGTGGGATCGGTCATTGGCGCGCTTGTTGGAGCGCTGATCATGTCGAGCCTCGACAATGGTATGTCGATGTTGGGCGTCGATACTTTCTGGCAGCAGATCATTAAGGGCAGCATTCTGGTGCTGGCCGTTTATCTCGATATCGTTTCTTCAGGTACGCGTCGCGCTTGATAAGAACGGGGCGCTTGATGCTGGGCGGGGGAGTGTCGCGCAGAGCCTTAAAGGTTCTGCGCGACACTATTATTTAGCTTTTCTCATCGCTGCTTGGGCGACCAATGCTAAGCAGCTGATAAATGATCAGCGCTGCAAAGGTGGACGTACCAATTCCGCCCAGTGCAAAATCTCCGACATTGACGGTGAAATCACCGGCACCAAAAATCAGTGCTACGCCCACTGTGAAGAGATTGCGCGGATCGGCGAAATTGACCTTGTTCACCACCCAGATGCGCGCCATCGCGGAGGCAATCAGTCCGAAGACCGATACTGCAAGACCTGCGAGAACAGGTGCTGGAATGGTCTGCAAGATCGCACCGAACTTTGGCGACATGCCGAGCGCAATTGCGACCACGGCAGCGATTACGAAGATTAGGGTCGAGTAAACCTTGGTCATGGCCATGACACCGATATTTTCAGCATAGGTGGTAACACCGGTACCACCGCCAGAACCGGAAATCATCGTCGCAAGGCCATCGCCCAGAAAGCCGCGACCGATATAGCGGTCCATATTCTGACCTGTGATCGAGCCAAGCGCTTTAATGTGCCCGAGGTTTTCAGCGACAAGAACAATCGCAACAGGCGCGATCAGTGTGACAGCGGGCCAGGTGAAAACAGGTTTTGCAAAAGCGGGCAGACCGAACCATGGGGCTGCACTCACAGCCGTAAAATTTATGCCAGGGACCATGCCCAAGCCATTGCCGAAAATCAACACAAGGCAATAGCCAAACAAAAGTGCCAGCAACACAGCGACACGCTTGGTGGCGAGTGGACCATAGGCCGAAATCATCGCCATGCAGAGGACCGTAAGCATTGCGATGCTCATATGCGCGCCTGTGCCCTTGAGCTGACCAACTGCCACAGGGGCGAGGTTCAGGCCAATTGCAACACCGATTGCACCCGTGACGGCTGGTGGCATGAGTTTTTCAACCCAGCCTGTGCCGATCGTCATAACCACCAGTCCGATGACGGCATAAAGCGCGCCACAGGCAATAATACCGCCAAGTGCCAGGCCAATATTGGGATTTGGGCCGCTTCCGGAATAGCCGGTGACGGCAATGACGACCGCAATGAAGGCAAAGGAAGAGCCGAGATAGCTCGGAACGCGGCCGCCGGTCATCAGGAAGAACAATAATGTTCCGATACCTGAGAAGAATACCGCAACATTCGGATCAAACCCCATAAGCAGGGGGGCGACGATCGTCGAGCCGGACATTGCTAAGAGATGCTGGATGCCCATCGGCACAGCCGCAGCGCTCGGAAGCCTCTCATCAGGCAATACTACGCTGTTGTTAGTAAGACGCCATTTCGGGAAGTAAGACATAGACCCCTCATACTCATATTTATCAAAGTGCATTTATCCGCATTCCTTGCAGATCGCCAGTGTCTATGAGCATGCGAGAATATGACCGTTGTGTTCACACGATATTTTCTTTGGAAAACGGATTTGGGAGGAGATCTTAAGATCGTCTCCCAAATTGGTCTGTTTAAACACCTATCATCTGTCTGAGCTCCCGGTTCTCTCCAATTTTGAAACCGAAATTATCAGACATCTGACTCCGAATGACGAAGTAGATGTAATGGAAAGCATCAGCTCTTCCGCCAATCAGGCAGATGTCCTGACGGCTCCACTCCCATTCCAAGATGTCGAGTGTTTTTTCAAATTCTGATGATGCCGTTGCAGACCAGAAACTCGCTATACCATTGGATGTGAGAGCACTTTCGACTACAGTCAGACCGTGGTCCGCGTAAATTGCGTCATTGGTGCTTCGGACCAGAAAATCCGGGCCATTATCCGTATCCATCAAGATCAGATCATATGTGGCCGGGTTCTGATTTAACGTATCCATTACATCGCCGATGCGAATTTTCACGCGGTGGTCTTGAAGTGGGAAATCCGCCAAGTGACCAATACGAGAGTGATTCCACTCAACAATTTCAGGCACGAGTTCACAGACGGTGACTTCGGTATCAATTGGAAGGTAATCCAGAGCGGCCCGGAGCGTGAAGCCCATGCCCAGTCCGCCAATCAATACTCTCTTCGGCGAACGGCCGAGCAGTCTCAATGAGCGCTCCGCTAGAACGGTCTCAGATTGGAAATTGATGTTGGACATCAGTTCCAGTCCATTATATCGAATCTCGAAAATATCGTCTCTTTGACGCAAGAGAATTTCGTCGCCAGCATCATTGCTGGCACGCGCCAATTCAGTCCAGATAGCCATAATAAATCCCAAACGTTGGAACTACCGGTTGCCCGGCAGGACTTTTCGCATTCAGTGTGACTGGAATTTGAGGGTCGCTGCGGGTTTAAGCGCGCAGCAACCCAATGGCATCGTCCGATTTGGCATCCATCATCAGGGGGAAGGCCGACTGGTTATTCGAGATAACGAGTGAAAGCAGCGTATTTCGAAAGTTATTCGTCATATCCCCAGACTGAATTGCGCACCACGATGGTATGGTTCTGGCCCAAGTCTAGGAAATAGCCCGATCTTTTGCAAGTTTGTTGGCCGCAACCTCTCACGGCCAGATATTGATACCGTTTAAGGTCTGCAGCGGCGGACCAAAGATCTAGTTTTTCTGCTACGCTTCTTAATTATTCCGAGCTCTCCAAGCCGACCGCTGCCATACCCGCGATTGCTCGCTACCTCCGGCAGGTGCGTGCGGCCAGAAGCATTATTAACCGCTTTGGATTATGGGAATGTTGGCTGTTGCGGGCGTCGAGACACGCATAGTTTTGGGGCAAAGAAATCGATTAGGCCAAGGGCCAGGGGGACGTTCGAAATGGCGTCTGCATCAAATTGTGCCGACACTAAGATACTTTTTTGCCAAAGCCGGCGCCATAGTATCGGTGTCTAAAGGCGTTGCTAAAGATGTGTTTGAAACTCTTCGAATTCCCGACGATCGTCTTCATGCCCTTTACGACGCGGTTTTTAATCAGACTTTCGTGGAACAGTCGTTTGAAGCAGTCGAACATTCTTGGTTTTCAAATAGTGATATTCCTGTAATTCTGGCGGACGGTAATTTAAAGCCTCAGAAAGATTACGGAACATTATTGAAAGCCTCAACGAAAGTGCGAGTGCATAAAGAAGTGTGCTTTAGTTATATTGAGCCACGGGCCAATGCTTGCGGATCTCAAATCACGCGCACAAGAACTCAATATTGCTGATGGTATATCGTTTTGGGGGGTGTTCAAAACCCTTTCAAGTTCATGCGGCAAGCAGATTTGTTTGTGTTGTCATCGCGCTACGAAGGCTTGCCTGGAGTACTTATACAAGCACTCGTGTGGTGTCCCGTGGTGAGTACGAATTGCCCCAGCGGCCCCAGCGAAATTCTAATACCGAACAATACGGAATTCTTGTGCCGGTGGCAGATGTGGCCGCTTTAGCCAACGCTATACTGGCGCAACTTGATACACAACATGATCGCTTTTTGTTGGAACAAAGGGGAAGGTCTTTATCCGAAGAAGAAGCGGTAAAAAATTACAGAAATGTCCTCTTGTCCACTTAAGTACATGAGAATTTTGTTTTGCGGACGTTATATTCAGGTGAAGCAGCAGCTGGAGCGATGCCGACAAACATACTGAGCGGATCAATGATATGTTTGAGCACAGGATGGTGCACACGATGAGCGCAATCTTTAATTCGATCTGGGGATAGTCTCTGCACATCTATGCGCTATCTAACTCCTTGCATAGGTTTGGTTTCAAGGAGGAAGCGACAATGCAGCACAGAATCCACGAGAACATGGAAGTAATCGGAGCGGATGGCGTTCACGTTGGAACGGTTGATCGCCTTGAAGGTAATCGCATCAAGCTGAAGAAAACCGACAACTCGGAAGCCCACCGAAATCATCATCATTATATCGAACTTGGGTTCGTCGCTGATATAGAGAGCGACGATAAGGTCCGGCTATCAGCCAATGCAGATGTAGCGGTGACTCTCGAAGAAGAAGACTCCGGAAAACCGGTCGATCTTTGACAGTATGGGCCTCTCGAAAAAGGGAAGCGTTGTTTCCTTCGTAGGAACCGCGCTGCGTTTATCATGCGGGGCTCCGGTAAGGAGATGAAATTTCGACACTTTCGTTGTGATCTCGGACAATAACATACACATTGAATTTCGTGACTTGCTCTCGTTATTTAGAAAGCAGATTGTAATTGTCGAACATTCGATAAAGAAGGTAGGAAATTCATGATCAAGTTCAAAGCATTTACGTCTATGGGCGTGATAGCCTTGCTGTCATTTGCTCTGTCTGGGTGCGTGAGTGAATCGTATTCCTACGATGGCTATCGTGACTATGGTCCGACATATGGCGGTCTCTATTCTGGGCCTGAAATTATTTACCGCAGCGGACCAAGATACAATTCAAGGTATTATCGAGATAATCGTTATTATCGCGACCGATCATACCGAGATAGATCGTACCGAGACCGAAATCGCTCAAGACCGGAGCGGCGCACAGATTATTCGAGGCCGACCAATCGCTCCGACAAACGATTGATCGTTGTGCCGAGCGGCAACCAACCAAGCGGAACTGCCGAAAGCCAAGGAAGAATGCGTCTCTTCAAAAGAGAGTCTCACAATTAAAACCGGATTGAGTGCGCTCTTTTCCGATCAAATCTACATCGGAAACTAGCCCGGTGGACGAATTTTCCGCTACCGGGCTCCACACTTTTCGGAATGCTCCTTAGAGTTTGATCGTCGTTTCGCGCAACTTGATTGTCGGTGTGAGTAAAATCGAACGTTGTGGCACATCGGTTCCTAAAAGTGCGATGACTGCGTTCTCGGCTATTGCCTTAACAGGCTGCACAATCGTCGATAGGCGTGGTGTGGTAAGGCGAGCCAACGGAATGTCGTCAAAGCCAATGATGGAAATATCGCGGGGAATGGAGATGCCGTAATCGGAAGCCCCTCGCATAATACCAATCGCCTGCTGATCACTCGAGGCCGCAATTGCAGTCGGCAGCTCCTCCCGCTTTCGCATAAAGAGTTGCGCGGCCAGCGCCTCGCCGGAATTATAGTCGAAACCAGCTTCCAGTAATTCAGGCATAGGCATCTCTACCTCGCCAGATTGAATGGCGCGCTGGCAGTAATCCAGAAACCCCTTCCGTCGCTCAGCGGAAATTGTGAGGTTGGACGGACCAGAAATATAGGCAATCTTTCGGTGTCCTAGTCCAAGCAGGTGACGCGCTGCCAACTCTCCGCCTGCGTAATGATCGACCGCAACGAGCGGGTGATTGCCATAGGGGCGGTCAAGGGCAATTGTTCGAATTGAACCAGTCAAAGAGCTCGGAGAATGTGCATTGACAGGAATTATAAGAAAGCCTGCAGGCAGGTGAGCTCGTAGCCCGAGTATCTGTTGTTCTTCACGCGCCCGGTCGCCATGCGTATCCGCCAGCACCACAAGATGTCCATAGCTATAGGCGGCAGCTTCAATACGCTGGGCAAGCTCCGAGAAATATGGATTGGTTATATCTGGCAAGACAAGAGCGATCATGTTGGTGCGGTGCCGCCGCAAACCGCGTGCTAGGTTGTTGGGTCGGTATCCAAGCGCTGCGACGGCTTCGCCGACAGCTTCGCGCATCTTGGGTGTGACGGAAGGATTGTTGCTCAATACGCGCGAAACTGTGCCGACCGATACGCCAGCCCGTTTCGCAACATCCTTTATCGTTGCCATTAATGCCTGCCCCACAAATTGCATTTGCCTCCCGGCAAATCCCGAGAGGCAAGAGAATAAAGCACTTCCAGCAAAAATACGAAGCGGTTTTGCGTTGGATAATGCGTAAAAAACAAATAGATAGGACGAGCCCAGCGATGCAATCTTAACCGGAGCCGCCTTTAGTTTTATTTGTCGAACTTGATTGGCACCGGACGCTGCATTAAATCCACGTAGAGATCAAAGAAGCGCTTGTTGTCGAACTCTTTAACTACTTTCATCTTTTGCAATAGTGCTGTTGGCTGCTTCTGCCAATAACCAAGAGTGCGCCCGTAGCCCGGGCCAAAAGCGATATCGACGTCCATATAGAGATCGTCCACTTTCGTTGCGTAACTTGGGTCGATTGCATAGGCCAGGGCGAGGGTATCAAAGACGCTTGCGCCGGCTTTTGGATCTTTTGCAAAGATCTCGGCCATCCAGCTATCTGCAAAGAGTTTTTGAACTGGGCCGTCACCGGCGATCACTCGGTCAAACGTCTCTTTATCAAGTTGTGTAATATCGGTCACATCCAACGGAATCATAGCTTGTTCAATTGGCGCGCGCATGACGATACGTGCGGCTTCAGGATCGACCCAGACATTCATTTCTGCTGCAGGTGTCGTGTTGCCTTTGACATCGACAGCACCCGCCATGTAGACGATACGCTTGATAAGCGGCACGATTTCTGGGTTCTTGCGGATGGCGAGAGCGACATTCGTGACAGGTCCAATAACCAGAAGCGTTACTTCATTCGGGTTGGCCTTAACCGTATTGACTATAAAATCGACAGCGTCTTCTTTCTCGAGCTTTGCCTTCTTTGCAAAGCCATCGGGTGGGGCGATCAAGTCTTTTTCGGTTGGTTCAGGGCGATGAAAAGCTGTCTTGTAGCTTTCACCAAAACCGAACAGCGCTCGCTCGCTTTCAAAGCTGCGGGGATCATGAACCAACGGTAAGTTGGCTCCCGCATAGACGCCAACTTTGTCCTCAATGCCCAAGCGCTCCACGGCACGAAGCGCATCGGTAACTTCCTGCTTCAGCCAGTTATTGCCAGTGACAACAGTGACACCAAGGAGATCAATGGTGCCTTGTTTGTAAAGCTGTGCGGCCATGATCAAGACCTGACCATCGTCACCAATTGTGCTGAAATCGGTATCAATGATCATTTTTTCAGTGTCAGCCTGCGCCGGTAACGCGAGTAAAGTGCTCGCTGCGATACAAACAGCGGCTAAAATTCGTTTCATCGAAAACTCCTCCTTTTCTCCCAAAGGTCGAACTGCTCGTTCAGAAAAATGTTACATTATCCAAATGAAACGGTTCATTTGACAAACGTAACAATTGAAAATTCTCTTGTCCAGTCGTTCCGATAGCCTGTCATGAAAGGAAAATTGGTTCAGTATTTCAGTTAAATCGCCGAAATTGGGAGGTAGTTTGATGAAATCACGATTGCAAACAATGAACCGTTTCATATTGACTCGAAAATTCTATTCTGTTTTTGATTGAGCCTATGGTGGTCATGTTACAAGCACGGCTACTATTGGGTAGGAGACATGTTTCCCGGGCAAGCCGCTCGCGGGACAATTTTTGGGCCAATCGTCAAAATCGTCGCTGGTCTTGCCTAAGACGAAGAGCGACGGACGGGGAGGAAAGAATGCGCTTTAAAGCTTTTGTTGCCGCAGCAGCTGTGGCGAGTGGATTGATCGTAACTCCGGTAGCGAGTTTCGCTGCCGACAAACCGGTCGTCGGTCTTGTGATGAAGTCACTCGCCAACGAATTCTTCAAGAATATGCTCGAAGGTGCCCAGGCCCACAACAAGGAAAAGGGCACTTATAAGCTGAAGGCGGTGGGTATGCAGTCTGAAACGGACATCGAAACCCAGATCAACGCAGTCGAGAATTTCATCACTCAGGGTGTGAATGCGATCGTTATCGCCCCTGCAGATTCACGTGCATTGGTTCCCCCGCTGAAACGCGCAGTTGATGCGGGCATTGTGGTTGTAAACATCGACGTGGAACTTGATGCACAGGCCAAGAAAGACGCGGGCCTTGAGTTGGCATTTGTCGGCCCAGACAACCGTGCTGGTGCAAAAATGTCTGGTGACGAACTGGCCAGGGCGATCGGTAAAGGTGGCAAGGTCGTGATGCTTGAGGGAAATCCTGGTGCGGATAATGCCGTGCAGCGCAAACTTGGTTTTGACGATGCCGCAAAAGAGGGCGGTCTGGACGTGCTCGACTCTCGTACGGCTCACTGGGAAACCGAGGAAGCCAATTCGGTATTTACGAATATGCTAACCGCCCATCCCGATATCCAGGGCGTAATGGCAGCAAATGACTCGATGGCACTTGGTGTTGTTAAGGCACTTGATGCAGCCAAACGCAACGATATCAAGGTCGTAGGCTTTGACAATTTGCCAGCGATCCAGCCTGAAATCAAAGCTGGAAAGGTTCTGGCAACCGTTGACCAGTTTGGATCACAGATGGCTGCCATGGGTATCGACAAGGCGCTCGAAGTGGTTGCCGGTGGCGCACCACTTACAGGTTGGGTGAAAACCGATCTGGAGCTGATCACGGCTGATAAGCTGAAGTAATCTCAGTCGAGTGGTGGTTCCATATAAGTGGGACCACCATCATTCAACCGGAGAAAAGCCATGGGCGAGACCAGCGCTGACGCGCAATCTGCCCCGATCCTTTCACTCAAAGGAATTCGGAAACGCTTCGGTGGCGTTATTGCCCTCGACGGTGTTGATATTGAACTAAAGCCCGGTGAAATTCACGGACTTGTGGGTGAAAACGGTGCCGGTAAATCAACGCTGATCAAGATAATGAGCGGGATTATCAAGCGCGATGACGGCACCATGATGTTGGATGGCCAAGCCTATGCGCCAGCTTCGCCACGCGAGGCAAAACACGCAGGCGTTCAGGTGGTTCATCAGGAATTCAGTCAGCTTCCATATATGTCTGTCGCAGAGAACATCTGCTTCGAAAATCTGCCAAGAAATGCCTTTGGAATCCTTGATCGCTCGACCTTAAAGCAAAAGGCACGTGCTGCCCTCGATACTATCGGCCTTAGTGAAGTGGATGTAGCTATACCGGTTGAGCGTCTGGGTATTGCACATCGTCAGCTCGTTGAAATTGCTCGGGCATTGATGAGCGACAGCCGTATCCTGATCCTTGATGAACCAACAGCGGCTCTGACTGCACATGAAGCACGCCGACTTTTTGAACTCCTCGACCTTCTAAAAGCCCGCGGTGTGGCTATCGTCTTCGTTTCGCATCATCTGGATGAAATATTTGATCATTGTCAGCAAGTAACCGTCATGCGCAATGGCAAGACCGTGTTTACGAAGCCGATTAGTGAAACCAACAGCGACGATCTCATCCAAGGTATGGTTGGGCGCAATCTGGTCGACCCAATGCACGCGAAAGTTCCCTCCGCCGCGACTAAAGACATACTGCTGCGCGTGGAGAAGCTAAGACATTCAAGGTCTCCCAATCCAACGGGCGTGAGCTTCACCCTGCATAAGGGAGAAATTCTCGGTATCGGCGGACTGATCGGTGCCGGCCGTACTGAATTGCTGCGCGCGATCTTTGGCATTGATAAAGCTCTTTCAGGCGATGTGTTCATCGAAAGTGCAAAGACCCAGCTCCGCTCTCCAGCCGACGCAATTGAAGCGGGAATAGCCCTCGTAACTGAGGATCGCAAAGACGAGGGGCTGATTCTCGAGATGCCGATTGCTGCGAATATCAGTCTTGCGAACATGAAAGCTGTTTCGCGGTTCGGCCTTCTGGATCGCCAGTCGGAGTTGCAACTAGCAAAAGAAAAAGCTTCTGATCTGAAATTGAAGTTCGGTGCTCTTGGCGACCGGGTCGCCACATTGTCGGGCGGTAATCAGCAGAAAGTCGTTTTGGCCAAATGGCTCGCGCGCTCACCTTCGATCCTCTTGCTTGATGAACCCACGCGGGGCGTCGATGTAGGCGCCAAAGCAGAAATATATGCGTTGCTTCGTTCGTTCGCCGCTGAGGGAAGGGGACTGCTTGTTGTGTCTTCTGAGTTGCCGGAGCTTATGGCTCTGTCAGATCGTATCCTCGTGATGGCCAACCAAACGATTACTGGTGAACTGACACGCGAAGAATTCTCGGAAGAGCGAATTCTCAATCTCGCTTACAAAACTCTAAAATCTCAGCAGCATGCCTCAGAACAAGGAATGGCAGCCCATGGCTAATGTCGCTCCGAACCGCTCTTCTTCAATTCGGTTCGCAAATCTTTTGCGCGATTCTGGCATAGCCCTCGCGCTTGTGTTGCTTATCGTGGTGTTCTCACTCACCACGCAGCATTTTCTGTCCTTCAATAACATCACCAACATTCTCACCCAAGTGACTATCAATCTTATTCTGGCGATAGGTATGACCTTCGTTATACTGATAGGCGGTATTGATCTGTCGGTGGGGTCGCTTCTGGCTCTTTGTGCCGTGGTCGGTGGCACTGTAATGAATTTACCCGGACTTGGCGTTGTCGAAGCCGTTGCTCTTGCCACGCTCGCGTCGATTGCTGTGGGTATTGCTTGCGGATTTGTGAATGGCTTTATAAGCGCCTACTGGGGGCTGCCATCCTTCATCGTGACATTGGGTATGCTCAACATAGCGCGCGGTGCAGCACTACAGGTGACTGATGCGCGTGCGATCTATTCCTTTCCGCCCGCGTTCAATGCGTTTGGTTCGCAGACGCTACTCGGCATACCGCTGGCGTTTCTCGTCGCTTTGGCCATGGTGGCAATCGGTTGGTTCGTGCTTAATCGAACCGTTTTCGGACGTCTTCTGTATGGCATTGGCAACAATGAGGAAGCTGTGCGGCTGGCCGGGCATCCAGTATTCTGGTATAAAATTGCCGCTTTCACGATTGCAGGTGCAGCCGTGGGGATTGGTGCAATTATCTATATGGCGCGCCTGAACGTCGCGAGCCCAATCATTGGCATCGGTTTTGAATTGAACGCCATCGCTGCAGTCATCATCGGCGGTGTCAGCCTGACCGGCGGCAGAGGCTCCATTCTGGGTACACTTCTTGGAGCAGTGATTATCGGTGTGCTCGCCAATGGTCTCGTTTTGCTCGGCCTTAGCGACTTCATGCGTCAGATGATTACGGGATTTGTCATTATTCTCGCAGTCATTGTCGATAAATATCGCGAGCGTCTGTCGACTATTGGTTAGTTTTAAAACACCAGATTGCAATGTCTTCTAATAGGATTCTCTGGCCCCATATGTGGCCAGAGCGTTGATTGATACGGCATATCACGCCCTCAATATCGGGCGTCTTTCGGCTTTTTGCCGTTAGGCCAGTCTTTTATCTTTCCGGCGAAATCTGGCCTTGGCATGTGGGTGAAATACTCCGATACATCGATGGCTTCTTGATCGGTTAGAACACCACCCTGCCCTATGGGCAGGTTGTAGTTTTGCGCAGGTGGCATTGCATATTTTACGAACTGCGCTGCTTTATAGGTACGAGCGAGCCCTGCACCGATATTGAAACTTTCGTCACCCCAAAGTGGCGGAAAAATGTAATCGCCAGCCGCGTCCTTCATACCCTCTCCGTCAGCGCCGTGGCAGGTCGAACATTGCGCGGCGTAGATTTTTGCTCCGTCGGACGGATTTGGGACAAGACTTTCATCGATAAGACCCGCATTTCGGATCGCAACTCTTGTTCCCTTGGTCACACCTTGCCGGAGCCAATCCATATAGGCGACCATCGCAGACATATCGGGTCCCTCAGATGCCAGAGGTTTGCCGTTCATTGAACGTTGGAAGCAGCCATTGATGCGCATCACCAAATCAACTTCTTTCCCTGCACGCGGCATAACAGCAGGATAGAAATTGCTGCTGTTGATATAAGAGGCGACGTTATCAACCTTGCCCTGACCGATATGGCAGGAATTGCAGTTCAATCCATTGCCTACATTATTGGGAAGCAGGCGGGCTGTTTCATTAAGCAGGCGCTTTCCGTGCATGATTTCAGAAGCATTGGGTTCTTTCAGGATGTCACGATCCGGTGGAATGACATAGTTGTTAATCTGCGTCTTATCCTTGTCCAGCACTGCATAAGTCACGGGTGCTGGGGCGTCCAAGACTGGTCGAAGATGGTTGAAGAGGAAAGCACCGCCTGTTACCGCCACTGCGAAACCTACCCCGAGAACGACAAGAGCGGTGGTTTTCATTGCTTGTTCTCCGGAACATAGTGAACAGGTTTATGGGCAATTTCACGTCGCATTCGCGCGATATCCTGCTCTGTTATGACGCTTCCATGATTGCCCCAGCTATTGCGGACGAAATTGAGGATTTCAGCCACCTGCCAGTTAGGCAGGTTGGCGAAACCTGGCATGGTGAAAGTCATTTTATCCGCTGGGGTTTCAGGCGTTCTGCCACCAGTCAGTGTAACCTGAATGAGCGAACTTGGATCATCGGCGAAGACGATGGAGTTGCCTGCAAGTGCGGGATAAATGCGTGGGGCGCCTTTTCCGTCCATGCGGTGGCAGACAGAACACTGCTCGACATAAGACAAAGCACCGGGTGCAATGAAATCACCGGCTTTGAGCGCAGCAGTTGTGACATCTTCGCTTGGCTTCCATTGTTGCTCGCGTCCCTCACTTGGAGGGAGTGATTTCAGATAGCGAGCAATCGAACGTAAATCTTCTTCCTCAATATACTGGGTTGAGTGTTGAACAACATCAGCCATAGAGCCAAATGCAGCCGTCTGGTCTGTGCGTCCTGTTTTGAGGAAGGTGACAATCTCATCTTCTGCCCAGGTCGAAAGCCCCGTGTCCTGATCGCGTAAATTTTTTGCGTACCAGCCTTCAAGCACTGATCCGGAAAGGAAGTTTCCTTTTTGGTCGTTCTTTACGGCCTTTTCTTCGTAAGCCAATCCCCGTGGCGTATGACATGCGCCGCAGTGACCAAGTCCCTCTACAAGATAGGCACCACGCGCGATGGCTGGGTCTGTCTCTGCTGCGATTTCGAATGAGCGGGAATTTCCGAAAAATAGCTGCCAATAAGCCAGCGGCCAGCGCATACTCGTCGGCCAGGGCAATGTGCTAGGCTGGTTTTCCTGCTTTACGGCATCAACCTTCGACATGAAGAACGCGTAAAGAGCTTTGATATCGTCATCATTGACAACCGTGTAAGAGACGAACGGCATAGCCGGGTAAAGATGAACGTTATCCTTGCGCACACCCTGTCGTACGGCGCGTTCAAAGTCGCTATAACTATAATTACCAATTCCCGTTTGCGCGTCGGGCGTAATGTTGGTGGAGTAGATCGTGCCAAGCGGCGTTTGCATCCCCAAGCCGCCCGCAAAGCTTTTGCCGCCGGGTGCTGTGTGACAGGCCGCGCAATCACCTGCGTGTGCCACATATTCACCTTTGGCGATTAGATTTCTGTCGCTGACATCAACGGTGTTTTCCTGCCTTGGTATTAGCCAATAAGGCGTCGAAAGCGCAAAGAGCCATGCCGCCGCCAGCGCTCCCGCGCCCGCAACGCCCGCTTTCCAGATCAGTTTCATGTGCCTTAGCCCCCAAAGATATAGGAATAGCCAAGGGTATGCTGAAATCCGATCTAAACGGCATTGATTGGAATCAAATACTCAAAATTATGATGTGAGTAGATGTTAATTTCTACGAATGCCGAAAGTTGCAGAAGTTGTTCCAATGCACGCATTTCGACGTTTCCCATGGCCGTTCCATGAGCGTGTATGTTTCACAAGGCGAGAGATATTTTTACTCAGTAAGCCAGTTTGCTATTTGTTGCAAGAATGTATGCGTGAAGCCATGCCGGGCAAATAATTCCGCAGCTCGGTCTACGATCTCGGATTTTGTCGGCCTGAGCATCGACTTCCGCGACTTGAGCTAAATATCAGAGGCGGTCACTTCGCGTTCCCACATCACATTTAGACTGTAAGAAATCCGGAAGCCTTGCCCGCTATGTTTGAGTCAAATCAGCGAATTAGTTCGTTTTCCACAAACTAACACCTTCACTCAATGGTCCAGAAACAAGTGTTGCGCTTGATTTTTAACTTAGGTGAAGGGTTTCACGTTGGCTAATATGCCAAAAGGTGAAATAAATTCAGATGAATGGTTCCTGACAACACCAAAGTGAAAGACGAAGAAGAGGATCCTACGGTTCAATGCCCTTTTAACGTGGTTTAAATGCATAATGGGGAAGAGAGCATGCAAGCCAATTTTGTGCATCTATTAGAACGCGCCAAACAAGCTGTCTTTACAAAATACGTTTCTTTAACTGGCGCTTTTCCTTCCCACACACTGTTCCTCTCTATGACCGATGGAAAGCATCGCGCAATAACCGTGAACGCTTCTGCTGCAAGCTTAGAGGATTGCTGGAAAGCTCTCATAGAAAAAGCTAAACAAGAGCTGTTATCCAATACGCTTAAAGTTGAATGGCTTCGTATCGAGTGGCCAAACAATGTTGAAGTTCTGACGTGGCAAAAGCTCAAGTCACAGATTGAAGCCACAAAACGCAACTACTTCAGATATGGTATTGCGTTCGATCAGCAGTTTGACATCGCCTTTCTTGAGGCGGAACTTAATGCAAATGCAATTCTTTATGGCGGGGGCAACGCCGCAAACGGTGTCTTTAACACCGGAAACTTTGGTCGTTATCTAAAGCTGCGCCATGGCAAAGATAAACTTGCACTCTCAGATGAAGACGCGGTCTTTCGCTTTTCCACGGCAGGTGTTTTTCTCACATCTAATGATTCCACAATCTACAGGATTACAGGGCATGGATCGAATTGCGGGCGCCGGAATATAGAAGCACTTCAGTTAAACGATATCGATCAGTTGATCGCGGGAGGAAGCCGTTATCTCGCTTCCCAGACTTTGGAGAGTGGCCGCTTCATCTATGGCTGGCACCCTTGTTTTGATCATGAGATCAAGACTTACAATGCGTTGCGCCACGCAAGCTCGCTTTATGCGATGATCGAGGCTTATGAGGTTACGCGTGATAGTGAGCTTGGAGAAGCCATTGAACGCGGTCTTTCTTATCTGACTGATAAGCTGATTAAGACTCTGGATCATCAGGGCGAGAAAATGGCCGTTCTTGTCGACGCACAGAATGAGGTGAAGCTAGGCGGAAATGCGGTCTGCTTGCTGGCTCTCGTTAAATATAGCGAGTTGCATCAAACGTCGCGTTATAATGTTCTTCTTGAACAATTGGCCCTCGCGATCTGCGCTATGCAGGATTCTCAAACAGGGCAGTTCGCCCATGTTCTGCAGTATCCCAAATTAGACGTGAAGGCCGGTTTCAGAACTATTTACTATGATGGTGAAGCCGCCTTTGGATTACTGCGGCTTTATGCGCAAACCAAAGACCCGAGATGGCTTCGTTGTGTTGAACGAGCCTTCGACTATTTTATCGCTGCCGATCACTGGAAAGCGCATGATCATTGGCTTGCATATGCGGTCAACGAACTCACGCGCTACCGGCCCGAACGTCGCTATTACGAGTTTGGACTGAAGAATTTTGCCGACTATCTGGATTTCGTGACTGAGCGGATTACCACGTTTCCGACTTTGCTTGAGCTCATGATGGCGGCACAACAAATGATTGCGCGGCTCGAAGCGGACAGTTCACTGAGCAGCCTCCTAACGATCATTGATAAGAAAAAATTCTACAATGCGCTCGAAACTCGAGCGCATTACCTCACGAACGGGCACTTCTGGCCTGAAATCGCTATGTTCTTTGCCAATCCGGCCCGAATGGTAGGAAGTTTTTTCATACGACATCACGCATTTCGCGTGCGTATTGACGATGTTGAACACTATCTTTCAGGTTTGATAGCGTATCGAGAATATCGGTTGAAGCGGCCCGATTGGAAGGCTCCATGGGAGCTGGATGGCGCAATTGTGGATGATCATCACCCGAAAGGCCCGGTCATTGCCTGGGGCGGGGACGTTAATCTTGGTCGTCGACAACATTATCGTCTTAGTGAATTGGGTCTCGAAAATGTATTGAATATCCCGGAGCTCAGAAAAGCAAATCTTCGAATTATTAATTTGGAGTGTGTTGTCTCAACCCTGGGCGAGCAAGGTGTCAATAAAGGCGAGGGCGGTCCATATTATTATCGAGCACGGCCACAGATGCTCGAACTCCTGACCCATGTGGGGATCGATGTGGTTGCCACTGCGAATAATCACAGTGGAGATTATGGGTCGCAAGCATTGCTACAGCAGGCCGAGTTTCTAAGAGACGCGGGGATTTCATCAGTAGGCACGGGTGAAAACTTAAATGCTGCCTTTAGCCCCGTCATTAAACCAGTTGGAGATCTGAAGGTCGCGATATTCTCTGTTGATGCGACCCAACATCGCTTTGCCGCAACAAAAAGTACAGCAGGCTCTGCACACTTGCCGTTGAATGATCCTCAAGCATGGATCGATACGCTGGCTCCAAGGATCGCTGATGCCAGAAAGCGAGCACAAGTAGTCCTTGTTGCGGTCCATTGGGGCGAAAATCTGAGACCAGAGCCGTCATCTGATGAAATAGCGGTAGGCCACGCGATCATAGAGGCGGGTGCTGATGCCGTATTGGGTGCATCGGCTCATCTGCTTCAAGAAATTGAAATCTATAAAGGTCGCCCGATTATCCATGATGCGGGCGACTTTTTGTTTGATGCCATTCAGGGCAAAATTACGAAAACCGGGTTGTTCTCGCTAGAGGTGAGTTCCAACGGCGTAGAGACCATTATCTTTACACCGCTTATTGGAGGTTTTGGTACAACGCACCAGTTGGAGGGGCCCCGGGCACGCGAAGCCGCACAAGAGTTTGCAAAACAATGTCTCACTGCTGGCACCCAAATGCAGGTAAGCGCATCAGGGCGAGGAATAGTGTCTCTTTCACCAGAGGCGCATTCTACTCCGAGTATTGCCACTGATCGGGGTACCCCAAACAGTGAAAATTCTGGTCTGCCAAATGCACTGACTTATCAACTCGATAAACGCTGGACCCCGGACGTGGTGCCAGGTGATGCGCGCATTACGCCGGTCCACATTGGTCCACTCACCTTACTGGGTTTTCGCGTTTCACCGCAAAAATTTACCGATCGACGCATGCTTTGGGTTGAAACATTCTGGAGGGCTGATTGCCAAATCGATGAAGATATTCGGCTCGACATTCAAGCTGTCCCTGTAAAGCCGACACGAATGCGCGCCTGGGGTCGTTCCATGGATCATGATCCATGCGACTGGCTTGTGCCAACCAGCGTATGGAAGTCGGGACAGATTTATCGTGATTTCTACGGATTACGTCCTCCATATTTGAAGGACTGGGAAAATGTTGATCTGCAAGTATCCATTGGCATCGTGTCGAAAAGCTATGAGGCTGCTCCACTCGTGCTGCCCTTTAATATTGAGCTGGCTGTTCCCAACCTTCCAACACCGGTCCTGAAGGAGCCTGTGGCGGCATCGCCAAAGTCAAGGGCCTACCGCCAGCAGTTTAACGATAGCATCAATGATTGCATATCCGGTCAAACTTGGACCGCCGATCAGCTGGCTGCAGTCACAGGTGGCAAATGGCTCGTCACACCTCCGCCAGGCTGGTTTGTTCGTTCCGTTATCCGTGGAATGATCCATAAAAAATTTGTCGACCAACCAACCCTGTATGTTGCATCGGAATTTGAACATCTTGCATTCCATGAACAATATTCATCCACGAAGCGATCCGGCATGGACACACATAGCTTGCTCGTTAAGAAAGCGTCGGCATTCGCGGGGGCAATCGTCTCCAAGCCAGTTGCAGGCGTGTCGAGTGATTTTCCACTTTTGCAAGTCCAAGATCCCATCAAAGCATTGATCGAGTTGGGCATTGCTGCGCGTCAGCGATACAAGAATGATGTCATCGCAGTAACCGGAACTGTTGGTAAATCAACGACCGTGAGTATGATCCGCGAGATGCTCGGAAGGGATCTGCAGGTTCTCTCTAGTTACGATAATTATAATTCACGTGTCGGTGCACCGGCACTGCTTGCAAATCTTTCACTCGATCACAAAGCAGCGATTGTGGAAATTGCCCAAAGTGCCCTTTGGATGGAGAGAGGTCCGGTTACGCGGCTCATTGAGCCGACAATTGCTTTGGTGACAGAAATAGGTCTGTCTCAGTCTGATCGCCGGGTGAAATCTCTTAGCGATGTTGCAAAATGGAAATCGAGAATTTTCGACGGGCTAACTGGAAAGGCGGTCGCGATTATTGGCGATCATCTTGCCTGTTTTGACGACATCTTGGCCAAAGCCAATGCTCATGCGAAGAAAGTTATTATCTTCGGCGAGAGTGAGCGCGCCACAATGCGTATCGTCGACCGGCAACTGAATGATGAGACAAGTACGATTTGGTTTCGCACACCGGAGGGATTAGAGGGAATTCTAGAAGTCCCGTTGCCAGGCAATGGCATGATAACGAATGCGATGACCGCACTTTGCGTCCTATATGCAATGGGTCATGACGTCACGAAGATGACACATAGTCTGTCAGATATGGCCGTTCAGACAGGCCGCCTGCAACGGTTTTCAGTACAGGTTCTTTCCACTGGCGTTGCAACGGTTATCGATGATAGCTGGAATGCGGAAGTCAGTTCGATGCTCAATGCGATATCGGTTCTCGAGAAAATCACGCCAGTGAACAGAGGCCGTAAAATCGCCGTGCTGGGGCGCATTGTGCATTTAGGAGAGATGGGCAAGCCACTTCATGAAAGCCTTGCAGAACCACTGCTTACGGCACATCCCCAGATTGTGCTCACACACGGCGATGAAATGCGCTTTTTACGTGAGAAACTGCCTTCCAAACTTCTTGGACCACATTTTTCAACGGCCAAAGAACTGGCTCTGTTTCTCTATCCTATATTGGAACCAGATGATGTTGTGCTCGTAAAAGGTTCTCGACGTGATTCCGATTTTGGAAGCGTATGCGAACTTTTGAGAGATGCGTCTAAACGGGTACAGAATAGCAATCCTGCCCCTTCAACGTTGGGAGAAATTAGGCGCCTATTAGGCCCGGATAGTGGACTGTCTCAAAACAGTGATGCGGTCGAATTTAATGCAGTGTCATTTTCGGTTGAAACGTTAAACGATCAATCGGTTGCAATTGTGCAAACAGAAGACGGTCCTATGGGACTGACACAAGCACAGCTACGAAAACACAAAGCATCTATCGTGGCAACCATAGGGGTTTCACCAGAACAGCCGCTTTCAGATGTACCGCATATCCATGATAAAAAATGGTCGAGTACCACAAAGGCGCTCGCGATTATGCGTCGTGACGCATTTAAAGGAACTTGTTTCGCCGTTACAGGAAGTGCAGGCAAATCAAGCGTCAACAGCATGCTGTTGTCGACTCTTAGAGGACTACACACAGATAAAGAAATATTGGGTACCACGGGTAATCAGAACATGTTTATGGGGGTTATGCGCACACTGACTGCGCTCAAGCCTCAGCATAGCCACCTCGTTCAGGAAGTTGCTGTCGGGCACGCAACCCGATCAGCTTCTGTGCTCAGGCCTAATATAGCGATCGTCACCAACATTTCAGAAGCGCATCTGGAAGCGTTTAATGGGGTCGAGGGGATTGCAGATGCGAAATCTGCAGTTCTCCGGGCACTCGAGCCTGATGGTACTGCCGTGATCTGTCGTGACACAACGCTTTACGAACGTGTAAGGGGCCATGCCGAGCGCAAAGGCGTGAACATTGTCACCTACGGAACGCACGAAGCTTCCGATTGGAGGCTGACGGATTTTAATTCTTCGTCTGGTGAAGCCCATTATAAAATAGGAAATGAACAATTTAAGCTGATGCTCATTCCGGGGGCACGCCATCAGGCGGTCAATGTTGCGGGGACATTGACCTGTCTGGCTGCGGCGCATGAGGATTGGCGTGCCGCGGCGAAGATACTGGAACAATGGTCTCCCCCCGCAGGTCGCGGCTTACCGTTCTATGTTTCTGCATCATTGGGTGGCAAGGCAATGATCGTCGACGATGCCTTTAACGCCGCTCCGATCGCAATGTTGGCGGCGGCCGAGGCGCTTGCTGCAGAAATGAAAGCGTCGCGGCGCGTTCTGGTTCTTGGCGAAATGCTTGAACTTGGACAAAACTCAAAAGCCATTCATACACGTCTTGCCCATGTGATTGCTCACCTTCCCATAG
Source organism: Ochrobactrum quorumnocens (assembly GCF_002278035.1). Taxonomy (NCBI): domain Bacteria; kingdom Pseudomonadati; phylum Pseudomonadota; class Alphaproteobacteria; order Hyphomicrobiales; family Brucellaceae; genus Ochrobactrum; species Ochrobactrum quorumnocens. The sequence goes on along the minus strand of NZ_CP022603.1, from coordinate 1,102,084 downwards.
AGCAGGTCTATGCCGTGGGAGAAGCATATGGCGAATTCTGGCAAAAGCTGCCCGAGGCAAAGCGAGGACGCTATCTTGAAACACTTGAGGAGCTACATAAAACCTTAAAGGTCGACATTCGCGATGGGGATGTTTGGTGGTTCAAAGGTGCCCACGGCAGTGGTTTGCATCGCACGGTCCAGGCTCTTAGATCAGCGCAAGTGGTGAGTGGCTCTGGTTAGCCAGTTGTATCTTCATTCAAAGACCATGATTTGGGAGTGAGACAGAGGACAGCCCCAACAATCAGAGCGGCAGCCGCGACCATAAGTGAGCCGTCGAAGGATGAAGTCCGCACGTATAGTGCATTAGCCATAAGAGGGCCGATAATTTGTCCCGCGCCATAGGAAGCGGTCATAATTGCAAGCATGTTGACGCGGGTTTTCGCGCTCAGATGACGAGCCGCAGGCATAGCGATTGTTACCGTTCCCATGAAAGTGCCACCAACCAGCAATGCACTGACAATATAGGCGACAGGTACATGCAGCAACGGCAGGGCTACCCCGATTGCCTGTACGGCGAGATTGACCATAAGGCTCCCGCGACTGCCCCATCGTGTGCGAAAAAAATGCCATAAAAAGCACGACGGCACTGCTCCGAGGCCGAAAATCGCCCAGATATGCACCGGATCAATCGCGTCAAACGTACTCCGAACGAGTAGCGGTAGGTAGGTGGCTGTGATGATGTAACCAAAGCCCGCTAAACCATAAACAGCAACAAGCAGTGTCGGGCCAAAAGAATCAGACTGCTTCTGGGCGGCGGCGGATGCTGCTGCGTTCTGATGGGCGGATGGTTGCTCCAAAATCCACTGCATTGCGATAGCAGTCACTGTTAGTATGAGCGCTGCGACCGCGAGTATAAACCAGATTGCATGGCTTGGTAGCGTCGCCAGATGGCTAAGCGCAATTATCTCCGCTGAAACAACAATGCCGATGCCCACGCCTGAATAAAGTACTGGAGCACTGTCATGCAGCCTTTGATCATGGATCAGCCAATGCGAAGCAGCAATCATCGAAATGGCGCTAAAAAGGCCGGCAAAGCCGCGGATGATGATTATGAGCCATTCCGGGATAGGAAGAGCCAGCAAAGCGGTAGCAATAACCGTGGTCACGGTTGCGATGGTGCATAACTTGCGGCTTGAAACACCTGAGAGTAGCACTGCTAACAACGCCCCAATCAGATATCCGGCATAGTTGGTCGACGCCGCATAAGAACCGCCTTCAATAGAAATCTGCCCATCAGCAACCATAAGCGGATAGAGACCAGTAAAAGCAAAGCGGCCAAATCCCATGCCGATGATTAGCACCAATGCAGCAGCAATTGCAGCGCCGCTCTCAGGCCTGTTGCGCATTGTTCTATTCCTCGATATTTGAAACGGCTTGAAGCGTTTTGCGGAATTCGGCGAAAGCCGGGGTGGAAAAGCCGGGACGGCAGGCCAAATGCGTATCCACCATCATGAGAGGATGTTCTTTGACCGCTCCAAGATGCTGTACAAGGTTCGCAACGCTACGCGGCATTATGCTGATGCAGGAGCCAGCAGCGGTGCAAGCAAACATTGCATGATAGGATTTTACTTCCTGAACTGCAAAACGTTCTCTTGATGAACCAAAACCGCTCAACCATTCCTCGGCCAGCATGCGATAAGTGCAGCCGGGTGCAAAGGCCGCCAGTACTCTGGGTCGAATGTTGTCTGTGCAACTCACGTCAGGGTGTTCTGCCGGTAGAAGAAGAATCAATTCTTCCCGAAAGATCGGCATCATATCCAGTTCTCTGGGGTCAAGCGACCGGTCCCCGGACGGTATCGCTATCAGTGCGCCGTCGATGTGGTGGGCAAGCAACGCGTCAATGAGCTGACGCGTTGGCGCAGTTGACAGATCAAGTGTCACCTGTGGCCACTGTTGGTTGTAACTGGTGAGCGGTAACGGAAGCCTGCTTGCGACTGTGCTTTCCATCGAACCGATACGCAGTCTGCCTGCAGGCTCTGCAGGATTGACCACCTGCTGCGCTTCTTCCGCGAGATTGAGGATCCGATTCGTATAGCCAAGATAGAGCTCGCCTTCCCTGGTCAGTGACATCCGTTTTGTATCGCGCTGAAACAGCGGTACGCCGATCTCGGCCTCCAGCTGTTGAATGCGGGTCGTTACGTTTGAAGGCACGCGACCAAGCAAATCCGCGGCTCGGGTAACACTCCGCTCCTGAGCCACCGTGCGAAACACCGAAAGTGTTGCAAGATCCATTTTAAAATTCCCCATTGCAGAATGTATGAGACTATATATTCTCTTATTAAGAATAAAAATCAATGCTAGTTCTCTAACAATGAATAATGATCGGCTGCGGGTGCATTTAGTTGGGGACCATCCTGCTCGTCGTGAAACCGCTTTGCTTATCTAAAAGCGTAAAAACACAGAGGTAGCCCGGTAGCGGTGGTTCAATCTCAATGGCCACCAGAGGAGCAGAAATGGACGTGCTCAAGAAGCTTGGAATTACACTTACCATCATTCAGGCGCTGATGGCTGGCGTATCAACCCCAGCACTGGCAGCAGAAGTGTGCATCGCAGGTGGTCTGGGTTCTATAGGAGTGGGCGCAACGGATGCCGCTGGTGCAAAAGCGATGATTGCGATAACTGTCGCCTTTACGCCACGCCAGGCAAGGAACGCAGCCGCGGAGAGACCGACGAGACTGCCGCCGATGATTAGCACTTGTATATTGTAGATAGGGATTGTCCTTTTCGGAATGACTGCGCCATGATGCAAAGGACCAATGCGGTGCTTCGAAAGTGGCGTATTCAAACAGCACGGATGGAGCAGACGCATGGCGTCCGGTTTCCGTCGCGGTCCGTCGCCCGAGGGCTGGATTGTGGTCAATGGGGTGCGCCATCGACTGACCGGGGCTCACCAAAAGACTGGTCCACCATTTTCGACAAGATTGCAGCGTTCACTTTAATCGGCGCAAGAGGCCTCCCATCACATCTGTGCTACATGCTATGTCTTGAGTTTGCATCTGGTGGCGCGTTCAGCGTCTTGGTAGCACTAAGCCGCTTCCTTCAAGATAGCGCGGATGGGCAGCGGTGCAGTACCCAAATACCCCGCGATCATCCGTGTGATATGTTCGACGATATCGGCTTCATCGGAAAGGGAGTGGCCGCAGTCATTGAGAACGATCGCATGAGTCAGCGTCTCTACAGTTGTGACGCAAATAAATGCAGCGGTGTCGAGGTCTTTGAGCTGAATGTCGTCTTTACATTTTCCCAGATAATGCCGAACCAGATGCAGCGTATCCTTGCGGATGGCTTCCACCTCGGCGAGTTTTCCAATTCGGGGTACTTCTTCCTTAAGTATGCGATGGAGCTCAGGATCGACCCGATGTGCTGCGATCATTGCGCGAATAAGCTCCCGCATCGCGCCATTTAGATCGTCCGACGCGCATTCCTGCATTGCGTTTTCCAGCAGAGCCAGAATTTCACGATTGTGCCTTGCGACGAGCGCAGCCACCAGCGATTCCTTGTTGGGGAAGTATTGATAGAGCGAGCCGATGCTCACACCCGCTACTACGGCGATGCGATTTGTGCTGGTCCGGGCATATCCTTCACGTACCAAAACGCGAGCAGTGGCATCCAGTATCGCTTCGACGGTCATTTTTGACCTCTCTTGCGAAGCCGATTTTCTGGGATTTGTAGTACTCAGCTTGGCCATAATGCAGATTTCCTAATGCGAGTAGACAATGTGAGTTAACGCTCACATATTCGGTATAAATCGTCAATAGCCATGAATGTGAGGCGTAATATCGTGATTAAATTTGGATAATAGTAAGTCGTAAAACAAAATCGAACATAGAAAATAAGAGTTATATAATACCATGAAGTTGATCAATGGTGCGATGCTTGTTGCTGTGATGGTAATAGGCGCTGGTTGTGTTGGTTCCGTGCAGAAAAACGCGAGTGTTTCCGTTGCGGAATGTGCAGATGTAAAACAGAATGTAGCAAATAGCGAAAAATGCAAAGCGCCTAGACTAGGCTGGGAGGGTGCTAACGGTAGCGATTTCAACATTAGCCACTGATTGATCGCATCACCGGAAACTTGCCGGTACCCGCTGATTAGTCTCTTGGTAGCTGTCTCGAATTCCACTGCACTTCGGGGATAGCCTTGCCAATTAAATAGCTGAAATCGGTTATCTTCATCGCTTTGGTATCGACCTGACATTGGAAGTCGATCGAATACCACTTCGCCCGACTACGAAAAGCTCCGTCGCGGATCGTAAAGCTGGTTTCTGAAACAACGCCAGCGCTGGGGGCTAGCATATCAGGAAAAGTGCCAGGTCTGTGGTGCCGAACCTGTTCCAGCGCCTCGATGCCGCAAATCTGTACGATCCGATCTCGTTGAGGGAGCTTGCCGATCGCTTGCTTCACGCGCGGATCAGCGAGGGTATCCTTTGAATAGATCTGCTGCGCGGAAGTGAGCTTGGAGTTCACTTCCGCGTGCTTGTCAGGCGTTGCGATTGAATTTTGCGCTGCTGGAGCAGCGGTTTTCGTTTCAACGGGCAGGCCTTCGGCCTTAGTGCGCAATTCAGGGACAGATTTGGCGTTACTATCGGATTTCTGGAGAGCTTCGTTCTTTTCTTTCAATACCGGATTATGATTGTCGGCTGCTGTTTGCTGTGGCTCGGGCTTGTCCATTACTGGCTGGGAGCTGTCCGCAGGGGATGGGGACTCTTTTTGCGCTGATGCAGACTCGAAAGCTTGAGGCGATCGCCGGGCAGCCGCATTCGACTTGCTATTTGGTGAGGGGGCGCCTGGCTTCGGAGGAACAAGTTCCACGTTAACGCTTTGATCTTGAGCAGGAGGAGACAATTCAGGCGCACGATAAAGCAGCAATGATGCCAAAGTCAGATGAAGAACGACGGATGCTGGGATTCCCCAGCCGGTTTCTTCCAGTGTTCTTTTGGTTAAGTGCTGCATCTTTTAAAACGTTAATCTCCACGCGCCGACACTAGGTGCTTGTGCCAAAGGCAACAAGAGGGGAGGGGTAGCAACTCGCCAGAAGCCATCATGTTTGACGAACTTTTGATGCCCCCAACGGTTTTCGAACTTTCTGGAACGTACACGCGAAGGTTGACCATTTGCGGGTATCCTTGGATAACGCTTGCCGTGATATATCACACTCGAGTATAAATATGGGGCAATACACGCGTTAACCTGCAACACTTGCAACACAATATTTTTGGTTAAGAGAATGTCACTTTCTTATTTTGATTATTTTGCGTAGTTGCCTACGTCAGATGAGCTACTGTGCACAGTCCGACGATAGACGACCTGATCACATGCAGGTGTCTCGCCTAACGCGTACAAATGCCCGGCGATGCGCGACCTTTGATCAGTGAGTATTTAAAAAAATGAGCCGCGGTACTAATGGTGCTGGCTTGAATGAAATTGCAGCGACAAATGATGAAATTGACGTAAGCGCAAGTGAACTGAATGTGGGCATGCCGCTTCATGCTTCAAGCGCTTCTGCGCTGCATCAGCAGGTTTTGCTCGGTGCGGATTTTGCTCTGGCCGGTGAACTGGGCGAGCGGCTTGAAATCTTTTTGAGAGGCTTGCAGAGAAGTTTGCAGGCTCTGTCGCGGTCATTTCTGACGGACGGTCGTGGCCATACAAGGAGCTTGATGAGCGCGCCAATCAGTTCGCGCGACTGTTGATTGAGCATGGCGTGAAGCCTGGCGATCGCATTGGTTTGCTGTTTGATCGCTCTGCCGAGACTTACATCACCCTTCTGGCTGTGATGAAGGTGGGTGCTGCCTATGTGCCACTCGCCACAGCCTTTCCAGAAGATCGCACGGCACTCATCATTGATGATGCCGCCGTCAAGCTTGTGATTTCGCTTCGTGCTTATTTGGCACGGGTGGAACAAATGCTTGTTCCACATATATTGATCGACGCTTGCGCTACGGAAATTTCTCAGCATTCCAATGCTCGATCGGATGTTGCCACGGGAGCAGCTAATCTGGACGAGATTTGCTACCTTCTTTATACGTCGGGTACGACTGGACGGCCTAAAGGTGTTCTTATTCGTCATCAAAGCTTTTGCAACTGCCTGCGTGTCGCAGCAGTTTCATATGGATACAAGCCTAGCGACCGTGTTTGCCACGGCATGACGATAGCCTTCGATTTCTCGGCTGAAGAATACTGGGTCCTTTGTGGCAGCCACCACTGTAATCCCCGCACCACGTCCGTTGACTCTGGTGGGCGAAGAACGGGCAGATTTTCTACGTAAGAACGACATTAACTGCATGGCTTGCAGCCCGACATTGCTGTCTTCCATTGAAAGTGACATCCCCAAGCTGCGTCTCCTTATGGTCGGCGGTGAAGCATGTCCCTCAATCTGGTAACCGTTGGACAAAGCCCGGACGCTTACTTCTAAATGCCTACGGCCCGACTGAAGCAACTGTTACCGCCACCATGGGTGACATCTGATAAACCCGTAACAATCGGCGCTCGACCGGAAACCGTGCTGCAAGCAAAACTTCAATAACACGCCGTTCATACCCACCGGTTGGCTCCAGAATGAGGCGTTCGATGCCGACAAAACGCGTAGTATAAGTTATGAGGCTGGTCTCCCTTATACACGAGCGCGAAGCTCTCTCAACGGTGCGACGATGCCTCTAAGGTGCAAAGGGTTATGCTTTTCTACGAACGAAAGTTCTGGCCCCGATGGGCTCAACCAATTTGCACCCGTCATTGCTGTGTATGGTGGCAACAATGACAAAGAGGCCGGAGCATCATAACAGATGCTCCGGCCTCACAATGTATAAGCCCCGGATGCTGGCGGGCGATCCGGGGTATGTGCACCGGATTAGGAGCGGGCGAGCTTGGGTTCGGTGGGCGATAACAGTCCGCTTGGTTCGTTATTTCTGCTTCTTCGCTTGATCATGATGCCACTTGATGGCGAAGAACATGCCCGTGCCTAACACGACAACCTTAAACGTAACGAAGACTACAATGAACCAATCCATCTGAACATTTCCAAGCTGCTATCTATCGTGAGGGGGTATTACCCCAAAACCGCTGAATTAACAGCCTCAAATTTTGTTGAACGTGCCACTTAACCGCCCTAGATGCGGTGTTTTCATGCCGAAATAGAAGTCATAGGCTATGATTGGAACTATTTCCAATGAAGATGACCCCGACTGACCTCTCAGAAAGCCGGGGCCGCACAAACCTCCAGTCGCGTTATATTGATGGATTGTGCCTTAGAGGCTTACACCGGGCTCAGAACAAACAAAAGCCCGGCAGCGGAACGACTGAACCAGGGCTACGCTTTCTCGTGTTTAGGAACCGATCAGCGCTGAAGGATGCTAGCGCCAAATAATTAATTAAAAACCCCGGCAGCGTGGGCTAACCGAGGTTCTGCACTAAGACTGATTCGCATTTATCTTAACGCCGTTCGACGTTAGTCGAGCTCTTGATAAATAAAAACCCCGGCAACCGCAAAGTCCGCCGGGGCTGCGCACCGGCTTCAAGCTGGGGGCTCGGGATGATGCGCAAGTAAATCTTCTCACAGTCTCAAGAAATCACACTGTCACGGCCCATCACATGCTGGCGCTCTGTCGTATCTAATTTCGGGACAATCTAATGAACAAAACAATGTTCTTCGCATATGCGAGGCTCGCGCCTTTTGGCGGCCGTCTTCCACGAGACAGACGGCAAGATGCAGCTGGTTGTCGAGAACCTGAATTACACCAGTGCGGCGCAAATACGAAAGACATGGACGAAACGCTTCTCGTTGATCGCTGCGGCTCAGTCTTATGTGAACAATCCGCAAGCCCTTGAAACAAGGTCTACGGCGGCCGCATGGGCAGCAACGGCGCTAATGACGGTTGGCTTTATCGAGGCAGGCGCCTGCGTCAGATCACTGGCAAGGACAATTATAAGAAGTTCGGCATTGCTGATGTGCCTGAGAAAGCGCTCGAACTCGCAACAGCGATCCGCATCCTCTTTGAAGGTATGCTGCTGGGCAAGTTCACGGGTCGAAAGCTGAGTGACTTTTTCGGTAAGGGCAAGGCGACCCGGAAAGCGCGCGCGTCACCGTCAACGGCACCGATAAGGCCACACTGATCTCGGGCTATTACCGCAACTTCCTCGACAGCCTCACTGCAGCGCGCGAAATGAAGGCGGCATCTGTCGAAGATGCCAAGCCTGACGATGTGCCACTGCTGCAAGATAAGACCGTCCAGACCATCGTGGCAGCTGGCGGCGGTACGTTTGTTACCGGACTTATCGGTACAGTTTCCAATCCATGGACATTCCTGACCTTTGCCTTGATCGTGGTTGCTTTGGGTGGCGGCCTCTGGCTTTGGCATAGCGGCAGGCTGGAACTGAAGAGGGGGGCGGCATAACTTGGCTCTTGGCCCTACGCTCCAAGCTTACCGGCTACGCCGTGGCAATTGCTGCGGCGCTGACCGTCCTTGTCAATGCGTATCTCAAAGGCCGGTCTGACAGCAAAACAGCCCAGACCGCACGCGACGCAGGATCCGTAACCAAAGCACGGAAGATAGAAAATGAAGTTGGCCGTCTTGATGACAGTGCTGTTGACGCTCGGCTTGCTAAGTGGATGCGCGACAAGCGGTAGTTACTGTGACGTGGCGAGGGCAATCTATGCAAGTCATGACGACACGTCAGAAACCAAGCGTCAGATTCTGGCTGAGAATGAGAAAATAGAAAAGCTATGCGGGGTACGGCCGTGACGGATACTGAGAAATGATCGGCACTGAAATCAGGGGCGCAGTCGGCTTCCTGTTTGTCTTTTGGAAGTACGTCGACAGCAAGATTAATGCGGCTAGAAACGAAACCGCCGCCAAAGCCGATGCAACAACCGCACTCGCCGCGCTGACGAGGCAGGAGCTATCAGACTACAACCTGCGGGCTGCCGAAACATTCGCCACAAAGGCTGGGATGCAGGAGCAGACCTCGCAAATCGTGTGCCATCGAAAGCGTTGCAAACCGCATTGATGGGCTTACCGAGCGTATGGATCGCGTATTTGAACAGAAGACGACGCGGGCGAGGGGGTAGAACAGTAACGCGACAGGGAGGAAACAAAACGGCGCGAACGTGAAGCAGATCTACTCAACTCAAAATTTAAAGGTTACTTGAAGTAGATTTATTCTTGGGTTGTAAAACCCGGCTACGGTCGGGTTTTAAATGCGCTTATCAGTTTGCGTGGTGGATGGTTAGCGTTTCATTGTGGGAGTATGTTTCCGACTTTTCTGATCTCTAATGTGACTTCTTTGTTCTCTTCTTTTTCGCAACTGGCAGAACAATAGTCTGTTCATATTCCATTCGAGCATTTCTCAGGCGGAGAGTCTTTGCAATCCGTGCATCCGTCTCGACTTGTTGTATGGAGCGAGCAGTGCGATCTACTCTATCAGCAATCGACTCTTTAACAGACGATGTTGGCTTAAAGAGCGTCTCTTTTGTGAAGAATGTTTGCGTTTCAATCGACATAAATGAATTCCTTTTGAAATAAAAAAAGGTCAGGCAACGCCTGACCTCAAAAGTAAACTTCTTTCAACAGTGCCAGTACATCCGTGGTCAAAGGAAAGAAGAAAACCTATTTATGCAGCCTGCAGGTTGCAGGCAGACATTTTGCCCGACTTCATGTCGCGCTCCAAATCGTAGCCAATCTTCTGGCCTTCGACGATTTCGCGCATTCCGGCGCGCTCGACGGCAGAGATATGAACGAATGCATCAGCGCCGCCGTTGTCGGGCTGAATGAAGCCGAAGCCTTTTGTGGAATTAAACCATTTAACTGTGCCAGTGGTCATAATGAACCCTTTCATAGCAGTATAGATAGCAGCACGCAGTTGCGTGACACAAAGTGAAAACGATTTTTAAAGGGGGTTCGTTCAGGGCGCGGTGCTAAATGCGCAATAAAGCAAAACTCAACAAGAAAATATCGATGAACAACATCTAATACATTTAATGGTATTTGTCAAGTTATATTTATGAAAAATCATACTATTAAATTAGAAATCTGACATGATGGCACTAATATTTGTAACAAACTTATATCGGGCGGCCCCCTATGAAAGGTAGATTCCCGCCCCATAAAGCTTAGCTAATTAGGCTGTTCCATATGCTGACGTAGCTTCAGGCAATGGAGCAATATCAACGCGATGATCGCGCATGACACCCGCCATAAAATTCTCCAGGATTAATTTTGACTGGTGAAAGAGCGGCCCCGATAACGGTTTCATTCTTAGTGTCACATAGCCAGCCTTAGCCATCATCTGGTTAAGGATGCGGTTGCTGATATGAAAATCGACAAGATGGATATTGGAAGACATGAAGCCCTCCTTTCAGATTGCGGGTACGGACTATTTAGCCGCGCCAGCAGTTCCAAGTGAAAAAATAGTGCTGGCAATCAGGGATCGGCTTTAACGGTTTCGATAGCAAGAAAACAATTGAGGTCATTTAAAGGCAGACTCCACCGCTATATCTGATGAGCCTACCAGCAGAGGTCTTGAATAGTCGGTGGGCACGCCAATACTTTCCCTTTATACAGGATAATCCATGATCGATCTTCCTTCACGTATCTGCTTCCAGCCGTCGTATCCCCAGCTTACGATTCCAACCAGTCAGACGAAGTATGGCGGCAGGACAATATCAACCGTCGAGTATGCAGATAGCTATCGCATTGTTGATATGGAAACCGTGCCATTGCCGCCCGGACAAGCAGTTCAGCTTCAATCCTTCATTGCGGCAGCCAAGGCCGGCGCTGAAACGATTATTTATCGGCCAATTCTTATCTGCATTCCGCAAGCCTATTGGGGAGATGTTGACAATCCTCACATAAGTGGCTGTGCGACACGCGGGACCGTGACAGGCGGATACACGGTTCAACTGATGAGCGTTGTCCCGGCCTGACATTGAGGCCCGGAGAACTATTCTCATTCCAGAGCGGTGACTATAACTTTAATTGTAATCCAATCCCGTATCAGTTTCCTCACTAGAGGAGTTCGCAATTATGACAAATAAAGAACACACTCAAACTCTGCGCTCTCTCAGAGATACCCGTAAAAATAGGGTGCGGCTTCAAAAGCAGCTGCAATTTGCAACGGCATGGCATTTCTCGTTTGCCGAAAGCCGCTCAGCCAAGCCTCATCATGATCATCTGAACCTACGATTCGGTATTATTTCAAGCTAAACCATGTTGCGCGCGGTGATTTTATAAGATGTCTGTCGCGACTGGGCGTATATTTCGAACGCAACGCGATAGATTAACTTTCTTGATCTATCGAAAGCAGACAAAAATGACGCTTCCGTATTTGCTATTGGCCCAGCAGTTTCGAGCGCGCTCTTGTCTATCAAGAAGGGCACAGAGATCATCCCATCATAGCCAATAAAGCGTACGCCGTTTTGGCTATCGATGAAACTTCTGCTGGCGTTTGGAAATGAAAGACTCATGTTTGCTCTCTCTTTGCTGCGCCGCCCTCGTTGTCCCATCGTTGGACCGCAACATTTAATGCGATTTTGCGAGAATGGAATCGTTTCAATGCAACCCGCAAACGGCCCTCATCACATACTCCATCATTAAATTTTTGGACCAGAAACCGCGCTGCGTTATTATTAAGCTCTGAGGGATCATCTGGACGACGTGCTTCTCTAAGCAGCCGTGTTATCATATTGATGTTGCTGGCATCTAAATAGTTGGAAGACATCGCGTCCTCCTTTGTTGCGAGCTAGGGGGCTTACCCTTCAACGACAGCGCCCGTTTCCCATGCTGCCGAGATAATCAGCATGCGCCCTATGTTGCTTAATAGCAAATAAGGCCGCAACGCTATTTGGCGAGCTTCTCAGCCAGGCGTTCCTACGCGGCGCTGAGCGAGTGTTTGGCAAAATTTCTAACCGGATTTAATCTTACGACTCCAAAATCAACGCATTGTTGTCAATATAAAAGCTGCTCATGCTAAACCCAGACAAAGCCGCTCATCTCTTTCAGCCGCACAATGGACAATCTTAAAGGTGGAACTGGATTTCATGGCGAACGCGTCGTCTATATGAATCCTGCATCCAAGGGCACAACGGGCCGGTTGCTAGATGGCATTGAACATAATTCAGTGCCGGGAGCGATGGGCGATGTCTGATCGAATCCGAAAGGCAAGGCCGGGCAGTCGGCTGATGGAACGCGAAACAAATCGTCCGGCACGCGTCATGACGATAGCTGAGGGATGGGCAATGATCCGCCCTGTGAGCGCTCAGCCTGTTTTGGTCAGCATGCGCGAACTTCATCTAAAATATGAGGTGACAAAATGGTAACGCTCTGTGAGCGTGTTCGTATTACATAGCCTTCGCGATGTGCGCTCAATCCTGGATGCACACTACCTCAACCGTGATCCGAATCTGGCAGAATCAGCAATAAGAAAGCTCGAAAGCAGAACAAAGTTTGCAAAAAGATCTGCAAAACGCTCTAACTTGTTCTAGGCCGTGTGGACGGATTTGATTAAGATGAAAGCAGAAGCGATTGCGACGATGGATCGGAAGTTTCTTGCTGTTTTCTCGCAGCGTAATGCGACACGTTTGAACCGTTTGAGCTTCCCCATCATTTGTTCGATACGTGCGCGACCTCGATAAAGCGCCGTGGCAAAATGCTTCGGAATATTACGCCTGTTTGATCTGTAAGGGATCACAGGGATAGCGCCAGCCTTTCGCGCAATCTCTCGATTAACGTCGCTATCATAGCCTTTGTCAGCAATGATAGCGCGGTGCCTGACTTGAGGGCCCGTGTCCATGAGGCTTTCAAACTGTTTGCTATCGGAGGCTTCGCCTCCGGTCAGTTCAAAGCCAAGGGGCTGACCATTTCGGTCGGTTTTCAGATGGATTTTGGTTCCGAACCCTCCACGAGACCGGCCGAGCGCTTGACCTTCCTGCCCCCTTTAGCGCCTGCTGCAGATACATGGGCGCGAATGACGGTGCTGTCGAACATAGCGATAAGATGAGCGCTTTCATCAAGCCCAGCCAAAATGGAAAAATAGTCCTCGAAAACACCTGCTTTACCTAAACGGTCAAAACGCTTCCATACGCTGTTCCAGTTACCAAACCGCTCAGGCAAAGCCCGCCATGAGATGTTGTGAAGGGTGAAATAATGCAACGCCTCAAGGAATAGGCGGTCATTTTTAGCTTTCGCGCCAACGGCTGGCAGACAAGTCCGAAAAACCTCAAGTGCCAGTTCATAGTCATTTTCTGTCATCTTGGTGCACATTACTGACCTCCAAATCACGTCAGCAATATGTGAATCACGTCGAGTGAAAGTCTGGAACCGGAAAACTTATACCTGAGTCAATTCGTCCACACGGCGTAGTCTGTTTCGGAGAGTATCTAATGAAAACAATTGGCTGGGGTGCCTGGATTCGAACCAAGACTAGCGGAGTTAGAGTCCCAGCCAATATATTGATATATAATGGCTATTCTGCAAAATAATGCATTTCACGTCCTTTGTGATTCAATGGTTTAGCTGCGAAATGCAATCCAATTTACAGCAATTTGGCACGATTGGTTAACGTCTAAATGCTAGCTTAACTCGGGTCGACTGAACGTCAGCTTTTGACCCCATTTTGGCCATTGCCGATAACAACCACGCCGCCTGAAAACTGACACTCGAAGCGAGCGTCCAACGCACCAACTCGCCTCGCTCGTCGGGTCAGTCAGCAATGAAGCGCCTTGCCAATTTGTAAACCTCTTGAACGCCACGTGCAGCCAAATCCCAGTTTGCCGTTTCCTGACGTACTAGTTCTGGGTGCTTCTTGCTGATGTCCCGCAACGCGTTACCGACGGATTTTCGCAAGTATTCACTTTCTTCCCGTCTTTGTGCCGAGAGTAGCCCAACAGCAACGGCAGGCCTGTCTCGAAAATAGGGGCGGGCCGTCCATATCCTCAGCCCCTCTGTCACAGCACGGCGTGTATTGGGAATCGCGGCAGACAACCAGTCGCGGATAATTGGAAGCGCCGCCTCATAGCCAGTATCTCGGCAGAACTGATCAAACGCCTTGGCAAGTATCTCCTGTACCCGCCAGTCATCGTCGTTGCTAACCCGATCTTTTAAAATGTGCAGGGCGTCTAGATCTAATGCTGCCAGATGTCCAAGTAAGAAAGTGCCCACGCATCTCGCCTGATGGAACTCGGAGCAAAGAAGCTCAAGCGAAATTTGCTTGGATCGAGCCGCATCACCAGACAAGATGATTTCATTCGCGGCGAGTTGCAAATCATTGAAGCCGTGTTCTGTTTTCCTTGATCTTTTAACAATCTCTTCGATGATTTCCATTTAGCCCTCAGGTTCTGGAAAGGAAGCTATCAGATGGCTACTCCGACCGAATTGCTACCATAATGCCAAAAATCAGTGATGGCTTCTCCGATGACGTTTCCATGCTGGAAGCTGCCAGTTCGCCTTCGACCCCTTGTATAAGGATTGTTGGGCAAACGTCGCGTCCCAAGCGGTCGGACGGCTATGCGCCAATGCGGTCGCGCATAGACTTGAGTGCTATCATCGCGATCAGTCCCTGCCAAAAGTAACTGGCGCGTTTTGGCATAAGCGGCCAAGCGTGCAATACGGTTCAGTCCGCACAGATAACCTTGCTCATATTGATGCCTGTCACTTGGAAACCTGTGGCTTCATAAACGTGGCGCGCCCGATCATTGCTGGCGGCAACACGTAGTTTAAGCTGCTCAAATCCCAGACTTCGCATCCCATCCTCAAAAGCTGACAGGACTTGTCGGGCAAGTCCTTGTCCACGATATCTCTCAAGGACGCAGAAATCGTAGATGAACGCTGACCGCGTGGACAAATCAGGTTTATACCAGAGATATCCGATAAGCTGCTCTGCGGTGCTGTCTTGCTGCATAATGCTCTGCAAAACATGTCCCTCCGTTTGAGCACCATCTGGAAGGTTAGAGTTAATTTCTGAACGAGCCTGAACGAGTGCGGCTTCCTCAGAAAGCCTGTAGTTTTCCGATATCTCGGCAGCGTAATCGGCGACAAAATAGTCGAGGTAGGCCTGATAGCTCTCGGCGTCCATAGGTTTGAATATGATCATCGCGCTATTCCTTTGCCGCAAACGCTCGCTTGAGCAAACGTCTCCAAAGGCCTCCCTTACGGCTTCAGCACAGCGTTGTCACACCATTATCTTCGGACGGGCAGTTTGTTACTACAATGATACGCTTATGGCGGCTTCCACCTATATATGGACGAAACCTGACTGTCAGCAACCCCACCCCGTTGCGGTCATCGGCGCGGTGGTTACGCGTACCCCGAAGCGGTCATTCCGCCGGTGGTTGTGACCCGCCGATTATCCACCCTAAGCGATTCAGCAGCCGCTTAAGGTGGATTGTCCTTTCAAAGCTTCCTGTACTCCTCGCCGGTCTAAGCCGTGGGAACGGTTCCGCCGTCGATGACATACTCGGTGCCGGTAATTGACGCTGCGCGATCCGAGGCGAGGAATGCAATCAGGTTGGCCACTTCCTCTGGGTCGGCTGGCCGCCCCAGTGGAATGCCGCCGAGCGAGTCCATGATGATCTTGATGCCGCCCGCAAAGTCGGTCCCGGCCTCACGGGCGAGACGTTCAGCAAGCCCCTTGGAGGCTTCACCGGCGATCCAGCCGGGGGATACGCGCACCACGCGCACACCCTTCGGCGATACCTCCTTGGAAAGGCTCTTGCTGTAGGTCGATAGGGCCGCCTTAGCCGCAGCATAAGCGGTAGTCGCCTCGGGCAGCGGCAGCTGGTTCTGGATGGAGGTCACGTGAATGACGACACCGCTGCCTTGGGCCAGCATAACGGGCAATAGTGCACGGTCCAATCTGACGGCAGGATAGAGGTTGAGGTCAAACGCCTTGTGCCACTCATCCTCGTTAAGCGCGGCAAATCCTCCGCCGGGTGCCGACGAACCGCCGAGCATATTGACCAAAACATCGATCCCGCCGAGGTGTTCGTGCACGGCTTCGGCCACCAATGCACAGCCGGCTTCAGTCGTCAGGTCGGCTGCGACAAAACTCTCAGTTGGTAGTGACTGGGGCTTGGCTCGTGCTGTGGTTAAAACCCTGGCGCCCAGCTTACGAAATAACGCCACGGATGCAGCCCCCGCACCGCGCGTGCCGGAGGTAATGAGAACACGCTTGCCGCTCAGATCAAGAAAGTTGCCCATCAGTGGATCTCCAACAGGTTGATCTTTTGGTCAGCGAGGGTGAAAGCGAAGTCCAGCACGACTGGGCTGCTAGGAAAATCGCCGCTGACCTTGCAGCGGACGATGACGCGGTCGCCATCCAAAATCTGCTCGATCGGTTCGGTGACGAGATCGGCGTATTTTTCGGTGGAGCTGAGACGCCAGGCGAGAATCTCCTCGTGTCCGGTGTGCACAGCACCCTCGTCCTTGACGACCGCGTCCGCCGCGAAGCTCGATGTGAGGGCAACGCGATCCGTGCCGCGGTCTGCAGCAAAATAGGCTTCTATGGGGCTGGTAAGTTGCATCAGGGCATTCCTTGTTGTGATGCCACTGATATACGTCTGGATCGCAACTGAGATAAGTGGGATAAAACGCCATGCTTAGATGAAAGGAACGGGACAATGTATAGAGCAGCACTGATTGATCTGCAGGCCGTCATCGCTGTGGTGCGCCGAGGCTCTTTCCGAGCGGCCGCGATCGATCTGGGTCTGTCCAGCACGGCGTTTAGTCACACGATTGCCAAGCTAGAGGCTGGCTTGGGCGTGCGCCTCTTTAACCGTACCACGCGTAGCGTATCCCTGACTGACGCGGGTCGCACTTTTGTCCGGCAGATTGCCCCTGCGCTGCAGGACATCGGCGACGCGATGGAGGCGGTGCGGGCTCAACGGCAGACACCATCGGGCCTGTTGCGCATCAATGCAGCGATCACGGCTGCCCGGGAAATCCTCTCACCATTGCTGTTGGAGTTTCTTGCCCGCTATCCGGACATGGAAATCGACTTGGTGACCGAAGGACGATTGGTCGACATTGTGGCAGATGGGTTCGATCTAGGTGTCCGGACCGCCAACTTAGTACCCAGCGATATGATCGCTGTTTCGTTGGGATGGCCGCAGCGCTATGCGGTGGTGGGGTCGCCCGCCTATTTTGCAACGCGTCCAATTCCTCAGACTCCAGCAGATCTTTATGCCCATCGTTGCGCGCGGGTGCGCCTACCCAACGGCGCGCTATTTCGCTGGCAGTTTGAAAAGCAGGGCGAAAGCCTGCAGGTCGATGTGCGCGGGCCGATCACGCTGGATGAAGGCACACTGTCTCGTCAGGTCGCGCTGAGCGGATTGGGGCTAATCTATATCCATGAATATTCTGTCTTGCCCGACATTGATGCGGGGCGATTGATCCGCGTGCTGGAGGACTGGACGCTGCCCCTTCCGGGACTGTGCATCTACTACCCCGGGCGCCGCAATCTCTCCGCTGGTATGCGTGCTTTCATTGCTTTGGTGCGAGAGCTGGCAGCGATGCCATCACTCCATGAAGACAATAAAAGGGCCGGATCGGCCTAAACCATGCCGGATTGCATCAAATGGTAGATCCCAGCCGCGAAATCGCGAGTTGATGATGTTACCCAAGCAGTCAGGGAATGTCCGCTGACTGCAATCTTTCATCTAAAGCCGCCAGTCCGCTTTCCACCCCGTTCCGGCCGGTCAGCCTTCGACTCCAACTCAGACTTAGTGGCCTATTGGTCTGAGCACTCCAAAGCCGACGTTCAATGGTCGTTCGTACTTTTGCGTCCAGCCGAGCCTCGGCCATCCTCACTCGTCGAAAGATGATCGAGAAGAAGTTGCGCCAGAGGTTCAAGTTTCTCCCCACCTCTGAAACAAAGCCGCAGCCGGCGGGTCGCCCAGGGATCGGTCAACTGAGCCGTATTCAGCACCATCGTACGTCGAGCGCGCTGGGCGGCAGTCTCAGGAACGATGCCAACCCCGGCCCCATCGGCGGCCATCCGGCAGATGCCTTCGAAAGTCCGCAGTATGATGCGGGGACGTGCCCGGTAGCCAAGGCGTTCG
This sequence comes from Ochrobactrum quorumnocens, assembly GCF_002278035.1. Taxonomy (NCBI): domain Bacteria; kingdom Pseudomonadati; phylum Pseudomonadota; class Alphaproteobacteria; order Hyphomicrobiales; family Brucellaceae; genus Ochrobactrum; species Ochrobactrum quorumnocens. Next base: position 1,084,003 of record NZ_CP022603.1, on the reverse strand, counting down.
GCCTGCTCTTCGATATGCTTCTGAAGCGCACCGTCAAAACCGATCAATGGTTCGCCGATAATCTGCGAGAACGCGGCTCGGCGCGCTTGCGCGAGGGGGTGATGGCGAGCCATGACTAGGACGAGGCGGTCGACCGCGAACGGCGCGGTCGAAAGCGATCCGCAGTCGATTGCGTCGGAGATGATACCGAGTTCGGCAAGCCCGCTTGCAACAGCCTTGACGATATCCTGACTTGGCCGCTCCACCAGATCGATGTCGGCCTGTGGGTGCTCGGCGAGAAAGGGACCAAGTCGCTCAGGCAGAAACTGCGTCATCGCTGCCGAGTTTGCCAAGAGCTGCACGGAGCCGCGGAAGCCTCTGGCGTATTCCGACAGTTCTGCCTGCATCGCTCCGATCTGGCGCAGAACGAGGCGGGCATGATGGGCCAAGGCGTCTCCCGCTCGGGTCGGCACGACGCCGCGTCGATTTCGGTTGAGCAACGGAACACCGCCGACAGCCTCCATCTCACGAAGACGCTCGCTTGCTGCAGCAAGCGACAGGTTCGCGGCCAAAGCACCATGCGTGATACTACCGGCGTCCACCACCGCAAGAAACAGCCGCAGGTCCACAATGTCGAAGCGCATGGTGTGATTATAGCACGATATCAGCCTTTGGCTAGGCCGAAGGCTGGTTGCGGAACTTCCGCATTGCGAGACGGCCGCAGACAGTTAATTCTCGCGGCATGGAACAGAATGCTGCCACTATCGTCATCATCGTATTGACCTTTCTTGCCGCTGGCGCGGTAAAGGGCGTTGCCGGAATGGGCTTGCCCACTGTTGCCATGGGCGTGCTTGGTGCGCTCGTCTCGCCGTTGACCGCAGCCGCACTTCTGCTGGTGCCCTCTTTTGTGACCAATGTCTGGCAACTCCTGACCGGGCCGAGCTTCGGCGCACTCGTCGTTCGACTCTGGCCCATGATGGCGGCGATCGTCGTCGGAACGCTTGCCGGGGCCGCCTTTCTTACCAGCGGCAATACGGACCGAGGCACGACTGCGCTCGGCCTCGCGCTCATTGTGTATGCGGCCTACACCCTGTTTGCGCGCCCCTTCCGGATTTCCCCGCGATGGGAACGATGGTCCTCCCCCATCGTCGGGCTGACCACTGGATTCGTTACGGGCGGCACTGGCGTCTTTGTCATTCCCGCGGTGCCATACATCCAGTCGCTGGGTCTTGAACGGGACGATCTTGTCCAAGCGCTCGGTCTGTCCTTCACGGTCTCGACCCTGGCACTGGCGGCCGGACTTCTCTGGCATGGAGCGGTGCCGGCCGGAGAGTTGCTGGCATCCACGCTGTTAATTATTCCGGCGTTGACCGGCATGGCTGCGGGACAAGCTCTCCGCAGCTGGATCAGTCCTGCCGCGTTCCGATGTGTCTTTCTGATCTGCCTCTTCCTACTGGGTGCCGAAATGGCATCGCGGTCCCTCTGGTAGCCGGGCCACCGCCCGCTTCTTCGCGGCTCGGCCTCATAAGCAGACCGTCGCTTAACCACCCTGTTCCGGCCGGTCAGCATTCGACTCCATTGCGGTCGTTCGATGATAGGAGACGAAGACGACTACAGCGGACCATGTAGATCCCTGTCATCTTGTATCATGTCTGTCGCAAGTTTGGGGATTTTTGCGACGAATTGCGGACAGCCTTACAGCTTGGCTGGCTGAAAGGCGAAACCACCAATCTCAGCCCTAACGTTTTGTTAAGTACGAATCCATTCGATAAAATTTTAGTCTTAATGCCGCGCGTGTACGCCATTAATGGTTGACACCATAGAAATCCCTACGCGCGGAGACTTCACATGCGACGATGTTTTCTGAATGCCCTGCTAATAGCTGTCATCGTCGGCTTCAGCGTCCCTAGTGGTCTGACGCTCACGTACGCTCAGTCGGCTCCAAAAGCTCAGTTGGGAGAGGGGGGCGCATACGAGATCATCGATAGCGAAGTCTGGGATGTGCCCGACCCGGTTTCGGGTCGCGGTTACCAAGTCTTCGTCGCCTTACCACCATCCTATGCGAAGGATACACAACGGCGCTACCCCGTGCTTTACGTCACTGATGCTGACTACGCTTTCCCGATCATCCGGCAGATCGGCCGTCGTCTGAACGTCGAAGGGCCCCGGATCGAGGAATTCATTCTTGTCGGTTTGTCTTATAGAAAAGGTGAGGATGGCAAGGTCAGTCGTCAGCGCGACTACACCCCTACATCGAACGGTCCAAGGAGCGCACCTGCTAGTGCGATCCATGGGTTGGGGCGGGCCTATCAGCGATATTTGGGTGATCAGGTGAAACCATTTATCGCTGCCCGCTATCGGACCGATCCCGCCAGATCGCTCTTCCTTGGCCACTCCTACGGCGCTCTGCTTGGCGCACAGATACTGTTCACCGAACCTGGCTTGTTTAGCGGCTATATCCTCGGTAGCCCCTCTCTATGGTACGACAAGCGCCACACCTTGAAGCTCGAAACGGCTTACGCCACGCAGAACAAGGACCTGCCGGCGAAGGTCTATCTTTATGTTGGTGCCTATGAGGCGCAGCGCAAAGGTGACCGGCGCTATAACCAGACGGTAGATATGGTCGCCGACAACCGGGCTTTAGAAATAGCGTTGCAGAGTCGAAAGTATCCGAACCTGCAATTGAAGTCGGCGGTCTTGGACGACGAAGATCACCTGACCGTCGCCCCGCGTGGCTTCACGCAGGGCTTAGAGTACCTTCTGAGAGTGCGCTGACAAATCGCATCGAAAACTGGAACGAAGCCGTCGCACAATTCCTACAGACCGTGTCAAAACCCGTTGATAGACACTGATTTATGGAGCATAAAAACAGAACACGATTTCAGGGTCATTTTCATCCAGATTGTCGATGAAGCCGCTGGTGCGAAATCCGGCGGAGTTCAAAAGTTTTTGCATTTGCTGATTGGATAGGTTCGTTGATGCGAAAAGCTTTGGCGTTTCACATATCTCCTTGAAATGTCGGACGAGGCCAATTCCGAGTCCTTGCCGCCGGAAGTCCTCTCCTACCATGACCATCTCAATGAATCCGTTTCCGAAAAAATGGTAGTTAAGGACGCCATAGGCGCCGACTAACTCCCCGATCTCAGCCACGTAGCAACATTCGGTTCCTATCCAAGTCCTTATGTAATCACGTCGCTCAGGTGCGCTCGACGCAAGCGTATCAAAGGCGACCAGCCTGTCGTAGTCAGCAACTGTGGCTCTTCTTATTTCCATAGCGAATCCATATGCAATCGCGTTGAGGCATTTTCAAAAATACGCACCTAGGAAAGCTCTCCCGAGGATTCCCAACTTTAAGCACCCATGCTATTTTTTACCATGGCACATTTATCAGGAACAGACCGCTCGCAAATGCTGCTTCTGCCTGAATTGGCGCGAATGGTGCAGGTCTTACAGTTCTGTCGGCATTCGCCCGCACGATTTTGGATGACACGAGCGGCGCAGCAATGTGGGCAACTATGGGTGGTATTGATAATGCCGCGTATAAGAAGCTACCGGGTGGGCTGATCTTCCAGATTGGGTCTGTCACACAGACAGGTTCGGATTACCGTTTCAATTTCCCGGCTGCATTTCCGACTGCCTGTATGTGGGTAAAGGCGAGAATCACTTATCCGATTGAAGGTATTCAGTATCTAGGCATCGCTACAACTGGCAAAACTGCCAGCGGCGTGGATATCCGAATAAGAAACATGGTCAATGGCGGGACAGTTCAGCCGCAAGGCTCAGTTCCTGTCGAATGATTTGCTGTGGGATACTAACAATGAAGATATTTGCAACGCTCGATAATGACGGCTTTCCGACTGCATTTTATCCTGAAGATATTCATGGTGAGAACACTCCGGCTGACACCGTGGAAATCACTGAAGCTCAGTGGCACGAGTTCCTCGACAATCAAGCGGCAAGGCGGTGGCACAACGGCAAAGTGGTGGAATTCATCCAACAAATTCCTGAGCCCGAACCTACCGTGATAATTCTCCCTGCAGTCACGCTGTGGGAACGAATGACAGAAGAAGAAGCCGATCTAGTCAATGAGGCTGTGGCAACGCAGCCGGTACGCACACAGCGAATTTTCACCACGGCCAATACCTTTAGGTCAGATCACGAGCTTTGGTCGCTGCTGGAAAGTATGGCAACACAGCTATTCGGTGAGCAACGAGCCGCTGAGTTGCTGGCAATCTAACTCGCTTGAGCAATGATTGACTGAAGCTTTGTCGTGCGGCATCAATAATCCCAGGTTAGCTTAGCTTTTCTTCTTTTTTTCGTTCCTTTGGATCCATCATGAACGTTTGAATTCGACCGTCTTCAAAACACTCGACCACTCGGTACCCTTTATCCAGAGTTCCCCAAGTGCCACCGAAATGTCCATCAAAGACAAAAGGTATGTTTTGATGGAAGATGACATTCTCGTGGTCGTGATCATGTCCATTAAAGACCGCTCTTACGTTTCGATGAGCCTTAATCAAAGTGAGAAGACGGTCACATTCGACGGCGAAGCGTGTTTGAGCTGCTGGGTTTATGTGCATGAACAAGAAGATATTTCTCTTGTCTTGTTCTTGATCCAGCATCTTCTCTAATATCGAGTAGTCTGGGCAGAGATAAGTTCCGGCTAGATCGGACGTATTTAACGCGATGAATGCATCGGTATGCATGCTGAAACTGTAATCGAATGGAACACCCCATAGTTCGTTCCATAATATCTCATCCATTCGATCGTGATTTCCCTTGCCAACCTTGTAAGGCATTTTCAACGAGTCGAGATGTGTTTTAGCTTCATGTAAATGATCCGGCGCGTCATGAGAAATATCACCGTTGACCATCAAGAAGTCTATCGGGTTGATGTTGTGATAGTCATTAATTGACGAGACTATTGATTGATAATCTTTCACAAAATCAGCACCTGGCTCTCCGTAATGACCATCGGATGCCACGGCAAATCTCAAGTAAGGCGTTTCTGACCTGCTGAAAAGATCAAAACCCGTTAAGGCAGCGCCCGAAGCAAGCAACAGAAAAGCACGACGGTTCAATTAACATGCACCTCAAGTCACGTGACACGTGGATATGCGCAAATTTTGCCAACTAGACCGGTCACCGAAACTATCGGTCTGTTATCAGGGCGCCAAATTGGCTGCATAAATGATGCGTAACTACTCCAACGGGCGGCGGTTCTCTATCACGCGTTTCGGGAAAAATATTAGCCAATTTAGGTTGCACTTTTGTGAAGCTCACTCTTTTTGAGAGCAAAACCCCGGCGACCGCAAAGTTCACCGGGGAATACGCAACGTGAGTCTTGTGGTGGGCCCGGGATGGTGCGCGGCTAAATCATCTCACACTCTCGGGAAATTACACTGTCACTTCCTATCAGCGCTAGGCAGCTAAACGAAGCTATTGATCCCGTTCTACAGCGAAACTCGGAGCGTCATCGCCTTTCCCATGTTGAAGAAATTCGATTAGTTCGCCCATCAAAGCTTCAGCCACGGGTTTGATCATTGCGAGCTCGATCATTCCTGTATCTGTCTTAAGGGTCAGAATGCCGAGTAGCGGATCCTCATTGAGGACTGTAGTTCCAGCGCCCAGAATTCATTGAACCCGGGACGAGTTGGTTTAGCCATTGTGTGAGGCTGAAATGCGAAGGTTTCGTAGCCAGAGTAATCGTTCATTACCAAGCTGGAACAATTTTAAACATAAGTGAATTGTCGATTATACCGGTTGCGGCAATCTCATTCGCAGTTTGACAATAAAAAACCCCGGCGACAGCAAAACTATTGACGCGGTTTCATGGTGAAAAGATGCCCTGACACACTCCCCAGTATGTCAGGGCGATGATCCGACAAGAAGCTCAATAATTGTCGTCCACCATTCAGTTATATTAGTTCGAATACTAGAGAAAACCCCGGGCTGGAGGTCCATACCGGGGTTCTGCGCCTTGGCATGGTTGCGGGTCCGTAGCGCAAGTAAATCATCTCGCAATCCAATGAAAACACAATGTCACTTACTATCAGATGGTGGCACTTTGGCGTTTCTAATCTCAGGAAAACACAATGAATATGCACCTTGGCGATACCCGCCTCTTGATTGGGCCGCCTCTTGATTGGGGCAGGTCGGGAGCGTGGACTATTGCGCAATCAGATGGCTTACTGTCGCACTGATTGCAACTTTTCGCTCCTTGTCAGCATCTATAAAGGCCGGTGACGATCAGCTGCATGAGCGCGTGAACCGTGTGCGAGATGAATATGTGCGCCGCGTCGATCTTGATGACCACATTAAGCAACTGCGCGTCGGCATGAAAGAGATGCGCGATGAAACCCGCGAGGGTTTGAAGGAGACGAACAAGCGATTAGATCAGGTGCTTGCAGTGCTGGCGCAGGACAAAAAGTGATAAATATTAAGACCGTTGCGTAGTCTTCCATGTTGCGTTTCATGTTGCATGGATTTGCCAGCCATTTTTGTAACTGCTTGAAATCGTTGGGAATCTATTTGTAACAAGATGTGACATGAAGCCGGCTCTTTAAAGAGCGATTCATTCTTCTAAACAATTGATTTTCTTGAAGAAATTTTGGCTGGGGAACCTGGATTCGAACCAAGACTAACGGAGTCAGAGTCCCAGCCAAGCTATTGAAAAATTTGTTCTTTTTTACAAAATGGGCAATTAATGCTGCCAATTGAATCAATGAGTTAAGTGAAATTTGCAAACCATATAGTAGCCATTTTGGACTGGCATTTCGCATACAATTGCCAGTCTTATTGGAGGCATTGTAAGCGTCTCGCTTCAGACCGTTAACTGTGTTTTCGCGCCAATGAAAGGCGCTGGGCGAGAGCCTCAAATGCTATCTCCAGTCCGTTGGCAAACGGCATTTATCCCATCGAGCGAAACCAATCACGTATCGAGAGATGTAAACGGAGGACCTCGTCTTCCGCGAGTGGTTTGCAATGTGCAATCGGACCGCGTAGTACGTTTAACGTTGCGGTCACTCTTTCAAGTGCCTTAACATCCTGAAAAATGTCGCTGAAGTCACTCCAGTTTGATTTTATTATCTCCGACAGTTCGCCAAAGGTGGTGTAGTCAATTGCCTCTTGGGATCGGACAGAAACGCCGAATTCTTTCTCCTTTTTCCGCGTTGAAGAGACGTGGTTTTTCACATTTTCAGGGACTTTCAAACTCCACCATTGTTCACCGTGTTTTTCGAACAGAACATCGATAACCAGTGAGCGAATCGAGTTTTCCAAGCAGTAGAACACTCGATAGTGCGCACTCATGTCAGCTGCTTCTCGACGAATCTTTTCTTCAAATTGCGGATAGTATGTTTCGTCGATCTTTTCTTCTAAAGGCGGCACATGCCCCAAATCCAACTCGAAGTCACGCTCAACGCGTTGAATCGCAGCCTCAATTGCTAAGTTATTCAGGGTGAAGAGTCGGATTCGGTCAGATTGATTACTCATTGGTAAGAAGGTTCGCTCTGATAGCTGAAAAGATGGCATTATAGACGTTTACATCGGTGGTCTCGGGCAAATTGACGTTAATAGTATATGCAAGACGTAGATCCGTAGTAGCAGTTGATTGCGCTTTATGCCTTACTAATGATCGGGACACATCAATGGGCGCAATCTCTTCTTTTGTGTGATCGTCTATAGCTTCAAAATCAGCAAGCTGTTTACATGCTTTGAAGCTTCCTACAATTGCGCCGACTGTTCCATCGCTAGGTTCTTTCCCAGTAACTTCAACGACGAGGTTTTTTAATTTGTCGTCCGTTAGTGCATGTGCGAACTCGTTTTTCTGAAATATATCTGAAAAACCATGTCGCATAGCTTCGGCCATTGCAGATCCACTGCTATCGGCGTTACGAAAACGCGTGTAGATTTCTGTTGGAGTTCCATCGCTATTTATGAAGCCAAGGCGCTTCAAGAATGGAATGAAGGGCTTAGCGCTGCCAGAGCCGTAACCTAGGATCGTTGCCTGGAAGTCTTGTGTGTAACGTGGCGGAACTTTTGCCTGCTGTATCTTTTCAAAAATCTTCCCTATCAAACCGGTCGAATTTATGAATGGTGGTGCCATGCTTAGTCCCCATATCGGTCATCGCTGGGACAGGTTAGCATCAAGCAAATAGAGTATTCCAGTGAAAACTGAATAATTTCATTAATATTCTAGTTAGTCGATCTTTGGTTATTACATTGCGCATAGCTTTAGCAAAGCTGCAGTGAAAGGCGATCATTAACCGGTCGAGCTTTGTTTATGTACATGGATAAAGTTCGCCCATGTCACCTTTCAGTTGTCGAGCTGCTTTCGAAGATTCCTCTTGGAATGCGGCCTTTTTTCCTTCGCCCTGTCACAGGAAGGTCGATCAAATAATAATGCAACAAAAAAAACGTTTTGGCAGGCTGCGGATGCAGAGAAGTTTGGGAAGTGTACCGTTGTTCTGAAATTAAATGGTAGTAAAAACAGTACCTTATACTTCTCAAAAAATTGTAGTTTGCATAGTTTACAAACCAAAATAGTCGAAAAATAGGACCAAAAATCGCAAATTATCTAATGAAATCAATTGGCTGGGGAACCTGGATTCGAACCAAGACTAACGGAGTCAGAGTCCGTCGTTCTACCATTAAACTATTCCCCAGCAGGGTTCGCGGATCAGTTATATCTGCCTGAAGCGCGATTGTGACAGAAGCATGGAGCTTCGTTTGTCGACGGCCTCCATCTAGCGAACTCAAACGACGAGTGCAAGCCCTTCTTTTAAAAAAATCGTGGCAAATTCAGTTATTTCTCATCTGCACACGGAAAGGCTGGCTTTGTGCCGAGGTCGCGCTGGGTTTATGCATAAAAAAAGCCCGGCAGCAGAGGTGCGGCCGGGCTAAGAGACAGGCTGGCCGAGAGGGGACCCGGCCTGTGAAGGTGGCGCCTGCCAGATGTTCGATCAGCAGATGTGGCGTGTGGCCTCAACGCGCGAGCGGGCATCTGCTAAGGCCGCCAGAACGCGGGTCGGATCGTCCACACTGCGCTGGTGAACCGCTGTATAAATATCTCCGCTCTGCAGCCCGATATCTTTTAGAAGATAATTGTCGAGCTCGTTGAGGTGCATCACATGGCGCCGATTTCGGAAAAGCGTCCAGCGACGCAGAACCGACGTAAACACGGCTTGTACCATTTGCTTGAGCACGGAGGTCGTTGCACTCGTTGCTGGTAAGGGTGTTATGGTGGTCTTGCTTATCGCTGTCATTGCCGCTCTCCTTCAAGCGCGCTTGGTCAAAATGTTTCTATCGTCAGGTCATTCGCTTTCGCGTCTCTATTCTCTGCGATGTCGCCTTTATCCAATAATTGAATTGATTGTTCTAACGAATGTTTTTAATGTGATAGTTCAATAATTATGATGGATGGTTCTGATGAGCGCGCCCTTGGATCTTGACCAGTTGCAGACTTTCATCGCCATTGCGGATACGGGCAGTTTTACCAAGGCGGCAGACGCTGTTTTCAAGACCCAGTCGGCAGTTTCCATGCAGATGCGTCGCCTTGAAGAGCGGATCGGCAAAGCGTTGTTTGAACGTGATGGTCGCGTGAACCGCCTGACTGAAGATGGCGAAAGATTGCTTCTTTATGCACGTCGCATGCTTCTGTTGAACGGCGAAACCGTCGCGGCTTTTGATGACACGCAACTCGAAGGCCATGTTCGTATCGGTACACCAGATGATTATGCTGATCGGTTTTTGCCGGAAATCATGGCGCGGTTTGCGCGCTCCAATCCACGCGTTGAGCTGTCGGTGGTTTGCGAACCGACAGTCAATCTGGATGAAATGATCCGTCGCGGAACGCTCGATATTGCCCTCGTGACGCAGTGTGATGACAAGCGGCGCTCCGAAGTGGTGCGTACTGAGCCGCTGTTATGGGTGACGTCGGCCAATCATACGGTGCATGAGGAAGCAATGCTTCCGCTTGCAGTAGGGCGCCCGACCTGTATCTGGCGTCATGCGGCCATTGATGTTCTGGAACAGGTCGAGCGGGATTATCGCATTATCATCACCAGCTGGTCAGCGACGGTCCTTGCTGCGGCTGTGCTTTCAGGGCTTGCCGTATCGGTGCTGCCGGAATGTGCGCTGCGGCCTGGAATGCGTGTTTTGGGCGAGGCGGATGGATTTGGTGCTTTGCCAGAATTTGGCATCGGCATCATGCGTGGGCACACCAAGCAGAATGCCATCGTTGACGCTCTGGCACAGCATATCATTGAAAGTCTTGATAATATTTCCTCGCCTGCACCCGCATCTATGGTATCCGCTGAAATTGCATCGTTTCCATCCGTCCGCACACGTCGCGTGCGTAGCAACGAGTTGCTGCCAGGCTGGTGACCGTGCATAATCACAGAAGACGGCGTCTTGACCAGTTGACCGGAGGGGGTGGCTGGTTGCCTATGATGGGATGAGCATGGGTTCCGATTCTATACCAACCGGCACCGCTTCGAATGTAGCGGAGTATAGTGTTTCCGAGATTTCCGGCGCTTTGAAGCGGACGGTCGAGGATACGTTTTCACATGTGCGCGTGCGCGGCGAGATTTCTGGCTATCGTGGTCCACATTCGTCGGGGCATGCCTATTTTGCATTGAAGGACGACCGCGCCCGTCTAGAAGCGGTGATCTGGCGCGGGTCCATGGGGCGTTTGCGCTTCCGCCCCGAAGAGGGGATGGAAGTCATTGCCACTGGCAAACTGACGACCTATCCGGGCTCTTCCAAATATCAGATCGTCATTGAGCAGATGGAGCCCGCAGGCGCAGGCGCTTTGATGGCGCTTCTCGAAGAGCGTAAGCGACGGCTTGCTGCGGAAGGTCTTTTCGATCCTGCAGCAAAGCAGCTCCTTCCTTTCATGCCGCGCGTGATTGGCGTTGTGACATCGCCCACTGGCGCGGTCATTCGCGATATTATTCACCGCATTTCGGATCGTTACCCGCTGCATGTGGTCGTTTGGCCAGTGCGCGTGCAGGGGGAAACCAGCGGCACCGAAGTGGCAGCAGCAGTTGAAGGTTTCAATGCATTGGCCGAAGACGGCGCTATAGCGCGTCCTGATGTGCTGATCGTGGCGCGTGGTGGCGGCAGCCTTGAAGACCTCTGGGGCTTTAACGATGAAATCGTCGTGCGGGCAGTAGCGGCATCGCATATTCCGGTGATTTCGGCTGTTGGCCACGAGACGGACTGGACGCTCATTGATCTTGCTGCCGATGTGCGCGCACCGACGCCGACAGGTGCTGCCGAAATGGCGGTTCCTGTTAAAGCCGATCTGGTCGCAACGGTTGCAACTCAATCCGCGCGACTGGCTTCGGCCATGTCACGGTTTATCGACTTGAAACGTCAGGCGCATCGCGCGGCAAGCCGGGCATTGCCTTCGGCTGATCAGTTGCTGGCTCTGCCGCGTCGTCGTTTCGATGAAGCCGCTTCGCGGTTAACGCGTGCGCTTTTTGTGAACACGCAAAAGAAGCGCGTTCATTTTGAGGGCCGTGCGCGTCAATTGTCACCACGGCTACTGCAACGCGGTTTTGATGAGCAGAAAAGAAACATGAAGCTGCTCGGTCAGCGGCTGCCACGCGTGCTTGAGGCTTTCTTGCGTGAGCGCCGAACCGCGTTTGCAAGACGTGCCGACCGGTTGACGCCGGAGCCTTTGTTGCGGCGCACCACACTTGCCAAGAATGCAATTGAGCAGCTTGATCGCCGCCGTGATCAGGCGATCGACTTACTGCTCGAACGCACCCGACGTCGCGGGCAGGAGCTGGAACGTCTCATGCGCACGCTGTCTTATGAAAGCGTGTTAGAGCGTGGCTTTGTGATTGTTTTCGATGCGGAAGGCAATCCGATCAAACAGGCGGCGAACGTTTGCCAAGGCGACAGCCTGTCGATCCGCTTCCGTGATGGCGATGTTGCGGCGATCGCGGGCGAAACTCTTGGAGCACCTTCGTCCAAAGGTACAACACGCAAACCATCCTCTTCGCGTCCCGGCGGGCAAGGATCGCTATTTTAGCAACAGTCATCAGTTGATTGCCTCGTGATTGCTCGCAGATTGCACGTAAGTTGCAGATTATGTTGTTTTCTTAAGGCTGACTTAAGTTTGGCCTCTTCTTTCTCGGCACACATTCGCCGGCGTGTATTCCAGTTTGGAAGGCACGTGGTTTCAAGTCGTGCAGATGAAAGAGTTTTTGAATGTCGCGTAAATTTTCTGAAAGCGGTGGCGGGCCACTCTTGCCAAACGGCCTGACAAGCCGCCGGGCGTTCCTGATTGGTGCCAGTGCGATTGCACTTTCGGGCTGCGTTTCGACCGCCCAACAGGCGAGCCCTGTAAAAGTGGCTGCTGAACCGGCCCCGGTGCGCGCCGTTCCACCAATGTATGAGGCGATGCCCTATGAGCAGTTTCCTCTGCCGGCAGTAAATGTTGCCAAGGTTGATCCGAAATTCTGGCGGCAGGAAGTTGACTATCCGACCGACGAGAAGGTCGGTACCGTTATTGTCGATACGCCGAACAAATATCTTTATCATGTTCGCAGCAATGGTCGCGCCATGCGCTATGGTATTGGCGTCGGGCGTGATGGCTTTTCGTGGGCGGGCCGTGCGATTATCGCGTATAAACGCCAATGGCCGCGCTGGACCCCGCCAGATGAAATGGTGGCACGTCAACCGGCGCTTCAACCCTACAGCATCGCCAATGGCGGTATGCCTCCCGGCTTGAAAAATCCGCTAGGCGCGCGAGCGCTTTACATTCACAAGGACGGACGTGACACGATTTATCGTATTCATGGTTCAACTGAGGAATGGAGCATCGGCAAGGCAGTGTCATCTGGCTGTATCCGCTTGCTCAACCAGGATGTGATCGACCTTTATAACAATGTGCGTGATGGCAGCACCATTGTCGTTATCCCTGATCCGACAAAAGGTACGCAAGTGACGAGCTGAATGTAAACAAGGGCGCGATGATCGCGCCCTTTTTGATTTGCGGTGGATAATGCGTAAAAACAAATAGTTACAGCGTTCCCAGTAATTTCAGCTCAGCTGGAGCCGCTGTACCGCTTCGATCAGACACCTGTTTGCTTACAGATCACAACGCGCCAGCCGTCAGGGTCTTCATAGGTAAAACTGCGGCCAATCCAGTATGGATTCTCAGGTTCAACCGGCGCATAACCCTTGTCCTGCATACGGCGGTTCAGCGGTTCATAGGCGTTTTCGTCGGTGATATAAATCACAAGCAGATTGTCTTGTGACGGAGCGCGGCAAGGACTGCCCGCCTGATGCTCGGTGAATTCCAGATGTGCACCTTTTCCCGGAAGGCCGAGCATGATGCCATTGTATCCGGCATGATCTGCAAAAGCTCCCAGCTCAGGAAGACCAAGGCCGTCTCGGTAGAAGGTGACGACTTCGCTAAACTTGTCGGTTGGCCGGGCAACGCGGATCTGTACCGGGATTGCGCCTTCGCCCAGCGTGAGAGAGGTCGATTGGGTATTCATAGTCATCTCCTTCAGTTCTGTCCGGAAGCGGCTGTAATGGTTTGCGCAGTCCGCCAGAGCGATGGGCCTTGCATGACGATGACGCCGATGACGACAAGTGCAACGCCAACAAGGCGGGAGGGGGTGATTGCCTTGCTCGCAAAGCCCACGATGCCGAAATGGTCGATAAGCACGGAAGCGATGAGCTGACCGGCAATGACTGCTGTCATGAAACTCGCTGCACCGAGCTTTGGCGCGAATAGTATTGCAGCGGTTATGTAAACCACACCGGCCACACCGCCGATCCATATCCATTTCGGCTGTCCGGCAAGTCCGGCGAATGTGGGCAGTGAAACCTTCATTGCTAGTAAGACCGGAAGCACACAGATGATGCTGACGATCAACGACACGACTGTTGCCCACAGTGGGTGGCCGAGAGTGCGCCCCAATGCGGCATTCGCGCCAGCCTGAAACGGCACCACCGCACCTGCAATAAGGGCGGCGAAGAGAAATGTAAGTGATCCTTGAGCCTGCATTGAAAACCTTTCCTGTGTTCCTTTGGCTCTGATTTAGTTATAGATAATGAGAATTATAAATTCAAATTTCCGAGGTAATCATGCACCAGAGGAATAATCTGCGGAATGTTGATCTCAACCTGTTGGTGATTCTGGACGTGCTTCTGACAGAACGCCATGTGTCGCGTGCAGCCTTGCGGCTCAATATGAGCCAGCCAGCAGTCAGTCACGCGCTGGCGCGTCTCCGTGAGTTGCTGGATGACCAACTTCTCATTCGGCAAGGAGCAGGGCTATCTCTCACAATAAAAGCAATGGAAATTACAAAACCGCTCACAGAAGTGCTCTCGGGCGTTCGAAGCGTGCTTGGCCCGCTGGGTTTCGAACCTGCAACCACGCAGCACCGCTTTCATCTTTCCATGTCCGACTATGGTGGTGGTATCGTCTTACCGGGATTGGTCAGAGAATTAAGAAAGGATGCGCCGGGCATTGATCTGGCTATCAGCCAGTTCAGTCGCGAAGGCATGATCGCGCGCGTTCTGGATGGCGAGATTGATATGGGCTTTGGGGTGTTCCCGCACTTGCCTGCTCAAATTGCGGCTGATGTGCTGATGAGAGACGAATATGTGTGCTTATTGGACCGCCGCAGCCTTGAAGGACGACCATTCGATGCTGTGACATACTTTGCACGACCACACGCACTTGTTGCAGTGCGTGGCGATGCGACGACCGAGATTGAAGAGAGCTTGAAACTTACGGGACAAACGCGCCATATCGCCGTGGTTGTTCCGCATTGGGGCGTCGCACCACAGCTAATCGCAGGCACAGACCTGATTTTGACCATCGCGCGTGGCGGGCTCAAAAATCTGCCGCCGGATGATAATTTGATCGTGCTGCCTGTACCTGTTGCATTGCCGCCTATACCCTTTGTGCAGATATGGCATAAGCGCCGGGAAAGTGACCCGGCGCATCGCTGGTTACGGACAAAGATAACTTCCGTTTTATACGAAGATTAATATGCATACTCCAGGAAGATTGGTTCGACTGAACCAGCCCACACGCTGTTATAAGCCTTGAGCATGCGCTCGGCGTCAGTGATGCCTGCAGCGACGATTTCTTCCAGCGGTGCCAGGAAATGCGTTTCGTCAAATCCGTCGGCATTCAGCTTGTTGCGGTTGAGAAGGCCAAGTCGCGAGATTTCGAGCGTCTTGCGGGCGATCTGCGCAACAGGCTTGCCACGGAATAAAGCATTGAGTGCCTTTGCTGGCACGTCATTGCGCAACGCCAGCACCTCTTCATAGGTCCAGTCTTTTGTCAGATCTTCTGCGGCATCGAGCGCTTCATCATCATAGAGCAGGCCTACCCAATAGGCGGGCAGGGCGCAGATACGGCGCCAAGGGCCACCATCAGCGCCGCGCATTTCGAGGAAGCGCTTGAGGCGTACTTCCGGGAACAGCGTCGACAAATGGTTGGTCCAGTCGCCCATGTTCGGCACAGGATCGCTGACTTTGCCCTTCAAAGCGCCCTTCATAAACTGGCGGAAGGTTACATGCGTGCAGTCATGATAACGACCGTCGCGCAGGATAAAATACATCGGTACATCGAGCGCCCATTCGACATAGTCGATGAAGCCAAAGTTTTCCGAGAAGACAAATGGCAATACGCCCGAGCGCTGGTTGTCGGTGTCGCGCCAGATATTGGAGCGCCACGACAGAAGATTGTTCGGCTTGCCTTCGGTGAAAGGTGAACTTGCGAAGAGCGCTGTCGCAATCGACTGCAGCTTCATCGAAACCTGCATCTTGCGGCGCATGTCGGTTTCGGAACCAAAATCGAGATTAACCTGAACGGTCGACGTGCGATACATCATGTCGAGACCTTCATGCCCGACTTTCGGCATATAGTTACTCATGATTTTATAGCGCGACTTCGGCATGACCGGCGTTTCAGCCAACGTCCATTTTGGACTGCCACCAAGTCCCAGGAAGCGAATACCGAGTGGCTCGGCAATCTCGCGTACTTGCGAAAGATGGGCGTTCACTTCACGACAGGTCTGATGAATGGTCGAAAGGGGCGCGCCGGAAAGTTCAAACTGGCCACCAGGTTCGAGCGAAATCGCGCCCTGTCCAGTCGGCTCTACCAATCCGATGATATTGCCATCATCCATGATTGGTTCCCAGCCCAGCTTGGCCTTCATACCTTCCAGAATGGCCTTGATGCCGCGCGGGCCGTCGTAAGGAACGGGGCTGTTATCAGCGACGTAGAAAGGAAATTTCTCGTGTTCTGTGCCGATGCGCCACGCATCTTTCGGCTTGCTGCCTTCGGCAAGATAGGCTGCGAGTTCTTCAACACCGGTCAGTGCTGTTTCATCGGTCGTGTCGCGCGCCATGCGTATTGTCCCTAGTCGGATTTATATTTGTCAGCGTGATTGGACAAATTTGTCAAATCGCGCAAGTCAATTTCATTGATGATTGGATTTTCTCATATTCATGTGTTCGCTTTCCAGTCGCCTAACACCGCTTGGACAAGCGTAAGTGCTGCAACAGCTGCCGTATCTGCACGCAAAATGCGAGGCCCCAGTGGAATGGCAGTCACAAACGGGAGGCTGTGCAATTGCTGTCGCTCAGCCTCTGAAAACCCGCCTTCCGGGCCGATAAGAACCGCATAGGGGCCGGGCTCTAAACTGCTCAGAATAGTTAGCGGGTCATTTGCTTCATGGCCCTCATCGCAGAAGATGAGGCGGCGCGACTGGTCCCACTGCTCCAGAAAATGATCAAAGCGGATTGCATCGCGGCATTCGGGGATAGCAAGCACACCGCATTGCTCGGCAGCCTCGATGGCATTGGCCTTGATGCGGTCTATTCCAAGCTTTGGCACCTGTGTATGCTGCGTGACAACCGGCTGCAAAACGCCTGCGCCCATTTCAACGGCCTTCTGCACCAAATAATCAAGCCGCCCCTGTTTCAGCGGGGCAAAGCAATAGATCAAATCACAAGCATCTGGCTGCGGGCGTGTTTGCTCAATTGCTTCAAGAAACAGACGTTTCTTGCCTTCAGGCCGCAAACGCATTTTCCATTCGCCATCCTGCCCGTTGAAAGCAAGGATTTGGTCGCCGTCCTTCAACCGCAGAACGTGCGTCAGATAATGAGCGGCCTGCGTCGGCGCTTCCACGCTTATGCCATCGCCTAGTGTTCCATGGCTAAGGCTGGCTTCGATATAAAGTCTCTGCATTTTATAATTCGCGCGCATGATCGCATCGATGACAGAGGGCCGACCCAATGGTCAAGCTTTTTGGTCATTTGGGGTAAATTGAATGGTTGGCTACACAAATATTTGATGGGACTAATAAAGCAGTTGATTTGAACTAGATTGTATCCATATAGATATGAAGCTATCTATTTGAATGGAATTTAAGTGATGAACCAAGCTTGGGTCGAATTTGCACCGCTGCTGTCTGCCAATGCCCGTGGATGGCGCAAAGCCTTCGACGCAGCAATGGCCGACCACAGTCTATCGGATGCAAAAGCTATACCGCTCATGACACTTTTACGGCATGGCGATTGTATTCCTCAGGGCGTACTTGCCGAAAGGGTAGGCATTGAAGGAGCAACGATTGTCCGCGTTGTGGATGAGTTGGAAAAGGAAGACCTGATCCGACGCATCCCGGACGACACGGATCGCCGGGTTAAACTCATTCAGCTGACGGATGAGGGTCGAGCCCTTGCGGCAAAAGTGGAAAAGACTGCGGCGCGCCTGCGCATGGCTTTTCTGGGCGACCTTGATCCCGATGCGGTTGATGTCGCGATGGATGTCTTGCGAAAGCTTCACGAGAAATTCCAAAACCAGCCCTCCTGACGGGAAGGCAAGCAACATCCGGCCTTCCCTTGAAGGCAGGCAACTTAATGTAATGAACATTCTTAAAACCGATGATTAAGCCCGCTGAAACAATGCCACGATTTTGGGACGTGGTCTTCTCGCTGAAGACCTTCGCCGCTGCCATGCTTGCGCTGTGGATTGCCCTGATGGCTGATCTGCCCAATCCTTATTGGTCGGTGGCAGCGGTTTACATCGTTGCGCATCCGCTTTCAGGCGCTACGACCTCCAAGGGCTTTTATCGTCTGATCGGTACAATTATCGGCGGTGCCGTCACGATTCTTTTCGTGCCGCATCTGGTCAACTCGCCTGAAATTCTAACGCTGGCAATCGGCCTGTGGATGGGGCTTTGTCTCGCGATTAGCCTGCTTGATGGCACGCCACGCAGCTACCTTTTCATGCTTGCCGGCTATACCGTAGCGATCGCAAGTTTCGCGGTTGTCTCCGCTCCCGCCACGACTTTCCAATATGCCGTGGGCCGTGTTGAAGAAATTGCCATCGGCATTATTTGTGCGGCTGTGGTCAATCGTCTGGTATTTCCGCGCCATAGCGGCCCCGTTCTGGTTGCGCGTATCGATAACTGGCTGCGTGACGGCTCCAAACTTGCTGTTGCAACGCTGCGCGGCGACGGTGACAGCCCTGAATTCAGACGCGACCGCCAGCGGCTTGCTGCCGATGCTCTGGAACTGCGCAATCTGACGACGCATGTGGCCTATGATACGTCCTCTATCCGCAATGTCGGGGCACTTTTGCACGTACTGCAACAGCGCATGGTTGCCGTTCTGCCAATCGTTTCCAGCCTGCATGATGTGTTGGTACTGAAGCCCGGTGAGGGTGAAAAGCCCTGGCATCCAGGGGTGAAGAAACTTCTGGATGCAGCCTGCGCCTGGCTTGAAAGTGGTGAAGCCCTGACAGAACACCGCCGCGCAATACTTCTTGGTTATCTCGACGAAATCGAAAAGCATGGCAAGGATGCCGATAGCTGGGCTGAGTTGCTGCCGTTCAATCTGGCAGCGCGTGTGCGTGATCTTGTTCAGATTTGGAGCGACTGTATCACGCTGCGTCAGGACATCATTTCTGGTTCTCGTCATTCGCTGCGCTGGCGCCGCTACGACGCGCATCTGAAGGCGCGCCCGCAGCACAGAGATTATGGCATGGCCTTCCTCTCAGGTTTTTCGGCTTTTCTGGCAACATGTATCGCCACTGCCCTCTGGATTGCGACCGGCTGGTCGCAGGGCAGTGCCGCCGCCATGATGGCTGGGATTTTTTGCTGTATTTTTGCAGGCATGGACGATCCTGTGCCGGTGATGCGCAAGTTCAACTGGCTGCTATTGATCGTTATTGCCGCCGCCTTCGTGTTTGAATTTGCATTGTTACCGCTGGTGGACGGGTTCTTCCCGTTGGTACTTGTACTTGGCCTGTTCCTGGTCCCTGCCGGACTGCTTCTTGCAATTCCATCACAGTTTCTGCTCGGTATGGTACTTTGTGTGAACCTACCAAACATGCTGATGTTACAGGGACATCTGACGCATGACTTTGTGAGCTTTGCCAATGCCAACCTCGCCACCGTTCTTGGTATAGTCATTGCTGCTGGAGTGACATCCATTGTGCGATCGGTCGGTGCCGAATGGAGCGTGCGGCGTCTCGTCAGAGCGGGCTGGAACGACATTGTGCTTACAACCGAACGTCAGTCGGGTCGCCATCGTCGTCAGCGTATGAACCGTTTGCTGCTCAAGATGATTGATCGCATCGGCATGATGACGCCGCGCCTTGCTTTGATACCAGCTGCCGATATTGCCAAGGTCGATCTGTTGCGTGATTTGCGCAATGGCATGAACACGATTGATTTGCAGCAATATCGGTCGAAATTGCCTGTATCCTGTGGCGAGGCGGTGGACGTGGTGCTTGATGGCGTTGGTGCGCATTATCGGGCGCTGTCACGTGACACCAGGTCGGACGTGCGTGAAGACATTGATGCCCGACTATTGGCCGCTATAGATCAGGCGATCACTGTCATCATCGAAAATGGTTCACCGGCTATCGCCAAGAGGCCTCGTATCGCCCTGATTGGCTTGCGCTTCAATCTGTTTCCGAAAGCGCCGCCCTTTGCGCTTCCACCGCAGCCGCAACTCGTGCTGCCGCAGGCTGCATAAGGCAGGTAATTCGCACGAATGGAACTTGAATAATCATGAGACCCGAACTCGACATCTATGGGATTTATCTTCCGACTTTGGCGGTTTTGGCGCTCGGCGCTTATTTCGCCAATTCTGTGCTGCAACGCCTGCTGGCGCGCGTCCGTTTCTACCGTTTTGTCTGGCATCGACCTTTGTTTGATGCCGCGATGTACTTCTGCATACTCGGCGTAAGCGCCGTACTCTTGAATGGAATACCGCTATGAAAAAGCTCTTTGCACATTCCGGCCGGGTTTTCCTCACCCTCGTCATGGTCACAATGGCAGGGCTGCTTGGCTGGCATCTATGGGACTATTACATGAACGCGCCATGGACACGTGACGGCAAGATACGTGCAGATGTCGTGCGCATCGCTCCGGACGTTTCCGGTCTGGTGAGCGAAGTTCTGGTTCATGACAATCAGACGGTCCAGCAAGGTGAGGTGATTTTCCGCATTGATCAGGCCCGCTACAAGCTTGCGCTCCAGTTGGCCGATGCGAAGCTTGCCAGCAGCAAGGCTGCACTGGATATGGCCAATCGCGATCAGATACGCTACCGCAAGCTCAACGATACGACTGTGACCCAACAGAAAATGGAACAGATCGAAACGACAACCCAGCAAGCTGAAGCCACCTATCGTCAGGCAGAGCTCGACCGCGATCTGGCATCGCTTAATCTGGATCGGTCTTCGGTCAAGGCTCCCGTGAATGGTGTAATCACCAATTTTTCGCTTCAACCAGGTGATTATGTGACGACGGGTTCCGCGGTCACAGCGCTGGTCGATACAGATTCATTTTATGTTTCCGGCTATTTCGAAGAAAACAAACTCGAACGCATCCAGATCGGCGATGCGGTTCTGGTTGATGTGATGGGCAGTCAGGTGCAGCTGAAAGGCAAGGTCGAAGGCATTGCTGGCGGCATTGAAGACCGCGAGCGCACGGATTCAACCAGCCTGCTTGCCAATGTTTCTCCGACGTTCAACTGGGTTCGCCTCGCACAGCGCGTGCCTGTTAGAGTGAAACTGGAGGAAGTGCCGCAGGGTGTTCATCTGGTGGCTGGTCGCACAGTCAGCGTTTCGGTCGTGAACTGAAATTGCCCGTGATGAGAAGCAAAGCCGGGCTATTGTCCGGGCTTTTTTCATGTTAGAGCATTTCCAGCAAAAGTGCGAAGTGGTTTTGCGTAACATAATGCGTGAGAACAAATAGTTAGAGCGGTTCCAGCGCTTCAGCTTAACCGAAACCACTCTAGCAATTTGCGTGAAGAAGTCGCTGTGGGGCTTGGGCTATGAGCGTATTGGTCATCCAGAATTATCCAGATTCGGGCCTCGGACAAATTGAGCCTATATTGCTTGATGCGGGCCATTCGATTGATCTGCGCCATGCCTATCAGGGCGACGCTCTACCAAAAGATGACAGTGATCATCAGGCGCTTATTCTGCTTGGCGGCGAACAGAATGCGCTTGCGGATGCCGAGTTCCCATATTTCCCAGATCTCCTCAATCTCATTCGCGCTTTCGGCAATAAGGACAAGGCGGTGCTTGGCATTTGCCTCGGTAGCCAGCTTATTGCGCGCGCATATGGAGCCGAGAATATTCTGGATCGGCCTATGGAGTTTGGCTGGCACGAAGTGCGGCTGACCGAGAAAGGGAAATGCGATCCGATGCTTGGCGCCGCAGGTTCTGCGTTTCCGATTTTCCATTGGCACCGCGATACGTTTTCATTGCCAGAAGGGGCCATTCACATGGCAGTCAGCGATATGACTGCCCATCAGGCCTACCGGATTGGCCGGGCGATCTATGGTACCCAGTTTCATTTTGAAGCGGACACAAAACTTGTTGTCGACTGGAATGAAACACTCAGCGACATGATCGCTGAGTTTGACCCTGAATGGCCCACTGAATTTCCCGCACATTTGCAACGTTCGGGGGCTGCTGCAGATAAGGCTGGCGCTGCCCTCGCACGTGCATGGATCAATCTGATCTAGCGCGGATGCCCAAAAAAGTTGCCTGTAAACAACACCACTAGCCGATAAGGCGTTGCGACTTTGCCACAGGGGGAAACCATTTGGGTTTTTCCCTTGGAAAGCGACAATTGTAGTCCCCGTGTTCAGTTGCAGGTAACTTTTTTCAGGTGTAACTGAGGCCAACTTCCGGGTGGCAATTGATCGGACAGGGCGCAAGCCTTGCTCATTATGAAAGCTCGGTTTCCCGATCCTCCCGGTAACCCTCTAAAGAGTTTTCGATCATGACCGCTAAGCATGCCGCGCTCCTCACCGTCCTGATGATTTCTGCGATCATGTTTATGGCAGTTGGTATTTTTACAGTCGATGCAGGTAACAGCATGACATCGACTGACGGTTACGGCATTTCCAGCGCGCGTTAATTTTTTGGACTGTCGGCTGGACCAGTCGCTTCGAGAAAGCGTTTTTCAGAACCGTCGATCACGATGGCTGACAACTTTCCACTCTTCCAGGCATAAGTATCGAGATTAACCCGATTGGGTTGAACGTCGATTGAATTCTGCGGCGTATGGCCGTGGATAATGACCTTTTCCAAGGGGTCGGTCCATTTCAGAAACAGCGACCTGATCCACATCAGTTCGTCGGGGTCCTGAGCGTCGAGCGGCACTGCCGGATTAACGCCCGCATGACAGAAAAAGAAATCGCCGAAACTCACTGAATGCGGCATGGAGCGGATGTAATCGATATGCGCTGGCGGTATTGCGTTTACGAGTTGCTTGTATCCCAACACTGCCGAAACCGGATCGTTGAAATCCACCTCAACCCCATAAGAGCGTGCGGTATCACTGCCGCCATGATTGGCAAAAATCCCGTTCGTATCTCCAGTAGCAAGATAGCGCAAAAAACCATCGTCATGGTTTCCGACTAAAGAAACAATGCGCGGATCGTGTGCTGATGCATTCATCAGAAAATCAAGAACACCTTTAGAATCCGGTCCGCGGTCGATGTAATCGCCAAGATGAATAATCCGCCAATCATGTACGGGATTGTGGTCGAGATCGGCGCGGATAAGGCCATGCATATCCAGCACAAGATCAAGGCGTCCGTGAACGTCGCCGATAGCATAAAGCCGGACGCCTTCAGGTCCTTTAGCGTCCTTCAACGTCACGCCAGTCATAAGTCGTCGCTTTCTTTTGCGTCTTTTCCAGCACGCTGACGATAGCGCAAGCGGGATACGCGCTCACGTTCATCGTTCAGTTCTCTGTCATTCGTCGCCTGTTCGACGAACCGGATGTGCTTTTGAACCGCCTCGCGGGCGACTTGCGGGTTGCCTGCAATGACAGCATCGTAAATGGCGCGGTGCTGTGACAGGAACATGTCAGCGACGCCGGGGTAATTGTAAATCAGACTGCGGTTGTAAAAAACCCCGTCTTTGAGCAGTTGATAGCAAGAGCGCAATGTATGCAGCAGCACTATATTATGTGCGGCTTCACCGATAGCATTGTGAAAATCGACATCAAGCCGCGCTTCCGTATCGAAATCACCGGCACCGTGCGCCGTTTCCATTGCGACGATGATTTCCTTCAAGAGTGCCTTGTCGGCAGGCGTCGCGCGCAATGCTGCAAATTCAGCGGCAATGCCCTCTATCTCGCGGCGGTACTCCAGATAATCAGCCTTGGCTTTGCGATGATCGGCAAAAAGCTTCACCACCGGTGCACTGAAAACCTGTCCGATGACATCAGCAACGAATGTACCACCACCGTGACGCGATGTGAGAAGACCGGCATTTTCAAGCCTCTTCAGGGCATCACGCAGAATAGGACGGGAAATATCGAACTGGCGTGCAAGTTCGCGTTCACCCGGAAGCCGGTCGCCACCACGCAAGACGCCTTCGAGAATCAGGCTCTCGATCTGGTGGACGACATCATCCGCTGTACGGCTCGCTTGAATACGTGAAAAAATTGTCTCGGCCATGCCGTTCGAAGCCCTCTCCATATCGGCGGCAAGTTAGCCTTAAGGCCTCAGCCGAGCAACGGGGAGTTTACAGGTTAAACAAAAACCCCGGAAGGTATGCATCCGGGGTTTGAGAAGATTACAGCTCTGCTTCAGGTCTTCTTACGCTTGCGGCCTGAAAAGAAAGCAACGATGCCTGCAACAAGACCATACATTGCCCATTTGATGGGAAGGGCATCGGCGGTTTCACTACGAATAGGAAGCACGGTAACTGTGCCCGGGCGGCTTTCGAAGCCAGCCTTTCCTTCGGCTTTCGCCTGTTCGATCTGCTGCGGGGAAACGACCCATTCTGCGCCGCGCGATTTGTCATAGAACATGAACCCGAAACCGACGATAACGGCAACGACGATTGCGAGAATAAGGCGGGTAGGTGTGTTCATCTTCATTCCTCAAAAATCGGACTGATGTGGGAGGAGCTCCATCCGATTCGTTGAATTATGGGGGCTATAAGGCTATTGCTAATCAACTGCTTAGCCGGCTGCATTGCGCGCTTTTAACAAAAGCGACGCGCTTTCATACGCAATCACATTGGCTTCGTCTATTTTGTAGGCATGTCTTGTGGACAACTACCGCTCTCCCAATAAGGAACCGGCCCGTAAAGATCAGCCAAATAATCTATGAACAATCGTACTTTTGCTGGCAGGAATTGTTTTGAGGGATAGACGGCGTGAATCGCGACATTGCGCGAAGCTGAATAATCAGGGAGCACTTGTACGAGCTTTCCTGCCGCCAATTCTGGCCCGATATCCCAGGTCGAACGTTGCGCAATGCCAAGCCCCGCCAGCACTGCTTCGCGTACCATCTCGCTCGAATTGGTCTGCAATGGTCCTTGCGGGCGAATGGAGATCGGCCCTTTTGGTCCCTCCAGCCGCCACGGGTCATTATTGTGCGGAGCAAGACAAATATGCGCCTGCAGATCCTCGATGGTTTCCGGCGTGCCCCGCTCAGCGATATAATGCGGCGAGGCAACCAGAACACGACGCACTGGCGCCAGACGTCGCGCGACAAGCGTCGAATCCGACAATTCACCAATACGGATGGCCAGATCATAGCCATCGCCGACAATATCCACCATTTCGTCTGATAGCTGCATGTTGACGGTGAGGTCTGAATTGGTCCGCATGAAAGGGACGAGATAAGGCGCGATGTGCATCCGTCCGAAGGTTGTAGGAGCCGATATTTTCAGTGTGCCGCGTGCATTTGCCGATCTGCGGGCAACAAAGGCTTCGGCTTCTTCAATATTGCTCAGAATTGCCAATACGCGCTCGTGATAGCCTTGGCCAGCTTCTGTCAGTGCAATCTGACGCGTGGTGCGTTGCAACAGACGCGTGCCGAGACGTTCTTCAAGTCTTCCCAGTCTTTTGGAAACGACTGCCGGGGACAATCCGAGATCACGTGCCGCTGCTGACATGCTGCCAGTTGTGACAACACGTGCGAAAATCTCCATATCGGCCAGACTGCTCATCATGATAGTTTTAAATCCTCCCCGGCAGATATATGCACTGGTTCATCTAGAGCATTTTCAGCAAAAGTGTGAAGCGGTTTTGCGTTTGAAGATGCGTGAGGAAAAAAGCAGAGCTGTTCGATTGATTCATTTTTAACTAAAGCCGCTTCAGTCGGGGCAGGCAAAGGATCGCAAGGCGATTATGCCGCAGCGTCATAACTGTTTCGCTATATGCCAATTGGTAAAATAATATTACCACTTGACCCAAGCGAGGCCGAATGCACTCTAGTGGATTGAAGTTGACGTTTGAATCCTGACTGACACAAATGCTGTTTCAAACGCCAAATTCGAAAAATCCACTAGATTCAAATGCTTGCTAGTGGTCTTTTTGGTCCGGCATTTGTTCAACATCTTTATCGAAGGATGCAGATGTCGGAATCAGTCCACTGGGGAGGCGGAGGATCATATGAGCGGACTGATTATGCCGGAGCCAAATGCTTTGGTTCTTGAACGGCGCGAGACGATCGTTGCTGATCTTAAGACAATTGTACCCGGTGAGGGAGTTGTCGATACGACCAATGCCATGCGGGTGTTTGAAACCGACGGACTGACCGCGCATCGTGCGCTGCCGCTTGTTGTAGTGTTGCCTGAAACTGTTGAGCAAGTTTCGCAGATATTGCGCTATTGCCATGACAATGAAATTCGCGTCGTGCCGCGTGGTGCAGGCACGTCGCTTTCCGGCGGCTCTATGCCTTTGGTCGATGCTGTGTTGCTGGGCATGTCGCGCTTTAATCGTATCCTGGAAATCGATTACCCAAACCGCGTCGCAGTCGTGCAGCCGGGCGTGACCAATCTCGGCATCACAAAGGCCGTCGAACACGAGGGTTTCTATTACGCACCCGATCCGTCTTCGCAGATTGCATGCTCCATTGGCGGCAATGTCGCAGAAAATGCGGGCGGCGTACATTGCCTCAAATATGGCCTCACGGCCAACAACGTGCTTGGCATCGAAATGGTGCTGATTACGGGCGAAGTGCTGCGACTGGGCGGCAAGCATCTTGATAGTGAAGGCTATGACCTATTGGGCCTCATGACAGGCTCTGAAGGCCTTTTGGGGGTGGTTACGGAAATCACCGTGCGTATTTTGCAGAAGCCGGAAACAGCGCGCGCGGTGATGATCGGGTTCCCATCAAGCGAGCAGGCAGGCCAGTGTGTGGCTGATATTATCGGTTGCGGGATCATTCCCGGCGGTATGGAAATGATGGATCGTCCGGCCATTCAGGCAGCGGAAGATTTTGTCCGTGTGGGTTATCCGCTGGATGTTGAAGCACTGCTGATTGTCGAGCTTGATGGTCCGCCGGTAGAAGTCGATCATCTGATTGGTCAGGTGGAAGCAATTGCGCTTAAAAATGGGTCGACCACCTGCACACTTTCGCAATCGGAAGAGCAGCGACTGGCTTTCTGGGCAGGGAGAAAAGCGGCCTTCCCGGCAGTAGGCCGCATCTCGCCGGATTATCTCTGCATGGATGGCACCATACCGCGCAAGGAATTGCCGCGTGTGCTTTCAGGCATGCGCGATCTTTCCGAAAAATACGGGCTACGTGTCGCCAATGTCTTTCACGCAGGCGATGGCAATCTCCATCCTCTCATCCTTTACGATGCGAATATTCCGGGTGAGCTGGAGGCGGCCGAAGACTTTGGTGCCGACATTTTGCGGCTTTGCGTCAAAGTTGGCGGTGTGTTGACCGGCGAGCACGGCGTTGGCATCGAGAAGCGTGATCTGATGCCAGTCATGTTCAACGAGATCGATCTTGACCAGCAGATGCGCGTCAAATGTGCGTTTGATGCCAAGCATCTGCTCAATCCCGGCAAGGTCTTCCCACAATTGCGTCGCTGCGCCGAGCTTGGCCGCATGCATGTGCATCGTGGCGAATTGGCTTTTCCGGACATTCCCCGATTTTAGGGCGCGTTTTGATGATGACTGACACAAACATAATAAAGCCGCAGGATGAGGCGGGTGTTCTGGAGGCGGTGCAATGGGCCTTGGCCAATTCAACGCCGCTGGAAATCATCGGTCGGGGCAGCAAACGCGGAATTGGCCGACCTATGGCAACAGGTGGTGTGCTTGATGTGTCGAACCTGTCAGGCGTGACACTTTACGAGCCTGATGAACTGGTGCTTTCTGCAAAGGCCGGAACGCCGCTTGCCGAAATCGAAAAACTGTTAGCCGATAACAAGCAGTGCTTTCATTTTGAGCCGATGGATTACGGCCCACTTCTTTCTGGCGAGCCAGGAAGCGGCACGATTGCGGGTGCGCTTGCGGCCAATCTGTCAGGTCCGCGCCGCCTCAAAGCCGGTGCCGCACGCGACCATATATTGGGCGTGCGTGTGGTTTCGGGGCGCGGAGAGTTGTTCAAGTCCGGCGGACGCGTGGTCAAAAACGTGACCGGCTACGATCTTTCAAAAGGCATGGCCAATTCTTGGGGGACGTTGGGCGTCGCCACTGAAGTGACCTTCAAGGTTTTGCCTGCACCTGAAACAGTTGCAACGCTTGCCGTGCGCGGGCTTGATGATGAGGCCGCAAGCCGCATCATGGCCATGGCTATGGGGTCGCGTGAGGAAGTGGCTTCGAGCGCCCATCTGCCGCCAAGTGTGGCTTGGCGCTTTCTGGACGGTAATCTCGGTGGTGAGGCCGCGACCATTCTGCGGATAGAGGGTTTTGCGCCTTCGGTGCGCCATCGTAGCGCTCAATTGCAGGCGTTACTGGGTACTGTTGGGGTGATTGATCTTCTTGATGAGAGACAGTCGCGTCAGCTTTGGCGTGAGGTGCGCGATGTGCTGCCGTTTGTGAAAAAGGGCGATCAGCGCGCAGTTTGGCGCGTGTCCATGGCGCCTATGCAAGGCTGGAAGATGGTGGACGAACTCCGACGCCACGCCGGTGCAGACGCTTATTATGACTGGCAGGGCGGTTTGATCTGGCTGCGCATGGAAGCCGACCCAGAAGCTCATGTGCTGCGTGCTCTTATCGCCAAATATGGCGGTGGACATGCCACGTTGGTGCGGGCACCGGAGCAGGTGCGTGCAAACACGGATGTGTTTGAGCCACAATCGGCAGCACTTGCCGCTTTGTCGCGCCGCCTGAAGTTGCAATTTGATCCGGAGAATATTCTCAATCCGGGCCGTATCTATCCTGAGCAAGCAGGAGTTTGACCCCCATGCAGACCCAATTCAGTCCTGAACAACTGCTTGATCCCGGCGTCAATGAGGCCGAAAAAATCCTCCGCAAATGTGTGCATTGCGGCTTCTGCACAGCGACGTGTCCGACTTACGTGTCACTTGGCAATGAGCTGGATAGCCCGCGCGGGCGCATCTATCTTATCAAGGATATGCTGGAGAACAATCGTCCGGCTGACGAAGAGGTTGTGCGGCATGTTGATCGCTGTCTCTCGTGCCTGTCATGCATGACGACCTGTCCGTCTGGTGTCAATTATATGCACCTGATCGATCATGCGCGGTCGCATATTGAGAAGACCTATAAACGCCCATTTATGAACCGCTTTCTGCGCGATATTCTGGCGCAGGTTCTGCCATACCCAGGTCGGTTCCGGCTGGCGCTGCAATTGGCAAAACTCGGACGCCCGTTCGCTTCTCTGTTTCGTAAGAGCGACACCTTAAGGCCCGTGGCTGCCATGCTCGATCTTGCACCGCAACATTTACCCGCTCATCAACCGGTCGATACTATCAGCCCGGCCAAGGGCCAAAAGCGCGGACGGGTTGCAATTCTCAATGGCTGTGCGCAACCGGTACTCAATCCCGGCATCAACGCTGCCACGCTGCGCTTGCTTAACCGGGTCGGTATCGAGGTGATAACCCCAAAGGGCGAAGGGTGCTGTGGGTCGTTGGTGCACCATATGGGTCGTGAGGAACAGGCGCTTGAGCAAGCGCGGCACAATGTTGATGTGTGGACCCGAGAAATCGACGCCGGGGGCCTGGACGCCATTATCGTGACGACGTCTGGCTGCGGTACGACGATCAAGGATTACGGCTATATGCTGCGATTGGACCCGGCATATAAGGACAAGGCAGCAAAGGTCTCCGCGCTGGCTAAGGACGTGACCGAATATCTGACCTCAATCGAGCTGCCTGAGCCACCACATCCTTCACGTCTGACTGTTGCTTATCACTCGGCTTGCTCCATGCAGCATGGTCAGAAGGTGGTGCGTCAGCCGAAGGATTTGCTCGCTAAGGCAGGCTTTGCCGTGCGGGAGCCTCTGGAGGGGCATCTTTGCTGTGGGTCGGCTGGCACCTACAATATTATGCAGCCTGAAATCGCCACCACGCTTCGTGACCGTAAGGTCAAGAACATTGAGGCCACAGGGGCAGATTTGATCGCAACCGGCAATATTGGCTGTATGACGCAAATCGCAACCGGGAGCCAGTTGCCGATCGTACATACAATCGAATTGCTCGATTGGGCATATGGCGGACCAAAACCAGCTGTCCTTTCAAGCGTCAGTCTTTACTGACTGGGCGTAATGCAAAGGGAAACCTTTGAACCCTTTCGTTTCTTTCAGAACGAAGGTGGTTTGCATCTCTTTGATGCGGGGAAGGCGACGTAAGGTCGACATGGCGAAATCCGCATAGGTATCGAGGTCATGCGATACGACTTGCAGCAGAAAATCTGCGTCGCCCGCAATGCTGTAACAGGTGATGACTTCATCAAGGCCCATCAGTTCGGCAGCAAATTGCTCAGCTTCGGCTTCACTGTGGCTGTCGATCTTGATCCGCACAAAAGCCATGACGCCGAGGCCGATGGCTTTCCGGTCCAGTGTGGCGCGATAACCTTGTATGACGCCATCTTCTTCCAGCTTGCGCATTTTACGCCAGCTTGGTGATGTGGACATGTTGACCTTTTCAGCGAGCGCCTGATTGGTCAGGCGTCCGTCTTCCTGTAAAGCGTCAAGAATCTTGATGTCGGATGGTTCGAGCGAGTTCATTGGAATATACCTGAAATGCGTTTAAATAGGTAGATACTACCAAATTGTAAATAAAAACAGGACATAAAGATAAGAACTACCTTCTTGCTCGGTGTAATTCTGGTTGAAATATCAGTTCCGTCGGAGCCATCATGCAAGAAGATTTACGCCTCGCTATCATCGTTAATCCAGAGCTGTCCTTGGGATTGCTTGCCAATACGGTTGGGGCCATTTCCATCGGTCTGGGTGCAAAGCTGCCATTCATCGCAGCACGACAACTGACCGATAAATCAGGCACTGCGATCGATATCAGTTCTGATCGTCCGGTGCCGGTTCTGCAGGCAGATGCGGAGACTATTCGGGCCATTGTTTTGAAGGCAGCAAGCTTTGAAGAACGACAGGCTGTGGTGGCATTCCCGGCCTTTGCCCGCGCACTGCATGTCTATGCAGAGTATGAAAAGACATTTCCCGATAGGGAGCTTTCGTCGGAAACAATCGATGGGGTAGGCATTGCTGGCCCGGCAAAGTGGGTACGCTCACTGACTGGGAGCCTAAAGCTTTTGCGATAAAACCTGGTAAGAGCGGCTCCGATTAAGACTTAATCGTTGGGGCCGCTCTAACTATTTATTCTTACAAATTATCCTGCCGAAAACGTGTTCGGATTTGGTCCGATACGGCCATCAGCCTTGTCGAGCTTGGTAATTGCATCGTGATCGGTGCCGTTGAGTCGGAAATCGAAAATATCGAAATTTTCCTTGATACGTGCAGGCGTAACCGACTTTGGAATAACAATATTGCCGGTCTCGATATGCCAGCGCAGGATTACCTGAGCGACAGATTTGCCGAGCTTGTCGGCGATTGATTTCAGCGTTGGATTCTCCAGAATGGTGCCCTGACCAAGTGGGCTCCAGGCTTCCGTCGCGATGTCGTGCTTGCTGTGGAACAGACGCAGCTCGTCCTGCTGGAACTGCGGATGCAACTCAATCTGGTTCAGAGCTGGCGTAACGTCGCTTTCCTTCAGGATGCGTTCAAGATCGGCAGTGCGGAAATTCGACACGCCAATGGATTTCGCGCGGCCTTCTTCTTTGAGCTTGATGAAAGCGCGCCATGTTTCCATGAACAGATCCTTGGAAGGAATAGGCCAATGGATCAAATAGAGATCCACATAGTCAGTTCCGAGCTTTTTCAGGCTGGTGTCGAACGCCTTGAGGGTCGATTCATAGCCTTGATCGCTGTTCCAGAGCTTTGTCGTCAGGTAAATATCGCTGCGGGCAATGCCTGAATCGTTGATCGCTTTACCGGTACCTTCTTCGTTGCCATAAATGGCTGCTGTGTCGATGTGGCGATAGCCGACTTTCAACGCTTCACTGACCGCCGCAACGGCTTCATCGTTGCCAACTTGCCAGACACCGTAACCGAGCTGTGGAATGTGGTTGCCGTCGTTCAGTTTTACCGCCGGTACGGTCATGATCTGTCCTTCCCTCTTACGTGCATACTGTTTGATGTATCTTCTCCAGCATATGGGTGTTCGCACAAAAAGTGAAAGGCATTTCCGACATGTTTGTCGGTGGCTAGTGCTCTGATTCCGACATTTGCATCCCTCGATACAGGCATTAAACAAATGTCGGAATCAAAAAGACCACTAGCAAGCATTTGAATCTAGTGGATTTTACGAATTTGACGTTTGAAACAGCATTTGTGTCAGTCGGGGTTCAAACGTCAAATTCAATCAGTAGCGCTCTTTCTTCAAGAAAAAGCCAAAGGTTTCAATTTGATGACAAAAGAGCCGCTGTTACGGCGATAACAGCGGCTTGATAGCTTTGTTTGAAAAGAAAGGGTCAGCGTACCACCACGGGAGTGCCCACGGGAACGCGACCATAGAGATCGGTCACATCTTCGTTACGCATGCGGAAGCAGCCGGAAGACATGGCTTTGCCAATTGTCCATGGCTGATTTGTACCGTGGATACGATAAAGGGTGGAGCCGAGATAAAGAGCGCGTGCACCAAGAGGATTGTTGATGCCGCCCTTCATCTGAGCAGGCAGAATACGTCCCTTCTTGCGCTCACGGGCGATCATTTCCTTTGGTGGTGTCCAGGTCGGCCATTCGGCTTTGCGGCTCACGCGCTGCGTGCCTTTCCAGCCAAAGCCCTGCTTGCCAACGCCAATACCGTAGCGGCGTGCCTGTCCATTGCCTTCAACGAGATAGAGAAAGCGCTTGCTGGTGTCGATCACGAGGGTGCCGGGCTTTTCGCCACCCGAATAGGAAACCGTCTGTGGCAGGAATGCGGGATCAAGTTGTTGCTTCTTGCGCACAACCTTTGCCGGGTTGGCGACAGGGCGCTGCTGGCTCACATTCTGATAGCGCGGCTTTTGCGGCTGCTTCTGGCGAACAATCGTGCGCTTCTGCGGCTCTGCGGCATCGAGTTGCGGCAGGACACGAACCGCCGGTCCATTGAGCTGCGCGATCCAGCGCTGTGATGTTTCATTGTCAACCCGAACCGGTGGTTGGGTTGCGTAACGATCATTGGCAAAAGCCATGCTGGTGGTCACAATGGAGACAGCGATTGCCGCGAGTGATCCGATCAAAAGCAGATGACGTGGTTTCATAAGCCAAATCCGACTGTTTTGCGTTCTGCATCTGCCCGGCATCTGCAATAACGCGGTTGCCCGTCGCACTCCTGACATCTCCTGTCAGGAGAACGGCCCCGAAATTCATGGGCCCATTGTGCGGGACAATGGAATCATAAAGGTAAATTTTGCCGCGTGTCGGGCTTTGACTTGCTTCAAATTAAAGTTGTGGTTAGCGGCAAGTTGCTTGATATGATTAAAAATGAATGAAACTTCGGAGGACAGAAATGAGCGACACGGTGCAGGAAAAGACCGGCTTGATCATCAGTGCTGATGGCAAGATGCGCTGTTTCTGGCCCGGTGAGCTGCCTGATTACATCGCCTATCACGATAATGAGTGGGGCGTTCCTGTAACGAGTGATCAGCGTCTGTTTGAGAAAATCTGCCTTGAAGGTTTCCAGTCTGGCTTGTCGTGGCTGACAATCCTGCGCAAGCGTGAGAATTTTCGTGCAGCCTTTGACGGGTTCGATTTCCACCGCGTGGCTCTTTATGACGATGCAGATATCGAGCGGCTGCTGGCTGACAAGGGGATCGTGCGTCATCGCGGAAAGATCGTGTCCACAATCAACAATGCCAAACGCGCTATAGAGCTGGTCAAAGAAAAAGGGTCGCTCGCTGCCTATTTCTGGCCGTTTGAGCCGGGTGCGGAAGATCGCCCGCAAGTGGTGGATTATCCAACTTTATCGGCCAATCCGACGACTGCCACATCAACCCGAATTTCAAAAGATCTCAAAAAGCGCGGCTGGTCTTTCGTGGGGCCAACCACCGTTTACGCATTTATGCAGGCCATGGGGCTGGTCAATGACCACATCGAGGGCTGCCATTGCCGCCCGAACATCGAAAAGCTGCGGCGAGCGCTGACCCGACCCAAGTAACGCCAATATACGATGCGCCAGCCTCTTAGCGCCATGGTTTAAGAGCGATTGCAGCGGATTCCGTTTTCTGGCACAACCTCGAAGCCTCATTTCAGGAGTGGATCATGGATCTGACATCGCTCGTAGCCTTTGCCGGCATTCTGGTTGTGGCAGCTGGCACGCCGGGGCCGAACATTGGTGCGCTGGTCGCCCGTGTTCTTAGCCGTGGCCATAAGGGCGTGTTTCCATTCATGTTTGGGCTTTGGTTGGGTGACGCGATCTGGCTTTCCCTTGCTGTTTGGGGTCTGTCTGCTCTCGCCCACAGCTTCCATACTGTTTTCCTTGTGCTGAAATATCTTGGCGTCGCTTATCTGATCTATCTTTCGTGGAAAATGTGGTTTGCTCCTGTTGCGGAGAGCGTGGACGAGGATGTGGTCCCCCGCCATGGAGAGGCAAAGAAGCTCTTCTTCAGCGCGTTGGCGGTTACGCTTGGCAATCCAAAGATCATGGTCTTCTACGTTGCGATCCTGCCAACCATCATCGATATTACCAATGTTTCAATCGTTGGCTGGATGGAATTGCTGCTTGTCATGTTCGTGGTACTGGCGCTGGTCGACAGCGCCTGGGTGCTACTCGCAACGCAGGCGCGGCGATTGCTTCGCAGCCCACGGGCAATGCGGATCGCCAACCGCACCAGTGCGGGAATGATGGCTGGTGCCGCCGTCGCCATCGCTACACGCTGATTGTGTAGACTACCCTTGCCGCACCCGTCTTGATGCGTTAGGAAACCGGCAACAGATTTGCCGGTTCTTACTGGCGTAACATGAACAAAATCAGCGATCAGGCAGGAAAAATGGCCGATAAAGCGGACAAGATGAAGGCGCGGTTGCCGCGCGGGTTTGTCGATCGGGTGCCAGATGATCTGCGCGCCACCGAAAAGATGACGGCAACCATCCGTGAGGTCTATGACCTTTATGGGTTTGAGCCGGTCGAAACGCCGCTCATTGAATATACCGACGCGCTTGGAAAGTTCCTGCCGGATCAGGATCGTCCGAATGAAGGCGTGTTCTCGTTTCAGGATGATGATGAGCAGTGGTTGTCGCTGCGCTATGATCTGACTGCACCGCTTGCGCGTTTTGTGGCTGAGAACTATGAAAGCCTGCCCAAGCCTTATCGCAGCTATCGCAATGGCTGGGTTTTCCGCAATGAAAAACCGGGTCCGGGTCGTTTCCGCCAGTTCATGCAGTTCGATGCCGATACCGTTGGCGCGCCAAATGTCTCGGCTGATGCCGAAATGTGCATGATGATGGCTGATACGGTTGAACGCCTTGGCATTCAACGCGGCGATTACGTGATCCGCGTCAACAACCGCAAGGTTCTCGATGGCGTTCTTGAAGCGATTGGCCTCGCAGGCGATGAGAATGCAGGCAAACGCCTCAATGTTCTTCGTGCCATCGATAAGCTCGACAAGTTTGGTGCGGAAGGCGTTCGCCTTTTGCTCGGCAAGGGCCGTCTCGATGAGAGCGGCGATTTCACCAAGGGCGCGTTGCTCGACGATGCAGCCGTGGAAAAGGTTCTGGCCTTCACCGCTGCGGGTGGCGCCAGTGGTGCTGAAACCATTGCCAATCTGAAGGCGGTTGTTGCTGGTAACGCCAAGGGCGAAGAAGGTGTTCAAGAGCTTGCCGATATGGAAGCACTGTTCGACGCTGGTGGTTATGAGGGGCGCGTGAAGATCGATCCATCCGTGGTTCGCGGTCTTGAATATTACACGGGTCCGGTCTTTGAAGCGGAGCTTCTGTTCGATGTGACCAACGAAGACGGCCAGAAGGTTGTGTTCGGTTCAGTCGGCGGTGGTGGTCGTTATGATGGTCTGGTGTCGCGTTTCCGTGGCGAACCTGTTCCGGCAACCGGTTTCTCGATCGGCGTTTCGCGCCTGATGACTGCGTTGAAGAACCTCGGCAAACTTGATGTTTCTGATGTGGTTGGCCCGGTTGTCGTTCTGGTCATGGACAAGGACGCTGCAAGCCTCGGCCGCTATCAGAAGATGGTTTCCGATCTGCGTCAGTCTGGCATTCGCGCTGAAATGTATGTCGGTGGTTCCGGTATGAAAGCGCAGATGAAATATGCGGATCGTCGTGATGCGCCATGCGTGATCATTCAGGGCTCGCAGGAGCGTGAAGCAGGCGAAGTTCAGATCAAGGATCTGATTGAAGGCAAGCGTATCTCTGCTGAAATTGTGGACAACGCGACTTGGCGCGAGAGCCGCCCGGCGCAAGTCACGGTCAAGGAAGAGGGTATCGTTGAAGCAGTTCGCGAAATCCTCGACGCTCAGGCTCGCGATCGCGCACAGCAGATAAAGTGACGGGACGATGACTGGATCACGCACATCACCGATCTTCGCCACGCTTCGTGGTCAACTTGATGCCAGCGAAGCGGAACTTGTTGATATTCCGGTGATCCAGCCTGCTGATCCGTTTTTGGATATGGCGGGCGAGGATTTGCGCCGCCGTATCTTCCTGACCGAAAGCGAGAATGGCGATAGCCTTTGCCTGCGTCCGGAATTCACCATTCCGGTCTGCCGCAATCACATCGCGCTCAATGCCGCAACGCCTAAGCGTTATGCCTATCTCGGCGAGGTTTTTCGTCAGCGCCGCGACGGCGCCGCGGAATTTCTACAGGCAGGCATTGAAGATCTTGGTGCTACAGATGAAGCCGCATCAGATGCGCGGTCGATTGGCGATGCACTCGCATGTGTGCAGTCTGCGGCTGTGGACGTGAAGCTTGAAATCGTTCTGGGTGATCAGGCCGTTTTTGCAGGCATGCTCAAAGCGCTTGGTTTGCCCCAGGGATGGCGCAAGAAACTGCTGCGTGCTTTTGGCGATGAACATACCATGGAATCAGCTTTTGCGGAGCTGACGGGTGAACAGCGCAATGATCCCTTGCCTGAACAGCTCGCGGGCCTTGTCGCCGAAGGTGATGAGGCAGAGCTTGCGCGCATGCTGGAAGCCGAAATGCTGGAAGCCGGTATTTCACCGGGAGCAGGCCGCACGCCTGCCGAGATCGCGCGCCGCCTGATCGAGAAAGAAGATCTGGCTGCAACGCGGTTTCCATCCTCGGCCCTTGAAGTGTTGAAGCGGTTCCTCGCAACGCGTGTTTCGCTGGAAGCTGCTAGCATCACGTTGCGGGCTTTCGCTGCCGATAATGCGCTTGATTTGAATGCCGTTCTGCAAAAATTTGAAGCCCGTACCGACGCAATTATTGCAGCCGGTATTTCGGCGGAAGACATCGTTTATGACGCGTCTTTTGGTCGTCCGCTCGATTATTACACCGGCCTTGTCTACGAAATCCGTCAGGCGGGCAGCGACAAGGATATGGTTTTGGCGGGTGGCGGTCGTTACGACCGTCTGCTGACGATGCTTGGCGCATCCGAAAATATCCCCGGGGTTGGCTTTTCCATCTGGCTCGACCGGCTTCAGGCGCTGAGTGGAGAACAATAATGACTGTGACATTGGCACTTCCTTCCAAGGGACGGTTGAAGGAGCAGACGCTCGCAGTTCTGGAAAAGGCGGGATACAAGGTCGTTCTGCCAGACGATTCACGCAATTATCGCGCGCGCGTCGAAGGTGAGAATGACATCGACATTCTGTTCCTGTCGGCATCCGAAATTGCGCGTGAGCTGGGTTATGGCAGCGTCGATCTTGGCGTAACGGGTGAAGACCTTGTTCGCGAGACGCTGGCTCATGCTGATGAGCGGGTCGCGATTGAAGCGGAGCTTGGCTTCGGTCATGCAGATGTTGTGGTTGCGGTGCCGACAGTCTGGCGCGATGTGACGACTATGGCAGATCTTGATGACGTGGCTGCCGATTTCCGTCAGCGTCATGGACGCCGTTTGCGCATTGCAACCAAATACTGGCGCTTGACGCAGCAGTTCTTTTCGCAAAAGCACGGCATTCAAGTTTATCGTATTGTCGAAAGCCTTGGAGCAACTGAAGGTGCGCCAGCAGCAGGTTCTGCTGATATGATCGTCGACATCACTTCAACCGGTTCGACGTTGACGGCTAATCATTTGAAGGTTCTCGAGGACGGTATCATCCTGCGCTCGCAGGCCTGTCTTGTATCTGCCCGTGGCAGTGAGACAAATACACGGGCTGCAGAAGTCGTTGCGCGTATACGCGAGGGCCTCGCCGGCTGATAAATGCCGAATTGAATTAAAAAAGCCGGTCTGAATTTCAGACCGGCTTTCTTTGTTTAGATTTTTGGCTTGCTGCCAATCAGACCGTAATAGGCGATATAAATGTAGCAGACGATTGGCATCAGGAATGCCAGATGAATGCCAACAGTATCGGCCAAGGCGCCCTGAATGAGCGGGACAATCGCGCCGCCAACAATGGCCAGACACAGAATGCCGGAACCCTGACTGGTGTGCTTGCCAAGACCATGCAGCGCGAGGCTGAAGATCGTCGGGAACATGATCGAGTTGAACAGGCCGATAGCAAGTACCGACCACATGGCAACATGGCCTGTGGTAGCGACTGTGATGAGCAAGAGAACAATTGCGATGGCTGCATTAAAGGCAAGCGCCTTGCCGTCATCAATATAGCGCATTGCAACGGAGCCGATGAAACGTCCGACCATTGCACCGCCCCAGAAATAGGTAACGTGATGTGCGGCATCGGCTTCAGTCAGTCCTGCGATTGAAGGATCACTCAGGAAGTTGACAAGGAAGCTGCCGATGCTGACTTCCGCGCCCACATAGACGAACAGGCCGACTGCGCCGAGCACCAGATGGCGATATTGCCAGGCGGAGCCTTCTTCTTTGCTCGATAAGGCAGCTTCTTCTTCCTGAACATCTGGCAATTTCAGGATCGCGAACACCACTGCGAGAACGGCGAAAGCCAGTGCCAGCAGTAGGTAAGGGAACTGAACCGCATCTGCTTCAGCGGAATTTGCAGCGTCGGTTGTCGCGGCTGAAAGGATCAGGAATGCGCCAAAGAGTGGAGCAACTGTCGTTCCAAGCGAGTTGAAAGCCTGAGTAAGTGTCAAACGGCTCGCTGCGGTTTCCGGAGTGCCCAAAACCGTCACGTATGGATTTGCTGCGACCTGAAGGATTGTGACGCCCGAAGCCAGAACGAAAAGTGCTCCGAGAAACAGCGCGTAGACACGATAAGATGCGGCCGGAATGAACAATGCGCAGCCGATAGCAGCTACGACCAGACCGGTCACAATGCCCCACTTATAGGAGATTCGCTTCACGAGTGCACCGGCTGGCAGCGAGACGATGAAGTAAGCGCCGAAGAAGCAGAACTGGATCAGCATCGACTGGAAGTAGTTGAGCTGAAACACGCCCTTGAGATGCGGGATCAGAATGTCGTTGAGACAGGTGATAAAGCCCCACATGAAGAAAAGCATGGTAAGGCTGGCGAGCGCAAAATTGTAATTTTTGCCCGAATGGGCGTCAGCACGAAGCTGACTATTCGTTGCGGGTGAAACGGCCATTTTTTCTCTACAAGCTAATTTATGAGACACGTCTGGGAGGACGATATGTCTTTCCAAAATGAAAATAGGCGGCTGCATTATCTTACAAGATCGAAGGATGCAATCATTGCGCGTTCAAAGTAACAGTTCTGTGTATTAATAAAGCGAATACTAAAAAGCCGCGCTGTTGAGGCGCGGCTTTTTCAAAATATATATCGAAGCTCGATTAGCCGCGCTTTGCATCGATCGAAATCGAACCCGCACCCTGCAGCGCCAGAAGAATCAGACCGCCGGCAATAGCAAGGTTTTTCTGTGCCATCATCGCGTTCATGCCTTCAGCGAAGTTCATGTGGGCAACAAGGGTTGCACCGATGGTGAAGAGAGCCACGATTGCGGCAGTAATACGGGTCTGGAAACCAACCAGAATGGCGAGGCCACCAACAAACTCAACCAGACCAACCAGAACGGCAGTCACAGTTGGAACCGGCAGGCCGAGACCGGCGAAGTAGCCAGCAGTACCGGAAATTGCAGTCAGCTTGCTGAAGCCAGCGAGAATGAACAGGATCGAAAGAAAGACGCGTGCGACGAGCGTGGCCAAGCCGTTGCTCTGCGGAGTGATAGAGGACATCAGGGGTATCTCCAATTAAACTGAGCAACCAAATACCTACTCCACACTGTCAAGGAAAGATAGATATTCCTCGACAGTTTGTTCACCTCATGTGCACAATCACTCCGGTGCGATCATTTTTTCCGCGCGTACCAAGCGGTCGTAGTCTTCTTCCGAGACGTGACCGCTCTTCAGCGCTTCTTCCCGCAAGGTTGTCCCGTTCTTGTGTGCGGTCTTGGCGATTTTCGCCGCATTGTCATAGCCGATAGCTGGAGCCAGCGCTGTTACGAGCATCAGCGAGCGTTCGAGAAGATCCTTGATACGATCTTCATTCGCTTCAATGCCTTCAACGCAATGGTCGGCAAATGAAACCATGGCATCGCTCAGGATACGGATCGACTGCAGCACATTATAAGCGATGACCGGCTTGAAAACATTGAGCTCGAAGTGGCCCTGACTTGCCGCAACTGTAACTGCCGTCTGATTGCCAAAAACTTGCGTTGCGACCATCGTCAAAGCTTCGGCCTGTGTCGGGTTGACCTTGCCGGGCATGATTGATGAGCCGGGCTCATTTTCCGGCAACGATAGTTCACCAAGACCGGAGCGAGGCCCCGAACCCAGGAAGCGGATATCGTTGGCAGTCTTGAACAGATCAGCAGCGAGCGCATTGAGGCTGCCGTGGAAGTTTGTAAGGGCGCCGTGGCTGGCAAGCGCTTCAAACTTGTTTGGTGCTGTCTTGAAACTAAGTCCTGTGATTTCGCTCACAGCATCGGCAAAGCCCGTGTCAAAGCCCTTTGGTGCATTAAGCCCGGTGCCGACAGCCGTACCACCCTGCGCAAGCAGGAACACGTCAGCGAGTGACTGCTCGATGCGCTGGCGGGCATATTCGAGTGCTGCGCGATAGCCGGAAAACTCCTGACCAAGCGTAACCGGTGTCGCATCCTGCGTATGCGTGCGGCCGATCTTGATGATGTCCTTGAACGCTTCTTCCTTGGCCTTGAGCGCCTTGGTGAGATGTGTCAGTGCCGGATAAAGACGATTTACCGCTTCAACAGCGGTCGCAATGTGAATCGCGGTTGGGAAGCTGTCGTTTGACGACTGGCTCATATTGACGTGATCGTTCGGATGGACCGGCTTTTTGGAGCCGAGTTCACCGCCAAGAAGCTCGATAGCGCGGTTCGAAATGACCTCATTGGCATTCATGTTTGATTGCGTGCCGGAACCTGTCTGCCAGACGACGAGCGGAAAATGATCGTCCAGTTTGCCTTCGATAACTTCGGATGCCGCAACCGCAATCACCTGACCGAGAACGGGGTCCAGCTTGCCCAACGCGATATTGGTTTCAGCTGCTGCACGCTTGACTACGCCCAACGCGTGTACGAGCGGCAGAGGCATGCGCTCGCCCCCGATCTTGAAATTATGCAGCGAGCGCTGCGTCTGCGCACCCCAATAACGGTCGGCGGCTACATCAATCGGTCCGAAAGTATCTGTTTCGGTACGCGTGGCGGTCATTTTCAGTCTCCGGCTTGTTTCAGGCGGGTGAAATGCCCGCCTGTAGAATCGAGAATAACAGCATTGGTGGATTATTGGCTATGCATGCTTGTAAGGCAAAGCCTTAGCGCTCAATCATTTGATAAAATATGATTATAAAAGTCAAATTTTATTGACCGTCTTGAAGCGCTGATGCTCAGTTATCCTCGTTGTCATCATCGCCGTCATCGGTTTCGGAAATCCATGCGGTCGGTTCAACCTTTTGCTGGGTTTTGCTGTCGGTGAAAATCCACCAGCCAGTGTCTGTTTCATCCCAGTCGCCGCCGCCAGCCTTGAGCTTATCGAGCGAACGATACTGGCCAACCGATTCATTGCGTTGATCGTCATCATCGATCCAGACCACAGTGACTTTCCGTCCGTCTTTTGGAGCGGTCGCTATCGGTAGTTCCTTACGCATATGATTATCCATCCCAATTGTCGTTCTGATAATCATAGGGCGAAAAAGCTTTGCGGCAAGCCGGGTTTTGGCCGAGTTATGCAACACGTAGAGCCATTACCCGGCAAGTCATGAGGTTAATCAGCCTGCGCGGGCAGCCTTTAGGGCATGGCCCCACCATGCAAGTTGGTCGAGCATGTTCTTTGCAGCTTCTGCGAGGTGTGGGAAATCATCCAGCGCGTTTTCTTTTTTGACGACTGCCAGATAATCCGGGAACAGGATATGCACGCCGGTTTTAACCGACATGGACGACATTTCTACGGCGATCATACGCAACTGTTCGACAGCACGCGCACCACCAACGCCGCCGTGACCTACAAAACCCATTGGCTTCTGGATCCAGTCACCGTAGTCGATCGCGTTCTTTAAAACGGCCGTGGGTGCATGATTGTATTCAGCGGCGGTGAGGATGTAAGCGTCAAATTCGCGAAGCTTGGTTTTCCACTTGTCGGCGGTCTCAGCTTGTGCGGTTGTGGTGGTCGTGTCCCCATAAAAACCCATCGGGTAATCAGCTAGGTCCAGTATTTCGACATCAAATTCCGGGCGTTCTGCTGCAACCTTTGCGATCCATTCCGCCGAGACTGGCGAGAAACGCTGTTCGCGGGTACTGCCGACGATCACGGCCACTTTAAGCTTGCTCATCAATATGTCCTTTTTGAGTGGTAACCAATAGAGACTAACGCTATACAAGTGACTGATCAAATCGCGCAAGGAGGCACTTTTATGAAACCTGGTGACTTCAAAGAGACTAGCGCTTGCAAGGCGGTGACGGATATTCTGTCCCGCGTCGGTGATAAATGGTCAGTTCTGATCGTCAGCTATCTTGGCAATCGTCCGATGCGGTTTAATGAAATTCGCCGCACGGTTGATGGTATTTCACAGAAAATGCTGACAACCACGTTGCGTAATCTTGAGCGCGATGGATTTGTATCACGGACCATGTTTCCCACGATCCCTCCGAAGGTCGAATACGAACTGACGGAATTAGGTCAGGATCTTCTCAAAC
This sequence comes from Ochrobactrum quorumnocens, assembly GCF_002278035.1. Lineage (NCBI taxonomy): Bacteria > Pseudomonadati > Pseudomonadota > Alphaproteobacteria > Hyphomicrobiales > Brucellaceae > Ochrobactrum > Ochrobactrum quorumnocens. The sequence continues at coordinate 1,041,024 of NZ_CP022603.1, read as the reverse complement.
CTGTGCGTGCCTTGGGGGAGTGGGCGATTGCTAACGAGGTACAGGTCATGATGGCACGTGCTCGCTATGATGCGCGCCTATCTGGCGACGACGTTGCGCACGCGGATGCAGCGGAATAAATGAGTTAAATGATTGATCGCTGAAAAGTGGAAAGGCAGGCTTGCGCCTGCCCTTCCTGTTGCCTGAGACAGGACTTCCAAAGTGCGGGGGCAAACAGGAAGTCCATCTCGTATCGCTAGCGATTGACCATGAAAGTCGCCGAAAGTAAATCAGAAAATGCTAAAATACATGCGGGCAACGTAATAAAGCTTGCGATAGGTAAATTTTCTATAAATCACAAAGAGTTACATGACGTAAAAAAGGCGGCCAGAGGCCGCCTTTTCTAAATAGTTTTGGCTTTTAGACTTCTTAGAAATCCATGCCGCGACCCGCGCCGCTTTGCGGAGCAAGCTTTAAACCATGGGCGTGCTTTATGGATTTCTTAGAAATCCATGCCGCCCATGCCGCCCATGCCGCCAGGCATGCCAGCTGGAGCCGAATCCTTCTTAGGAAGTTCAGCAATCATGGCTTCCGTGGTGATCAGCAGGCCAGCAATTGAAGCTGCATTCTGCAGAGCGGTACGGACAACCTTAACTGGGTCAACGATGCCGAGTGCGATCAGATCGCCATATTCACCGTTTGCAGTGTTGTAGCCGAAGGTTTCCGAAGAGTTTTCGAGGATCTTGCCAACGATAACCGAAGCTTCTTCACCAGCATTGGTCGTGATCTGACGAGCAGGAGCCTGCAGAGCGCGACGAACGATGTTGATGCCAGCTTCCTGGTCGGAATTGATGCCCTTAACGGTGATTTTGACCGAAGCGCGGAGCAAAGCGGTACCGCCGCCTGCAACAATGCCTTCTTCAACCGCAGCGCGGGTTGCGTTCAGAGCATCGTCAACGCGATCCTTCTTTTCCTTAACTTCGATTTCTGTTGCACCGCCAACGCGGATAACTGCAACGCCGCCAGCAAGCTTAGCAAGACGTTCCTGCAGCTTTTCGCGGTCGTAGTCGGAAGAGGTTTCTTCGATCTGCTGCTTGATCTGGCCAACGCGTGCGTCGATTTCAGCCTTCTTGCCAGCGCCATCAACGATGGTGGTGGTTTCCTTGTTGATCGAAACCTTCTTGGCGCGGCCGAGCATGTCGAGCGTAACGCTTTCAAGCTTGATGCCGAGGTCTTCGGAGATGACCTGACCGCCGGTGAGGATCGCGATGTCTTCGAGCATTGCCTTGCGGCGATCGCCGAAGCCAGGAGCCTTAACAGCAGCAATCTTCAGGCCGCCACGCAGCTTGTTGACAACGAGGGTAGCAAGAGCTTCGCCTTCGACGTCTTCAGCAACGATGATGAGTGGCTTAGAAGTCTGAACAACAGCTTCGAGAACTGGCAGAAGAGCCTGCAGGTTCGAGAGCTTCTTTTCGTGCAGAAGGATGTATGCGTCTTCGAGATCAGCAACCATCTTGTCAGGGTTGGTGACGAAGTATGGCGAGAGGTAGCCGCGGTCGAACTGCATGCCTTCAACGACTTCGAGTTCGGTTTCCGCGGTCTTGGCTTCTTCAACCGTGATGACGCCTTCGTTGCCGACTTTCTGCATCGCTTCAGCAATCATCTTGCCGATTTCGGCTTCGCCGTTAGCGGAGATCGTGCCAACCTGAGCAACTTCTTCCGAAGTGTTGATTTTCTTTGCTTTCTTGAGCAATTCGCCAACAACTTCAGTAACTGCGAGGTCGATACCGCGCTTAAGGTCCATCGGGTTCATGCCAGCAGCAACAGCCTTGGCACCTTCCTGGACGATGGCCTGACCGAGAACGGTCGCGGTTGTCGTACCGTCGCCGGCAGTGTCGTTGGTCTTCGAAGCCACTTCGCGCAGCATCTGTGCGCCCATGTTTTCGAACTTGTCTTCCAGTTCGATTTCCTTGGCAACCGATACACCGTCTTTGGTGATGCGTGGAGCGCCGAACGACTTGTCGATAACAACGTTACGACCCTTAGGGCCGAGCGTTACCTTTACAGCGTCAGCGAGGATATCGACGCCGCGCAGCATCTTTTCGCGCGCATTGCGACCGAATTTTACTTCTTTAGCAGCCATTTTACTCTCCTGGGAATATCCCGGTCAGATTATGGTGATGAATGAATTATTTACCGGCTAGTTCGCCGGTTAAGCGAAGGTATTAGCCGACGATACCCAAAATGTCGGATTCCTTCATGATCAGCAGGTCTTCGCCGCCGATCTTGACTTCGGTGCCCGACCACTTGCCGAACAGAACCTTGTCGCCAGCCTTAACGTCCAGAGCGATCAGCTTACCAGCTTCGTCGCGGGCGCCTGTGCCAACAGCAACGATTTCGCCTTCCTGAGGCTTTTCTTTGGCGGTTTCAGGGATGATGATGCCGCCAGCAGTCTTTGCTTCCGATTCTACGCGACGCACGACAACGCGGTCGTGAAGCGGACGGAACTTAATATCAGCCATGGTATAACCCTTGGTGTTATAGACGTTGAACCCTGATGAAGCGAACCGACCGGTTCGCGCTGTTAGCACTCTAGGTGTCCGAGTGCTAACATGCCTCTGAGATAGAAGCGGGGCCATTCTTTGTCAAGGATCGTTGCCGTTTTTTGACAATTCGGAAGATAAATTTCGCTTATGGGCACGTGCACGGCGGAGCGCGCCTGTTCCTGAGATGTGGGGACTATACAGCTGAGCCACAAGGCGAACAGGAAAATAACTACCCTTGATGGGTTATGTTCAGGAAATGGCTTGGTTGGTTAACGGTGCCTGACTGAAAGACCCATCGATTTCTGATGGACACAATGCGTTCATTTGGACGCACACGATCTCAAGCCGGGTGACAGATCGGGCTGCTTCTTGTAGAGGAAACCGCAGGGCGTGTCCGACGCGCGCTCGTTAAAGCCAGTCATTTGCACAGATGTTGTACGATACGGGCTCCAGATTTCTCCGGTCATGGACCGGACAAGCATACTGAGGAAAACCATGAAGCTGCCTGAACGCCTGCCTGAACGCCTGGATGATCTGACGGATCGATATGATGCGATCTTCTGTGATGTCTGGGGTGTTCTGCACAATGGTGAGGTTGCGTTCGCTCCAGCCGTTGCCGCTTTGAAGCGAGCACGTGCCAAGGGATTGACGGTTGTTCTCGTGACCAACGCGCCGCGCCCATATCCGAGTGTGATCGCGCAAATGACACTGCTTGGTGTACCTGAAGATGCTTATGATCGTGTCGTGACATCGGGTGATGTAACGCGTGACCTCATCATCGAAGGGCCGCGGAAGGTTTTCCATATCGGCAGTGAACGTGAGACCGTCATTTATGACGGGCTTGATGTGGAACTGGTCGAGGAGTTTGAGGCCTCCGGCGTTGTGTGCACAGGTCTTTATGACGATGAAACGGAAACACCGGAAAATTACACTGAGCTGTTGCAGCGCCTGCGGTCGCGCAATCTGCCATTCATCTGTGCCAACCCGGATATCATGGTCGAACGTGGCCCGCGCCTGATCTGGTGTGCAGGCGCACTTGCGCGTGATTTTGGCCAGCTTGGCGGCCGCACACTGATCGCAGGCAAGCCGCATCGCCCGATCTATGAAGCCGCATCAAAAGCAGTCGAGGAAGTCCGTGGACATGCCGTCGACAGAAAACGCATTCTCGGCATCGGTGACGGTGTATTGACCGATGTGAAGGGCGCGGCGGACTATGGTCTGGATGTGCTCTATATTTCGGGCGGAGTCCATGCTGCTGATTATGCCGCTGACGGGAATGTTGATTTTGATAAAATGAATGCTTTTCTGCAAAAGCACGGCCATTCTCCAATCGCTTCGCTTTACGCGCTCGTCTGATATTTTCGAGAAACTGCTCCGACCATGACAAAACCTGTTTTCCAGCGTCTTTCAGGAACCGATGCATTGCCGCTTACGCTGCGTGACTGCGTGGTGGCGATCGGCAATTTTGACGGTGTCCATCGCGGCCATCAGGCCGTACTAGAGCGTGCGCTGGAACTCGCACACAGGGACGGTTTGCCTGCAGTCGTGCTGACTTTCGAACCGCATCCGCGCAGTTTCTTTAAGCCGAATGAGCCCATTGAACGCCTTACTGATGCGGTTGAGAAAGCCGAGATTCTGCGACTCATGGGATTTGATGCAGTTGTTGAACAGCCGTTTACTGCGGATTTCTCAGCGCAGTCGGCAGAAGATTTCGTACGCAATATCCTTGTCGAGCGGTTGCATGCCAATCGTGTCGTCACGGGCTATGATTTCCATTTCGGAAAGGGACGTCGGGGTACGCCTCAGTTTCTTGAGGAAGCCGGTCAATCGTCAGGGTTCAGTGTATCTCTGGTGGATGCCTTCGGTGATGAAGGTGGAAATCTCGTTTCCTCGACGCGTGTCCGTGCGCTCTTGTGCGAAGGCGAAGTCGCGGAGGCGGCGGGGCTGCTCGGCTACCGCTACCGGGTCAGCGGTGAAGTCATCCATGGCAAGAAGCTCGGGCGCACGCTGGGTTTTCCAACCGCAAACATGACCATCGACGATCATGTCAGTTTGAAGCACGGAATTTATGCCGTCCGCTTCCGCAGGGCCGACGGCATCTTGCATGATGGTGTGGCGAGCTTCGGTCGCCGCCCGACTGTCGCGAGCGATGGAAAACCACTGCTTGAAACATTTGTTTTTGATTTTTCGGGCGATCTTTATGGCGAAGTTGCCGAAGTATCTTTCTTTGGCTACTTGCGCGGCGAAGTGAAATTCGACGGACTCGACCCACTCATCGAACAGATGAAGCGCGATGAAGAAGAAGCGCGCGCTCTGCTGGCGGGCGCAAAGCCGCTTTCCGAACTTGATCGCCTCTTATCGTTTGCTGCTTGAGCCTTAGGTCGTGGTGTTGATTTAACTTACGGAGCGGTATGCGGGAAAATCGTTCAGCTTAGGAGCGAAAACGAAGGTGGAGTGCACGCAACTGAGGTATAGCGACGACAATATGGACGATTTTCACCATATCCTTTCAAGACGCGGCGGATTGTTGCCACCGAATTTGTCGAAGTTCCCTCGTGGAGGAATACTCCGCTTCGGTCACTTCTCCTCGTCAGAGGCAAAATCCGATATGCGCCGCTCAAAAGCTAAATCATCACCATGACCTAAAAGACGCCAGAAAAAGTTGTAGTAATTTCTACCTTAGATTTAAGTTTAATTTTACATATTCCGTTCAAACAGTGTTAAATGCCCGCAAAGTTTACGGGCCACTGTTTATCGGAGTTTCATGTGACGCGTATTGTCCCCCTTGCCTTTGTTACAGGCGCTGCATTGTTCGTTGGTCCTTTGTCGGTCGTTGCTGCGGATATGCAGCAAACGGACATCTATGCGGCTGAGGAAGTGAAACCCGCCCGCAAATACTTCTGGTCGGGCGACTGGTACCTCAAGGTTGGCGCTGCTGGCCTTGTTGCTCCGAAGTTCGAAGGTTCCAACAAGTATAAGTTTTCAGCGCAGCCTTTGGTTTCGCTTGGCCGTCAGGGTGAAGCAGAGCGCTTTTCTTCGCGTAACGACAACGTATCCTTTGCGGTAATCGACACGGATCGCTTCCGTGTGGGTGCAACAGGCAAGCTTTTGTTCAAACGCGATACCGATATTGATGGTATTCACGAAACCAAGTTCGGCGGTGAAGCCGGTGGCTTCGTCGATGTCTATCCGACCGACTGGCTGCGTTTCCGTGGTGAAGTGCGTCAGGGTATTCGCGCCCACAAGGGCGTTGTTGCCGACGTTGCAGCAGATGCGTTCTATGATGTGACGCCGGTGATCCGTGTTTCGGCTGGCCCACGCGCAACCTTCGCATCCAAAGACTATTTCAAAACTTATTATGGTGTAACGGCTGAGGAAGCGGTGGCATCTGGCGTCAAGGAATATCGTCCCGGCGGTGGTTGGGAATCGGTTGGTGTGGGTGGCGCCATTACCTGGAAGGCAACCGACAAAATCGATACCAGCCTGTTTGGTGAATATAGCCGTCTTCAGGGCCCGGCAAAGGACTCGAGCATTGTGAAACAGCACGGCTCGCGTGATCAGTTCATGGTTGGTATCGCTGCAACTTACCGCTTCGATTTCTCGCTCGACTGATCGAAACAAACCCAGAGTATTTCCAGTTTAAGATAAATCGTTGGAAATGCTCTATCTATTTGTTTTTCCGCATGTCTTTGTCCCAAAACCGGTTCCCACTTTTGGGAGACATGCTCTATCTGTAAGCTTTTAGAGGGCAGGGCTGCAAGTTTATTGCGCCCTGCCTCTTTATTCCTGCGAAGGTCATTGCTAAAAGCGTGACCATGATGACGGATTTTCGGCATATCATCGCGGCCATACGAATTATTGGCCCGGCCTTCCTCTAAGCCTTGATGGCATTGCGCAAAGTGCAATGCGTGGCAGGAAGGTCCGGGAACGACCGGCTGTGCCTCGCAGCCTTTTGAGTTTTCCGGCTGTATGTTGCAGCCTCCTGAACTTTCAGCATCTTCGCCCGCCATATTGCTGCGCGGGATTGACAGGCAAGTAATAAAATGACTGAGACGACTGCCAAGATCGACTATTCCAAAACTCTTAATCTGCCACAGACCGAGTTTCCAATGCGCGCGGGACTGCCTGCGCGCGAGCCTGTGTTTGTGCAGCGCTGGGAGGAAATGAACCTCTATAAAAAGCTGCGTGAAGACGCGAAGGATCGCCCGCTTTATGTGCTGCATGACGGCCCTCCTTATGCAAATGGCAACATCCATATCGGCCATGCGCTGAACAAGATCCTCAAGGATGTAATCACGCGCTCATTCCAGATGCGCGGCTTCAACTCGAATTATGTGCCGGGCTGGGATTGCCACGGCCTGCCGATCGAGTGGAAGATCGAGGAGAAATACCGCGCACAGGGCAAGAACAAGGACGAAGTTGCCATCAACGAGTTCCGCAAGGAATGCCGTGAATTTGCTGCGGGTTGGATCAAGGTCCAGTCGGAAGAGTTCAAGCGCCTCGCAATCTGCGGCGATTTTGAAAACCCATACACGACAATGAACTTCCATGCGGAAGCGCGGATCGCTGGCGAACTGTTGAAGTTTGCTGCAACTGGCCAGCTTTATCGTGGTTCAAAACCTGTCATGTGGTCGGTGGTTGAACGCACAGCCCTTGCAGAAGCCGAAGTCGAATATCACGACATCGAGTCGGATATGATCTGGGTGAAGTTCCCGGTCGCAGATGCTGGCGATCTGGTCGGCAGCTCTGTCGTTATCTGGACGACAACTCCATGGACCATTCCCGGAAACCGTGCTGTGGCCTATTCGACGCGTGTTGCATACGGTCTTTATGAAGTCACTGCCGCTGAGAATGATTTTGGCCCACGTCCCGGCGAAAAGCTTATCTTCGCTGATAAACTGGCTGACGAATGCGCCAAGAAGGCAAAGCTTGAGTTTAAGCGCCTGCGCGATGTGACGGGCGAAGAGCTTTCCAAGAATGTACTCGATCATCCGCTCAAGGGTTTCGGCGGCGGATACGAATTCGTCGTGCCATTGGTTTCTGGTGACCACGTCACCGACGATGCTGGTACCGGTTTCGTGCACACCGCCCCAAGCCACGGACGAGAAGACTTTGAAGCATGGATGGACAGCGCGCGTGAGTTGGAAGCGCGTGGCATTGATCCGAGCATTCCGTTCCCGGTTGGCGATGATGGCTATTACACCAAGGATGCGCCGGGCTTTGGTCCGGATCGCGAAGGTGGGCCTGCGCGTGTTATCGATGATAACGGCAAGAAGGGCGATGCGAATGACTCTGTCATCAAGCAGCTCATTGCAACTGACAAGCTGTTCGCACGTGGCCGTCTGAAGCATTCTTATCCGCATTCATGGCGCTCGAAGAAGCCGGTTATCTTCCGCAACACGCCGCAGTGGTTTGTCTATATGGACAAGAATCTCGGCGATGGCACCACGCTGCGTTCGCGCTCGCTGAAAGCGATTGAAGATACGCGTTTCGTGCCTGCTGCCGGTCAGAATCGTCTTCGTGCCATGATCGAAGGTCGCCCGGATTGGGTTCTTTCGCGTCAGCGCGCATGGGGTGTGCCAATCTGCGTCTTCGCTGATGAGGAAGGCAATATCCTTCAAGACGATGCCGTGAACAAGCGCATCCTTGAAGCTTTCGAGGCAGAAGGTGCCGATGCATGGTTTGCGGAAGGTGCGCGTGAGCGTTTCCTCGGCAGCCGTGCCAATGAAAACTGGACACAGGTTCGCGACATTCTCGACGTCTGGTTCGATTCTGGCTCGACACATACCTTCACGCTTGAAGACCGCCCGGACATGAAGTGGCCGGCGGATGTTTATCTCGAAGGCTCAGATCAGCATCGCGGCTGGTTCCATTCATCACTGCTTGAAAGCTGTGGAACGCGTGGTCGCGCGCCTTACAATGCCGTCGTCACCCATGGTTTCACCATGGATGAGAACGGCAAAAAGATGTCGAAGTCGTTGGGCAATACGGTCACGCCACAGGACGTCATTAAGGATTCGGGTGCGGATATTCTTCGCCTCTGGGTGATGACGACCGATTACTGGGAAGATCAGCGCCTCGGCAAGAGCATCATCCAGACCAATATCGATGCGTATCGCAAGCTACGTAACACCATTCGCTGGATGCTGGGCACGCTCGCCCATGATGAAGGCGAGAATGTTCCGCACGCAGAGCTGCCGGAACTCGAACGTCTGATGCTGCATCGTCTGGCGGAGCTCGATGAAGTCGTGCGTTCAGGTTATGACGCGTTTGATTTCAAGCGTATTGCACGTGCGCTGATCGATTTCATGAATGTCGAACTTTCGGCCTTCTATTTCGATATCCGCAAGGATGCGCTTTATTGCGATGCACCATCCAGCGTTCGCCGCAAGGCTGCTCTTCAGACCGTTCGCGAGATTTTTGACCGCGTAACCACCTGGCTCGCTCCGATGCTGCCTTTTACCATGGAAGAAGCCTGGTTGGATCGCTATCCGCAATCTGTTTCGGTGCATCTGGAACAGTTTCGCAAGACGCCCGCCGAATGGCGCGATGATGTGCTGGCCGAAAAGTGGCGCAAGGTTCGCAATGTTCGTCGTGTTGTTACGGGGGCTTTGGAACTGGAACGCGCGGATAAGCGCATCGGTTCTTCTCTGGAGGCGGCTCCAGTTGTCTATATCGCTGACAAGAGCCTGGTCGATTCGCTTGAAGGATTGGATTTCGCTGAAATCTGCATCACCAGTGGTATTGGTGTGACTGATGCCGAAGCACCTGCTGATGCCTTCACGCTGGATGACGTGAAGGGTGTTGCAGTTGTTCCTGTTCGTGCGGAAGGCGGCAAGTGCGCGCGTTCGTGGCGGTATACCACGGATGTCGGTTCTGACCCGGAATTCCCGGAGGTCTCGGCCCGCGATGCGGCAGCCCTTCACGAATTGAAGGCTCTCGGCAGACTTTCGGCATAAAATCAGAGGCCCGGTTGTGGCATGCATCCGGGCTTTTCGCTTCAGGGCTTGCCTTGTAAAGTGAGGACATGGTGAAATAGCGGTTAATATCGCGATTGCCCGTAGAGATGCTCTCATGTACAAGGCTCTCCTTGAGATAAACTTGCAATCTGCCTTGGAGTTGCCGGTTTCTTGCGGCAAGGGTTTAAAAGAAGCCTTTGACGAAGAGAAAATCGACAGGCGTAAAAGAAGTGGCGCTAATGAAGATTGAAGGACGAGTTCTGGTATTGATGACGGCAGTCGCGGGCCTCGCGCTGTCCGGTTGTGTGTCGTCGCCGACCTACGGAACCGACAAAACTGCGAGTGCGCAGCTTCTCGACGACGTGTCGAACATGGCAAGCTTTGGTCAAGGCAAGAAAAAAGACCGTATTGATTACAAGCCGCGTCCTGATCTTGTGCGTCCTGGACAGGGCGACAAGGGCGCGTTGCCTGCTCCACAGGAAAGCCTTGCAAGTGCTGGCGATCCATCATGGCCAGAATCACCCGAACAGCGCCGCAAGCGTTTGCGCGATGAAATTACTGCAAACCGCGACAATCCAAACTTCGTTTCGCCTGTTGAGCAGGACGTGCCTGTTGCAAGCAACGTTCGGGCTTCATTGCCAAGCGGTGCCAGCCGTCGCGAAGATTATGAATCGCGCACGCCAACCTTTGATCCAGCCAAGGTTGCTGAGTTGAAAAAGCAGCGTGCAGAGCAGACACAAGGCACATCGACCAATCGCCGCTATCTGAGCGAACCGCCACTTGGTTATCGTCAGCCAGCATCAACAGCAGCTGTTGGTGATATGGGTCAGGATGAGGCGCAGAAAGAACGCGAGCGCAAGAAAGCAGCTGGCGGCGGCGGCAAAAGCTGGCGCGATCTGCTGCCTTGGAACTAGCCTTTATAGTATAGATTTTCAGAATTATGGAAGCCGGAAGAAAAAATCTTCCGGCTTTTTCTTTATATCAGTATGATTTCTTCATCATAAAAAAGATGCCATTTTGCGTGAATCAATCTCTAATATTAAATATTTTTAATGTTGGTTATTCTGAACAATATTTGATTTCAATCAACGAAAACATTCTGGCAGAGCGTATCCTGCAGCTTTTCGGGATGTAAGGTATAGTAATGCACAAAACAAACTCATTTTGGGATGGCCCCGATGGCTACGGCGTCATCAGTCGTATGCTCCATTGGTTGATGGCCGCGCTTTTTCTGTGGCAGTTCATCTCTGCTATCCTGCGCATTTTCATCAAAGAGACGCCGCTTTATAATTTCTTTTGGTCAGCGCACTTCACAATTGGCTTCTCTTTGTTGGTACTCGTTCTGCTGCGCGGCATTTGGGGACTGCTAAACCTTTTCAGCCGACCGCATAAGCCCGGTGTGATGGGGAAGCTCGCAGGCTTCGGTCACTTGGTAATCTATGCGCTTATGTTTGCAGTGCCTGCGCTTGCGTTGCTTCGGAGCTATGGCAACGGCCGTGGCTTTTCCGTCTTCGGTATCCAACTATTCGAACAGACAGGCGTGCAGAATGCGGCGCTAACAGCGCCCGGCAACGCGCTTCACGGCCTTCTTGGCTGGGTGTTGCTGGCCGCTATCGTCGGACATGTGCTGATGGCGCTGATCCATCATTTTGCACTGCGTGATAACACTTTGCGCCACATGACGAGGCATAGGGTAATTCATTAAGCCATGATCTATCGCTTATCGCGAAAAAAATCCCGGAGGATTTTCTGGGATTTTTCTTCGGAGAAACCCGCATAAATTTCTGGAACGTGATGGCATGTGGGTTGTGTGTAGAAGCGTGGCCCATATTCCACAGCCCCTCCCTTGGGATCAGCAGCGCCATAATAAAGACGCCGGATGCGAGCAAAAGAGATAGCGGCTGCACACATTGCACAGGGTTCAAGCGTCACATAGAGATCGCAGTCGAGCAAGCGTTCGGACTTAAGTGCTTCTCCTGCCTGACGAATTACAAGTACTTCCGCATGCGCCGTGACGTCGTTCAATTCGCGCGTACGGTTGCCTGCCCGGGCAATAATCTTGCCTTCATGCACGATGACCGCACCAATGGGCACCTCGCCGCGGAGGGCTGCAGATTTCGCCTCTTCAAGCGCAATCTCCATCGGTGTTGCCACTTTTGGTGCCGAAATGTCTGCAACCTTTTTCAATCCAACCTCATTTCGTGCGCTGGACAGGGAAATTTCGCTCGCAAGCCATTGAGCGATTTGTTACTGCATAAGTCACGAAATCAAAACCGATTTGTAAACGGATTTATACAGCGTTCTTGACCGGACGGTTCTTCGCCAACCCCGAAGGTGCGAAAGACGACACGGCGGCGCTGCTGAAAGGCCAACACCAGATGAGCACTGAAGACGATAACAAGGGCGGTCGACGCCCCCCGCATGGACGTGGTGAAGGTCGGGGCGATCGCCCCGACAGCACTCGCGGTGAACGCGGCGAGCGAGGTTCAGGACCACGTGAGGCTGGCTCACGTATTGACCGTCCACGCGACGACAGACCTCGCCGTGACGATGATCGCGGTGGTCCGCGCAAGTTTGGATCGCGCGAAACCCAAGAAGGTGAAGATACCAGCGAGCGCATTGCCAAGCGTCTCGCACGCGCAGGCATTGCGTCGCGTCGCGAAGCCGAGACCATGATTGCGGCTGGCCGGATCTCGGTTAACGGCAAGGTGCTTGAAAGCCCCGCGGTGAACGTGAAGCGCACCGACGTTATCACGGTTGATGGCAAGCAGTTGAAGCAGGCAGAACGCACACGTCTTTGGCTCTATAACAAGCCTGCAGGTCTTGTGACGACCAATCGTGATCCGGAAGGGCGTCCGACTGTTTTTGAAGCGTTGCCTGCGGAAATGCCGCGCGTACTTTCGGTTGGTCGTCTCGACATCAATACCGAAGGTCTGCTTCTGCTCACAAATGATGGTGGTCTGTCGCGCGTTCTGGAATTGCCTTCCACCGGCTGGCTGCGACGCTATCGCGTTCGGGCCCACGGCAAGGTCACACAGGCACAGCTTGATGAGTTGAAGAACGGCATTGCCGTCGAAGGCATTTTCTACGGCAGCATCGAAGCAACGCTTGAGCGTGAACAGGGTGCCAATGTCTGGATTTCAATCGGTCTGCGCGAAGGCAAGAACCGCGAAGTCAAGAACATCCTTGGCGCGCTTGGTCTGACGGTTGGTCGTCTGATCCGCGTGTCGTTTGGACCTTTCCAGCTCGGCGATCTTGAAGAAGGTGCGGTTCGTGAAATTCGTGGACGTATTCTGCGCGATCAGCTTGGTGAAAAACTCGTTGAGGAATCAGGTGCGGATTTCGACGCGCCAGTTCTGAACGAATTCTCTAATACCGTCGTGCAAGGTCGCACGCGTCGCGAAATGGAACAGAAGGAGCCAGAAGGCGAATATCGTCGCCAGCCGCGCGAGCGCGAATGGATTTCCAGCCAGCCAGAGCGTCGCAAGCGCGAAGAAAAGAAAGAAGACAAGGTAGAGCCGCGTCGCCGTGGCAATAGCAATGTCTGGATGGCACCGGGCGCACGCCCGCAGGGTGAAAAAGCTGCAGCCCAAAAAGCTGCCCGCGCTGAGAGCCGTGGCGCACGTGCAAGCCGCTCCGATGGTGATTTGCAGTCGCGTCCGCGTCGTTCTGCTGATGGCGATCAGCGTCGTGAAGCCGGCCGTGATGACCGTCCCCGCCGTTCAGAAGGGCGTTTTGATAAACAGGGTTCCCATTCTGGAAATCGTCCTGAGGGACGCTCAGATAACCGTTCAGGACCTCGCGCTCCTCGTGCGGAAGGAGACTTTCAGTCTCGCCCACGTCGTTTCGGAGATGGCGATCAGCGTCGCGAAGAAGGTCGTGATGATCGTCCGCGCCGTTTTGAAGGCCGTTCGGAAGGCAGACCAGAAGCCCGTGCTCCACGTCCTGAAGGTCGCGATGATCGTAAACAAGAGCGTCGTCCGGGCAAGCGCGAACGCGCCGAACTGAAGAACGAAGGCGGCGAAAGATCATCGGGCGGTTATGAAGGCCGTAGCTTCGGCAAGCCTTCGGGTCCGCGCAGCGAAGGTCGTTTCGGTGGTGGTAATGCCGATCGTGGTCCACGCAGCAGCGGTCCACGTTCCGGTGGTGGTGAAGGTCGCGGCCCGTCGAAGGGTCCAGGCGGCTTTGGCAAGGGTTCGGATCGTGGCGGTTCGGGCGGCAAGCCAGGCAATGGTAGATCTGGTGATGGAAAGCCACGCGGCGGCAAGCCAGGGGGCGGCGGTGCGGATCGTCGGCGGTAAATTCCGCGGGCGCGCGCTCGTCACACCGACCACAAATTCCATTCGTCCGACCACAGATCGGACGCGGGAAAGCCTATTTAATATTCTCGCACACAGCTTCCCGGACAAGGTTGAAGGCGGGCGTGTTCTGGACCTCTTTGCAGGTACCGGCGCGCTCGGTCTTGAAGCACTTTCTCGCGGTGCTCGCTATGCTGTTTTTGTCGAAGAATCAGCGGAAGGGCGTGGCATCCTCCGCCAGAACATCGAGGCCTTTGGTCTGCAGGGACTGACCAAAGTTCTGCGCCGCGATGCTTGCAAGCTTGGCGAAGCAGGAACGATGGAACCGTTCGATCTGATTTTTGCTGATCCGCCCTACGGTCGTCGCATGGGCGAAAAGGCACTTTTATCAGCACTTGAAGGCAGTTGGCTTAATCCTGACGCACTTCTCGTGCTTGAAGAAGATGCGGAAGCATCGCTGGAACTGGATGAACGATTCGTCGTTCGTGAAGAGCGGAATTATGGTGGCACCATCATTCGGCTGATACAGTTGAAGCGGACTGAAGATTTATCCGAAACCGGATCTCCGGTTTCGGTAGCACAGTGAATTTTGAATATAGGTCTTGCCGCTCGCCAGACACTTCAAAGCTGTCAGGGCGGAATGAAACTGATTGGAGATGTCGTTTGGTGCATAACCCCTCACTCCGGCACTTTTTGTTGTCCACCGCCCTTGGTTTGGCGCTGGCTCTGCCTCTTGCAACAGGCTCGGTTCAGGCGCAGACGCCCGCACCAGCGGCTGCAACCGAAGCTGCGCAGCCTCCGGCCCAGTCTCAGGCACAAACAAATCTGCCAGAAATCACGAAATCCGAAGATATCAGCAGCTTTACCCTCGAAAACGGGTTGAAGGTCGTGGTTATTCCCGATCATCGCGCCCCGGTGGTCACGCAGATGATCTGGTATCATGTGGGGTCGGCTGATGAGGCACCGGGCAAATCCGGCATTGCGCATTTTCTTGAGCACCTGATGTTCAAGGGTACCAAGACCTATCCGGCTGGCGAGTTTTCAGCGAAAATCGCAGCCATCGGCGGGCAGGAAAATGCATTTACCTCTTATGATTACACGGCTTATTTTCAGCGTGTCGCTCCCGATGCGCTTGAAATGGTGATGGGTTATGAATCGGACCGCATGGCCAATCTAGTGCTCGACGAAGAGGCGGTTACGACTGAGCGCGAGGTTATCCTTGAAGAGCGTCGTATGCGTGTGGATTCAAATCCCGCAGCAATGCTGATGGAAAACACAGATGCTGTGCTTTTCTACAATCATCCTTATCGTGTGCCTGTGATTGGCTGGCGACAGGAAATGGAGAAACTCAGCCTCAAGGATGCGGTTGATTTCTACCAGCAATATTACACTCCGAATAATGCAACGCTGGTGATCGCCGGTGATGTGACACCTGAGCGCGTGCTCGATCTTGTCATGAAGACCTGGGCCACAATCCCCAAGCGTGCCGATGTTCTGCCGCGTGAGCGTCCGCAGGAGCCGGAAAAACACGCAGCCCGCGTTGTGACGCTGCATGACGATCGTGTGAGCACGCCGTCGTTCCGCATGTCGTGGCTGGTGCCGTCCTACTCCAATGAAAAGCGCTTCCCGAATGTGAAGGCAGGCGACGCGCCAGCACTTGATCTCCTGAGCGAGATTCTCGGTGGTTCACTACGCTCTCGTCTTTATCAGGAATTGATCGTCAAGCAGGGCATCGCATCCAACACTGGTGCGAGCTATGATGGCGACCCACTTGATGATGGAACATTCTCGGTTTACGGCTCGCCACAGAACGGTAAGACGTTGGCCGATGTGGAGAAGGCCGTTGATGCCGAAGTTGCACGTATCATCAAGGACGGCGTGACGCAGACCGAACTCGATCAGGCACGCAATCGCTTCCTCAAGGCAGTAACCTTCGCGCGCGACAGCCAGTCAGGTATGGCTCGGATTTATGGTTCCACGCTCTCTATCGGCATGAGTATCGAAGATATTCAGAAATGGCCAGATGTGATCAAGGGCGTTACCGTCGAGCAGATAAAAGATGCCGCGAACCGGTATCTGGTGAAAAATCAGTCGGTGACGAGTTACTTGCTGCCGCCGGATACTGAACCTGAAAATGCACGCGAGAATCCGAATGCTGCCGCTGGCAATGCAGGTGAGAATGGCGCGGGAGGAGCAATCCAGTGAGCAAAGCTATTGCGTTGAATGTTAATCGTGCAACGACCGCGATGATGGCGCTGGCAACATCCATGATGTTGCTGGTCATTCTGAACCTTCCGGCATACGCAATCGAGATTCAGGAGGTTGTTTCGCCAAAGGGCATCAAAGCCTGGCTGGTTGAAGATAGTTCGGTGCCGCTCATTTCTATGCGCTTCTCGTTCAAGGGGGGCACATCGCAGGACCCGGGTGGCAAGGAAGGTCTTGCCAATCTGATGACCGGGCTTTTCGATGAAGGCGCTGGCGACCTCGATTCCGACAGTTTTCAGGACCGCATCGATAACCTCGGTGCAGAGATGAGCTTCTCAGCTTCGCCTGATTCGGTATCTGGCAATATTCGTATGCTTGCCGAGAACCGTGATGCAGTGAATGGACTGCTGGCGCTTGCCGTTAACAAGCCGCGCTTTGATCAGGATGCGATTGACCGCATTCGTCAGCAGGTGGTTGCAAGCCTCGAAGCCTCGCAGCGCAATCCTTCAACCATTGCCTCGCGCAAGTTCTCCGAAGTTCTCTATGGCAACCATCCTTATGGTCGCCCGGACGAAGGCACAGTTAAATCGCTGCAATCAATCAGCCGCGAAGACCTTGTCAATTTCCACCGCAAGAACTTTGCTCGCGATCGCCTGACGATCGGCGTTGTTGGTTCGATTAACGCCAAGGATCTTGGCGAAATGCTCGACAAGGTATTCGGCGATCTGCCTGCAAATGCCGAACTTGTCCCAGTGCCTGATGCAAAACTCGCACTTGGCACGACGACAAGCCTCAGCTTTGACATGCCACAGACATCGATCAGCTTTGTCTATCCGGCAGTTCCACGTAAAGATCCGGAATTCTTCGCTTCTTACCTGATGAATCACATTCTGGGTGGCGGTTTCACCTCGCGTCTTTATGCGGAAGTGCGTGAAAAGCGCGGTCTCGCCTATTCGGTATCGTCATCGATGGCATTGCGTGATCATGTATCCGCATTGACAATTTCGACTGCGACACGGCCTGAAAAGGCGCAGGAATCGCTCAAGATCATTCGCGAGCAGGTCGCTGCAATGGCAAATGATGGTCCGACAGAAGCCGAGCTTGCTGCAGCCAAGAGCTATCTCAAGGGCTCTTATGCGGTGAACAATCTCGATTCATCGGTGTCGATTGCCGACACGCTCGTTGGCCTTCAGGAAGCAGGGCTTGATCGTGATTACATCGACAAGCGCGCCGAACTGATTGATGCGGTGACGCTCGATCAGGTGAAAGCTATTGCCAAAAAGCTTTTGGAAGCAGAACCTGCAATTCTGATTTTCGGTCCAGCTCAGTCTTAAGTTGGCCCAATCTTAGTTTGGCACAATCGTAAGCCGATATGCCGTGAGGAAAGCTTCATGGATGTAACCGTACCGACATCACCGCGTATCGCCGTCGCCTTTGGCGGCGGCGGTGCTCGCGGTATCGCACATATCCATATTATCGAAGTGTTGGACGAACTGGGCATAAAGCCGGTTGCGATTTCTGGTTCATCCATCGGTTCGATTGTCGGGGCCGGAATGGCGAACGGCATGAGCGGCAAGGAAATTCATGAATATATGGCGGCGATTTTCAATCGCCGTTCGGAAGTCGCCCGCCGCATGTGGCAGGCGCGCCCGGAACGCTGGGTCGAGCTGCTGAAAGGCGGTTTCCGCGTCAGCCAGTTCAATATCGAGAAGATATTAGAAGTCTTTCTACCCGCAGCCCTACCCGAAAATGTGGAAGAGCTGAAAATCCCGATGAGCATTACCGCTTCGGATTTTCATGCGGCCACGGAACTCAATATCGAACAGGGCGACCTGCGTTCTGCCATCGCCGCTTCTTGCGCTATTCCGCCGGTGTTTAGACCGGTCCGTCGCAATGGGCGAATTCT
Organism: Ochrobactrum quorumnocens; assembly: GCF_002278035.1. Taxonomy (NCBI): domain Bacteria; kingdom Pseudomonadati; phylum Pseudomonadota; class Alphaproteobacteria; order Hyphomicrobiales; family Brucellaceae; genus Ochrobactrum; species Ochrobactrum quorumnocens. The sequence continues at coordinate 1,023,131 of NZ_CP022603.1, read as the reverse complement.
GGTGGATGGTGGACTGCTCAATCCGGTGCCATTCGATCTGCTGTTCGATAAGGCGGATATTGTGATTGGAATTGATGTTGTTGGTGCCCCTGTAGGGCCTGATGATTATATGCCGACCACAATCGAAGCTGTCATGGGTGCCAACCAGCTCACCATGTGCTCGATCATCGAGAACAAGTTCCGCAATCGCCCGCCACATATTTTTCTGCGTCCGAACGTCGAACGAATAGGCTTGCTCGATTTCCTGAAGTTCGAACAGATTCTATCGCAAAGTGCAGATATCCGCGAAGAGTTGAAACTCGCCCTCGACGCGGTTTTAAGCGGTAAGCCTGCCGCTGCGGCGTCCTGAGCATCCCCAGCGTTGATGCGTAGGATAGGGCGATAAAACTAACGAGTGGATTTTTCGAATTTGACCTTTGATACAGTATGGTTATCGGTCGGGGTTCAAACGTCAAATTCAATCCACTACAGCATAACTCCTTAAACTTGAATCAGTTTAAGGTAAAATTATGCTGTAAATATAAAGTGTTAGAGCGACCTTTGTGCGCCCAAGAGGGTGCGCGGCGCTCTAGCGATTATTCAGCTGCAACTGCGGCCGACGCCGTACCTTCGTCGATATTGGCAACTGCATCGATGCCGTCGCCCGCTTTATCGATCCGCTGGCCTTCGCGCTGTGGTTTAACCAGAGGCTCAGGCGTGACGGGCTTGTTGAAGAGCAGATGCCGTCCTGCCATGATTCCTTCCGATGCCTGGACGTGCAGGCGGTCTTCGTCGCGTTGCCGCACGTCCTCGCGGATTGCATAAGCGTTGGCTTCTGAAAGTCCTAAACCTTCAAGCGTACGCTGACCAAACAGAAGGCCGGATTCGAAAGTTTCGCGCAGCTCATATTCCACGCCTTGTGCGCGAAGTTGCAGCGTGTGTTCACGGTCATAGGAACGCACAAAAAGACGCACATCGGGATATTCCGACTGGATCAGATTAACGATCCGGTTGGTAATTTCCTTCTTGTGCGTACACACGGCGACAATTTTGGCTTTGCGGATGCCCGCTGCTTCGAGCACATCCTTGCGGGTGCCATCGCCGAAATAGATGCGGAAACCGAATTTTCCGGCGGCACGTACGCGGTTCGGTGAGTTGTCGATCACCGTCACATCGATGCCGCCAGCAAGCAGTATCTGGGCGGAAATCTGCCCGTAACGCGAAAAGCCGATCATCAGTACATCAGCGCCAGCGCCCTCGAAGTTTTCTTCGATGACGTCTTCGGTCTTGTCTTTGATCAGCAGTCTTGAGCCGATGGCCACAGAAAGCGGTGTAAGTGCCATTGAAACTGTGACGGCGGCGACAAGCTCCGAGCTTAGTGCATTCGAAATGACGGCTGCTGCTGCGGCAGCGGAAAATAGCACAAAGGCAAACTCGCCGCCCTGTGGCAGCAGAAATGCAACGCGGATTGCGTCATTATGGTTCGAGCGGAAGATGCGGCATAGAACATAGATGATGGCGGCCTTGACGATCATGAAGATTGGGACGGCCATCAGAATGGTCTTCCAATATTGCAGGATCACAGTCAGATTGAGCGAAAGACCAACAGCCACGAAAAACAGGCCGAGGAAAATTCCGCGAAAAGGTTCGATATCTGCTTCAAGCTCGTGTCTGTAAGACGATTCGGCCAGCAGCACGCCTGCAATGAATGCCCCCATTGCCATGGATAGTCCTGCCGCCTGCAAAAGACTGGCTGAACCCAGCACCACAAAAAGGGCAGCTGCGATCATCACTTCGCGTGCGCCGGTATTAGCAATGATACGGAACATCGGGTTGATGAGATAGCGTCCCGCAATCACCAGAGCGATAATCGCAGCAATGGCCGTTGCCAGATGAAAGCCAGCACTGGCCTGTGAAGGCTCATTGGGGGACAGTGCAGGAATGATCGCCAGAATAGGAACGATGGCGAGGTCCTGAAACAACAGGATGGCGAAGGCACGCTGTCCGTGTTTCTGGTTGGTCTCAGCGCGGTCTTCCAGCACCTGCATAGCAAATGCCGTTGAGGATAGCGCCAAGCCGAAACCGATGATAATTGCCGCATTGGTCTCCAGGCCAGCAAGATAGACACCCAAGGCTGCCAATGCCGAGCCGGTGAGCAGGACTTGGGCAGCACCCAGGCCGAAAATTGCATGACGCAACGACCAGAGCCGTGATGGCTTCAGCTCAAGTCCGATGATGAACAGCAAAAAGACGACGCCCAGCTCCGAAAAATGCAGCAGTTCCTCACCTTCCGAGATAAGGCGTGCAACTGGACCAATCGCAATTCCGGCGGCGAGATAGCCCAGAACGGTGCCAAGGCCAAGGCGTTTGAATAAGGGCCCAGCGATGATCGCACCACCCAGAATCATCAGCGCCTGTAAGTAAAGACTTCCGCCTGTTGCGACCATGTTTTGCTCTTGGAATATGAAGAATGTGGCAAGCTTGCCTTGAAGCCCCCCGATTTCAGCAATATAGACACATGATATGGCTCTAATCAGTCCGATGTCGAATAATTTGACGATATTTTTTCGCAAATTCCCATTACGGTTGGTTATATCTCGTGGTTACCAGTCTGGTGCCGTTTTGCCCCTGTAGTCTTGGATTATGTAATGATTTCAGATAATTCGTCGGATAAACTGGTCGACCGCGCAGCGCAGCTGGTGGCTGCTGCAAAGCGTGCGGGGGCTGACCATGCTGACGCGGTTGTGATCCGTGCGCGCTCTGTTAGCGTCTCTGTTCGGCTTGGTAAGGTCGAGGGAACCGAATCGTCGGAGAGTGATGATTTCTCTCTTCGAGTGTTCGTTGGGCGACGTATCGCCAGTGTTTCAGCCAATGCTGGCAGCGATCCTAACAAATTGGCGGAGCGTGCTGTTGCCATGGCGCGTGTTGCTCCGGAAGATCCGTATGAGCAACTGGCCGATCCGGCTTTGCTGGTAAAAGCTCCCCGTGATCTCGATCTTTTCGACGCGATCGAAATCGATACGGCGCGCCTTACCGAAGACGCACTGGCAACTGAAGCGGCAGCGCGTGCCGTGCAGGGCGTGAGCAATTCGGGTGGGGCTGGTGCATCGCGCAGCATGGGCGGGCTTGTGCTCGTTACATCTTCAGGCTTTTCAGGCGAATATGCTGCAACGCGTTTTGGTCGTTCGGTGTCTGCAATCGCAGGCGAAGGCACGAAGATGGAGCGCGACTATGATTTTAGTTCTCGCCTTCACTTTGCCGATCTCGACACACCCGAATATATCGGCAGACGCGCCGGTGAACGCGCCGTGCGTCGTCTGGGTGCACGCCAAGCCAAGACGGGTCCGGTTACGGCCGTTTTTGATCCACGGTTGGCGCGGGGTATTGCTGGCCATCTCGCGAGCGCAATCAACGGTGCTGCCGTTGCACGCAAGACCAGCTTTCTGCGCGACAGTCTGGGCAAGCAGATTTTGAAGGCGGGGATCAATGTTACCGATGATCCGCTGCGCATTCGTGGATCATCGTCGCGCCCGTTTGATGGCGAAGGCATCGAAGGTCAGCCCTTGATGATGGTTGAAGATGGCATGTTGCAGCAATGGCTTCTGTCAGGTTCGAGTGCACGTGAACTGGGATTGACCGGCAACGGACGCGGTGTGCGTTCGGGTTCAGGTGTCTCACCGGCTTCGACCAATTTTGCCATTGAACCAGGTGTGGAAACACCAGAATCGCTGATCCGGTCTGTAGGCACCGGCTTTTATGTAACGGAAGTGTTCGGGCAGGGCGTCGATATGATCACGGGCCAATATAGCCGTGGCGCTTCCGGGTTCTGGATTGAAAACGGGGAGCTTGCCTATCCTGTGAGTGAGGTGACGATTGCCTCTAATCTCAAGGATATGTTCCTCAATATGACGCCCGCTTCCGATATTGACCGGAATTTTGGCATGACGGCCCCAACCCTTGTGATTGAAGGCATGACCCTTGCCGGAAATTGAGAAACGCAAAGATATACAGAACGAACTAGAACTTCTGCGCAATGCAGCGCGCGAAGCTGGCCGTATTGCAATGCGTTATTTCGGCCAGTCGCCGGAAGTTTGGTTGAAAGATGGACAGTCCCCCGTCAGCGAAGCGGATTTCGCAGTCGATAACTATCTGAAGGAAGTGCTGCTTGAAGCACGGCCTGATTATGGCTGGATTTCAGAAGAAACTACGGATGAAAGAGTGGCCGCCGCGCGCCGCCGCGCATTTGTGGTCGATCCGATTGATGGCACACGCGGTTATATCAATGGGCAAACCCAGTGGTGTGTGAGCATTGCCATCGTGGAAGACGGCAAGCCAATTGCCGGTGTGCTGCAATGCCCTGCACGCAATGAAGTGATCGAAGCTGGCAAAGGCTTTGGTGCATCGCAAAACGGCCTGCCGATTAGTACCCGTCTGCCACCAAATGGCCATAAAATTGCCATGGCTTCGGCAAAAAGGATGGTCGAAACTTTGCCGGAAGGCTGGCGTGATCGCGTGATTTTGCGTCCTTATGTACCATCGCTCGCCTATCGGATTGCGATGGTTGCGCGTGGTGATATCGCCGGTACCTTCATTCGGCCAAATTCACATGATTGGGACTTGGCCGCAGCCGATCTCATCCTGAGTGAGTCGGGCGGAGCGCTCTTGACCCACGACGCTCAGCCTCTCATCTACGGTGGACCGACGCTACAACATGGTGCGCTGGTTGCGTCCAGCGGAAACCTTTTGCAGGAAATGTTGAGTGTTGTCGCGGACTGGCCATTGAGCTAATCATGCGGCGAATAAGTTTGTTTCAAGGGATATTGTCATGAGTGCCGAAGGCGACAAAAAGCAGCTTCTTCATCTGGTATTTGGCGGTGAGCTGAAAAAGCTAGGAACCGTTCAGTTCCGCGATCTCGATAATCTCGATGTCGTTGGCATCTATCCTGATTACGAGTCTGCCAAAACTGCCTGGAAGTCCAAGGCGCAGCAGACTGTCGATAATGCGCACATGCGTTATTTCATTGTTCACCTGCATCGCTTGCTTGATCCTGAAGGCGTTGACCTGAAAGCGGAATAAGCGCTTTTGTCTGCTCCGCACAAAGATCAGATGGCAAAGGAAAAAAGCGCACCGAAAGCCGGTGAACGCAGCCGCTCGGATGGATTTGCAAAGCGTATGTGGCGCCGCATTCGCGGGCCACTTGCGCGTTCGGCTTTCTTACAATCCGCGCTGGTGCAGCTCATTTCCAGCTATCTGAAATTTGTGCATCTGACCAATCCGCGTCTCAAGGGATCTGCTGATATCAAGACCCTTTTGCGCGAAAATAGCCCCTCAATCATAACGTTCTGGCACGGTCAGCACATTATGGCAGCGGCGGTGCGTCCCCATGATCTTGAAGTGGTGGCCATGTTTTCCCGCAGTGCCGATGCGGAACTCAATGCACGTATCGCTGAGAAGTTCGGCTTCATCACAGTGCGAGGCTCTGGTGGGCGCGGTGAAGGCAACTCCGCTAGAAAAGGTGGAGCGCGCGCGCTTTTAACGTTGAAAAATGCCCTGAAAAAGGGACAATCAGCGTCAATGATTGCTGATATCGCCCACGGCAAAGCGCGTGAAGCGGGCGAAGGAATTATTTTGCTGGCCAAATTATCAGGTCGACCAATAATGCCTTTTGCGTATGCTTTTTCGCGGAATCATGTTTTGCATAAGACATGGGATAAGACCACAATTCCGTTGCCATTCGGCCGCTCGATAATTGTCTGTGGAGAGCCGGTCTGGGTGGATGAAAATGCCGATGAGGCACAACTGGAAGAAAAGCGCATGGAATTGACGCGCCAACTCAATGACGCGACGACCAAGGCCTATGCCGCATTGGAGGCAGGTAAATGAGTGAACGTTGGGCACGAAACATGTTGTCGGCCTATCGTATGCTCGGCTCTGCGGTCTATCCTTTCATCGGCACTTATATTTCCTATCGTGCATCACGCGGCAAAGAAGAGCGTGCCAGGCGCGGTGAGCGTTACGGCAAAACGTCGATAGCTCGACCGCAAGGGCCTGTCATATGGGCTCATGCTGCAAGTGTTGGAGAATCGGTTGCTATGGCGCCGCTGATTGAAAGCATCGCAGCCACTGGTATCCACATCGTTATGACGACGGGAACGGTGACATCGGCGAAACTGGTTGCCGATCAGCTGGGCAATCAGGTTATCCATCAATATGCGCCGCTCGATCTGCAACCGGCGGTCAACAATTTCCTTGATCACTGGAAGCCGGATCTGGCGATAGGCTGTGAATCCGAGATTTGGCCAGCAACAGTGCTTTCGCTTGGCGCGCGGCATATTCCGCATGTGCTGGTCAACGGCCGTCTTTCGGACCGTTCTTTTGCGGCATGGCAGAAACGACCAGAATTGGCGGAAGCGCTATTTGAAAACTTCGCGCATGTGATTGCGCAGTCCGAGCTTGATGGCGATCGATTTCGGGCTCTTGGGGCAAGGCCGGTTAGCGTTTCGGGCAATCTCAAGGTCGATACGGCCCCGGCACCTGCCGATCCGCAGGCACTGGCAACCATGCAGCGCCAAATTGCCGGACGTCGTACATGGGCTGCAATCTCTACCCACGATGGTGAAGAAGAGATAGCGGCAGAAGTCCATCAGATGCTGAAGGTACGATATCCGCGTCTGGTCACGATCATCGTTCCGCGTCATCCCAACCGCGCTCCCGCCATTGAAGCTATGCTTGGCGAAAAGGGATTGAAAGTCGCAGCACGCAGCCGCGGAGACGTTATCGAAGCGGATACCGATATTCTGCTTGGTGATACGATTGGCGAGATGGGGCTTTATCTCCAACTCACCGAGATTGCCTTCATTGGTAATTCACTGACCAAAGAAGGTGGGCATAATCCGCTTGAACCCGCCATGATGGGCACAGCAGTGCTGACGGGCAAGAATGTTCAGAATTTCCGTGAATCCTTCCAGCGCCTTATCAAGAATGGTGGTGCGCGCGTGGTGAAGGATCGCAACATGCTCGCCGGTGCGATCAACTTTCTCTTCAATAATCCGCAGCACCTGCGCTCGATGATCGCTGCCGGTGCAAACACGGTAAAGGATATGCGCGGCGCGCTGGATCGCACATTGAATTCGCTCGAGCCATTCATTCAGCCGCTAGTTTTGCAGGCGCAGTTGCCGGGAAATCGTAGCGATTCGGCCTTTATCAACGGCGGCATCTAAGCATGGCGAGCGAGGCACCACCCTTCTGGTGGGAAAAGCCTGACTGGCGTGCCTGGGGGCTTGCGCCGCTGTCCTGGGTCTATGGCGCTATTGCTGGCCGACGGCTTCTTAAAGCGGAACCGCCAAAAATCGCGGCGCCCGTTCTCTGTATCGGTAATTTTACAGTGGGCGGCGCAGGCAAAACTCCGACTGCTATTGCCTTTTCAAAGGCCGCAAAAGCGCGCGGCTTACATCCCGGTATTGTTTCACGCGGTTATGGCGGCAATTACAAAGGGCTGCACATCGTTGACCCGTCCTCTGACAGCGCACGTCATGTCGGCGACGAACCGCTGCTGCTTGCGCGTCATGCGCCCGTAGCGCTTTGCCCGGATCGCTTGAAGTCGGCGCAGGAATTACATCGGCGCGGCTGCGACTTTATCATTATGGATGATGGTTTTCAGAGTGCACGACTGCATGCCGACTTTTCGCTGCTGGTGGTCGATTCGACACGCGGGATCGGCAACGGTCTAGTGATTCCTGCAGGTCCCTTGCGCGCGCCGTTGACTGACCAGATGCGCAAGACCGACGCTCTGCTGCGCATTGGCAAGGGTGGTGCGGCTGATTTTGTGGTGCGGCAGGCGTCACGTGCCGGGCGCGCCGTTTACGAGGCACGGTTGCTGCCTTCGTCGGCTTCAGCGGTTGCTGGCAATCGCTGGCTGGCTTTTGCGGGGATTGGCAACCCCGCCAAGTTCTTTGCCAGTGTGGAGGAGGCTGGCGGCGAGGTTGTGGAAAGTCAAACCTTCCCAGATCATTACAGCTATCAGCCGGATGATATTCGCAAACTCATTGAAACGGCGGACCGGCTTGGATTGGGCCTAATTACCACTGCCAAGGATCACGTTCGCCTGGTGACAATGAGTGACGTGCCTAATGAGTTTATGCGCGAATTAGCCGTACTCGATATAGATCTGCAATTTGAGCGTAAGGACGCGCTGGGCCATATTCTCGATATGGCAGTCGAGCGGTACAACGCCCGCTCCTTATCGGCTTCTAAACCAGTTTAAGCCTTCTTGCGGCTGCGCAATTCAGGATTAAGTGCAAGCTCACGCTCGTAGGAAATCAGCCCCGACGCATAAGCTTCCTGGCGCGCAACGCTCCAGTATTTCAGCTCGTCGAGCGGAACAGGTGCACCTGTGACCGCGCACAGGACGAAAGAGCCGTGCTTTACGATTTCAAAATCGCCGTCGAGATAACGCAGGACAGCTTCTGATGAGCGAGGTGATTCAAATTTGTTCATTGTGTAATTCCTTGATGCCAGAATCTATCAAGCAGCGAATGCTTCGTCCAGAGCGTGTCGCGTTTAATCGCACCCATGGTGCTCGCTCTAGATCCATTTAACTGCGACATGCTTTACCCTCTGCTTAGCGCCGGCCAAACAATCGCTCAATATCGGTAAGTTTCAGCTCAATATAGGTGGGGCGTCCGTGATTGCATGTACCGGAGCCGGGTGTTGCCTCCATATCACGCAAGAGCGCATTCATTTCTTCAGGTTTAAGTCGTCGACCCGAACGCACTGAACCGTGGCAGGCCATGGTGGCAGCGACATGATTGAGCATGGCTTTCAAACCATCGGACGTGTCGTGTTCCGCAACTTCATCAGCCAAATCGCGGATAAGCTGCTGCACGTTCATCTCGCCAAGCATGGCAGGTGTTTCGCGCACAGCGATTGCGCCGGGGCCAAACTGTTCAATACCGAGGCCGAATCGTGCCAGCGTCTCAGAATGGGCGGTGAGCCGCTCGGCATCTTCTTCCGGCAGGTCAACGATTTCGGGTATCAGCAGCATCTGCCCCGGTATCGGGCGAGAATGCAGCGCATTCTTCAACGCTTCATAGACGAGGCGCTCATGTGCTGCGTGCTGGTCTATGATGACCAGACTGTCTTCTGTCTGCGCGACGATATAATTTTCGTGAATCTGTGCACGTGCAGCGCCAAGTGGCTTCTGCATCGTTTCGACAGAGGCTTCCCCGATGGTGGCGCGTGCATCGGCTGCGGGTATTGTTGCAATCGTTGCCTGCTCGTCTTCATGAAAGGCAAGCGGGCTATCAAAACTCAGCGGCTTATGTGCCGGGTGTGCCGTTTGCGGCGACCATTCTGTACGTGGCGCGGATGGTGTCGCTGGTCGCCACGCAGGAGCCGCGTAATTGCCGGTAGAGGCGCGCGATTGAAATCCTTCAGCTCGGAACGCTTGCAGCATGGTTTCTGCGCCGCTTGTTGCCGGGCGTATGCCTGACTGTGCAAGCGCTTGCTTGATGGCACCCACAATAAGACCACGCACAAGGCCTGGATCACGGAAGCGAACATCTGCTTTGGCAGGATGCACGTTCACATCCACCAAAGATGGATCGAGTGTCAGAAACAGCACTGCCACTGGATGGCGGTCACGCGCAATGACATCGGAATATGCACCGCGCAGGGCGCCGAAAATCTGTTTATCGCGAACGGGGCGGCCATTCACATATGCAAATTGATGCAGTGCATTGCCCCGGTTAAATGATGGGATGCCGGCAAAACCCGCAAGTCTCACACCATCGCGCTCGGCATCAATATGCAGCGCATTGTCCGAAAATTCCTTGCCGAGTATCTGGCCTATACGCTCAAGCGTGGCATCGACACCGTTTCCTGTCGCGGGAAGTTCGAGCGGCGTTCGATCCGTGCCTGCCAGTGAAAACCGAACCTGCGGGAAGGCGATTGCAATCCGTTTGACGATATCGGTGATGGCAGTCGCTTCGGCGCGATCGGTTTTCATGAACTTTAGACGCGCAGGCGTCGCATAAAAGAGGTCGCGTACTTCGGCAATGGTACCGCGATTGAGTGCTGCCGGGCGTGGGCCTTCCAGACGCCCGCCATTGACCGCCACTTCAAAGCCGGACTCGGCATCCTGCGGACGTGATTTCAGCGTGAGTTTTGAAACGGAACCGATGGACGGCAACGCTTCGCCGCGAAACCCCAGCGCGCGAATATCATTCACATCGTCGGTGAGCTTGGACGTGCAATGGCGTGAAACGGCGAGTGACAGCTCATTGGAAGGAATGCCTGAACCATTATCGGTCACGCGTAGAAGTGTCTTGCCGCCGCCAGCGGTCACAACCTCGATACGGGTTGCGCCAGCATCGATTGCGTTTTCGACAAGTTCCTTGATCACGCTGGCTGGGCGTTCAATCACTTCGCCAGCGGCAATCTGGTTTATAATGGTTTCGCTTAAGTGCTGGATCGTCATGAAGCGACTATAGCGGATTCGCGATTGCTAAAAACCGCCATTTGTCGATGATACAGATCACAATTCGCGTATTAGAGCGTCGTGCGCCCAACCGGGCGCACAAAGGTCGTTCTAACACCTAATATCAGAGCATAACTCTACCTTAAACTGATCCAAGTTTAAGGAATTATGCTCTGGGTGCCTATCAAGTGCGCCCATAAATATCATCGTAACGAACGATGTCGTCTTCACCGAGATATTCGCCGCTTTGCACTTCGATCAGGACGAGCGGAAGAATGCCAGGATTTTCTAGACGGTGCTTGAAGCCGCAAGGGATATAGGTCGATTGATTGTTGGTGAGCAGGATTTCCCGCTCGCCATTGACGACCTTTGCCGTGCCGGAAACCACGATCCAGTGTTCGGAACGGTGGTGGTGCGCCTGCAGACTCAGACGGCGACCGGGCTTGACCTCGATACGCTTGATCTTGAAGCCATCGCCTTCTTCAAGAACCGTATAAGTGCCCCATGGACGGTGAGCTGTGCGGTGCAGTTTGGCTGCTTCGTGGCCTTGAGCACGCAACTTGTTGAAGACCTTGCGCACATCCTGCGCCTTATCACGATGGGCGACAAGCAGGGCATCCGGTGTATCGACAACCAGAAGATCGCGAACGCCGACGAGGCTGACGAGACGCGTTTCCGAAAGAACAAAGCTGTCGGTCGTTTCTTCAAGGACCGTTTCTCCACGCAGACGATTGCCGTCAGCATCTGGCTCGATCAGATCGGCCATTGCTGCCCACGAGCCAATATCGGACCAGCCACAGGAAACGGGGATGCAGGCGATGTTGTCGGCCTTTTCCATGACAGCATAGTCGATGGAAATGGCAGGCGTTGCCGCAAACTGATCCTTGGCGATCTCCAGCGTTCTGGTTTCGCCATTCACACCCCGGCGTGAGTGCTCAAGCGCTGTTCTGGCACCTTCCAGCACTTCCGGTGCATGGCGCTGCATGGCGTCGATCATAGTGAGAGCCTTAAAGCAGAACATGCCGGAATTCCAATAATAGCGGCCGCTCTCAACATAGGTCTGTGCAGTCTCTGCATCCGGCTTTTCAACGAAGCGCCGAACGTCAGTGCCATCGACTTCGATGTAGCCAAACCCTGTCTCAGGATGATCCGGAACAATGCCGAAAGTGACAATGCGGCCGGCTTCGGCAAGTTTGCGTGCTTCGACTACCGCAGCTGCGAAAGCCGCTTCATCTTCGATCAGATGGTCGGCTGGCATGATCAGCAAAGTTGCATCGGCACCATAGGTTGATGCGGCCTGAAGCGCTGCCAATGCTACAGCGGGCGCTGTATCGCGGCCGAGCGGTTCAAGAAGAAATGTATTGTCGATCTTGCGCGCGTCAGCATCAGCATAGGCATCGAGCGTCAGAAACAGGAAATCGCGGTTTGTGACCGTGAGAATTTGATCCGCATCCTGAAGGCGCGAAGCGCGCGCATAGGTCTTTCCGATCAACGTGCCGCCATCTGGCAGTTCGATGAAGGGTTTTGGGTGGGCGTCGCGTGAAAGCGGCCAGAGTCTGGAACCAGAACCGCCGCTGATGATAACCGGGATAAAGCTCATTTGCTGGTGGCATCCTTCGTTGCGTTACGGGCGATTTCTATTCCCATTGTCAATAATTCACTGGCCTGAGCTTCGCTGGCAGCTTCGACATAGCAGCGCAGTTCCGGTGCATTTCCTGACGCACGATAATGCACCGCATTACCTGATTTGAAGAACAGCTTTACGCCATCGATTGCTTCAAACCGTATAACAGGGTCAGTAGCCGGGAAAAGCTGAATACGTGCGTCTTCCTGCGTGATGACGGACAGAAACGCGGCACTTTTTTCTTGCGGCACATTCTGCAAGCGATCGCTCAATGCAATTCGAAAGCCATAGCTGTGCGCGATTTCGGAAAGAGGCGTTTGCGTTTGTTTGATCGTGCTCAGACAAGCAAGGATTGGCAGAAGCGCGTCGCGCGTTGGGAGCGCAGATAGTTGCCGACCATCCTTGTCGATGGTGCTGCCGAGAAGCACCCCGCCATTGGCTTCAAATCCAACCACGCTCTTTGCGTTTTCGTTCAGAGCCTGCTGCATACCGGCGATTACATATGGCGAGCCGACGCGCGTGCGCAGAACACGGTTAAACTTTCCGCACTCTTCCAGCGCTGCATTGGAAGTGACTGGCGTGACGATGACATCGGCACCGACCCAGGCAGATGTGATGGCGCCCACAAGGTCGCCACGCACAAAATTTCCATGCTCGTCTGCAATGAGCGGGCGGTCTGCGTCGCCATCAGTTGAGACGATCGCATCAAATTGGTCCTGCTTTGCCCATTCGGACAGAAGCCGAATATCGTCCGGGCGTAGCGCTTCGGTATCGACCGGCACAAAAACATCGGAACGGCCAAGTGCGACTGTTTCTGCACCAAGCGCACCAAGGACCTTGGTGAGAAGATCACGTGCTACCGACGAATGCTGATACACACCGACTTTCAGTCCTGTGAGACTGTCGGTGTCGAAAAGCTGGATGTAGCGCTCGGCATAGGCGTTGATTGCGCTATCACTTACGGACAAGCCAACAGCTTTCCGTGATGCAATGTCAGCCGGGAGAGCAACATAAGCCGCACTTATCGCGGCTTCGTCATCCTTATCGATTTCACCATCGGCGCGATAAAATTTCAGTCCATTGCGGTCATCTGGAATATGACTGCCGGTAATCATGATACAGGGCGCATTTTGCGCCATCGCATAATAGCTCAGAGCAGGTGTGGGCAAGACGCTGCAATCAACAGGTGTGAAGCCTGCATCTTCAATCGCGCCCATGGCAAGTGCTGCGATATCTGGGCTTGATGGGCGCAAATCCTGACCGACAAACACTTTGTCGCCGGTATTCAGGTTGCCTGTTGATTTCAGCATATGCACAAATGCCAGCGAATAGGCATAAGCAGGCAATCCGTTAAGCTCGGTCGCCAGTCCTCTGAGACCGCTTGTGCCGAATTTGAGGGAATTGCCTGTCATGCCGTGTCCGAACCTGTCTTCAGATGAAAATCGATCTGTTGCATATACACTGTTAGAATAGCCTTTTATGCGCCCGACAGGGCACTCAGCGCTCTCATTCCAATATTAGGCTTTCTAAAAGCCGTTTCTCATATCGCGTATATTATGGATCGTTTCAATCGCTGCGTGTTTATGTGGTTATCGAGAACTTTCTGCATGAGCGGTTCCAGTTGATATTGAACCGTTGGAACCGCTCGATCTATTTGGGTTGGCGCGTTCTTTGAACGCAAAATCCGCTTCCGCTTTTGGCTAAGATGCTCAAACATAGTCCCGATGAGCGGGCAAGTTGAGGTCTGACAGACTTTCGGCCTGCATCACCGCACGGGCAACGGCATGAGCCATCACAGTTGCGGCGATAGCACCGATGGCCGTCACATCAGCTTCAACACCTTCTGTCTTTCCTGTCGAGAGCGCAAAGATCGTATCGCCATCCCACATTGTGTGGGTGGGGTTGATCGAACGGGCAAAGCCATCATGCGCCATGCCAGCGATCTTTTTCAGTTCAGCCTTGTTGAACGGAACATTGGTTGCAATCGCGCCGATGGTCGTGTTGGCACCGCCGGATTTGACCACATTACGACCCTGCATGATCGAGTCCATGATGTTGCGGAAGCCTTTGCCGTCTTCGTTACGCGCACCCGCCAGAATCTGCTGCGAATTGGGGGCGTAAACATCACCTACGGCGTTAACTGCGACAATGGCACCAACCACGACTTCGGTTCCAGGAACCTTGTAGCTCGCGGTGCCAAGACCACCCTTCATCGCATATTCCATACCAAACATCTTGCCGACAGTTGCACCGGCACCTGCGCCAATATTACCTTCGCCGGACGCTTCGGGTTTTGCTGCCTTACACGCCAGATAGCCGGCTTCTTCATCAGGACGAACGGAAAAATCTCCCACGCCAAGATCCATCAGGATCGCGGCAGGCACAATCGGAACGACACCCTTGCCGATCTTGAAACCCAGATTGTTCTCTTCGAGATAGCGCATCACGCCAGTCGCGGCACTGAGGCCATAAGCGCTGCCACCGGATAGCAGAATAGCTTGTACTTGTTGAACATAGTTCATTGGATCGAGAAGATCGGTTTCGCGTGTGCCGGGTGCGGAGCCACGCACATCGACGCCTGCTGTTGCTCCTTCTTCGCAGAGCAGAACGGTGCAGCCGGTTGGGCGCTTGGTCAGCGTATGATGCCCGAGTTTCATTCCCGGGACATCGGTAATGCTTCCGCCCATCAATTCCAGCATGCTTGTTTCTCCCCTTTGTGCTGCTGCTGCCGAACCGACTATGAAGGGTATTGTCCCCAACCCTGCAAGCGATTTTGCGAATGTTCTTCGATCCATAGGTATGTCCTCCCCAAAATTGTTATTCAGCGCATTTCCAGCAAAAGTACGAAGCGGTTTTGCGTGAGGCAAATGCGCAAGAAAGAATGACCAGAGCGGTTCCAACGATTTAGTTTCAACTGGAGATGCTCTGATCAGATGATATATTCTTTTCCCTTGCACGACGCTGGCGCAAGACATCCGCCACGAATGTTCGTGACAAGGCGTGATAGAGCGGCTCATGTGAAATAAGCCGGGCGGTGCCATATCCCAGCATCGATGCACACATCAGCGGAATGACGTTGTTGTGGTTGCCGGTCATTTCCAGGATGATGACAAAGGCAGTCATGGGGGCTTGCACTACGCCGGCAAAGTAGCCCGCCATACCCAGAACGGCTGCGAGACTGATGCTGGTCCCCAGAAGCAACCCTATGGTGCTGCCGAGTCCCGCACCAACGGACAAGGATGGTGCGAATATGCCACCGGGGATACCGGACACCATAGAGAGAAGCCCAGCAATAAATTTCTCTACGAAGTAGAATGGAGAAAGCGGCAGACCTTCCACCGCGCTACGCGCTTGATCATATCCGGTGCCAAAAGTCGCGCCACCCGATGCAACGCCGATGATGGCGATCACCAGACCACAGGCACCTGCTATAAGTACGGTATCCCTAAGCGGTGCCTTCTGTACGCGGCGTCGTACACGATTTGTCAGATTAAGTGCGAGCGCACTGAATGCAGCGCCGAATGCACCACCAATCACGCCGCAGCCAATCACCAGAACCCAATCCGTATGGGTTGTAACGGTTACAGTCGTCAGGCCGAAATAGTTATAGTTGCCGACAAGGCCGAGCGAGGCGAGACCTGCAAGGATGACTGCGGAGAGGACCAGCCCGTTGGTTCTGGCTGCATAGGCGCGCCCCATTTCTTCGATGGCGAAGACAATGCCAGCGAGCGGCGTATTGAAGGCTGCCGCGATGCCAGCTGCGGAGCCCGCCAGAATGAGTCCGCGCGCTTGTTCCATGCTGCCGATGCGTGCCGATAACAGCATGATCGATGCGCCGATCTGCACGGTGGGACCTTCACGGCCGATGGACGCGCCAGAAAAAAGACCAACGATGGTCAGGACGATCTTACCAAAAGCAATCTTCAGCGAGAGGAGTAACGTCCTGTCTTCATGATTGTTCAGGTGACGGGCAGCAATTGCCTGCGGGATGCCGCTGCCGCCAGAGCCGGGGAAACAGGTAATTGCGATCCAGGAGCACAGCATGAAGCCAAGCGGTGTGATGATGAGCGGCAACCAGGCCCGCCATGGGCTGGCAGAGCCATCGGTCAATCTCTTGAACCAGTCCTGTGCAATATCTGCAGCTTCTGCAAAGGCGACGCTGATAAGGCCTATTGCAATTGCGCCGCACCAGAAAACGAGCCGAGGCTTCCACAAACGTGGAGACATCCACATAGCCCGTGAACGGCGAATGAGTGGAACGCGTTGATATGATTTACGCATTGTGCCCCCTTTGGGCCAATTACACAAAGTATGCGGGCGATTTATCACGAAAATCGTTATCAGTAACTGAAACTTGTCCGTAAAAGACTTTCCAAGTAGTCATAACCATGTTACCAGCCGGTGCCAATTCAACACGAAACCCAGTCTAGTCGCAGCTCCCGGATGCTTACCGGAGAGGCGGCTTTTCTCATTCGGTAAAACCGGTAAAGGAATTGGCAATGGCAAAAATCGTGGAATCTTCCACTGGCGCGCTCGCTCTCACTTTTGATGATGTGCTTTTGCAGCCGGGCCATTCCGAAGTGATGCCCGGACAGGTCGATCTGCACACACGTATTGCCAAAGATATCGAGCTTAATCTGCCGCTGCTCTCCGCAGCAATGGACACCGTGACGGAATCGCGTTTGGCCATCGCTATGGCGCAGTCGGGTGGCATTGGTGTTATTCATCGCAATCTGACACCTGAGCGTCAGGCCGAGGAAGTCCGCCAGGTCAAGAAGTTTGAATCCGGCATGGTGGTAAACCCTGTCACGATCGGACCAGATGCGACGCTTGCCGACGCACAGGCAATCATGAAGGCACACCGCATTTCCGGTATCCCGGTTGTCGAAAATGCTGGCAAAGGTCCGGGCCGTCTCGTCGGCATTTTGACCAATCGTGATGTGCGGTTTGCTTCCGATCCGGCGCAGAAAATCTATGAACTGATGACGCGCGAAAACCTCATCACTGTACGTGAAAACGTGCAGCAGGATGAAGCCAAGCGCTTGCTGCATGCTCACCGCATCGAAAAGCTGCTGGTTGTCGACGATCAGGGGCGTTGCGTAGGCCTCATTACGGTCAAGGACATTGAAAAGTCGCAGCTCAATCCAAATGCTGCCAAGGATGCACAGGGTCGTCTGCGTGCTGCTGCTGCCACGAGCGTTGGTGAAGACGGCTATGAGCGTGCCGAACGTTTGATTGATGCAGGTGTCGACCTTTTGGTTGTCGATACAGCACATGGTCATTCGCAGCGTGTTCTCGATGCCGTTGCACGCATCAAGAAGGCTTATCCGAATGTAGCTATTCTCGCAGGCAATGTTGCTACGGCTTCAGGAACACAGGCGCTCATTGATGCGGGTGCGGATGCCGTCAAGGTCGGTATCGGGCCGGGTTCGATCTGCACCACGCGTATTGTTGCAGGCGTTGGCGTTCCGCAGTTATCAGCCATTATGTCGGCGGTTGAAGCAGCTCACAAGCACAACATTCCGGTAATCGCCGATGGTGGTATCAAGTTCTCCGGCGATTTTGCCAAGGCGCTTGCTGCCGGTGCGGTTGCGGCTATGGCAGGCTCGCTTCTGGCCGGTACGGAAGAAAGTCCGGGTGAAGTCTATCTGCATCAGGGCCGTTCGTTCAAATCCTATCGCGGCATGGGCTCGGTCGGTGCGATGGCACGTGGTTCGGCAGATCGTTACTTTCAGGCAGAAGTGCGCGACGAGCTGAAGCTCGTGCCGGAAGGCATCGAAGGTCAGGTTGCTTACAAGGGTCCGATCTCGGCAGTTCTGCACCAGCTTGCGGGTGGCCTGCGTGCTTCAATGGGTTATGTTGGTGCAAAGACGCTGGAGGAATTCCGCGACAGGGCAACCTTCGTTCGCATTTCCAATGCGGGCCTGCGTGAAAGTCATTCACACGGTGTATCGATCACCCGTGAAAGCCCGAATTATCCGGGCGGCATGTGAGTGTTGCTTTTATAGTTTTGAGAAGGCGGCTTTCGGGCCGTCTTTTTATTTTCCAAGTGAGGGCAATTCATCATCGGTGATGAGGAGATTGTTCGCGCTTTCGACGATGCACGCTGCAAGAGCCTGAAAATCTTTGCGACGCTTGCTTTGTCTTCGCCAGAAGAGCGCAATTTCCCGTTTTGGCTGCTCGCCTTCAAACGGGACGATGCGCATGTGATTGCTGCGCGCTTCGGCGCGAACGGCAATTTCAGGGATCAGTGTTAGGCCCATGCCATGGCTCACCATTTGCAGCAGTGTCGTCATGCTGGTCGCGCCATATTTCACAAGTTGCCGCTTCGACGGCAAAGAGCAGACCGCCAGCGCCTGATCGCGCATACAATGGCCTTCTTCAAGTAACAGCAAGCGATCAAGCGCCACGCTATCCTGGGTCATGGGTGACGAGAGGATCGTCTGGTCATTGCTGGACGTCGCGATCAGAAAGCGGTCGTCGAAGAGTTTTTCATGCGCAAGTCGATCATCCGTGATTGGAAGCGCCGCAACAATAGCGTCGATTTCGCCTGCATGGAGTTCATCGAGCAGCTTGGCTGTCACGCTTTCACGCAGTTGCAGACGGAAAGACGGATGCCGATCTCTAAGCAGTGGAATGAGATGCGGCACGACATAGGGCGCGACTGTCGGAATAATCCCAAGGCGCAACTGGGTTTGCAGCAAGCCTTTGCTTTGGGCCGATATTTCCTCCAGCGCGTGCAGCTCTTTGAGAATCGTTCTGATGCCAGGAAGAAGTTCACGGCCGAGCTCTGTCATGATGACTTTACGTTGCGAGCGCTCAAATAACGGCGCGCCAGCGGCGGCTTCCATTTCAGCAATCTGCGCCGAAAGAGCCGGCTGTGAAATATGTGCAAGCTCAGCGGCTTTCCGAAAATGAAGTGTGCTGGCAAGCGCATCGAAATAGCGCATTTGTCTGATCGTAAACATGATAGGAAAATCCTATCAATAATAACACAAAAAGCAATTGGAGATTATTATTGGAACAAGTCTAAACTGCTTTCGTTACCCAGCCAAGGCATGCCGCAGTGGGACTGTGTTGTGCGAAAAGCCAAGCTGATTGCTGGATAGACCAAATTATTTAAGGAGGGAAATTCCCATGGCAGACCGTCCGATTATGACCACAAGCGCTGGTGCGCCAATCCCGGATAACCAGAATTCCCTTACCGCTGGTGAGCACGGTCCCGTTTTGTTGCAGGACTATCAGCTGATTGAAAAGCTGTCGCACCAGAACCGTGAGCGTATTCCTGAGCGCGTTGTTCACGCCAAAGGTTGGGGTGCATTTGGCACGCTGACGATCACTGGCGATATTTCCAGATATACCAAGGCCAAAGCTTTGCAGCCGGGTGCGCAGACCCCGATGCTGGCTCGCTTCTCAACCGTTGCCGGTGAGCAGGGTGCAGCCGATGCCGAGCGCGATGTGCGCGGCTTTGCATTGAAGTTCTACACCGAAGAAGGCAACTGGGATCTGGTTGGTAACAACACGCCGGTTTTCTTTGTGCGTGATCCGCTGAAGTTCCCCGATTTCATCCACACCCAGAAGCGTCATCCAAAGTCCAATCTGCGTTCGGCAACCGCCATGTGGGATTTCTGGTCGCTTTCGCCGGAAAGCCTGCATCAGGTAACGATTCTGATGTCGGATCGCGGATTGCCGACTGATGTGCGTCACATCAATGGTTATGGCTCGCATACCTACTCGTTCTGGAACGATGCTGGTGAGCGTTATTGGGTCAAATTCCACTTCAAGACCTTGCAAGGTCACAAGCACTGGACCAATGACGAAGCTGAGCGCGTGATCGGCCGTACACGTGAATCCACGCAGGAAGATCTGTTCACATCCATTGATAAGGGTGAGTTCCCGCAGTGGAAGGTTCAGGTACAGATCATGCCGGAACTGGATGCCGACAAGACTCCTTATAACCCGTTCGATCTTACCAAGGTGTGGCCACATGCTGACTATCCGCCAATCGATATTGGCGTGATGGAACTTAACCGCAATGCGGAAAACTACTTCACCGAGATCGAAAATGCGGCGTTTTCCCCATCAAACATCGTGCCGGGCATCAGCTATTCGCCTGACAAGATGCTGCAGGCACGCCTGTTCTCTTATGCTGATGCCCATCGCCATCGCCTTGGCACGCATTATGAGAATCTTCCGGTCAACCAGCCGAAGTGCCCTGTGCATCACTACCATCGCGATGGTCAGATGAACACTTTTGGCGGCATCGCAACGGGCAACCCCGATGCCTATTACGAGCCAAACTCGTTCAATGGCCCTGTCGAACAGTCAACGGCCAAGGAACCGCCACTGCGTATTACAGGTAATGCTGATCGCTATAATCACCGTGTCGGCAATGATGATTATTCGCAGCCGCGTGCCTTGTTTAATCTGTTTGATGATGGTGAGAAAGCCCGCCTGTTCTCGAACATTGCGGCAGCAATGGGTGGAGTGCCGGGCTTTATCGTGGAGCGCCAGTTGGGCCATTTCAAACTGATACATCCTGATTATGAAGCAGGCGTGCGTGCGGCTTTGAAGAACGCGCATGGATATGAAGCCAATACGATTGCTACGAAAGAAGAAGCAACCGCTGCGGCTGAGTAATCCTGCAGTTTTGTATTCAATCGAAAAGCCGGAGGGGAACCTTCGGCTTTTTGTTTTGAATTGCCGATTGCCTTTTCCCACCAAGGAAGGCTATGCCCGACGTTTAGAGCGCGAGCGCCCTCTTGGGCACTACACAAGGTCGGTCTAACTTATTTAATCTGCGCATCGTGCTTCCGATAATCGATTCCGATTTTTGGGCCGATGCTGCAAGATGCAAAGGAGTGGTAATGCGGCTTGGCGGACGCCTTCAGGCGGCGATTGAGGTTCTGAACGATATTGAAGCTGGCAAGCGCCCGGCTTCCGACGCGCTCAAGGATTGGGGTGCCTCGCATCGCTTTGCAGGCGCTGGTGATCGTGCAGTTATCGGCAATATTGTTTATGATGCGCTTCGCCGTAAACTATCTATCGCCTGGCGCATGGATGCAGATGACGCACGTGCATTGGCCCATGGTGCGCTGGTCTCCGAAGGCGGCATGGACTTCGCTGCTATTGATGCCGCGCTTGAAGGCGATAAATTCGCCCCGGAACCTCTGGATGCCGCACGTCGCGATGCGTGGACCAGCCGCGATCTTTCTGCGGCACCAGCATTTGTAAAAGCCGATGTTCCCGAATGGTGCATTCCTTCGCTGGAAGCATTGTTTGGGGAGCGCTGGGTGGAAGAGGCTGCGGCCCTTGCGACACGCCCGCCAGTCGATCTCAGAGTTAATCTGCTGAAAGCCGCACCGCAGGCAACTTTGGCCGCTCTCGAAAAGGCAGGTGTTGCAAAGGCACCGCTCCTTGATCAGGCTCTACGCATTCCTCCGATAGAAGCACTTGGACGTCATCCGAATGTGCAGACTGATCAGGCGTTTCTCGACGGCTGGTTTGAGGTGCAGGATCTGGGTTCGCAGCTGGCTGCCTTGTTTGCAGGTGCTAAACCCGGTGAGCAGGTGCTGGATTATTGTGCGGGCGCCGGTGGCAAGACGCTGGCGTTGGCTGCCGCTATGCAAAATAGCGGACAGGTTCACGCTTATGATGCCGAACGCGCGCGTCTCTCGCCGATGCATGACAGATTGCAAAGAGCAGGTGTTCGAAACACGCAGATTCATGGAAATCTAGATGCGCTTGCGCCTCTTATTGAACGCATGGACCTCGTGCTGACCGATGCGCCATGCACGGGCTCGGGCACGTGGCGACGCAGACCGGACGCAAAATGGCGTCTGAATGATCAGCAGCTCGAACGTCGTGTGCAGGACCAGCAGGAAGTGTTGGAAGCGGCCAAGCATTATGTGAAACCGGGTGGACGACTGGTTTATGTGACCTGTTCGCTTTTTGACGAAGAAAATACACGGCAGGTTGAGCGCTTCCTCGCTGAGAACAGCAATTATTCGGAAGTGGCTCCGGCGGAACTTTGGAACAAGGTGGTTCCGGAAGCTGATACGGTTGCGCCGGTGTATCCGGCGCGCGGCAGCGTATTTTCCCCATTGTCAACGGACACAGATGGGTTTTATGTGAGTGTCTTACAAAAACACAGCTGAGCTCGGGGACCATTATGCCAGCGCATAGAATAGCCGAGCCCGATTTTAAGGAGCGCGTTGAGGAGAGTTTTGGCCGTCAGGCTGCCATGAAGTTGATCGGAGCCGAACTCACGCGCTGTGAGCCAGGCATCGTCGAAGTCGAAATGCCGTTTCGCGAAGAGCTGACACAACAGCACGGTATTCTTCACGCAGGCATAATTTCCGCGGCATTGGACTCTGCCTGCGGTTATGCAGCCCTCAGTCTTATGCCGACTGACGCTGCAGTGCTTACAATAGAGTTCAAGGTCAATCTGCTAGCCCCCGGTAGAGGTGACCGTTTTCTGTTCCGTGGTGAGGTTACCAAGCCCGGACGGACGATTATGGTCAGTGATGGACAGGCTTTCGCTGTTACGGACACAGAAGTGCGTCTTATTGCGACCATGACAGGAACAATGATGGTTGTTCAGGATCGTAAGGGGCTACAGGGATGATCAAAACCATTGCAGGAAAACGCCTGCTTTATGTCATGGCGACAGAAGCGGAATATGGTCCTTATCTGAGTTCGCTCTTCTTGCCACTGATGATCGGCGTCGGCCCGGTTGAAGCGGCAATCAATCTGACACGTGTTCTCACAGTATTGGAACTGCGAGGCGAATTGCCTGATCTGATCGTCTCGCTCGGTTCCGCTGGATCGGCGACGCTTCCGCAGGCCGACGTCTATCAGATCTCATCAGTCGCTTATCGCGATATGGATGCTTCCCCATTAGGCTTTGAAAAAGGCTGCACACCATTCCTAGATTTGCCGAAGACCTTTGAATTGCCATGTCTTGTGCCGGGTCTTCCGAGCGCGACCCTTTCAACGGGCGCAAATATCGTCTCCGGAAAAGCCTATGAGACAATTGAAACCGATATGGTGGATATGGAGACGTATGCCTGCCTGCGCGCATGTCAGGCACATGGCATCACGCTGATTGGTCTGCGTGGAATTTCCGACGGCGTAAGAGAATTGCAGCATGTTGGCGACTGGACGGAATTCCTGCACATCATCGACGAGAAACTCGCAAGTGCGGTCGAAGAGCTGGAAGCAACTATTTTTGACGGCGCCCTGATACTTCAAGGCACTTCCTGACAATGATATGTCAGTATAGGCCAAGTTTCTCTGTTTGATTGTTGAAACGTGGCACTTCGTCCATTGCATTTTGGCTGCTTTTTATCTAGATGCTCCGCATGAGCACCACGGCACATCCTGACACTATCCTTATCATCGACTTTGGCAGCCAAGTCACGCAGCTGATTGCACGCCGCGTACGCGAAGCTGGAGTCTATTCCGAAATCGTTCCGTTCCAGTTGGCGGAAGATGCCTATAAGCGCATCAATCCGAGGGCTGTGATCCTGTCGGGTAGTCCACACTCGACAACGGACATCGGCAGCCCGCGCGCCCCGCAGGCAATTTTCGAGGCGGGCATCCCTGTTCTCGGCATTTGCTATGGCGAGCAGACCATGTGCGCCCAGCTGGGTGGCAAGGTTGAAAGCGGCCATGACCGCGAGTTCGGTCGCGCCTTCCTCGAAGTTCAGGAAGACAGCGCGCTGTTTGCTGGCATATGGGCCAAGGGCACACGTCATCAGGTCTGGATGAGCCATGGCGACCGCGTCACAGCGCTCCCTGAAGGCTTCAAGGTCATCGGCACATCGCCAAATGCACCTTTTGCAGCTATTTCGGATGAGAAACGCAAGTATTTCGCGGTTCAATTCCACCCGGAAGTGGTGCATACGCCAGATGGCGCAAAGCTCATTCAGAATTTCGTTCACAACATCGTCGGTATAAAGCCTGACTGGACCATGTCTGCCTATCGCGAACAGGCTGTTGACGCCATCCGCAAACAGGTCGGCAAGGGCAAGGTCATCTGCGCGCTCTCCGGTGGCGTTGACTCGTCAGTTGCCGCTCTCCTGATTCATGAAGCAGTTGGCGATCAGCTGACTTGTATTCTTGTTGACCACGGATTGATGCGCAAGAACGAGGCTGCCGATGTGGTGGCCATGTTCAAGGAGCATTATAATCTGCCGCTGATCCTCGTGAACGCGCAGGATCGTTTCATTGGCGCTCTCGAAGGCGAAAGCGATCCGGAAAAGAAGCGCAAGACCATTGGTCGTCTGTTCATCGAAGTTTTCGAAGAAGAAGCGAACAAGCTCGGCGGCGCGGACTTCCTTGCACAGGGTACGTTGTATCCAGACGTTATCGAAAGCGTCTCGTTTACCGGCGGTCCCTCGGTCACGATCAAATCGCACCACAATGTTGGTGGTTTGCCAGAGCGCATGAACATGCAGCTGGTCGAGCCTTTGCGCGAACTCTTCAAGGATGAAGTGCGCGTACTCGGTAAGGAACTTGGTCTTCCTGACAGCTTCATCGGACGTCATCCATTCCCCGGCCCGGGTCTTGCGATCCGTTGCCCGGGCGGCATTACGCGCGAAAAGCTTGAAATTCTGCGTGAAGCTGACGCGATTTATCTTGATGAAATCCGCAAGGCTGGTCTTTACGATGCCATCTGGCAGGCATTCGCAGTTCTGCTTCCGGTTCAGACCGTTGGCGTTATGGGCGATGGCCGTACCTACGAATTCGTCTGCGCACTGCGTGCAGTGACTTCAGTTGATGGCATGACTGCTGACTTCTATCACTATGACATGAACTTCCTTGGCAATGCGGCCACTCGCATTATCAATGAAGTGCGCGGTATCAACCGCGTCGTCTATGATGTCACGTCGAAGCCTCCGGGCACGATTGAGTGGGAATAAATAGAGCTGAGCTCATGTATCTGTGCCGCCGCATCTCAATATCGATGTGGCGGCACAGTGCTATTCAGCACATGATTAATACGAGCTATTGGTTGATTTCCGGCTCAACAAGCCTTCTCAGCTTGTCCAGTGAATCTTGCCAGCCAAGATAGCATGCTTCAGCGGGTATGATGTCAGGGACACCTTCCTGTGCGATGGTGATCTCGGTGCCGACTGATACGGCTTTCAAGTCAATCGTTACTTTCATTTCGCCAGGTAGATTGGGATCATCAAACTTATCGGTATAAACGAGGCGTTCTCCGGAGACGAGTTCGACATAGGTGCCACCGAAGGAATGCGATTCGCCGGTCGTGAAATTCCGAAACGACATTCTATGTCCACCGCCGACCTTGGCGGTCATTTCGTGTACCGTGCACAAGAACCCGTAAGGGGGAATCCAGCTTGCAATCGCATCCGGTTCCACGAATGCGCGATAGACCTTCTCGGGTTTGGCGGCAATGACACGGTGTAAGCGAATGGTGCTAGGCATGGTTTCCTCCCTATAGCCTTGCTTGGTTGGTCTGGATGACCGTCTTTCGGTTGAAAAGTAATTCCACATATCGATAGAGATGGTCGATGCTTTCG